>NZ_LSIC01000069.1 GCF_001556045.1 Bradyrhizobium sp. CCH5-F6
CGGCGAGCTTGCGCACCTCGGAGGCGACGACCGCAAAGCCCTTGCCGTGCTCGCCCGCGCGCGCGGCTTCCACCGCCGCGTTGAGCGCGAGCAGGTCGGTCTGGCGCGCGATCTCCTGCACGATCGTGATCTTCTCGGCGATGGTCTGCATCGCGTTGACGGCGCGGCCGACGGCTGCGCCGGAGGCTTCCGCATCCTTGGCCGACTGCGCGGCGATCTTCTCGGTCTGGCTGGCGTTGTCGGCGTTCTGCTTCACGTTCGAAGCCATCTCCTCCATCGAGGAGGA
>NZ_LSIC01000007.1 GCF_001556045.1 Bradyrhizobium sp. CCH5-F6
CGTGTAGGGAGAAGTCGTCTTGATAGAGTGCCCTCTTGAACGTCTTCGGGATTCAATGAGCCGGTTTATCGTTCCCTCGGCGGCTCTGTTGGACATCCAGGCCCTGGGGGCCCAAATCGAGCTTAGACGGTGTGCGCTGAGGGATATCGAGGTTATCCGCTCCCGTTTGCGGCTCTGCGGCGGCCATGCGGCAATGGGGCTGCCCAGACGACGAAAGGGCCGCCCGGCGCGCCAAGCATACTTATCAAGACTGCGGCGTGGCAAATTGTTCAAGCGGCCTGCCTGATCTCTTCCCCAGCAGTCCAGCTGTCGCGCGAGCGGCTTCCCGGCTGCAATTCCGACGTGTGATATGCGCCGTCCGCAGTTAAATTCTGCGGACAGCGCATTTTTCCGTCTTGATTGGGAACCGCGACCCAGTTATTTGGAGCTCGGGTTTCACTCGGTTCCCCCATTTTTTGGGATAATTCGACACTCTGTTCTTGATTAACATCGAATGGGGGCAATATTAGATGGGCTCGGGCTACACGGTGAGAGCATGTCAGCAAAAAAACTCGAACTAGAATCAATGTCCCTTGACGATCTCTGGTCGCTTCATGAGGAAATTAGCGGGATTTTGTCTGACCGGATCAAAGCGGAAAAACACGAGCTGGAGAAGCGCCTGGCGGCTCTCGGGGGCGGGATGGCCGTTTTGGCGGACTCGAGCGTTGTAGGCGCGTCCCCGGCCGGCAAGCCGCGACGCAAGTATCCGCGGGTGCTGCCGAAATATCGAAATCCGCAGACGTCCGAGACCTGGTCAGGGCGTGGCAAGCGGCCGCGGTGGTTGGTTGCCGCAATGAAGTCTGGCCGAAGAATCGAGGAGTTTCGAATTGGCGAAGCGAGTTCGAAGCTTCGTCAGCGCACTTGACTGGATTTGCTCGATTGGCAGGTTTGTAGCGGCCAGCGAGACGGCGTAGCCCGTAAATCTCTGCGTCAGTAAGCGTTGCGCGCTCGGAGCACCTCGAGAGGAGTACGGAGCAGGATTGCGAGATCCAGTCGAAGGCTCCAGTTGTCGATGTACCAGAGATCGTATTGAACACGAGCTTCGATCATGACCGCTGTCGGCGTCGGACCGCGGCAGCCATGGACTTGGGCCCACCCCGTCAATCCCGGCCTGACCCGGTGGCGAAAGGCGTATTTTCGCACCAGCTTGTCGAATTCTCCGTCATGAGCCAAGGCGTGAGGACGCGGGCCCACCAGTGACATGCTGCCGTCGAGAACATTCAGCAATTGCGGCAGTTCATCGAAACTCGTCCGGCGCAACCATTTGCCGACGCGAGTGACGCGTCGATCGGCGCGCCTGGCTTGAAGGATCACGGGCCCGTCCTCCAGCACGTGCATGGTGCGGAATTTGCGGATCGAGAAGATCCGACCGTTGAAGCCACAGCGTTGTTGCCGAAAGAATACCGGGCCGGGAGAATCCAGCTTGATCGCGGCTGCGGCTAGCGCAAGCAGGGGGGAGAGTATGGCCAAGGCGAGTCCCGCGCCGACGAGATCGATCGTCCGCTTGATCGCGCATTCCAGCGGCGTAAGGGGACCGCGCTGGAGCTCTACACAAACGGCACTTCCAAGACTCCGCGCAGGATGTCGAAGCAGTTCGGATGTTGTGCCGACCGGCACGAACACGATCGGGAACGGCAATACCCGCAAATCGGCAATGAAAGCTCGCAGTTCTGGCCACCGTTCCGGGGCAGCTTCCAACACCACCTGGTCGAGCTGGCAATTGCGAATGTAGTGAACCACGCGGGCCGTGAGCCGCCTGCGACTGGCAGGACCGAAGCCAAACGGAGGCAAGCTGAAGCGTCCCTTCACGCAGTAACCGTGCATTGACAGGGTTTCGGATAACCCGGCGCCCTTCGACAGTGGTTGATCGCTGATGACGACAATGTTCGTACTGGCGAACTTTCTGCCGCTCAGGCCCCTTCCGAGGAGCGTCTTGACTCCCCACCGCTCGGCCATGAGCAAACCGAGACTCAAGACGGCGAAAAGCAGGGCTGCCTGCTGAGAAATCCCCGCGCGAAATTCAAAGCCGTGCACCGCCCAAATGAAGACCAGCAAGGACGCCCAGGCCATACAGACGGCGCGGATCTGGTTTCGGAGGACAAGGAGCTCAACCGGTCGATAAAGCCCATGGATCTTCAGCAGGCAGACAAGACAAACTGCGCTGACCAGCGCCAGGCCGAGTGCGTCACTCAATTCCGTAGCGGCTTGCCCGCTCTGAACTCGGCACAGCAATGTAGAAACGACGCTCGCAAACAGAATGATCGCAATGTCGGCACAGAGCGCGACGTATTCGACTGCGTCATAACGGAAGGGCCATTTGTGCTGCAGGGATGCCGGTGGCTCAGGGCTGATGCGATCGGCGACGTCTCGATCAGGAAAATGTCGGTTCACGAAATTCATCGTCGTGGCCCTGCCATTTAATAGTTAATTATTAATATTTAATAGAATTAATTCAAGCTAAATTATCTTCTCGGTGCGTCTATCGTCGCCGGTCAACGACGCCTGTGGCACCAAGGCACCGGCTCTCGGATCTATCGTGAACCCTGTCGGGACGCGCGTACTTGGTCGAGATACGCCGGATCCTGCTCCGCAATCAGATCCTCCAGATAGGTCCTCCCGTCAGCGGAGGCCAACCGGTAGGCGGTCACGAGCGCCGGCCTGAGCGCAGGCTGAAGCGTAACGAGGAGGCTCACGTCGCGTTTGATCAAGTCGCGAAATTCAGCATCCCTTACCACTGCATCAGCAGCGAGCGCGACGGACAGGCGTAACGGAAGCAGATCCCAATCATTGGGGGCGGTATAGTATGACATCTTGAGCATTGCTGCCGTGCTGGACCGGGATGCATTGCGTTTGGGCGCCGTCGCGAGCATGAGCCAAAGGTCGCCGCGGAGCGGCGAAGATCGCAACGCATGGGCAAACGCGTTCAAAGTCACTGGAATATCCGCCTTTGGGTCGTCCGCAGCCTGGGCCGAATTCCCGCTGGATCTCGGTATCCACGAGCCATCACGCGCTGCCGCGACCGAAACCGGCTTCGAGATCCCGTTCGGCCATGCTGCTGCGGTCGACACAGCTGACGACAAGGAGAACTGGCCGCCGAGCGACCACTCAGGGAAGATCATCCATAGTGCCTGCATGTTCAGCGTGATTCCGAGCACGACCAGGGCAACGCGGGGCCAAACGGTGGCAAACACTGACGCGAACTTCGAGCCAGGTGCAGGAACTGGCTCGGCCGCCCGGTAGGAGGCCTCTTTCGCTTCCCAGGATGGAGCGTCATGGCCGGCGGAGGCGACGCTTTGACCGAATGCCAGTCCGAAAAGCGCCGCGACCGAGAGCGACGCGCCAAGACCCAGAATTCCATGGTCGGCAAAGGCGAGAATCGTCAGTGCAATCGAAGCTCCGGCTCCCAAGGCCGGGTAGATGTAGTCGTAGGCTCGGGAAAGAGAGCGCTTGATCAGAATACAAGCGCCCAGCATTGCAATAACCACGAGGCCGCAAAAAAAGGGCCATCCCATGTCGATGACGATGGCGGCGGCGGCGGTTGGCCTCTCCTGCGAGGCGCCGATTCCAGCGTCCCGGTAGATCGGCAAGAGAATCGACGAAGCGCCCGCACCGGAGCCGGCCGGCCTGACGTCCTGTAGCATCCGTTCTGTTGCGATCTGACTGCTCGACGACAAGGCAATCGTCGGGTCGGTGTTCGTTCTGAACGGAATGACCGTTACGGTGCCAATGATGATGATCGCCGCGGTCGCGAGAACGCCGGCGGTACCCCACAGGCCCAAGAACCACCTGCGGATAGCGAAGACCGACAGCAAGAGCCCTGATCCGAGGAGGGCGGCGATGATGGCGGCGGAGTCGGCTCGAAATAGCAGGGCCGCTGCGCAGACAAGCATCGCGATGATCCCGGCGAACAGTGCAGGGAGCGGGGCTGGCGCAATTGCTCCTGGCCGACTGTGTCGCCGTATCTGATCGATCGCGCGTATTGCCGTCGCGCAGGAGAGCAACACGCCCAGCACTGCGACGGTTACGCCATCGGGCCCGGCGACACCCGACGTTTTCTGGCCGAACCACATGGCCGTAGCAATGGTGACTATCGACAGCAGAATATGCAGGATCTGCGCTGCGCGGCGGCGGTCAAGCGCGATCACCGCGGTAACGAGCGCAGCAGCGAGGACGGCGCAGTACTGTGCGAGCGAGACCATGGTCGCCCGAGTGTCGACTGTGATGATTTCGGAGAGGGGTTCGTTCAAGGCCGCCGATGCAGTTGCCCAGATGGGATTGCCGAGTGTGCCCATAGGCATCGGCACTGCCTGCATGGCCATCCAGAGTGCCGGAGCCGCAAGCACAGCGACGAGGCCAGGGCGAAGCAGCCTGGCGAAGCCGAGGGAGACGGGCATAGCCGCCACCATCAGCGTCGCTGTCGCAAGTACGAAGGTTGCCAATACCCAGCTCTGCAAGCTATCCGGCATTGCGAGCGCCGCGGCAATCACCGCGAGCTCGGCCAACATGACGATACGGAAAATCATGTAAACACCATGCTGTAGTGCGGCCGCTCCGCTGATGCGTTCGGCGGCGAAGGTGCGTGCCGCTACGAGACAGCTTCAAGAACCGGAAAGACCGTAACGAATGTAGTGACTGTCATGATAGTAGTAGCTGCGATGGCCGTCATACCGAGCCATCGCCTTGGTATCGGTTTTGCTGAGAACTGCCCCAATCAGCGCTTCCTGGATGTTAGGAGCCGTATGCAGCGCGTGCTGCACGACATCGATCTTGGTCCGGCCCCATTCAACGACGAGGATGTAACAATCGATGAGAGATGAAGTGGCTCGGACATCGACCAGCGGCGTCAGAGGAGGAAGGTCGACGATGACGTAGTCATATTCCGCCCGCAAACGGTCGAACAGCTTGCTTATCGCGTCAGCGCACAGAATTTCGCTGGTGTGAAGCAAAGGTCCCCGCCGCACGGCGGGTAAAAACGCGAGATTGGTCGTCGGATCCCGCCAGATTGCCTCGGCTAGCGACCGGTTACCGTTTGCAACCTCGATGATTCCGCAGGCCGCTCTGGGCGCGAGGATGGAAGACAGTGAAGGATTCCTGAGGTCGCAATCGACTATGATGACTTTCTTTCCGGTGTGTCCGATCAATTGCGCGAGCGAGGCGGCGATCGTGGTCTTTCCCTCGTTGGGCAGCGCCGAGGTGATACCGATGACCTGCGAGGAGATTTTCGCCGGGTTGTGGTCGATCGCCAGCTTGATGGAACGAATTGCCTCGGTATACCGGGAAAGTGGCATCCCGATCACGGTCCGATGGATTGCGTTCGGGGGCGAGACTATCCGTTGCTGAACATCGTCATCGGTTTTCTGGAGGCGAACCGGTGGCTTCGGGGTCTTGCGGGCCGGTAGCAACGGGACCAAGGACAGGCAGGGCAATTCCAGCACGGTTTCCACCTGTGAAGAGGTACGGAAGACGCGGTCCATGAGGTCTCTGAGCAGCGCCAAGCCGATGCCGAGTGCGAGGCCGCCGACAATGCCGAGCGCCAGTACCAGCCTTGTCTTTGGCTTGCTCTTGCTCGACGGCGGCGAGGCTGGGAAAAGCACCCGCGTTTCCGAGATGGGAAATGTCTCCTGCTGTGCGGAGCTCATGTAGCGCTGCAGGAAAGTCTCGTACAAGCTACGCAAGCCCTTTGCCCGGCTCTCCAAGTCCTTGATGGTCAGCTCGGCATAGTTGACTGAACGGGACTGCGTGACGGCCTTGGACAGCTGCTTCTCGATTTCTTCCTGACGCTGCTTGGCGAGTTCGAATTCGCTTCGGCTGACTTCCGCAAGTCTCCTGATCTCATCGAGAATGGAGACGCGAAACTCCCGCGCGCGGTTCCGGACATTGACGACCGCCAAGTGATCGCGACCGACCCTTGCCGCCAATTCGGCCTCGCGTCGGGTGAGTTCCAGATACTGTTGACGTAAGCCCGTAATGATCGGACTGTTCAGCCCATCGCTGCCGATGGCATCCAGATCGACCATCGAGGACGACTTCGGGGCGGAGGCAAGGAGGCTTTCATAGCGAGCCAACTTGGCCGTGGCTTCGGAGGTCTGGGCGCGGGAGAGAGCCAGTCGATTGTTGATCTCCGTGATCTGCTGCTCGTCGATGGGCTTTCCATCCAAAGAGACGATATTGTTCTGGGTCTTGTAGACGTCGACGGCACGTTGTGCCGCGAGGGCCTGGTCCCCGAGATCGCCCAGCCTGTCCTGCAGCCAGCTCGTTGCCCTGCGATTGGCGTCGAATTTTGCATTGAGCTGATCTGCAACATAGGTGTTGGCTATTGCATTGACGATCTCCGCGGCCCGGGCTGAGCTTCTCGAGCTGAAACTGATGTCAATGACGGTGCTGTACCCCACGCGCGAAGCGGACAGCCGGCTCAGAAATGCATCTACGACGGCGTCTGGGACTGCGTCCGATGGTTCGACATGCTTGTCGGACGGCGCATCTTTCTTCGATCCAATCGAAGCCCATGACCGAATTCGTTGCGAGAGCGACTGCAAGGTCAGCCCTGACCCAGTGAAGTCCGGATCATCCATGAGTTTCAACTGGTTGATTACGGCAACCGCCGTGGCTCTCGATCTCACGAGTTGAAGCTGGGTCTCGATCTGATTGAGATCGAAAGGCGGCTCGGCCAGGAGTGACTGCTGCTGGACGAATTGGGCCCTCGGATTGGCCAGCAGGATCTGAACCTGCGCCGTGTAGGTCGGAGACGCCACCCGGAGATAGATCAGGCTGGCTGCAATGACGAGCGCGGCAGTGACGAGGATGACGAGATACTGACGACGTGCGATCCCGATCCCGACGTGGATGATGTCGGTGATCCCGCCGCCGTCCGTCTGGGTGGGCTGGGCCAAGTTCACCGGCAGCCGTAGTCTATCCGTGTCTTTGAGATTGTTCTGGAGCATCACGTACCTGTCCCGACGGTGGGTCACGTTGCGGCCGCCTGCTCACAAGCCAGCGTTCGAGCGGGCCGATCGAGCAGCGGGTGATTATATACATTATAAAAATCTTCTTGCCAAATTAAATAAGTCCTATATTAATTCTGCCAAGGTGAAAACAGTAACCCGGCGATCGGATCGGGAGCGTGTTTTGCATAAAATGTAATAATTCCAGTAGGTTGAGCCCGATGCTCCGAGTCTCGTTGTAGGTAATGAGGGTGTTTTAGGGCTCGTTCGGCAGAGACGAGAGATTAATCAATTCGTATTTTGGCCGCCTTATCGAAGTCCGGTCTGTATTTAGTGGACAAGAGAGTATCCAATGCTGGAATTGCGATCCTTGGCGATCCCTGATGTCAAAGTCATTCGCACGGACCGCTTTTCCGATGCCCGCGGCTACTTCTCCGAGACCTTCCAGCGGTCGGCGTTTGCGGAGAAGGGAATTCTCCATGACTTCGTTCAGGATAATCAGTCCAGCTCGGATCTTATCGGCACGGTGCGCGGCTTGCATTTCCAGCGACCGCCTTTTGCGCAGGCGAAGCTGATACGGGTGTTGAGCGGCGCCATTCTCGACATCGCAGTGGATCTGCGGCGTTCTTCGCCCAGCTTCGGCAAGCACATCGCCATCCAGTTGGACGGCGAAAGCGGTGAGCAGGTGTTCATTCCGAAGGGCTTCGCCCATGGCTTCTGTACACTGCAACCCAAGACGGTGGTCCTGTACAAGGTGGATCAGGTCTATGCCCCGAGCCATGACGGCGGCATCCATTGGGCTGATCCAGCGCTAGAGATCAAGTGGCCCGTGACGCCTTCAGAGGCTCGGTTGTCGCCGAAGGACCAACTCCTTCCCGCGCTCAACCAGCTTGGTTGCGTTTTCGACTAGTGGAGACGAGTAGATGCGTATCCTGGTGACCGGCGGAGCGGGCTTTATCGGATCTGCGGTGTGTCGTCGCTTGGTGCTGCAGACTGGCGCCGCGGTGCTCAACGTCGACAAGTTGACATACGCAGCCAATCTGGCGTCGCTGGCGAGCGTCGAGAGACTGGAGCCCTATGCGTTCCTGCAATCCGACATCTGCGATCGCGAGGTCATGGATGTCGCGTTTGCCGACTATGAGCCGGATGCGGTCATACATCTGGCCGCCGAAAGCCACGTCGACCGCTCGATCAACGGGCCCGGCGCCTTCGTCAACACCAATATAGTTGGCACCTACACGCTGTTGGAGGCTGCCAGGACCTACTACGAAGGACTGTCCCTTCCGAGGCGGAAGAGGTTCCGCTTCGTCCACGTGTCGACGGACGAAGTTTACGGTTCATTGGGACAGGACGATTTTTTTCGCGAGGACACGCCCTACCGGCCGAGCTCGCCGTATTCGGCGAGCAAGGCCGCATCGGACCACCTCGCACTTGCATGGTTTCGAACCTACGGTTTGCCCGTCATCGTGTCGAACTGCTCGAACAATTACGGGCCATACCAATTCCCGGAAAAGCTCATCCCGCTGACGATCCTCAATGCGATCGACCGCAAGCCTCTACCGGTCTACGGCGACGGCAGGAATATTCGCGACTGGCTCCATGTCGATGATCATGCCGCCGGACTGATAAGATTGCTGCACGAAGGCAAACCGGGCGAGAAGTACAATTTCGGCGGAGATGCCGAGCGCTCCAACCTGGAGGTCGTCACCTGGGTTTGTGACGTGCTGGATCGATTATCTCCATGCGCCGCAGCGAGACGATCTCTCATCACGTTCGTGCCGGATCGTCCGGGACATGATGCGCGCTACGCAATCGATGCCTCGAAGGCGCGTCGTGAACTGGGCTGGGAACCGACGAGGACCTTCGAACAGGGGTTGGCCCAAACGGTCGGATGGTATCTCGAGAATCGCGCATGGTGGGAGCGCACTCGCCGCGGTGTCTATGATGGCGCGCGTCTCGGTCTCCTGGCCTCCCAACACTGAGGTGAAGATGACAGATCGCCCCATCCTGATTGCCGGACGCAATGGTCAAGTGGCAAAGTGCCTGCGTGAACTGGCTGCAATGCGCGGTCTGCCTGCGGTGTCCCTCGGGCGCCCAGAGCTCGATCTGGAGAGCCGCGATGGCATCGACAAGCTCATCGCGTCAATCGCGCCCTCCGCAATCATCAACGCGGCCGCGTATACTGCGGTCGATCGGGCCGAATCTGAACCAGCGAAGGCGTTCAGCGTCAACCGGGATGGCGCGGCAGCATTGGCCGATGTCGCCTGGCAGATGAATATTCCACTCATTCATCTCTCGACCGACTATGTGTTCGACGGCACGAAGCCCGATGCATACGACGAAAGTGACATCCCCGCACCGTTGAACGTCTATGGCGCGTCCAAGCTGGCCGGCGAAGCTGCCGTATTGGCCGCGCACCCGCTCGCGACGGTGATCAGATGCTCGTGGCTCTACAGCCCCTACGGCACCAATTTCGTTCGAACGATGCTGCGCCTATGTGAGACGCAGCAAGTCGTAAGGGTTGTCGGCGACCAACATGGCAATCCGACCTCTGCATTCGACGTCGCGGAGGCCGTCCTGCGGATCGCAGAACGGTCGGTAGCGGATGATCGCAGGGCCACGTCCGGCATCTTTCATCTCGCGGGTCAAGGCGAAACGAGCTGGCACGATTTTGCGCAGGCGATCTTCTACGAGCGTTCTCGTCGCGGAGTCCGGATCCCGGCGCTCGAATCGATCACGACCGAGGAGTTTCCAACGGCTGCGCGCCGGCCTCGGAACTCGCGCTTGGACTCGTCCAGGGCCGAACGCGTGTTCGGAATTCGACTGGCGCCCTGGCGCCAGTCGCTCAAAGTCTGTCTGGAGCAGCTGCTCGGAGGAGAAACCGATGCTGAAGGGAATCGTGCTGGCGGGCGGCAGCGGAACGCGCCTCTATCCGATCACGCGCGTGGTCAGCAAACAGTTGCTCCCGATCTATGACAAGCCGATGATCTATTATCCCTTGTCGACGCTGATGTTGGCGGGGATTCGCGAGATTCTGATCATTACCACGCCTTCGGACCGGTGCCAGTTCGAGCGCTTGCTGGGCGACGGCAGCCAATGGGGCATTCGACTGAGCTACGCGGAGCAAACCCGCCCCGCCGGTCTCGCGGACGCCTTCATCGTTGGTGCCGATTTCATCGGAAACGATCGGGTGGCGATGGTGCTCGGGGACAATATTTTCTTCGGCGATGGCCTGAGCGAGTTGCTTGCCAGGGCGGCAGGGCGCGAGGAAGGCGCAACGGTCTTTGCCTATCACGTGCGAGATCCAGAACGATATGGCGTGGTCGCGTTCGACGAGGCGGATCGTCCGGTATCGATCGAGGAGAAACCCAAACGGCCAGCGTCGAACTGGGCAATTACGGGCTTGTATTTTTTCGACAATCGCGTGGTCCGCCACGCTCGTCGCGTCGAGCCATCGCCGCGCGGCGAGCTCGAGATTACCGATCTCCAGATGCGTTACCTTTCGGCGAATGCGCTTCACGTCGAGCGCATGGGGCGGGGGTTTGCCTGGCTGGATACCGGCACGGTCGAGTCTCTCATCGATGCAGGGACGTTCGTGCAGACTCTGGAAAAGCGGCAGGGAATGAAGATCGCCTGCCTCGAGGAGGTCGCCTTCAGGCTCGGCTTCATCGATCGTGATCAACTTGTTGCGCTGGCCCAACCGCTGGAGAAGAGCGGCTACGGCAAATATCTGAACGAAATCACAGCGCTTCCGCAATTTGCCTCGCGGTAGCGTTGCTCGGATGATCCTGGAATTCTCATCGATGTATATTTGACCGTTTATTTAAAATGATTTAATATATATATTGAAGATGTATTTAATCGGAATGGCCATGCTGGATCAAAAGGCGAGCCACTTCGGCGGGCAACTTGGGCAGGCTCGGACCATCCATCGCAGCTAGCGGAACAGGAGACCTAGGATGCACGCCGAACTCTATACCGATGGAATCGAGGAAATCACCGTCAGCGGAAGCATCGTCCGCGTCGATCTGGTCAGTCTTTCACCGACCGAGCGTGACGCCAACAACGCCCCCAAACGAGTGTTCTCTCAGCGCCTGATCTTCTCGGTCGAATCCTTCGCCAATTCGGTCGATGTGATGCAGAAGGCGCTTCAGGGCCTGGTTGACGCAGGCGCGATCCGGCGGCAGCAGCCGGCTGAATCGCACAGCGCTGGGTCGGGGTTGCGCGATGCGCTCGCGCCGAACACACGGTCTCTAAATGTCTCTTCAAACTTCCGCTGAAATCGACGCCGTTGATGGTGCGGACGACCGGGCCACGGACGCGTCCGGATTGGCGGCGCAGACGGCACTGGAATGCTTGTCCAGGATTTCCGGCCATCATGGCATCGATCTGCCGGTCGAGCGCTTGAAGCACGCCTACGCCATAGCCGGCCCGCTCTCGTTGAATCTCCTGTTGCGCATGGCAAATGATGCCGGCCTGCGCGCGAGAAACATGAAGCTGGATTGGGGCGCCCTGGTTCGTCTTGGAGAAGCCTATCCGGCGCTGGCTCAGCTCGCCAATGGCAACTGGATCGTCGTTCTTGGTCCGGGACTGGGAGCCGATGGCACCGAGAGCGTCAGCGTCTTCGACCCGCTTGCTGACCGCAAGGACGAGGTCCTGGTTGTCGAGCGGGACCGATTTTGCGCTCAATGGGCTGGTGAGACGGTCCTGATCAAGCGCGAGCAGTCGACGAAGGATGACCAGAGAAGTTTCGGCCTCCGGTGGTTCGTACCGGAACTGCTTCGCCAATGGCGGCTCTTCAGGGACGTGGCGATCGCTGCTGTCCTGCTCTATGCGTTGGGCCTGGTTATCCCGATCTTCTTTCAGCTCGTCATCGACAAAGTCCTGGTTCACGAGAGCTTCACCACGCTCTACGTGCTCGCGGCAGGGGCGGCCGTAGCGCTCGTCTTTGACGCCTTGTTCGGCTTTCTGCGGCGTTACCTGCTGCTTTATGCGACCAACAAGGTCGACATTCGCGTTGCTACAAAGACGTTTGGTCATCTCCTCGGTCTGCCCGTCACGTTTTTCGAGCATATGGCCGCAGGCGTGCTGGTCAAGCACATGCAGCAAGCGGCGCGGATTCGTGAGTTTCTGACCGGGCGGCTGTTCTTGACCACCCTGGACGCGCTTTCGTTGTTCGTCTTCCTGCCGGTACTTGCGCTCTACAGCGTCAAATTGACCCTTATGGTTCTGGCGTTCACGGCCGCGAGTGCGGCTGTCGTCGGCCTCCTGATGGGCCCGTTCCGGCGACGTCTTTACGATCTTTACCAGGCGGAAGGTGCGCGGCAGGCGCTCCTGGTTGAGACGGTTCACGGTATGCGCACCGTGAAGTCGCTGGGCATGGAGCCGCTGCAGGGCAGGATCTGGGATACCCGCTGTGCGCAGTCGGTGACCATGCGATTTGGCGTCGAGAAGATTTCCGCAGGGGCCCAGGCACTCACGGGATTTCTCGAGAAGATCATGACGCTTGGGATCATCGCCGTCGGAGCGCTCGATGTCTTTGCCGGAGAAATGACAATCGGCGCATTGGTCGCCTTCAATATGCTGGCCGGAAGAGTCTCCGGACCGCTGGTCCAGCTCGTGACCATGGTGCATGAGTATCAGGAAGTCGCTCTTGCCGTGAAGATGCTCGGTGAGGTGATGAGTCAGACGCCCGAGCGTGACGGCAGGAAAGACGGGCTGCGACCAGATTTCGCGGGGAAGATCGAGTTCGAGAGCGTTTCCTTTCGCTACGGAGCTGAAGGCTCGCCGGCGCTTGATGACGTCTCCTTCACCATCGAGCCAGGTTCGATCTTCGGGATCGTGGGCAGGAGCGGCTCCGGCAAGACGACGCTCACGAGGCTGATTTCGGGCATGTATCCGGTGCAGCAGGGGCTGCTGCGCATCGACGGATATGATTCGAGGGAGCTCGACTTGGCGCATCTGCGCCGAAACCTTGGAATCGTCCTGCAGGATAATTTCCTGTTTCGCGGAACGGTTCGCGACAATATCGCCTGCGTGAAACGTGACGCGACCTTTGCCGAGATCGTCGCGGCGGCGCAGCTTGCGGGCGCCGACGAGTTCATCGAGCGGCTGCCCTGCGGATTCCGCTCGATGTCGCCCAGCATTCCGAGATGATCTCGCCCACCATTCC
>NZ_LSIC01000070.1 GCF_001556045.1 Bradyrhizobium sp. CCH5-F6
GTCGCTATCGGATCAACCGCTTCATTTCAGAAAGACGGTTGCCAACTGACCTAAAACGGCTTCCAGGGCGAGATCGTCACCCTCAGCCTGCAGGCCAAAGGCGTCCGCATCGTCGCAGAATCCAGCCCCTCCAACGACAAGGCTCCAAGCCACCGCATCTTCGTCGGCCGGGCCGAGATCGGCGCCGCCTGGTCGAAGCGCTCCGAGGAAGGTCGCGACTATCTCTCGCTCAAGCTCGACGATCCCTCCTTCAACGCACCGATCTACGCCAACCTGTTCGACGACGAGGGTGGCGAAGGCTACACCCTGCTGTGGTCGCGGCCGCGGAAGAACGGCGAGTAAGTCTCGCCGCGAGGCCCCGCCCGAGCGAATCGGGCGGGGCTTCGACGAATCTTCCCCCAACGCGCCGCCCCCTTACAGACGACCGTATCGTCGTCATAAACCCGCAAAAACGGGCTAGACACGGGACCAAGGCGACTATTATAGTCGTTTCCATAGCGCTTGATCGGCTTGCTGTGGATGTGATCATGCATGATCACATCCCGCCAAGTGCGGGCCGCACGCGCGCTTCTCGGTTGGACACAAGAGACGCTCGCTGACAAGGCCTTGGTCGCGTTAACGGCGCTGAAGCGCTTCGAGTCCGAGAACGGACTTCAGGTGCGCGAGGATACGCGCGACCGCGTTCGCGCTGCCCTTGAAACATCTGGAATCATGTTCCTGGTCTCGGAGCGCGGCGAGGGAGTAATGCTGGTGAGCAATCGGGGAGACACTCGCAAGCCAATTCGGAAGCGGCCTTAGACAGATCGTAGAGAGCAACGCTCGGGAATTCTGCTGACAGCGGCAAAAGAAGGGCTACAATCGGTCCGCATTTTGTTTTCTGGCAAGTTAGAATTATTCGTTCTATGATTTTCTCATGAAGAAACCACCTCGAGATCCAGACGTCGCCGACGCTGCGCCCACGGATCCCGTGCTCACTGTCTATGACGAAGAGCACGTCATAACTTATTTGCGCATACTTGATGCAGACGCGGAGGGAGCCGACTGGCGGGAGGTGGCGCAAATCGTGCTGCACATCAACCCAGACCTCGAGCATGATCGCGCGAAACGTGCTTTTGACACGCACCTGACCCGCGCGAAATGGATGACTGAGCACGGTTATCGACATTTGCTGCGCGGCGGAGCGTCGAATCCAAATCTTTAGCTCTGATTTTCATTTTCAGTAGCAAAACTTTCTACGGCTTGGACCGATCGATCCGCTGCATCACGCGATGCGCGATCTGGGGCTTCCTGCAACCATGACTGCTCAGGATTATCGCGCCGCAATTTTGCAGTGCGACGGGGACGCGTATGTCGAAGTTCAACTGGAGGTCGTCGGATGACTACTATAACCGCGTTGAAGAGGGGCTTCTGACTGGCCTTGCCTGGGAGTGTCTGCGCCGCAACCCCGATTTCCAAAGCGATTGCCGAGCTCGTCCGCCCTCGGCCGGCATCCGACATCATTGGGGGTTAGTTTTTCGTAGCTGATCCCGCTCGACCTTTCTTTGAACAAACAATCTTCTGGGCGCCCGAGGTTCTTCCGACGGTCATCCCAGTAAGACCCGTTGAGTTGTCGCCCGGCGTGGATTCCCACGTCAGTCTCGATCTCAAAGATCTCAATGAAGCTCAGCTGCGAGAAGGCCCTGATGGCTGGCACGCTGTGCTGCATCTGCACGGTATCGAGCACCGCGTGTGGTTGAAAGAGGCGCCCATCATCGCCGCGACCTATCGTGTCGAAATTTCGTTCGATCAAGACTACGAGTATCGAGCAGATGCTGGCCGCCGCCTGTTTCGGGCACTTAATGGCAAACCGGTTGGGAAGCCTCTCCATGCGCTTTCTGCTGCTCAGCGGCGCCGAATGACGCTGGCTCTGCGCGTGCTAGACGGACGAATGGACGGAGCCACGTACCGGGAAATTGCCGAAGTCCTGTATGGCCCCCAACGGATTTCCGAACGCGACTGGAAAACCCATGATCTACGCAATCGGATCATCCGCTTGGCTCAGAGCGGCTTTGCGCTGATGCGTGGCGGCTATCGCAGAATACTGCGTCCGCCGTCCCGAAAAAAATAGGAGTATGCTGGGGGTATCGAAATTAGCCCCCCTTAACTTCGGCATCCCCCTTCGCGGATCGACTCCGCCAATGTGCTCGTGGATGCGCGACCTACGCCGGTTGCGCGCCAATGCACACGGAGTCTCCCAAATGTCCGATCCCGGCGCCGGCATACCGCAGCGATACTTGCGGACGGCCGAAGCAGCACGATTTCTCAGCCTTTCCGGCCGAACGCTCGAAAAGCACCGGACCTATGGCACCGGTCCCGCGTACCGCAAGATTGGCGGACGGGTGGTCTATGCGCTCGACGATCTCAAGGCCTGGGCCGACCGTGGCACCAAGTCATCAACCAGCGATCCCGGGGCCGGGACCGTTCTGCCTGCGAAACGCCATCCGCCTGCGCCGTATGCCGGAAAGGAGCGCCGCTGACGATGTCGGACAATCAATTCACTCCGCATCGGCGCCGACGTTCTGAACGGGATCAACTCGAATTGTTTCGAGCGCTGCCCGGCGATTTGGCTGCACGCGATGCGCAAGACCTCATGGCATATCCGTTCTTCTCGCTGGCGAAGACCAAACGCATTGTGCCGATCGACTTTCGTGCCGGCACCATCACAATCCGTGTCGAAGCCGTTGCCGAGCATGGCATGGCAACGATTTGGGACGCGGACGTTCTGATCTGGGCTGCGTCTCAGATTGTTGAGGCGCGTGACGGAGGTTTGAAGACCTCGCGCCTGATGGCGACCACGCCATATGAGATTTTGACCTTCATTGGCCGCAGCACCAGCATTCGCGACTATGACCGCCTCAAGGCTGCGCTCGACAGGTTACAGGCGACGACCGTCATGACGTCGATTCGACAACCGACAGAGCGTCGACGGCATCGCTTTTCCTGGATCAACGAATGGAAGGAAACGTCCGACACGCACGGGAAGCCCCGCGGACTTGAGCTGATCCTGCCGGATTGGTTCTACTCAGGTGTTTTGAACGATGCGCTCGTCCTGACAATCGACCGCAGATATTTTGATCTGACAGGCGGCCTCGAGCGTTGGCTTTATCGCCTCGTCCGCAAGCACGGCGGTCGTCAGAACGGCGGTTGGAGCTTCGAAATTGTGCATCTCCACGCCAAGTCGGGCAGCTTATCTCCCGTCAAACACTTCGCTTACGACCTGCGCCAGATCGTCCGTCGGCAAACACTGCCGGGCTACGAGCTCGTCATTACACAAGATCCGACCGGTGCAGAGCGTCTGAATTTTGCGCCAACCCTCATCGATCCGTTTGAAGCGCGCCTGCGACGACGCGGCCTCATTCCTGACGCGGGGGACAAGCTGTGAATTCTCTCGTGCTATCGGGGACCAGAATTATCGTGCCATCGGGGACCGGATCCTCGTGCTATCGGGGACCGAAATCGCGCTTAAACCTTTGGTGCGCGGCATGTTTCTCCTCCCGTAACTCTACTAACAGGGAATCCTTCGGATTCCCTCTAACGGACCACATCCGTTCAGCGCCGGCGACACGGCTCCCGTCGAGCGCCCACCTTTCCTTCCCGGAAAGGCGAAGAGCGTTTGGGCTGCGTCTAGTCGCGCAGACTCAATCCGATCCATCACCTCGAGGTGTGTCATGAGCGAACTCACGACAGTTGAGATCCTGTGGGTCGAAAAGCGCATTGAGAACCGGATTCGGTTCGGTCGTCACGCCTCCGAGCGCATCCTCGACCATAGTCGTCGCGTATTGTCTTTCGAACCAGGCAGCATCTTCGCGTTCGTACGTTGGTCGTCAAACGACTTCGGAACAGTTCTGTCTCGCATCGACATCCTGCGTGCGGTCATGCCCGGGCAACGCTACGCGACCGTTCCATGGGTAAGCCCTGGCGGCGAAATCTTGCTGCGCCTGTCTGGCTGGCCGAAAGTCGAGCGAGTGCTGCAATTGGTCGATGCTGTCGAGGCTCTCGACATCGATCCCGCAGACGCAGCACCAGACTACTGGCACCACGTCCACAACCGTTTGTCGGTCAACGAGACGCCCAAGCCATACACCCGATCGCGACACCAGGCTTGGCTCCATCGCCGGAGAATAACCTCATGAGCGCACGCTGCCCAACGATCTTGAGCACATTCGGAGCCGTAGCTCTCCTGCTTTCAACGCTTGGTGAGACGTCGCCCCGTTATATTTGGAACGCATCAAGCAGCGTGCCGATCGGTCTCTATCGGATTCAGTCGGCCGGCCCGCTGACTGTCACTGAACTCGTCGCCATTCGTCCGCCCGACATGCTTGCCGCATTCCTCGATCTGAACGGCTACTTGCCCGTGGGCGTTCCCATGCTCAAACGCGTCCTTGCCCTTCCCGGGCAGACCGTATGCCGGACCGGACCGTTGATCGTCGTCGACGGCATTGAGATTGGGCAGGCTCGCGAGCGCGACGGTCGCAATCGCCCCTTGCCCACCTGGCAGGGATGCCGCGTACTCGACGAGGGGCAAATCTTTCTGATGAACTGGCAATCGGAAGACTCGCTCGATAGCCGGTACTTTGGACCGCTACCCATCTCCGCGGTCATTGGACAGGCCGTACCTCTGTGGACCGCGGAGGAGTAGACATGCACGCCGTTTGCTTCCGATCCACCGTCTGCGGCTCCGCTGATACACCGTCCGACCTTCCGTCCCGGCCTGCTCAACAGGCCCTGGACTCGCCTTTTTCAGCATTTCCTCCGCTTTCGCCAATGCTCCGCGTCCTCGTTGCGCTACTAGCGTTCGCGATAGCGCTTCTACAGTCAGCCCTGTGCGACACAGCGTTCGCCGCGGATACGCCGCGTTCCGAACCGGCATCTCAGTACACTGAATTCATCACCGAAGCGGCACAGCGCTTCGCCATCTCGGAGCGATGGATTCGCGCCGTGATGAAGATCGAGAGCGGGGGTGAACGACGTGCAACGTCGCCTCGCGGCGCACTAGGCCTGATGCAACTCATGCCCGGCACTTGGGTCGAGCTCAGCGCCCGCTATCGTCTCGGTCTGGATCCGTTTGACGCCCGCGACAACATACTGGCAGGCGCCGCCTACCTCAAGGAGCTGCAGGATCGCTTTGGATCGGCGGGTTTCCTTGCTGCCTATCACGCCGGTCCGGCGCGGTACGAACAACACCTGGCGACGGGTCGGCCGCTTCCTCCGGAAACTACGGCCTACGTTGCGGCGGTCACACCATTGCTGGACAACGAGCAGCGTGAACATGCCGCAGCTGACGGCAGGCGTGCACTTCCTTGGCGGGAGGCTCCCCTGTTTGTTGACCGGATAGGCGCACCGTGACGGACATTCGGTTTGCATTCGAAACGCTGCAACACGATCGTGATGTTGAGACTTTCGGGTTTGGTGCTGAGGGAGCCTGGCTCGCACGGCAAGGGTTCGCGGAGGGGTGCGATCTTTACGGGCTGCCGGCGTACGGGCGATGCCTTCGGCCCGCGCTCTACTCGTCGCTTCGCTCCTCACCGAGCC
>NZ_LSIC01000071.1 GCF_001556045.1 Bradyrhizobium sp. CCH5-F6
TGATCTTCCCCCGATAAAGTGGACGGGTTAAGCGGCTTTTAGCTCCATCTCGATCGGGGGGATATATCCGAGTGCGGAATGGAGCCTTGTCCGGTTATAGAATCCTTCGATGAAGCTGAAGATATCGCGCTGGGCCTCAGTGCGGGTCTTGTAGTTGCGATGATGGACGAGCTCGGTCTTCAGGGTATGGAAGAAGCTTTCCATCGGGGCGTTGTCGTAGCAATCGGCCCTGCGGCTCATTGATGCCGTCATGCCGGCCTCCATAAGGGTGCTGCGATAAGCGTGCGAAGCGTATTGCACACCCCGGTCGGTGTGACAGATCAATCCGGCCTGCGGCCGCCGCTCCCGGATTGCCATCGTCAGGGCTGCGGAGGCGAGCTCGACCTGCATGTGATCGCGCATGGCCCAGCCGACGATCTTCCGACTGAACAGATCCATGACGGCGGCCAGATAAAGCCACCCCTCGGCGGTCGGGATGTAGGTGATGTCGCCGAGCCAGACCCGGTTCGGGGCTTCCGCCGTGAAGTCGCGCGCGACCAGGTTCGGTGCGATCGGCAGGTCGTGACGGCTGTCGGTGGTGCGCACACGGCGTGGCTTTGCGGTGATGGCGCGGATGCCATGCCGGCGCATCGTCCGCTCGATCCGGCCGCGGCTGGCGCTGCGTCCCTGCCTGCGCAGAGCGGCATGGACGCGGGGACTGCCGTAGCGGCCGCTGCTGTCCTGATGGACCTGCCGTATCTCGGCCAGCAGCGCGGCATGGGATTTTGCCCGCTCGCTCACGGGGCGGTCGCGCCAAGCGTAGTAGCCGGCCGGCGAGACCTCGAGCACGGCGCACATCAGCCGCACCGGATAGGTGTTGCGATGGTCCTCGATGAAGCGAAAGCTCATGTTCGGGTTCCGGCAAAGATCGCGATCGACTTTTTTAAAATGTCGCGTTCCATCCGCAGCCGCTCGTTCTCCTGGCGCAACACGGCGAGTTCCGAAGCCTGGTCCGCCGACATCGGCGTCGCCTGCGTGGTGGGGCGCCACGCCGCCGATGCCGGCTCGCGCCGGAGCTTATCGACCCAGCGCCGCAGCACTGAGTCGCGCAGACCGAGCTCCTTGGCTACCGACCCGATCGAGCGGCCGCTCGACACCACCAACCCCGCCGCCTCGCGCTTGTACTCTTCAGTAAACGACCGACGTGCACGTTCCATTCAACACCTCCAGGCTCAACGAGCCTACTACAGGTGTCCACTCATTCGGAGGAAGTTCA
>NZ_LSIC01000072.1 GCF_001556045.1 Bradyrhizobium sp. CCH5-F6
ACCTCTATTATTACGCGGCGCCGAAGCCGAAGAAGACGGTCTCCTCGCTCGACGAAATCGATCCGGAGATCCTCAAGACTTACGAGAAGCTAGGCATCCCCTTGCGGGAAGTCGCCATGCTCGAGGGCGTCGAGCCCAAGCCCGGCGAGGAAGATCCGGCCCGCCGCAAGATCGCGGTCGACGCGGTGTTCGATTCGGTTTCGGTTGCGACCACGTTCAAGGCGGAGCTGAAGAAGGCCGGCGTGATCTTCATGC
>NZ_LSIC01000073.1 GCF_001556045.1 Bradyrhizobium sp. CCH5-F6
GTGCTGCGCACGCTGACCGAGGACGAGCGTTCGGCCCGTGCCAGCGCGCTGGCCGATGCCAAGCTGCGCGAGGTCGAGGAACGCCGCCAGGCCGAGGAAGAGGCCCAGCGCCGCGCGGTCCGCGAGGCCGCCGAACGCGCCGAGCGCGAAGCCGCCGAATCCCGCCGCAAGGCCGAGGAGGAGCGCCACCGTCACGAGGACGAGGCCAAGCGCAAGGCCGAGACCGAGGCCAAGAAGCGTTTTGGCGAAGGCGAGCAGCCTTCTGCCGCACGACCCGCAACAGCTCCGGTGACGAGCGCTCCGCGTTCGGCGCCGAGCACGGCGCGACCTGCGGCGACCACCACCACCACTGCACGCCCGACCACGACCACGCAGCGGCCGGCAGGCCCTGCGGGGCGCGCGCCTGCGGTTGCGGCCGGACCCGACGAGGACGATGGTCCGCGCCAGATCCGCCGCGGGCCCGGCGGCGCAGCACGTCCTGCGGCGGCCCCCAAGACCACCCACAAGCCCGGCCCGCAGAAAGAGCGCGGCCGCCTGACGGTCGTCACCGCGCTCAATGCCGACGAGGTCCGCGAGCGCTCGATCGCCTCGTTCCGTCGCCGCACACAGCGCCTCAAGGGCCATGCCTCGAACGAGCCGAAGGAAAAGCTGATCCGCGAGGTGACGATTCCGGAAGCGATCACGATCCAGGAACTCGCCAACCGCATGTCCGAGCGGGCGGTCGACGTCATCCGCATGCTGATGAAGCAGGGCGCGATGCACAAGATCACCGACGTGATCGACGCCGACACCGCGCAGCTGATCGCCGAAGAGCTCGGCCACACCGTCAAGCGCGTCGCCGCCTCGGACGTCGAAGAAGGCCTGTTCGACCAGGTCGACGATTCCACCGACACCGAGACGCGCTCGCCCGTCGTGACCGTGATGGGTCACGTCGATCACGGCAAGACTTCGCTGCTCGACGCGCTCCGTCACGCCAACGTGGTCTCCGGCGAGGCCGGCGGCATCACCCAGCACATCGGCGCCTATCAGGTGGTGTCGCCCGAAAGCGGCAAGAAGATCACCTTCATCGACACGCCCGGCCACGCCGCGTTCACCGCGATGCGCGCCCGCGGCGCCAAGGTCACCGACATCGTCGTGCTGGTGGTCGCGGCCGATGACGGCGTGATGCCGCAGACGGTCGAAGCCATCAACCACGCCAAGGCGGCGCGGGTGCCGATCATCGTTGCCATCAACAAGATCGACAAGCCGGACGCAAAGCCGGAGCGCGTGCGCACCGAACTGCTCCAGCACGAGGTGCAGGTGGAGTCCTTCGGCGGCGAAGTCGTCGACGTCGAGGTCTCCGCCAAGAACAAGACCAATCTCGACAAGCTGCTCGAGATGATCGCCCTCCAGGCCGAGATCCTCGACCTGAAGACCAACTCGCAGCGTCCGGCCGAAGGCACCGTGATCGAGGCCAAGCTCGATCGCGGCCGTGGTCCGGTCGCAACCGTGCTGGTGCAGCGCGGCACGCTCCGCGTCGGAGACATCATCGTCGCCGGCGCCGAAATGGGCCGTGTCCGCGCCTTGATCTCGGATCAGGGCGAGACGGTGCAGGAGGCCGGTCCCTCGGTACCGGTCGAAGTGCTCGGCTTCAACGGTCCGCCGGAAGCCGGCGATCGTCTCGCGGTGGTCGAGAACGAAGCCCGCGCCCGTCAGGTCACCAGCTACCGCGCGCACCAGAAGCGCGAGAACGCGGCTGCCTCGATCTCCGGCATGCGCGGCTCGCTCGAGCAGATGATGTCGCAGTTGAAGACGGCGGGCCGCAAGGAATTCCCGCTGATCATCAAGGCCGACGTGCAGGGCTCGCTGGAAGCGATCCTCGGCTCGCTGGAGAAGCTCGGCACCGACGAAGTCGCCGCGCGCATCCTGCATGCGGGCGTCGGCGGCATCTCGGAATCCGACGTGACGCTCGCGGAAGGCTTCAACGCCGCGATCATCGGCTTCTCGGTCCGTGCCAACAAGGAGGCCGCTGCGGCCGCCAAGCGCAACGGCATCGAGATCCGCTACTACAACATCATCTACGACCTCGTGGACGACGTGAAGAAGGCGATGAGCGGCCTGCTCGCGCCGACCTTGCGCGAAACGATGCTGGGGAATGCCTCGATCCTGGAGATCTTCAACATCTCCAAGGTCGGCAAGGTCGCCGGCTGCCGCGTCACCGACGGCACCGTGGAACGCGGCGCCAATGTGCGCCTGATCCGCGACAACGTCGTGGTGCACGAAGGCAAGCTGTCGACTCTGAAACGCTTCAAGGACGAAGTGAAGGAAGTCCAGTCGGGTCAGGAATGCGGCATGGCCTTCGAGAACTATCACGACATGCGTGCCGGCGACGTGATCGAGTGTTATCGCGTGGAGACGATCCAACGCTCCCTGTAAGTCCAAATCTTACCGAAGCGTTCGGATCATTTTGAACTGAAATTGCGGGAGTGCGATGGCCGGATCTTTCCGGCCATCCACCTCTCTTCGTTTCAACAGGAAAACGACAATGCCCGTGTCCCAGCACGGGCATCACGAGGTGATTTTCGAGAATGCCACGCCACCATCAGAAGAAGAGTTCCGCGCCCGGCGGAGGCTCGCAGCGCCAGTTGCGCGTCGGCGAGCAGGTTCGCCACGCGATGGCCGATATTCTGGCGCAAGGCAATGTGCATGATGCGGACCTCGAAGGTCACATCATCACCGTGCCGGAGGTGCGGATGTCGCCCGACCTGAAGCTCGCAACGGTCTACGTGATGCCGCTCGGTGGCCGCGACACCGGGATCGTGATCGCTGCGCTCGAGCGCAACAAGAAATTCCTGCGCGGCGAGGTCGCGCACCGCGTTAACCTGAAATTTGCACCTGACATTCGCTTCCGCGTCGACGAGCGATTCGACGAAGCGGAACGGATCGAGAAGCTTTTGCGAACGCCTGCGGTGCAGAAGGACTTGGACAAGGATCTGGAACAGAATCCGGCTTCGGATCGGGAAGAAGAGCAATGACCATGGACCCGGCTCACGGCACGATCGGCGGCGACGATGTCGATCAGCGCGACGTGCAGAAGAATAATTTCGCGGATTTGGGAGGCGATGCCCGGCCGCCTCAGGAGCCGCGCCGCGTCAACAACGATCCGCGCGCCAAGCAGCAGAAGGGCAACCAGCCGCGCCGGGACCGCCGCGACGTCCATGGCTGGGTCGTGCTGGACAAGCCGATCGGCATGACCTCGACGCAGGCGGTTGCCGTGCTCAAGCGCCTGTTCAACGCCAAGCGCGCCGGCCACGCCGGCACGCTCGATCCGCTCGCCTCTGGCGGGCTGCCGATCGCGCTCGGCGAAGCCACCAAGACCGTTCCCTTCGTGATGGATGGCCGCAAGCGCTACCAGTTCACGGTCTGCTGGGGGGAGGAGCGTGACACCGACGATATCGAGGGCCGGGTGACCGCGACCTCCGACCAGCGCCCGACCCGGGAGGCCATCCTGGCCCTCCTGCCCCGCTTCACCGGCGTGATCGAGCAGATCCCGCCCCGCTATTCCGCGATCAAGGTCCAGGGCGAGCGCGCCTATGACCTCGCCCGCGACGGCGAGGTCGTGGAACTGGCCCCCAGGCCGGTCGAGATTCACCATTTAACCCTTGTAGATCAACCGGATAAAGACCGGGCCGTATTCGAGGCCGAGTGCGGCAAGGGCACCTATGTCCGCGCGCTGGCCCGCGATATGGGCCGGATTCTCGGCACTTACGGCCATATCTGCGCGCTCAGGCGGACCCTGGTCGGCCCATTTGGCGAAAACGACATGATTCCGCTGGATCAGTTGGAAGCTTTGTGCAATAGAGCCGCGTCCGGCGAGGGCAGCCTCGCCGACGCGCTTTTGCCCGTTGAGACCGCGCTGGACGACATCCCGGCACTGGCCGTCACTCGGGCTGATGCGGCAAGGCTCCATCGGGGCCAGGCCGTTTTGTTGCGCGGACGGGATGCGCCCACTTGTAGCGGCACAGTCTATGTCACGGTGGCAGGCCGTCTTTTGGCGCTTGCTGAAGTTGGCAATGGCGAAATCATCCCCAAGCGTGTGTTCAACCTGACCGGCCTGACTGCCAGTTCCGGTCGCAACGAGAGAAATTGACGATGTCGATTGCCGCAGAACGCAAAGCGGAAGTCATCAAGACGAATGCCACCAAGGCCGGCGACACCGGCTCGCCCGAGGTTCAGGTCGCGATCCTGTCGGAACGCATCAACAACCTCACCAACCATTTCAAGACGCACGTGAAGGACAACCATTCGCGTCGCGGCCTCTTGAAGCTGGTCTCGACCCGCCGCTCGCTCCTCGACTACCTCAAGAAGAAGGACGAGGCGCGGTACAAGGCGCTGCTCGAGAAGCACAACATTCGTCGTTAAGAGTTGCTGCGCGCGCCACTGGCGCGCGTTTTCGCGCGTGGTTTCGAACGAAAGCGTTTCCTTAAAGGTTTTTGGTCGAGGTTGCGTGCGCGTCGGATGCGGGCCGTTGAAGATTCGCATCCGGGCATGAAGAGCGAAGACCGCGGTTCGGTGTTCGCGTTCGTGCCGACTGACAGTCCAGCAGCAATCCGGCGGCTGGGCACAACGGGCAAGGCGCCCGTATGACCCGAAAGGATGGACGCCATCCGAAATCCAAAAACCATGGCAGGATCGCAGGACGCTGATCATCCGCTCCGATCAGCGTCCCGCAATCTTGCGCATGGTTTTTGTTTTTCGACGCATCCCTTCTTTCGAGAACCCATGAAAGAAGACCACTATGTTCAATAAGCATTCAGTCGAGATCGACTGGGGCGGACGCCCACTCAAGCTCGAAACCGGCAAGATCGCCCGCCAGGCCGACGGCGCCGTCGTCGCCACCTATGGCGAGACCGTGGTGCTCGCCACCGTCGTCGCGGCGAAGGCGCCGCGCGAGGGCGTCGACTTCCTGCCGCTGACCGTCGACTACCAGGAGAAGACCTACGCTGCGGGCCGCATCCCCGGCGGCTATTTCAAGCGCGAGGGCCGTCCGACCGAGAAGGAGACGCTGGTCTCCCGCCTGATCGACCGTCCGATCCGTCCGCTGTTCGTCGACGGCTGGCGCAACGAGACCCAGGTGATCGTCACCGTGCTCTCGCACGACATGGAGAACGACCCCGATATCGTCGCGCTGGTCGCGTCGTCGGCTGCGCTGACCCTGTCCGGCGCCCCGTTCAAGGGCCCGATCGGCGCAGCGCGCGTCGGCTTCGCCAATGACGAGTTCATCCTCAACCCGACGCTCGACGAGATGGTCGACACCCAGCTCGACCTCGTCGTCGCCGGCACCGCCGACGCCGTGCTGATGGTGGAATCGGAAGCCAAGGAGCTGAACGAAGACATCATGCTCGGCGCCGTGATGTTCGGTCACCGCCACTTCCAGCCGGTGATCAACGCGATCATCGAGCTCGCCGAGAAGGCCGCCAAGGAGCCGCGCGAAGTCACCGTGATCGACAACGCCGCGCTCGAGAAGGAGATGCTCGGCCTCGTCGAGCAGGAGCTGCGCGCCGCCTACGCGATTCCCGTGAAGCAGGATCGCTACGCCGCGGTCGGCAAGGTCAAGGAAAAGGTGATCGCCCATTACTTCCCCGAAGGGCAGGAGCCGAAATACGACAAGCTCCGCGTCGCCGCCGTGTTCAAGGAGCTCGAAGCCAAGATCGTTCGCTGGAACATTCTGGACACCGGCAAGCGCATCGACGGCCGCGACAGCAAGACCGTGCGCAACATCGTCGCCGAAGTCGGCGTGCTGCCCCGCGCCCACGGCTCGGCGCTGTTCACCCGCGGCGAGACCCAGGCGATGGTCGTGACCACGCTCGGCACCGGCGAGGACGAGCAGTACATCGACGCGCTGTCGGGGACGTACAAGGAAACGTTCCTGCTGCACTACAACTTCCCGCCCTACTCGGTCGGCGAGACCGGCCGCCTCGGTGGCACCAAGCGCCGCGAGATCGGCCACGGCAAGCTGGCCTGGCGCGCAATTCATCCGGTGCTGCCGCCGCACCATGAATTCCCCTACACCGTGCGCGTGGTCTCGGAGATCACCGAATCCAACGGCTCCTCGTCGATGGCTTCGGTCTGCGGCGCCTCGCTGGCGCTGATGGATGCGGGCGTGCCGTTGAAGCGGCCGACCGCGGGCATCGCGATGGGCCTGATCCTCGAAGACAAGCGCTATGCGGTTCTCTCCGACATCCTCGGTGACGAGGACCATCTCGGCGACATGGACTTCAAGGTTGCCGGTACCGAGCAGGGCATCACCTCGCTCCAGATGGACATCAAGATCGAGGGCATCACCGAGGAGATCATGCGCGTTGCCCTTGGCCAGGCCAAGGATGGCCGCATCCACATCCTCGGCGAGATGGCCAAGGCGCTGACCAACGCCCGCGCCGAGCTCGGCGAATATGCGCCGCGCATCGAGACCTTCAAGATCCCGACCGACAAGATCCGCGAAGTGATCGGAACCGGCGGCAAGGTGATCCGCGAGATCGTCGAGAAGACCGGCGCCAAGGTCAACATCGAGGACGACGGCACCGTGAAGGTCGCCTCCAGCGACGGCGAGGCGATGAAGGCCGCGATCAAGTGGATCAAGTCGATCGCGTCCGAGCCGGAAGTCGGCCAGATCTATGACGGCACCGTCGTCAAGGTGATGGAGTTCGGCGCCTTCGTGAACTTCTTCGGCTCCAAGGACGGCCTCGTCCACATCAGCCAGCTCGCTTCCAGCCGCGTGCAGAAGACCTCCGACGTCGTCAAGGAAGGCGACAAGGTCAAGGTCAAGCTGCTCGGCTTCGACGATCGCGGCAAGACCCGCCTGTCGATGAAGGTGGTCGACCAGACCACCGGCGAGGACCTCGAGGCCAAGGAGAAGGCCGCCGAGGGCGAGAACGCCCCACGCGAAGCGGCCGGCGAGTAAATTCTCGCACCACAGCCAGAAACACGAAGGGCGGCCGAGAGGCCGCCCTTTTTGTTGTTCCTCAGCGGCCTGCGTCAACGCGATGTCCGTGCGCGATTCCGCCGCAGTCTCACAGTGACTGCGATTGAAACCCGCAACGGGAGCAACCGCGTACCTCTTGTACGGCCGCTCGCGTTATCAGCGGATCGCCCCCCGACAGGAGAACCACATGTCCCTCATATCCCGGCGCCGTCTCATGTTCGCTGCAACCGGCCTCGCTGCGGCGGCCGCGGTCCCACGCATGGCATTTGCGCAAGGCGCGGCGGCGCCTGCAGGGCCGTTCAAGCTCGAGCCGCTGGCCTATCCGGCGAATGCACTGGAACCGCACATCGACGCCAAGACAATGGAGATCCATCACGGCCGCCATCACCAGGCGTTCATCACGAACCTGAACAACTTCGCCAAGGACAATCCGCAGATCGCGGAAAAGCCGGTCGGCGAAGTGCTGGGCAACCTCGGCGCCGTGCCGGACGCGATCCGCACGGGCGTCCGAAATAGCATGGGCGGCCACGCCAACCACAAGATGTTCTGGCAGATCATGGGACCGAATGGCGGCAAGCCGGAAGGTACCTTGCTTGCCGCGATCGACGGCGATCTCGGTGGCATGGAGAAATTGCAGACCGACTTCAACGCTGCCGGCGGCCGCGTGTTCGGCTCGGGCTGGGTGTTCGTGACCGTCGGCAAGGACGGCAAGCTCGCCATCGAGACTCGACCCAACCAGGACAATCCGATGATGGACGGCAAGCGGGCGCTGCTCGGCAACGACGTCTGGGAGCACGCTTATTACCTGAACTACCAGAACCGCCGCGCCGATTATCTCAAGGCATGGTGGAATACGGTGAACTGGAAGGTGGTTGGCGAACGCTACGCTGCGGCGAAGGCCGGCACACTCGACGTGTGAGTACATCAGAGACCGACAAAAAGGGCGGCCTCTCGGCCACCCTTTGATCTATCGCTTGCTGATCGGGATCACGCCGCGATGTCGTAACGGTCGAGGTTCATCACTTTGGTCCACGCCTTGGCGAAGTCCTTGACGAACTTCTCCTTGGAGTCCGAGGTGGCATAGACCTCGGCGAAGGCGCGAAGCTGCGAATGTGCGCCGAAGATGAGATCGACACGCGTGCCGGTCCACTTCACGGCGTTGGTCTTGCGGTCGCGCCCCTCATAGGCGCCGTCGGCCGACGGCGTCCACTGCGTGCTCATGTCGAGCAGGTTGACGAAATAGTCGTTGCTCAGCGTACCCACCTTCGAAGTGAAGACGCCGTGCTTCGAACCGTTCGCATTGGCACCGAGCACACGCAGGCCGCCGACCAGCACCGTCATCTCCGGACCGGTCAGCCTCAGCAGCTGCGCGCGATCGACCAGCGCCTCTTCCTCCTGCATGAACTGATGCCGCTTGCCGATGTAGTTGCGGAAACCGTCGGCCCGCGGCTCCAGCGGCGCGAAGGAGGCAACATCCGTCTGCTCCTGCGACGCATCCATGCGGCCCGGCGTGAAGCCGACCTTCACGTCCACGCCGGCATCCTTCGCAGCCTTCTCGACCGCGGCGGTACCGCCGAGGACGATCAGGTCCGCCAGCGAGACCTTCTTGGCGCCGGACGACGCGTTGAAGTCCTTCTGGATCGCTTCGAGCTTGCCGAGCACCTTGGCGAGCTGAGCCGGCTCGTTGACCTCCCAATCCTTCTGAGGGGCAAGACGGATGCGCGCGCCGTTGGCGCCGCCGCGCTTGTCGGAGCCGCGGAACGTCGAGGCCGACGCCCAGGCGGTCGAGACCAGCTCGGACACCGAGAGGCCGGAGCCCAGGATCTTGGTCTTCAGGGCGGCGATGTCCTGATCGCTGACCAGCTCGTGATCCACGGCCGGAATGGGATCCTGCCAGATCAGCGTCTCCTTCGGCACCAGCGGGCCGAGATAGCGCTGGATCGGGCCCATGTCGCGATGGGTGAGCTTGAACCAGGCGCGGGCGAAGGCGTCAGCGAACTGATCCGGGTTCTCCAGGAAGCGCCGCGAGATCTTCTCGTACACGGGGTCGAAGCGCAGCGAGAGGTCGGTCGTCAGCATCGTCGGCCGATGCTTCTTCGACGGATCGAACGCGTCCGGAATGATCGCCTCGGCGTTCTTGGCCGTCCACTGCTGCGCCCCACCCGGGCTCTTGGTCAGCTCCCATTCGAAGTTGAACAGGTTTTCGAAGAAGTTGTTGCTCCACTTCGTCGGCGTCGTCGTCCACGTCACCTCGAGGCCGCTGGTGATGGAATCAGCACCCAGGCCAGACCCATGCTTGCTCTTCCAGCCGAGGCCCTGATCTTCCAGCGCGCCCGCCTCCGGCTCCGGACCGACCAGAGATGGATCGCCGGCGCCGTGAGTCTTGCCAAAACTGTGGCCGCCGGCGATCAGCGCGACAGTCTCTTCGTCGTTCATCGCCATGCGGGCGAACGTCTCGCGGATGTCCTTGGCCGCAGCGACCGGATCCGGCTTGCCGTTCGGGCCCTCCGGATTGACGTAGATGAGGCCCATCTGCACCGCACCGAGCGGCTCGGCGAGCTCACGTTCACCGCTGTAGCGCTCATCGCCCAGCCAGGTGCCTTCGGGGCCCCAATAGAGCTCCTCCGGCTCCCAGACATCGACGCGACCGCCGGCGAAACCGAACGTCTTGAATCCCATCGATTCCAGCGCGACGTTGCCGGCGAGCACCATCAGATCGGCCCAGGAAATCTTGCGGCCGTATTTCTGCTTGATCGGCCACAGCAGACGGCGCGCCTTGTCGAGGTTGGCGTTGTCGGGCCAGCTGTTGAGCGGCGCAAAACGCTGCTGACCGGCGCCGGCGCCACCGCGGCCGTCGGTGGTGCGATAGGTGCCCGCGCTGTGCCAGGCCATGCGGATCATGAGGCCGCCATAGTGACCGAAGTCGGCGGGCCACCATTCCTGCGAGTCCGTCATCAGAGCGGTCAGGTCCTTGATGACCGCATTCAGGTCGAGCGACTTGAACTCCTTGGCGTAATCGAAGTCCTTGTCCATCGGATCGGACTTGTCCGAGTTCTTGTGCAGAACCTCGATGTTGAGCTGGGTTGGCCACCAGTCGCGGTTCACGCGCGTCGGTTTGCCGCCCGAAAACGGGCACTTCGAAGTGTCGTCCATGAATACCTCCTCTGGTGGCGTCGACTTGCGCCTTGGACCAGGTAGAACCACTCTAAGCGTCGCGCACGATCAGGTAAAGTTGACTTTAATGATCGCTGCGATAGGATTTTCTGATGATCAACGTGACGCTGCGCCAGCTCCGGTATTTCGATGCGCTGGCGCGTCATGGCCATTTCGGGCGCGCAGCGGAGTCGTGCTCCATCTCGCAACCGGCCTTGTCGATGCAGATCAAGGAGCTGGAGGAGGCGCTCGGCGGCCTGCTGCTGGAGCGCAGCGCGCGCCAGGTGACGCTGACCCGGTTCGGCGAGGAACTCGCACAGCGGGTCCGCGACATCCTGCGCTCGGTCGATGAGCTCGGCGATTTCGCACGGGCGTCGCAGGACCGTTTCGCCGGCCGCCTCCGCATTGGCATGATCCCGACCATCGCGCCCTATCTCCTGCCCAAGATCACCAAGAACCTGACGCGCATGCATCCGGAGCTCGACATCCGCGTGCGCGAGACCATGACCCCGCGGCTGATCCAGGAACTCGTGGAAGGGCGGCTCGATACCGCCATCGTCGCGCTGCCGGTGTCGGAGCCCTCGCTCACCGAGGTCGCTCTGTTCGAAGAGAAATTCTTGCTGGTACGGCCGGGCTCCGACGAGGGGACCCCGGTGCCGTCGCGGGAGATGATGCGCGAGATGCGGCTGCTGCTGCTCGAGGAGGGGCACTGCTTCCGCGACCAGGCGCTCTCCTTTTGCAACATGCAGTCGGCGCCCCCGCGCGAGATGCTGGATGCGAACTCGCTGTCGACGCTGGTGCAGATGGTCAGCGCCGGCATCGGCGTGACGCTGATCCCGGAGATGGCCGTGCCGGTCGAGACGCGATCGGCCTCGGTCTCGCTGGCGCGCTTCCGCGATCCGGAGCCGTCTCGCACCATCGGCATGGTCTGGCGCAAGACCAGTCCGCTGGCACGGCAGCTGCTGCAGATTTCCGAGGTGGTCTGCCTGTCGGCCGGCAAGGTGCGCGCGCGCCAATCCGTGCGCAGCCAGCGGGCCTAGCGCCAATGCCGCATCCCGTCATCCGCCCTGCCCGCGCAGACGAGTATGATGAGGTCGGCCGCGTCTGGATGGAGAGCTGGGTCTCGACCGGGCTTGCCGGGCCGAGCGACTTTCTCCTCGCCAATTTGCGTGCGCGCATCAGGCGCGAGATCGCGGACGGCTGGAGCCTGTTCGTCGCCGATGACAGGGGCGCGATCGCCGCCATGCTGGCGCTGCATCTGCCCAAACTCTATCTCGACATGCTTTTCGTTGCGCCCGCCTATCAGGGGCAATCGCTCGGACGGAAGCTGCTCGCCTTCACGCGCACGCAAATGCCGGATGAGATGCATCTACGCTGTGTGCGCGAGAACGAAAAGGCCTGGCGCTGGTACGAGCGCGAGGGCTTCGTGTTCGAGAGGGAAGAGATCGAGCCATCGAATGGGTTCGTGATGAAATGTTATCGGTGGAGGCGGCCCATCAGGTAGGTGCTGAACTCCGGGCGCAGCTTGCGGTTGTCACGATCCCAACCTAGTGTGATGCGACCGGTCACCTCCTGCCTCTGATCTCCTGGAATCCATGGTTCGAATTGCCATCTCGCTTATCGCGCTACTGCTCCTTCCGACTTCGGCAGTCGCGCAAACTCCTCCTGTGACCAACGCGCCTCCCGCTCAGACTGCGGCTCCGGCAAAGCCAGCGGCCAAGAAGGCAGCGAAACCGAAGGCACCGCCAGCCAGACCCGTGGAGCAGACGACACCCGGTCCTTGCAGTATCGGCGTGATTGCGGCGACGCAGGACCCGTTCGTCGTCGAAAAGATCGGCCTAACGGTGTTCGGCAACGAATATGCGGAAGTGCCGGTGTCCTGGGGCCTTGACGATCTCGTTTTCGCCCGTGCGCGTGCGGCGGCGGGCGCCACGCCGCTCCGGCGAATAGCCTACGCCAAAGGCGCGTTCGACGCCTATTACCACCCGAAGCCCAGCCTGTTTCGCAACGAGCGCGAAGAACTCTCGAATCTCGTCCGTCAGATCGCGGGCAATGCCGGCTGCGAGCGATATGTCGTCGTCACGCGGGGCCAAGGGATGCTGCCGGGGACCAATCTGCCGCTCCGCGGTCTCGGCATTCTCAATCGGGGCGTCGGCCCTATCAACTATTCATTTCTGTACGCCTATGTCGGCGTGACCGTCTTCGACGGCCAGACCTTCGAGATCAGGAAGGGGCCCGGTGTGACCTTGGAAGGCGTCATGAAGCACATGGCCGACAATTTCGTGCAAGACGAGCACCTTCGCAAAGTAGACAACTCGCTGTTTCCGGCTGCGGCAGCCGAGGCCTCCAGCAACACAACGCTGCGCGACAACATTCGCGAATTCCTGACGGAGCGGCTCGACAAGATCTTGCCGCCCTACTTCGCGCAGTGACGATGATGTAAGGAAGCCAAGCTCGCAAGCGCTGACCGAGAAGACCGCCGCCAACCTGTCGCGTTGACCAACATGTCGTTCGCGCAGCTGACCTCTTGCCCAGGCATAGTGCGTTGCGAATACGCGGCAAACGCCCCATGAATTGGATGCTGTTTGCCCCCCCGATGAAAGGTTCCCCCCCATGATCAAGCTCTATTGGTCGCCCCGCTCGCGCTCGTTCTCGACGCTCTGGCTGATGGAAGAGAGCGGCCTGCCCTATGAGCGCGTGCTGACCGACATCTCCACCGGTGCGCAGAAGGCGCCCGACTATCTGAAGATCAATCCGATGGGCAAGGTGCCGGCGCTGACCGACGGTGACGCGGCGCTCGGCGAGGCCGCTGCGATCTGCGCCTACATCGCCGATCGCTATCCCGAGACGAAGCTCGCGCCCGCCGTCACCGATCCGCGCCGGGCGCGCTATCTGCAATGGCTGTTCTTCTCGCCCGGCTGCATCGAGCCGGCCATCATCCAGATCTTCACCAAGATCGAGATCCCGACCTCGACCGCGGCGTGGGGCAGCGCGACGCAGGTGTTCGACGTGCTGGAAGCCGCGCTCGAGAAAGGACCGTGGATTCTGGGCGAGGAATTTTCCGCCGCCGACATCACTGTCGGCTCAGGCCTGAATTTCGCGGTACGCCTGTTCAAGATGGTGCCGTCGCGCCCGGCCTTCGATGCCTATCTCGCGCGCTGCATGGCGCGCCCGGCGTTCCAGCGCGCGGAGAAGATCGCGGCGGGTTAGAGCATGATCAGGAAAAGTGTGCAGCGGTTTTCCGAAGAGATCATGCTCGCACTTTAGTCTTCCGTCTTCAAATCGTCCGGCCTCGGCATCAGGATGATGTTGTAGCCGGAATCCACGTAGTGGATCTCGCCGGTCACGCCGCCGGAGAGATCCGACAGCAGATACAGCGCCGAGCCGCCGAGGTCGTCGAGCGTGACGCCGCGACGAAGCGGCGAGTGCTTCTGCATGAAGGCGAACATCGCCCGCGCCTCGCCGATGCCGGAGCCGGCGAGCGTGCGGATGGGGCCGGCGGAGATCGCGTTGACGCGGATGCCGCGCGGTCCGAAATCGGACGCGAGATAGCGCACAGAGGCTTCCAGCGCCGCCTTGGCCACGCCCATCACGTTGTAATTCGGCATCGCGCGCTCCGAGGCGCCGAAGGTCAGCGTGATCATGCTGCCGCCTTCCGTCATCAGCTCGGCGGCGCGTTTTGCGACCTCGGTGAACGAGAAGCAGGAGATCACCATGGTGCGCGAAAAATTTTCGCGGCTGGTGTCGGCGTAGCGGCCCTTCAGCTCGTTCTTGTCGGCAAAGCCGATCGCGTGGATCACGAAGTCGAGGCGGCCCCATGTCTCGCGGAGCGCGGCGAAGGTGGCATCGACACTGGCGATGTCCTCGACGTCGCAAGGCAGCACCAGATCCACGCCAAGCTGCTCCGCCAGCGGCTTGACGCGCTTGCCGAGGGCGTCGCCCTGGAAGGTGAAGGCGAGCTCGGCGCCATGGGCATGCAGCGTCTTCGCCATGCCCCAGGCGATCGAATGATCATTGGCGATGCCCATGATCAGACCGCGCTTGCCCTTCATTAAACCTTCCATTGCCTCGCTACTCCCACCATTCCGGGGTCATCGCCCGCCTTGTGCGCGCTGCGCACTGGGGCGGGCGATCCAGTATTCCAGAGACGTTCGTGATAAATCGAGAAGCCGCGGCGTACTGGATGCCCCGCCCCCGTGCGCAATTGCGCACTAGGCGGGGCATGACGAAGTCCGTGCTCACACATCGAGCCGGCTGAACACCAGCGTGGCGTTGGTGCCGCCGAAGCCGAAGGAGTTCGACAGCACGGTGCCGATCTTGACGTTGTCGATGCGCTTGCGCACGATCGGCATGTCGGCGAACACGGGATCGAGCTCCTGTATGTGCGCACTCTCGCAGATGAAGCCGTTGTTCATCATCAGCAGCGAATAGATCGCTTCCTGCACGCCGGTGGCGCCCAGCGAGTGGCCGGTCAGCGCCTTGGTCGCCGAGATCGGCGGGCACTTCTCGCCGACGCCGAATACTTTTCGGATCGCCTCGATCTCCGGCGGATCGCCGGCGGGCGTCGATGTCGCGTGCGGATTGATGTAGTCGACCTTGGTCTTCACCGTCGACATCGCCATGCGCATGCAGCGCTCGGCGCCTTCGCCCGACGGCGCCACCATGTCGTGGCCGTCCGAGGTCGCGCCATAGCCGACGATCTCGCCATAGATGCGCGCGCCGCGTGCCTTGGCATGCTCGAGCTCTTCCAGCACCAGCACGCCGGCGCCGCCGGCGATGACGAAGCCGTCGCGATTGACGTCGTAGGGGCGCGAGGCCGTGGCCGGCGTGTCGTTGTACTTCGATGACATCGCGCCCATGGCGTCGAACAGCACCGACAACGACCAGTCCAGTTCCTCGCAGCCGCCGGCGAAAATGATGTCCTGCTTACCGATCTGGATGGTCTCATAGGCGTTGCCGACGCAATGGTTCGACGTCGCGCAGGCCGAGGAGATCGAATAGTTCACGCCCTTGATCTTGAACCAGGTCGCGAGCGTCGCGGAAGCCGTGGAGGACATCGCCTTCGGCACCGCAAAAGGACCGACGCGCTTGGGTCCCTTGGAGCGGGTGATGTCGGCGGCTTCGACGATGGTGCGCGCCGAGGGACCGCCGGAGCCCATGATGATGCCGGTGCGGATATTGGAGACTTCGTCGGGCGACAGGCCGGAGTCCTGGATCGCCTGCTCCATCGCGATGTGATTCCACGCCGCGCCCTGGCCGAGGAAACGCATCGCGCGGCGGTCGACCACCGTCGCGGGATCGAGCGTCGGCTCACCTTGCACCTGCGAACGGAAGCCCAGCTCGGCATATTTCTCAGCCCGCGAAATGCCCGACTTCGCCTCGTGAAGGCTCGCAAGCACTTCCTGGGTGTTGTTTCCGATGGACGAGACGATGCCCATTCCGGTGACCACAACCCGCCTCATGACAGCCTCGCCTCAATCGTTGCCTTCTTGGTAATGCGCTCAGCCCAGGCTCGTGCCCTGCTTGAACAGGCCGACCTTCAGATCCTTGGCGCGATAAATAATCTGGTCATCGACCGAAAGCCACCCGTCGGCGATCCCGAGCACCAGCTTTGCCCGCATCACGCGTTTGATATCGACGTTGTACACAACCTTGCGCGCTTCCGGCAGCACCTGGCCGCTGAACTTGAGCTCGCTGAGGCCAAGGGCGCGGCCGCGGCCTTCACCCCCGCTCCAGCCGAGGTAAAAGCCGACCATCTGCCACAGCGCATCGAGGCCGAGGCAGCCGGGCATGACGGGATCGTTCTTGAAGTGGCAGCCGAAGAACCAGAGATCGGACTTCACGTCGAGCTCGGCGCGCACGAGGCCCTTGCCGAACTCACCGCCATTGTCGTTGATGTCAGTGATGCGGTCGAACATCAGCATCGGCGGCAACGGCAGCTGGGCATTGCCCGGGCCGAACATCTCGCCGCGGGCACAGGCCAGCAGATCTTCGTATTCGTAACCGTTGCGCCTGTTCAGCATTCACTAGCCTCTGTTCAAATCCCGGTTGAGCGGCGTTCTCTGGCGAAAATGGGCCCCGTCTCGATCGGAAAGCAACGCCAATTGCCATCGCCGGCCGCGACTTGCGCAAATTCCCGGATGGGCTGCGCACCAACCCCCAGGCCCGGCTGCACCAACATCGGCTGAGCGGAACCGCGCGCTCTCTAACACAGGCCATTTCAGGTAGCAAAGCGCATCCATGAAGGTAAAATGACGCGTTGGTCGTGCAGTTCCAAGCCTGATTAGAACCTCTCTAGTTGCGAGAAACTTGCATCTGCATCTTTCTGTTCTTATATTGCAGAGACATATTGTTCACGCGTGCCCGAAATCTGGAAATGACCGAGAATACCGCGTCCCATCACGACGACGACGTCCATGCCGCGGCCCTCCTGTCCGGCCGCCAGCCGGCCCTGACCGGCTGCCCCTGGCACGACGTCAACGAAATGCTCCAGTCCGCGGGGCTCCGTCCGACGCGCCAGCGCATGGCGCTCGGCTGGTTGCTGTTCGGCAAGGGCGCGCGTCACCTCACGGCTGAAATGCTGTACGAGGAAGCCACGCTGGCCAAGGTCCCGGTGTCGCTGGCGACCGTCTACAACACGCTGAACCAACTCACCGATGCCGGCCTGCTCCGCCAGGTCAGCGTCGACGGCACCAAGACCTATTTCGACACCAACGTCACCACCCACCACCACTACTACCTCGAGAACAGCCACGAGCTGGTCGACATCGAGGATCCGCATCTGGTGCTGTCCAAGATGCCGGAGGTGCCCGAGGGTTACGAGATCTCCCGCATCGACATGGTCGTGCGCCTGCGCAAGAAGCGCTGAGATCGATCCAAAACTGCTGAATTCGTCGTGATGGCCGGGCTTGTCCCGGCCATCCGCGTTTTTGGACCACGCGCGAGGTCCGTGGATGCCCGGGACAAGCCCGGGCATGACGGGGAGCAATAGCTCGCCTCTACCGCGTCAGTTGACCTGCTCGTCCGAGTAGACGCCCCAGAGGCGCTCCTGCTGGATCCAGCCGTCAAAACCGTTGCCGGTGACACGACACCAGTTTGCGGCGCATTTCTTCACCTGCGTGACGACACCGGCCTGGAGCTTTGCCGCGACCGCGCTGTCGGGATCGGGCCGGTCATAGATCGGGGCGAGGTCGTCCTTGTGCTTCATGGTGACGACCGCGGTGCGGCGGCCCGACAACAGCGAGTGATAGACCCAGCCCTCGGCGCCTTCGGAATCGCGCACCCGGCGCCAGTTCTCGAATTCGGCGGTGATTTCGACCGGCAGGCCGGCACGGGTGTAGACCCAGGCGACGTCATTGTCCTTGGTCGGGCCGGCGCGGACGTTCACGTGATCCGATTTGAGGCTGACATAGCGCGGCACCGGCAAGCCGCTGGCGGTCTGCGGGGTGTTGTCCTTCGCTGAATGCGAGGGGCTGACCGAGGCGCTCAACCAGGTGCAAACGAGCGCCATCACTGAACAAAAACGCCCCAACGCCATCAACCCGTCTCCTGTCGAAGACCCGGCCAGGCCGGATCCTCACCCCAATTCCAAACCCTGCCGCGTCTGCCCCTTCTCCCGCCCCACGCGGGTTCCAAGCCTTGAGCCGTGGTTCTTGTCTTGGCCCGGCCTTCTGCTAGAGAGGACGGGCACTTGAACAACCAGTTTGCCCCGATTTTCCGGCCGGAAATGTCGGGAGAGCTTGGAGGAAACGCCGGGGACGGACACGGCAAGGGCAGTGTCGAAGAACCGGGTTAATGAGGTCTCAACAACCAGCCTTTGGCGACAGAGGCGGCTTGCGACGCCTCATGAGAGCAGGACATGTCGGTGAAGAAAAAGCCCCTCGTCGTGGTGACGCGCAAGCTGCCGGATTCGATCGAGACGCGAATGCGCGAGCTGTTCGATGCGCGGATCAATCTCGAGGACACGCCGATGTCGCCCGAGCAGATCGCGGAAGCCGCGCGCACCGCCGACGTGCTGGTTCCGACCGTGACCGATCACATCAGCGCCGACGTGGTGAACCAGCCGGACTGCAAGCTCCGCCTGATCGCCAATTTCGGCAACGGCGTCGACAATATCGACGTTGCGGCCGCCCATGCCCGCGGCATCACGGTCACCAATACGCCGAAGGTTCTGACCGAAGACACCGCGGACATGACCATGGCGCTGATCCTGGCCGTGCCGCGGCGGATGATCGAAGGCGCCTCGATCCTGACCGAGGGAAAGCCCTGGGCGGGCTGGTCGCCGACCTGGATGCTCGGCCACCGCATCGGCGGCAAGCGCCTCGGCATCATCGGCATGGGCCGCATCGGCCAGGCGGTGGCGCGCCGCGCCCGCGCGTTCGGCCTGCAGATCCACTATCACAACCGCCGTCCCGTCGCGCCTGTCATCGCCGAAGAGCTCGGCGCGACCTATTGGGAAAGCCTCGACCAGATGCTGGCGCGGATGGACATCATCTCGGTGAACTGTCCGCATACGCCGGCGACCTATCACCTGCTCTCGGCGCGGCGGCTGAAGCTGATCCGCAAGGACGCCTACATCGTCAACACCGCGCGCGGCGAGGTGACCGACGAGGACACGCTGATCAAGCTGATCGAAGGCGGCGAGATTGCCGGCGCCGGCCTCGACGTCTACGAGCACGAGCCCGCCGTCAACCCGAAACTCGTGCGGCTCGCCAAGGCCGGCAAGGTGACGCTGCTGCCCCATATGGGCTCGGCCACGATCGAGGGCCGTGTCGAGATGGGCGAGAAGGTGATCATCAACATCCGCACCTTCCTCGACGCCCACAAGCCGCCGGATCGCGTGCTGCCGAGCATGCTCTGAGCTCGGCGTATGCGTCGATCTCAGGCACGGTGGATGCTTAGATCGCTGATCACCGGCCCATCGCCGTTGAGCGGATTGGCGGGATCGCGCCCGTAGCGCAGCGTCTCGAAGCGCATCGCGCGCGCATCGATCATCAGGAGGCGGCCGACGAGGCCGTCGCCGAAGCCGACGATCTCGCGGATCGCCTCCAGCGCCATCATCGAGCCGAGCACGCCCGCGAGCGCCCCCATGACGCCGGCCTCCGCGCAGGCGGGAACGGTGCCGGGCGGCGGCGCCTCGGGAAACAGGCAGCGATAGGTCGGGTTGAACTCGCCCTGCTCGTTCGTCTCGTGCGCACGGATGGTGGTGAGCGAGCCGTCGAAGGTGCCGAGCGCCGCCGTGATCAGCGGCCGCTTCGCGAAGAAGCAGGCGTCGGAGGCGAGATACCGCGTCGAGAAATTGTCGGAGCCGTCGAGCACGAGGTCGTAGTCGCCGATCAGGCTGAGCGCATTGTCGGCGTTGAGCCAGGTGGCATGACCGACGAAGCGGACATGCGGATTGAGCGCGGCTATCCGCTCGGCCGCGCTCTCGACCTTGTGCCGGCCGATGTCGGGCGTGGTGTGGATGACCTGGCGCTGCAGATTGGACAGCGACACCACGTCGTCGTCGACCACGCCGAGCGTGCCGATGCCGGCGGCGGCCAGATACATCAGGGCCGGGGCGCCGAGCCCGCCGGCACCGATCACCAGCACGGAGGCCCGCTTCAGCGCCGCCTGGCCGGGTCCGCCGACATCGCGCAGCACGATATGGCGGGCGTAGCGTTCGAGTTCGTCCGGGCTCAGCATCGTCGTACGTCTCTCCTACCACGGCTTCGCTTACCACGGCTTCGCTCTCGACCTTCATGGTGAGGAGCGCGGCACGCGCGTCTCGAACCATGCAGGCCCGGATGTCGCCTGCGGCCATCCTTCGAGACGCAGCCTTCGGCCACTCCTCAGGATGAGGGCCTGAGTTCGCGGCCCTGTCGCCAACTGAACCACCCCAACATTGTTCGCGACCAACGAGATGTGCTTCAATGGCATGCGTTCAATGGGCTGGCTGGATTTGTCATGAGATCGATGCTTGCGGCAACACTGATGTTTGCGGCCGCCACGGGCGCTCACGCCCAGACGACGGCGCCACAAATCCCCGGCTCCACTCCGAAAACGGTTCAAACAGTTCCGGTCAAGCCTCCCGCGATGCAGACGCCGTCGGCGACGGCCGATGCCATGGCAAGAGCAGAGCGGCTGTCGCTCCAGTCCGATCTCGCCTGGGTCGGCCAATATAATGGCGCGATCACCGGCGACGTCAGCGAGCGCATGGTGAACGCCATCAAGGAGTACCAGAAGGCGAAGGGCGGCAAGCCGACCGGCGTGCTCAATCCGCAGGAGCGCGCCGCGCTCGCCGAGACGGCGCGAAAGAAGCAGGAGAGCGTCGGCTGGAAGATCGTGACGGAGCCGACCAGCGGCGCGCGGCTCGGCATCCCCGGCAAGCTGGTGCCGCAGCAGGCAAGCGACGCCAACGGCTCGAAATGGACCTCGCCGACCGGAACCGTGCAGATCCTGCTCAGCCGCCGCAAGGAGGCGAACCCGAGCTCGGCAAAGCTCGCCGATCTGGAGAAGGAGCCGTCCGGGCGCAAGGTCGACTACACCGTGGTGAAGCCCGACTTCTTCGTGCTGTCGGGCTTGCAGGGCCTGAAGAAATTCTATGTCCGCGGCACCTTCAAGGGCGACGAGGTCCGCACCATGACGATCCTCTACGACCAGGCGACCGAGAACACCGTCGAGCCGGTGGTGATCGCGATGTCGAGCGCGTTCAATGCCTTTCCGTCCGGACCGCAAGCGGGACCGCCACCGCGCAAGACCGTCGAGTACGCCACCGGAATCGTCGTCAGCGACGACGGCGCGATCGTCACCGATCGCCTCGCCACCGACGGCTGCCTTGCGATCACGATCGGCGGCTACGGCAGCGCCGACCGTCTCGCCGAGGACAAGGAGCGCGATCTCGCGCTACTGCGCATCTACGGCGCCCGCGGCCTGAAGCCGCTCAACCTCGCGGCCGGTGCCGGGAAAACGAATGTCGATGTCATCGGCATCGCCGATCCGCAGAGCCAGGGCGGCGCGGCCGGGGTGTCGAGCCTCAAGGCTGCGCTGGCGCCGCTCACCCGCAGCGATTTCGCCCTCTCGCCGCCGCCGGCAGTCGGATTTTCCGGCAGCCCGGCCATCGATGCCGACGGCAAGTTCGCCGGGATCGCGCTGCTGAAGCCGGCCATGGTTGCTGGACCCGCGACATCGATGCCGGCCTCACAGGCCGTGATGGTCTCGGCGGAAACGGTGCGCGATTTCCTGAAGACGAACGGTGTCACGGCAAATGGCACGTCGGCGGATGCGAAGGCCGCCGTCGTCCGCGTGATCTGCGTGAGGAAGTAAGCCGCGCGGCAATCACGATTCTCTCGCGTCCCGGACGCGGTGCGGCACGAAGCGGCGCACCGCAGGGCCGGGAGCTTCGGTCTGGGCCACGGCCCGGCAGCGCATCACTGACGTGCTGCGCCTTGTCCGGGGCACAGCCGTGAGCGCCAGCATACGTACGACTACGGGTCCGGTAATGCTACGGATTCGCTGGCATTCCCTATTCCGACATCATCGTTACCTGATTCGGACCTCCGCGATCCCCCTTTGGATCGGGCCGGCACGTCCTGAGCGAGAAGAGCTCAGCATCGAGATCGATGCACGTTCGCGTGGCGTATTCCTGACCGAAGCACTCCAGAGGATTGATCTTCAATGCACACGATCGTACTTGCCACCCAAAAGGGCGGCAGCGGCAAGAGCACGCTCGCCATCGGCCTCGCGCTGGCCGCCAAGCAGGCCGGCTTCACCGTCCGCCTGATTGAGACCGACCCGCAGGGAACCCTGTCCAACTGGCAACGCCGCCGCGGCACGGACGACCTCGTCGTCGAACCGATCTATCACGCCGCCGACATCGAGCCGCGGCTGAAGATGCTCGCCGACGGCGGACTCCAGCTCGCGATCGTCGACACCGCGGCCGGTCTCAGCGCCGCGACCACCGCCGCGATCCGCTATTCCGACCTCTGCCTGATCCCGGCCCGTCCGAGCGTCGCCGACATCGAGGCTACAGTCTCGACGCTGAGCGTCGCGCGCGCCTGGAGGCGTCCGTACAGCTTCGTGCTGAACCAGACTCCGATCCGCGGCCAGCGCATCGACAACGCCGCCATCACGCTCGCCGAGGAAGCCGCGCTCGACCTCGCTGATGTGCTCGCGCGTCCGCTGATCGTAATGCGCAACGATCACCAGGACTCGCTCGCGAAAGGTCTTGCCGTCAGCGAATTCGCGCCGAACGGCAAGTCGGCGGACGAGATTCGCGGGCTCTGGCGCTGGATCGAGACCCGGCTCGAGCTCGAGGCCACGACCCGTTTGCTGATCGATCAGGTCATGTCGGCTGCCGACAGCATGCTGCATGCGGCCGCCGAGCTTTCAGGAGACGAGACCACGACACTGGCGTCCTGAGCGGGGCATCGCTCAGACGCCAGGCGGGCTCTCCGCTATCCGGAAGAGTCCCAGCGACGAGGCAATTCGGCCACCAGCCCGGCTGGATTGCCTCGCTTCGCGCCTTTCAAACCGTCCATTCACTCGTCATTGCGAGCGCAGCGAAGCAATCAAGAATCCCTCCCTGGGGACAATCTGGATTGCTTCGCCGCAACAGCTCCTCGCAAGACGATTGTGCCTTCACTTCTGACATTTCGGACACCAGAAGGTCGATCGACCATTCTGGGTGAACCGCTTGATCGTCCCGCCGCAGCGCGGCGTCGTGCATTTTTCGCCTTCGCGGTCGTAGACCTTGAACGAGTGCTGGAAGTAGCCGAGCTCGCCAGAGGTCTGGCGGTGATCGCGCAAGCTGGAGCCGCCGGCCTTGATGGCGTCATTCAGCACGGTGTGGATCGCGCCGACCAACCGTTTCGCATGATCCGTCGGCTCACCCTTTTTCGTCGACAGCGTGGCAGCGATCCGGCGCGGCGACAGATACGCGCGGTGCAGCGCTTCGCAGACGTAGATGTTGCCGAGGCCCGCGACCACGCGCTGGTCGAGCAGCGCCGCCTTCAGGCTGGTCGTCTTGCCGGCGCAGGAGCGCGCCAGCATCGCAGCGTCGAATTCGTTGCCGAGCGGCTCGGGTCCGAGCCCGCGTAGCAGCGGTTCGTCTTCGAGCGCATTGCGCGCGATCACTTTCATGTAACCGAAGCGGCGCGGGTCGTTGAAGACGATGTCGGCGCCGGAGGACATCCGGAACAGCACATGGTCATGCGCGGAGTCCTTGCCCTTCGGATAGTGAAACTCGCCGGGCGCGGCCTCGTTGTCCGGCTTGATGACACGGAACGAGCCCGACATGCCCAGATGCATCAGCAGCACGTCGCCGGAGGCGAGGTCGGCCATGAGATATTTTGCGCGGCGGCCGAGCCCCGTGACGACCTGCCCCTTCAGCCGCGCCACGAAGTCCGGCTGGAACGGGAAACGCAAATCCGGCCGGCGGGCTTCCGCGACCAGGATTTTCGCACCCTCCATCACGGGCTGAAGGCCGCGGCGAACGGTCTCGACTTCGGGCAATTCAGGCATGGTCGGGCATTCACCTTATGAGGGCGGTGTGATAGCGCCATTGCGGCGGGCACGCTATGGTCCGCCCAGTGGAGTAGAGTAATGGATCGGCCGGGCGAAACCACGCATTTTGGCTTCAGGGACGTTCCCCTCGGGGACAAGCAGACGCTGGTGAACGATGTGTTTCACAGCGTGGCGTCGCGCTATGATCTGATGAACGACCTGATGTCCGGCGGCCTGCACCGGGTCTGGAAGGACATCATGATCAACGCGCTCGACCCGCCGAGGAGCGACCGGCCGTTCGCGCTGCTCGACGTTGCCGGCGGCACCGGCGACATCTCGTTCCGCGCCGCCAAGGCCGCCGGTGCGGGCTTCCACGCCACCGTCTGCGACATCAATTCCGACATGCTGGCGGTGGGCCGTGAGCGCGCCGCAAAGCGGCATCTCGACACCCAGGTCGATTTCGTCGAGGGCAATGCCGAAGCGCTCGCCTTTGCCGACCGCAGCTTCGACGCCTATACGATCGCTTTCGGCATTCGCAACGTGCCGCGGATCGACCTCGCGCTGCGCGAGGCCTATCGCGTGCTGAAGCCCGGCAGCCGCTTCCTCTGTCTCGAGTTCTCCACCGTCGAGATGCCCGGGCTCGACAAGCTCTACGACTTGTTCTCGTTCAAGGTGATCCCGCCGCTCGGCCGCATGGTCACGGGCGACGCCGAGTCCTACCAGTATCTCGTCGAATCGATCCGCAAGTTTCCGAAGCCCGCCGCGTTCGCCGACATGATCCGCGAGGCCGGCTTTTCCCGCGTCAGCTGGCAGGCGCTCTCCGGCGGCATCGTCGCACTGCATTCGGGCTGGCGTTTGTGATCTCTGCCTTTACCCACACTGCGCGCCTGATCCGCGCCGCGCTCGTGTTCGCGCGCGAGGGCGTGTTCGGCTCGGTCGATCCGAGCCTGGTACCGCCCCCGGGACAGCTCGCGCTGAAGCTGGCGCGCCTCGTCGAACGCCGCGGCACCAAGGACGGCCCCCGGATCTCGCGCGCGCTGACGCGGATGGGCCCGGCCTATCTCAAGCTCGGTCAATTCCTGGCCACACGCCCCGACGTGGTCGGCGTCATCATGGCGCGCGACCTCGAAAGCCTGCAGGACCGCCTGCCGCCCTTCCCGCAAGCCGAAGCGGAAGCAGCGATCTCGACGTCGCTGGAGCGGCCGCTGAAGGACGTGTTCGCGAGCTTCGGCCCGCCGGTTGCCGCGGCTTCGATCGCGCAGGTGCATCGTGGCGAAGTGTTGCGCGACGGCGTCCGCAAGGCGGTCGCGGTGAAGGTGCTGCGGCCCAACGTCGCCGCACGCTTCCGCCGCGACCTCTCGGATTTCTTCTTCGTCGCACACAAGGCCGAGGCCTATTCGTCCGAGGCGCGTCGCCTGCGCCTCGTCGAGGTCATCAACACCATGTCGCGCTCGGTCGCGATGGAGATGGATCTGCGACTGGAAGCCGCCGCGCTGTCCGAGATGGCGGAGAACACCCGCGACGATCCGGATTTTCGCGTCCCCGCCGTCGACTGGGACCGCACCACGCACAACGTGCTGACAATGGAGTGGATCGACGGCATCGCGCTGAACGACCACAAGCGCCTAGCCGAGTCGCAGGTCGACCTGCCCGATCTCGGCCGCAAGGTGATCCAGAGCTTCCTGCGTCACGCGCTGCGCGACGGCTTCTTCCACGCCGACATGCATCCGGGCAATCTGTTCCTGGACGATGCCGGTCGTCTCGTCGCGGTCGATTTCGGCATCATGGGTCGGCTCGGCATGAAGGAGCGGCGCTTTCTCGCCGAGATCCTGCTCGGCTTCATCACCCGCGACTATCGCCGCGTCGCGGAGGTGCATTTCGAGGCGGGCTATGTGCCCGCGCACCATTCGGTCGAGAATTTCGCGCAGGCCATCCGCGCCATCGGCGAGCCGATCCACAACCGCACCGCCGAGGAGATCTCGATGGCGCGGCTGCTGACGCTGCTGCTCGAGGTCACCGGCCTGTTCGACATGACCACGCGGCCCGAGCTGATCCTGCTGCAGAAGACCATGGTGGTGGTCGAGGGCGTGGCACGCGGCTTCGATCCCAAGCTCGACATCTGGAGGATCGCCGACCCCGTGGTGCGCGAATGGATCGAGCGCAATCTCGGGCCGATCGGCCGGATGCAGGGCGCGCTGGCCGGTACCGGCGACATCGCACGCGTGCTGATGCGCCTGCCCGAGATCGCCGAGCGCTCGGTGAAGGTCCTCGAGCAGCTCGAGACCATGACGCGGGAGGGCATCAGGCTGTCACCGGAGAGCATCGCGGCAATGGGGCGCAGCGAGGGCCGCAAGAATCGCGGGCGCACCGTGGCGCTCTGGATCATCGCCGCGACATTCATCGGCATCCTGATCGCCGTCCGGAATCTGTGATTGCACTGCAATCACGCGAGTGATAGCATCGCTATCATTCCGTGCTGGAGGGGCGTCATGGCAAGCCTGACCATCCGCAAGCTCGACGACGGCGTCAAAACCTATCTGCGGCTGCGCTCGGCCAAGAACCGCAGATCGGTCGAGGAAGAGGTCCGGGTCATCCTGCGGGAGCTGATCGAGGGCCGCGAGGAGCCGCTGACGCCGTTTGCGGTGCCGCCTGCAACATCCTCAGCTCCGATTCCCCAACGCACCGGCGCCGTTCCCGAGGCCAGCGTCACCCTGATCATCGGCGGCGGGATCGCGGCGTACAAATCGCTCGACCTGATCCGCCGGCTGAAGGAGCGCCGCATCGAGGTCCGCTGCGTGCTGACCAAGGCGGCGCAGCAATTCGTCACGCCGCTGGCTGCGAGCGCGCTCTCGCATGAGCGCGTCTATACCGACCTGTTCGACCCGCAGAGCGAGTTCGACGCCGGCCATATTCGCCTCGCGCGTGACTGCGACCTGATCGTGGTGGCGCCGGCCACCGCAGACCTGTTGGCGAAGATGGCGAATGGCCATGCCGACGATCTCGCCAGCGCCATCCTGCTCGCCACCAACCGCAAGGTCTTGCTCGCGCCGGCGATGAATCCGCTGATGTGGAACAATGCAGCCACGCGGCGCAACGTCGCGCAGCTGCAGCGCGACGGCGCGGTGCTGATCGGACCGAATTCCGGCGAAATGGCCGAAGCCGGCGAAGCCGGAACCGGCCGCATGTCGGAAGCGATCGAGATAGCCAATGCCGCCGAACGTCTGCTGCGGCCACCGGTGCCGCGCCCGCTGGCCGGCAAGCGCGTGCTGATCACCGCGGGTCCGACGCACGAGCCGATCGACCCGGTGCGCTACATCGCCAACCGCTCCTCGGGCAAGCAGGGCTTCGCCATTGCCGCGGCCGCCCAGGCCGCCGGCGCCGAGGTGATCCTGGTCAGCGGCCCCGTCGACCTCGACGATCCCCCCGGCGTGACGGTGAAGCATGTCGAATCGGCACGGCAGATGCTGGAGCAGGTCCAGGCGGCGCTCCCCGCCGACATCGCGATCTTCGCCGCGGCGGTCGCCGACTGGCGCGTCGCCAATGAGGGCGAGCAGAAGCTGAAGAAAACCGCGGCCGGCATGCCGCCGCTTCAGCTCGTCGAAAACCCCGACATTCTCGCCACGATCTCGAAGCTGACCGACAAGCGCCCGCCGCTGGTGATCGGCTTTGCCGCCGAGACCGAGCATCTCATCGAGAACGCCAAGTCGAAACTCGCGCGCAAGGGCTGCGACTGGATCGTCGCCAACGACGTGTCGCCGGCAACCGGCGTGATGGGCGGCGACCGCAACACCGTCCACCTCCTCAGCCGCAAGGACGGCGCGAAGGACGGCGAGATTGCAGTTGATTCCTGGCCGGTGATGACCAAGGAACAGGTCGCCATCGAACTGGTCGCGCATGTCGCAAGGAGCGTGGCCGACAAATCCCGGGAGCCGGCATCTTGAGCGCCACAATCACGGTCGAACTGCAACGCCTCGCCCATGCTGAAGGTCTGGCGCTGCCGGCCTATCAGACCAGCGAGGCCGCCGGTCTCGACCTGATGGCAGCCGTTCCGGAGAGCGAACCGCTGACGCTCGCCCCGGGCCAATATGCGCTGGTGCCGACGGGTCTTGCGATCGCATTGCCGCCCGGGCACGAGGCGCAGGTGCGGCCGCGCTCGGGGCTCGCCGCCAAGCACGGCGTCACCGTGCTCAACTCGCCGGGCACGATCGACGCGGATTATCGCGGCGAGATCAAGGTGATCCTGATCAACCACGGCGCGGCGCCCTTCGTGATCAAGCGCGGCGAGCGCATCGCTCAGATGGTGATCGCACCCGTGGTGCAGGCCGCGCTGGTTCCGGTGACGACATTGTCCGCAACCGATCGCGGCGCCGGCGGCTTCGGCTCGACCGGCCGCTAAATCGCGACAGCTCCACGCGAATCACCCGAAGACCAGCGTGAGCTGGAACACCGCGCCCGGCATTTTTGGGGGCTCGCCTTCGCGTTCACGATCTGGACTCTTACCGGCGGAGTCACGGTGAGGGTATTGTCTTTTGATTCGCGCGCGACGGGGGTCGCCGCGCGCAAATCCGTGCGATCTTGGGGCAACTATGTCAGGCGTGATCGTGTCGATGCGTCGGACGCTGCTGTCGTGCACATCGTTGGTGCGCAACGGCTTGATGGGAAGCGCTCTCGCGGCGCTGCTGCCGGCTGTGCCGGCCGAGGCCGCCGATGTCGTCGACACCCTCTCCAGCATGCTGGATTTCAACCGACAGGAGCTCGCGGTGCTCGCCACCGCGCTGGCCTTGCTCGGCTTTTCGGTGGTGGCCGCAATTCTCCTGATGCGCACGCGCGTGCGCACTGTGAAGAACGAGGCGCGGCTGCGCGCCCGGATCGGGGAACTGCAACTCCAGGCCGACCGCTTCGGCGCGCTGCTGTTCGCCGAGCCGCAGATCCTGATCTCCTGGCCGGCCGGCGACAGCCGTGCGCAGATTGCCGGCGACATCTCCATGGTGCTGCCGCGCGATTCCTCGCCGCAGCGCGTGCTCGCATTCGGAACCTGGCTGCCACCGGAACCCGCGCTCCAGATGGACCATGCCGTCGATGCGCTGCGCGATCGCGGCGACGGGTTCCAGCTCACGCTCACCACCGCGCACGGCCATACGCTGGAAGCGATCGGCCGCGCCATCGGCGGACAGGCCATTGTCCGGATTCGCGAACTCTCCGGACTGCGCCGCGATCTGGCCGAGACCAATCTGCGCTACAAGGCGCTCTCCGACGAGACCGAGATGCTGCGCGGTTTCGCCGCCGCCGCACCCTGGCCGATCTGGGCCAAGGGCGAGAACGGCGCGCTGACCTACGCCAATCCGGCCTATGTGCGCGCCACCGAGGCAAACAGTGTCACCGACGCGCAGGAGCGCAAGCTGGAGCTGCTCGACAGCGCCGACCGCACCGCGATGGAGCGGGGGCTGAAGGACGCGGCCAGCTTCACTTCGCGGCTGCCGATCGTGATCGGCGGCGAGCGGCGCATCTACGACGTGCGCGCGGTCAATGTCGGCAGCGGTAGCGTGGGCGTCGCCATCGATGCCAGCGAAGCGGTCGCGCTGAGCTCGGCGCTCGTGCGGATGGCAGAGGCGCATCGGCGCACGCTCGACCAGCTCTCCTCCGGCGTTGCCGTCTTCGACGGCCAGCGCCGCCTCGCCTTCTACAACGATTCCTATCGGCGGCTGTGGGACCTCGACCGCGCCTTCCTCGACGCCAATCCTGATGATTCAAGCGTGCTCGACCAGCTCCGCGCCGCGCGCAAATTGCCGGAACAGCCGGATTTCCGTGCCTGGAAAGCGAAACTGCACGAGGCCTATCGCGCGGTCGAGACCGCCAAGGACACCTGGTTCCTGCCCGACGGAAGGGCACTCTCGGTCGTCACCACGCCGAATCCCGAGGGCGGCGTCACCTATCTGTTCGACGACGTCACCGAAAGCCTCGACCTCGCCCGCCGCTTCGACGGGCTGATCCGCGTTCAGCGCGAGACGCTGGACAGCCTCGCCGAGGGCGTCGCAGTGTTCGGCAGCAACGGCAAGGCGCAGCTGTTCAATCCGGCCTTCGTCCGGATGTGGAAGCTCTCGAGCGATGCCATGCGCGACGAGCCGCACATCCAGACGGTGGAAGGCTGGTGCCACCAGCTGTTCGACGATCCCGTGGTCTGGCGCCAGATCCGCGAGGCCATCACCTCAATCGAGAACCGCGCCGATGTGCCGCTGAAGCTGGAGCGCAAGGACGGCAGCGTGCTCGACGGCATGATCCGGCCGCTGCCGGACGGCGCCACCATGCTGACGTTCCAGGACATCACCGACACCGAAAATGTCGAGCGCGCGCTGCGCGAGCGCAACGAGGCGCTGGAGGCCGCCGATCAGATGAAGGTGGATTTCGTCCACCACGTCTCCTACGAGCTGCGCTCGCCGCTCACCACCATCATCGGCTTTGCGCATTTCCTCAGCGACCCCTCGACCGGGCCGCTGACGCCGAAGCAGGCCGAATATCTCGACTACGTCACCAAATCGACCAACGCGCTGCTCGCGCTCACCAACAACATCCTGGATCTTGCCACCATCGACGCCGGCGCGATGAAGCTGGAACTCGGACAGGTCGACGTCAGCAAGGCCATCGAGCTCGCTGCCGAGGGCATTCAGGACCGGCTCGCCACCGACCGCATCCGCCTCAAGGTCGAGATCGCGCCGGATATCGGCAGCTTCACCGGCGACGAGAAGCGCGTGGTGCAGGTGCTCTATAACCTCCTGGCCAACGCCGTCGGGTTTTCTCCACAGGATTCCACCGTCGGGATCAGCGCGCGGCGCACCGAGCGCAGCGTGGTCTTCACCGTGACAGATTCGGGACCTGGAATACCGGCCGACATGAAGGACAAGGTGTTCAACTGGTTCGAAAGCCGCTCGCAGGGCTCGCGTCACCGCGGTGCCGGGCTGGGTCTGTCGCTGGTGCGCTCCTTCGTCGAGCTGCATGGCGGCAAGGTGCGGGTGGATTCGATCGTCGGCCGGGGCACGGTCGTGATCTGCGATTTCCCGACCGACCAGGCGGCGCATCGCGACGCCGCCGAATGACGGAACCAACCACATTCGCGGTCGCGCTCCTCAACGAGACGGCCACTGCGCAATTGATGGAAGACCTCGCGCTGCTGGTCGGTCCCGGCGACGTCATCACCCTCACAGGCGATCTCGGTGCCGGCAAGACCGCGGCGGCGCGCAGCCTGATCCGCTACCTCGCCGGCGACGACGCGCTGGAAGTGCCGAGCCCGACCTTCACGCTGGTGCAGGGCTACGAGCTGCCGCCCTTCCCGGTGGTGCATGCCGATCTCTATCGCGTCGAGGACGAGGGCGAGCTCGAGGAAATCGGGCTGTCGCCGCTCCCGGATGCCACGCTCGTCCTGATCGAATGGCCCGAGCGCGCACCCTCGGCAATGCCCGAGGATCGCATCGACATCGCGCTGACGCACCGGCCGGCGCTGGGATCGAATGCACGCGCCGCCGACATCACCGGCCATGGCAAGGCCGCCGCTCAAGTCGCGCGGCTGAAGGCGTTGCGCGAATTCCTCGATGCATCCGGCTACATGGATGCGACGCGCAAGCGCATGGCCGGCGACGCCTCCACGCGCTCCTATGCACGCCTGCTGCGCGAGGACGAAATCGTCATCCTCATGAATTTTCCGCAGCGGCCCGACGGCGCGGCCCTCTACAACGGAAAATCCTACAGCGCCGCGGTGCATCTGGCCGAGAACGTCAAACCCTTCGTCGCCATCGCCGAAGGCCTGCGCGCGCAGGGCATCTCCGCGCCCGCGATCCATCATTCCGATCTCGATCATGGCTTCCTGATCACCGAGGATCTTGGCAGCGAAGGCGTGATCGAGGGCGATCCGCCGCGTCCGATCGCCGAGCGCTACGAGGCCGCCGCGGATTTGCTGGCCGTGCTGCATGGCAAGACGTTGCCGGAAACACTGCCGCTGGCGGATCAGACCTACGCCATTCCCGTCTTCGACGCCGAGGCGCTGCTGATCGAAATCGGGTTGATGCCAGAATGGTATCTGCCTGATCGAAACGCACCGTTGAGCGAGGCGGCACGCGCGGAATTCTTCGCGATGTGGCGCGAGCTGCTCAAAAAGCCGCTGGCCGCGCCGAAGACGTGGGTCATCCGCGACTATCACTCGCCCAACTTGATCTGGCTCGGGAATCGCGCCGGCATCGAGCGCGTCGGCGTGATCGATTTCCAGGATGCCGTGCTCGGACCGCAATCCTACGACGTGGTGTCGCTGCTCCAGGACGCCCGCATCGACGTGCCGGAGACGCTCGAGCTGACGCTGCTGTCGCGCTACATCAAGGCCCGGCGCGCTGCCGACGCCGGCTTCGATGCGGCCGGTTTTGCCGAGCTCTACGCCGTCATGTCGGCGCAGCGGAACACACGCCTGCTCGGCACCTTCGCCCGCCTCAACCGCCGCGACGGCAAGCCGCATTATCTGCGCCACCAGCCGCGGATCTGGACCTATCTCCAGCGTTCGCTGGCGCATCCCGCGCTCGGCGCCTTGCGCGACTGGTATCTCGCCAACGTGCCGCCCCCTCGAGGCTGATTCAGGGCCCGATTTACCAGCCGTTAGCCAAGACGTCGCTATTCTGTCGATGAAGCAGCCGGATGATTACGGGGCTGGAGCAAGGGCAGATGGCGGCGAAGGCGGATCAGCGCGGCAGCAACCGGGTTGTTTTCGAGCGCGGGATTCCGGCCCAGATGATGGGGATCGACGGCACCTGGCGGCGCGACTGCACCATGGAGGACGTTTCCGAAACGGGCGCCAAGCTGACCATCGACGGCTCAGTCGAGGGCCTGCACCTGAAGGAATTCTTTCTCCTGCTGTCGTCCACGGGGCTTGCGTACCGGCGCTGCGAGCTGGCCTGGGTCAATGGCGACCAGATCGGCGTCAATTTCCTCAAGGTTGGCGAGAAGAAGAAAAAGGCGCGCTCCACAGCCATTGGAGCGTGACGGCAACACCCGTCGTACAACCGTCACGGCGGCTGGTTAAGGCGGTCGAGATGCGGTGCGGCTGATCGAGCCCCGTGCTAGGATTGCTGCGAAAGCCTAAGGTCCGAGAAAGCGAAGGATGCCCGTCAAACCGACCAAAGCCATGGTGCTCGCCGCAGGGTTCGGCCTGCGCATGCGTCCGTTGACGGACAAGATGCCTAAGCCGATGGTGCCCGTGGCGGGCCAACCGCTGCTCGACCATGTGCTCGACAAGCTCGGTCAGGCCGGCGTGTCCGAGGCGGTGGTCAACGTGCACTACCTGCCGGACCAGATCATCAATCACACCGCATCGCGCCAGCATCCGCGCGTGACCATCTCCGACGAGCGCGACCAGGTGCTCGGCACCGGCGGCGGCGTCGTCAAGGCGCTGTCGTTGCTCGGCGACGCCCCGTTCTTCCACGTCAATTCCGACACGCTGTGGATCGACGGCGTGCGCTCCAACCTGACCCGGCTTGCGGAAAACTTCGATCCCACCCGCATGGACATCCTGCTGCTGATGGCGCCGACGGCGACCAGCATCGGCTATAACGGCCGTGGCGACTACGCCATGCTGCCCGACGGCGCCCTGCGCAAGCGCAAGGAGAAGGAGATCGTCCCCTTCGTCTATGCCGGCGCTGCGATCCTGTCGCCGACGATCTTCGCCGATGCGCCCAAGGGCGAGTTCGCCTTGACGAAGATGTTCGACCGCGCCGAGGAGGAGGAACGCCTGTTCGGCCTCCGCCTCGACGGCGTCTGGATGCATGTCGGCACGCCTGATGCGGTGCATGCCGCGGAAGAGGCGTTTCTGGAGAGCGTGGCGTAGCGCTCCCCGTCATTGTGAGGCGCACGTAAGCCCGAACTATGGTGCGCGATTGCGCACCTGAGAATCTTGAGATTCCGGTCCGATGCTCCGCATCCCCTCGGAATGACAGTGGGACAGCGGGGACTACTCGCCCGCACCCATGACCATTTGGCCCCAGCTCCCTATATTGGCGCCTGATCCCGAATCAGGCAGCTCATGCGCGTTTTCAGCGTTCCCCTCTCAGTTCCGTTCCTGCGCACCGTCGTCACGGCCCTGCTCGAGGGACGGCTGGTCGACGGCTTCGAAGCGCGCAAGGAACCGGCGCGGCTTGCCGATGCCACGCTCTATCTGCCGACGAGGCGCGCGATGCGCGTCGTCCGCGAGATTTTCCTCGACGAGATGAAGGCGGATGCCGTCGTGCTGCCGCGCATCGTCGCGCTCGGCGATATCGACGAGGACGAGCTGGCTTTCGCGGACGAGAGCGAACAGTTCTCCGGCGCGGCGCCGCTCGACATTCCGCCACGGCTGGGCGAGCTGGAACGGCGGCTCACGCTGGCGCAGCTCGTCGCCGCCTGGGCCAAGGGCCCGGTGCTGTCGCCGCTGGTGGTCGGCGGCCCGGCCTCGACCCTTGCGCTGGCAGGCGATCTCGCGCGCCTGATCGACGACATGGTCACGCGCGGTGTTGACTGGAGCGCGCTCGACGGCCTCGTGCCCGACCAGCTCGATCGCTATTGGCAGCACTCGCTCGAATTCCTGCGCATCGCGCGCATTGCCTGGCCAAGTCATCTCGCCGAGATCAACCGGATCGAGCCGGCCGCGCGACGCGACCTTCTGATCGCAGCGGAAGCAAGGCGCCTGACCGCGCATCCGACCGGGCCGGTGATCGCCGCTGGCTCGACCGGCTCGATGCCGGCTACGGCAAAGTTCCTGCATGCGGTCGCTTCGCTGCCGCATGGCGCCGTGGTGCTGCCGGGCCTCGACACCGATCTCGACGAGGACGCCTGGCGCAGCATCGGCGGCGTCCGCGATGCGCTCGGCAAGTTCGCGGAGCATCCGGCTTCCAACCATCCGCAATATGCGATGCATGCACTGCTGCAACGCCTCGGCATCAAGCGCAGCGATGTCCAGCTGCTGGCACCGGCGGCAGAAGGCGGTCGCGATCTCCTTGCCTCCGAATCGATGCGGCCATCCGCCAAGACGGAAGTCTGGCACGACCGGCTGAAGCACCCCGACGTGGCGGCCAAGATCGCTGCGGGCATGAAACACCTCGCGGTCGTCGAGGCCCCCAATCCTGAAATGGAAGCGCTCGCGATCGCCATCGCGATGCGCGAGGCGCGGCATCTCGACAAGTCGGCGGCGCTCGTGACGCCCGACCGCGCACTGGCGCGGCGGGTGATGGCGGCGCTGACCCGATGGGACCTCGCCTTCGACGATTCCGGCGGCGATGTGCTGATGGAAACATCTACCGGCACGTTCGCGCGTCTCGCGGCGGAGGCGGCGACAAAGGGGCTGGAGCCCCCGACATTGCTGGCGATGCTGAAGCATCCGTTATGCCGGCTCGGCCGCGCGCCCGGCGCGTGGAAGATGGCAATCGAAGGCCTCGAGCTGGCGGTGCTGCGCGGCACGCGCCCACCGGCGGGCACCGCAGGCCTCCTGCGCGAATTCAACCGTTTCCGCGAGGAGCTCGCAAAGCTGTGGCGCAGCGAGGTCTCTGCGCTGCACCGCGCCGAGCCGCGAGCGCGCCTCAAGGCGGAAGATCTCGATCGCATCCAGGCACTGATCGACGCCCTGCAAAGGGCATTGGCGCCGATCGAGAGCCTGGCCTCGTCAAAACCCTATGACTTCGCCGAGCTCGCGCACCGTCACCGCGAGATCATGATCGAGCTGTCGCGCGACGAGCAGGGCATTCCGCTCGCCTTCGAGGATCGCGACGGTCTCGCGCTGGCCAGTGCCTTCGATGATCTCCTGCGGGGCGGCACGACCAGCGGACTGATGGTGCCGTTGCCCGACTATCCCGATGTCTTCCAGACTGCATTCAGCGACCGGGCGGTGCGGCGACGGGACAGGCCGGGCGCGCGCTTGCAGATCTATGGCCCGCTGGAATCGCGCCTGATGCAGGCCGACCGCATCATCATCGGCGGCCTGATCGAAGGCGTCTGGCCTCCGGCGCCGCGCATCGATCCCTGGCTCAGCCGGCCGATGCGGCACGAGCTGGGTCTCGACCTGCCAGAACGCCGCATCGGCCTCTCCGCCCATGACTTCGCGCAGCTGCTCGGCGGCGATGAAGTGATCCTCACCCATTCCGCCAAGGCCGGCGGGGCGCCGGCGGTCGCATCGCGCTTCCTGCACCGGCTGGAGGCGGTCGCGGGCGACGAACACTGGAAAAGGGCGGTCCGTGCCGGCGAGAAATATGTGCAGTTCGCGGCCGCACTGGACCAGCCCGACGAGGTCCGACCGATCAAGCAGCCGGAGCCGCGGCCGCCGCGCGCGACGCGGCCGCTCAGGATGTCCGTCACCGAAATCGAAGACTGGCTGCGCGATCCCTATACGATCTATGCCAAACGCATCCTGCGGCTCGATGCGCTCGATCCCGTCGACATGCCGCTCTCGGCCGCCGACCGCGGCTCGGCAATCCATAATGCGCTCGGCGAGTTCACGGAAACCTATGCCGCGCGTCTGCCCGACGATCCGGCCCGGGTGCTTCGCGCAATCGGCGAGAAGCACTTTGCGCCGCTGATGGAGCGCCCCGAGGCGCGGGCGCTGTGGTGGCCGCGGTTCCAGCGAATCGCGCGCTGGTTCGGCGAATGGGAGACGGTGCGGCGCGACGCCATCGAGGCCATCACGGCCGAGACCCGGGGAGAGATCTCGATCACGCTCGATCATCAGCGCAGCTTCCGCCTGTCTGCGCGCGCGGACCGCATCGAGCGCCGCCAGGGCGGCGGCTATGCGATCCTCGACTACAAGACCGGGCAGCCGCCGACCGGCAAGCAGGTCCGCATGGGCCTGTCACCGCAGCTGACGCTGGAGGCGGCGATCCTGCGCGAGGGTGGCTTCCCCGATATCGATGCCGGCTCCTCCGTGAGCCAGCTCGTCTATGTCCGCCTCAGCGGCAACAACCCGCCGGGCGAGGAGCGCATCCTCGAGCTCAAGTTCAAGCAAGGCGACGAACCCCAGCCGCCGGACACCGCGGCAGCCGAGGCGCGGGCCAAGCTGGAAGCGCTGATCCGCGCCTTCGAGGACGAGAACCAGGCCTATACCTCGCTGAATCTGCCGATGTGGACGAACCGCTACGGCACCTATGACGACCTCGCCCGGATCAAGGAATGGTCTGCGGCCGGCGGATTGGGGATCGAGGAATGGTGAAGGCGCCGCGTCCCATCCCCGACGAGGTGCGCGCGCGGCAGGCGCGTGCGTCCGATCCGACCGCCTCGGCCTTCGTGTCGGCCAATGCCGGCTCGGGCAAGACGCATGTGCTGGTGCAGCGGGTGATCCGCCTGTTGCTGTCGGGCGTGCCCCCGGAAAAGATCCTCTGCATCACCTTCACCAAAGCCGCCGCAGCGAACATGGCGGAGCGCGTGTTCACCACGCTCGGGCATTGGGTGACGCTGGATGATGATGCGCTCACGAAGGCGATTGTCGCGGTCGGCATCCCCCATCCCAACGCAAAACTGCGCCGCGAGGCGCGAAAGCTGTTCGCCTGCGCACTGGAGACCCCGGGCGGGCTGAAGGTCCAGACCATCCACGCGCTGTGCACCCGCCTGCTCCAGCAGTTTCCGTTCGAGGCCAACGTGCCGGCGCGCTTTGCCGTCATCGACGAGCGCGACCAGACCGACATGATGGAGCGCGCCAATCTGAAGGTGCTGCTGGAGGCAGCGCGCGCCCCCGAGAGCGTGACCGGACGCGCGCTCCTGACCGCGATGGCGAGCGCCGCCGACGTCACCTTCAAGGAAGTGGTGCGCGAAGCGTGCCTCAGCCGCGATCACTTCATGGCCTGGACCGACGAGGCCGGCAACGCGGAATCCGCGGCCGCGCAGATGGCTGCGGTGCTGGGCGTGGACGTGAGCGATCGCATCGAGGACGTCGAGACGGAGATTCTCGATGGCCCGTTCCTGCCGCGATCGCGCTGGGACGACATCGCCTTCGCGCTGGAGGACGGCAGCAAATCGGACAACGACCAGGCGGGGCGCCTGCGCGCGGCAAAGGTGTTCTCCGGCAGCGATCAGGTCGATGCTTATCTGTCCGTCTTCCTCACCGACGAGAAGCTGCCGCGCAAGGCCGTGCTGACCAAGAAGTTCTGCGACCACAATCCGTCCGTTGCGCGCCTGTTCGAGGCCGAGGCGCAGCGTCTTGCAGGGCTGATCGAGAAGCGCCGTGCGGTCACGGTTCGTGACCGCACCGCCGCCCTGCTGCACATCGCGACCGCTGCTGCCGCGAACTACCGACGCGAGAAGCAGGAGCGCGGGCTGCTCGACTATGACGACCTGATCGACAAGACGCTGGCGATGCTCGACCGCGTCGCCTCGGGCTGGGTGCATTACAAGCTCGACCGCGGCGTCGACCACGTGCTGATCGACGAGGCCCAGGATACGAGCCCCCGGCAATGGGACATCGTTGCGCACATCATCTCCGAGTTCACGGCCGGCGAAGGCGCGCGCGAGGGGCTGAACCGCACCATCTTCGCCGTCGGCGACGAGAAGCAGTCGATCTTCTCGTTCCAGGGCGCAGCGCCCCACGAATTCGATGCGCGTCGGCGCGAGCTGCATCGCAAATTCACCGCGGCCGGGCTGAAATTCGATCCGGTCGCCTTCACCTATTCGTTCCGCTCGGGCGCGACGATCCTGCACTCGGTCGACCACGTCTTCCGCGATCCCGCGATCTACAAGAGCATCCATTCGGTCGAGATCGGTCATCCCCTGCACAACGCGCTCGCAGATGCAGGTCCCAGTGTGATCGAGCTGTGGGACCTCGCCGAGGCCGACGAGAGGCAGGACATCGAGGGCTGGCGCGCGCCGTTCGACGGCGTCGCCGTCACCAGCCCGGAGGTGAAGCTCGCCCGCCGCATCCAGGCCGAGATCAAGCGGCTGGTCGAGAGCGGCACGCTGACGGGACATGAGGGCGAGCGCCGCCCCCTGCGCTATGGCGACATGCTGATCCTGGTGCGCCGGCGCGGCAACGCTTTCGACGCCGTGATCCAGGCGTTGAAGCACGCCAATATCCCGGTCGCCGGTGCCGACCGGCTCAAGCTCACCGAGCACATCGCGATCATCGACCTGATGAATCTTGCCGACGCGCTGCTGCTGCCGCAGGACGATCTCGCGCTCGCGGTGGCGCTGAAGAGCCCGCTGTTCGGGCTCGATGACGACGATCTGTTTCAGCTGGCCCATGATCGCAAGGGGTCGCTTCGCCGCGCGCTCGGCGAGCAGGCGGCTGGAAGCGAAAAGTTCGCCACGGCGTTGCGACGCCTGGAAGCTTGCGAGATTCGTGCGCGCGAGGAGACGCCGTTCGCCTTCTATGCCTGGCTGCTCGGCGGCGACGGCGGGCGCGCGCGCATCCTGCGCCGGCTCGGCCATGAGGCCAATGATGCGCTCGACGAATTTCTTGAGCTCGCGCTGAGCTACGAGCGCAAGGCGCCGGCCTCGCTCCAGGGATTCATGGCCTGGCTGCGCGCGGCCGACACCGAGGTGAAGCGCGACATGGAGATCTCGCGCGACGAGGTGCGGGTGATGACCGTGCACGGCGCCAAGGGCCTCGAGGCCTCGGTCGTGTTCATGGTCGACACGACATCGTCGCCTGCGGACTCGCAGCGGGTTCGGCTGATTCACGTGCCGCGCGGCAATGGCGGCGAGGTCGTGGTCTGGGCCGGCCGCAAGGCGGACGATCCCAAGCCGGTCGCCGAGGCGCGCAAGGCGATGCTGGAGGAGACCGAGGACGAGTATCGCCGCCTGCTCTACGTCGCGATGACGCGCGCGGCCGACCGGCTGATCGTCGGCGGCTGCATGCCCGGCAACATGAAGACCGTCCGCAAGCTGAGCTGGTACGACCTGGTCGACACCGGGCTCGCCGGCTCGGGCCTCGACAAGCAGGTGATCGAGACGCCGCTCGGCAAAGTGACCCGGTTCGCCCGGCCGGAGGATGTCGTGGCGCTCGGCACGCCGGCGGCGTCCCTGGATCAGAAGATCGTTCTGCCGGACTGGTTGCGGGTACCGGCGCCGCGCGAGGCCGCCGAGGAGGATCTCGTGCGGCCGTCCGGCCAATCGGCCGAGGAAGGCCGCAGCGTGCGCTCAGGCGAATCGGTGCAGTCCCGTGCTCTGGCGCTGCAGCGCGGCACGCTGGTGCACCGTCTGCTGCAATCCCTGCCCGAGATCGCCCCCGAGCGCCGGCGCGAGGCCGCGCTCGGCTTCATGACGCGCAATGCCTCGGACTGGGTGGAAGCCGACCGCATCGCACTCGCCGAAAAGGTGCTCGCCCTGATCACCGATCCGCGTTTTGCCCCGGTCTTCGCCGGGGGTAGCCGGGCGGAGGTCGCCATCGTCGGCAGGCTGGAACGGCCGGGCGGGCCGCCGGCGCTGGTGTCGGGGCAGATCGACCGGCTGGTCGTTGGGCCCGACGAGGTCCTGATCGTCGATTTCAAGACCAACCAGGCAGCCCCCAGGAGCGCGGCTGAGGCGCCTGCCGCCTATGTCCGGCAGCTTGCGCTGTACCGCGCGGTGCTGTCGCGGCTTTATCCCCGAAAGCCTGTCAGGGCCGTCCTGCTCTGGACGGAGGCCCTTGAATATATGGAGATTTCGGCCCCCGCGCTGGACGCGACGCTGGCATCCCTTCATCTCAATGTGAGCGTCCTTGACCCGGCAAGAGGCCGTTCATAGGTTGACGCCATGATCCCGCGCGCGATTCCCGGGCGCGCCGATTCTTTCAACCGAGTGAGGTACTCCAATGGCCGTTAGCAAGGTTTCCGACGCCGATTTCGAAGCCGAAGTGCTCAAGGCGAGCGGCCCCGTGGTCGTCGATTTCTGGGCCGAATGGTGCGGCCCCTGCCGCATGATCGCGCCCGCCCTCGACGAGATCGCCGGTGCGATGGGCGACAAGGTCAAGATCGTGAAGCTCAACGTCGACGAGAGCCCGAAGACCGCCTCCAAATACGGCGTGATGTCGATCCCGACCCTGATGATCTTCAAGGGCGGCGAGATGGCCTCGCGCCAGGTCGGTGCCGCGCCGAAGGCGAAGCTTCAGCAGTGGATCACGTCCGCGGTCTGAGCCGCCTCGCATCCGATTTTTTTCGACGACGGCCGGCGAAATGCCGGCCGTTTGCGTTGATGGGACGTGTTCAGCGTATGACGAGTCCCAGCCTTGCCTCCTCCCCGAAAGCGCGATCGCAAACCCACCTCTCTCGTCGCGATGGAGGCGCGTTCGGTCGATGAGATCCCGCGCGGCAAGGAGTGGCAGTATGAGCCGAAATGGGACGGCTTCCGCTGCCTGCTGTCGCGCGACGGAGGCAGCGTTGATCTCCGTTCCAAGTCCGGCGAAGATCTCGCACGCTATTTCCCCGAGATCGTCGCCGCTGCGCTGAATCTGAAGGCGGATCGCTTCACGCTCGACGGCGAGTTCGTCGTGCCGCAGGGCAAGGGCTTCTCCTTCGATGCACTTCTGCAACGCATTCACCCCGCGGCGAGCCGCGTGAAGAAGCTCGCGCAGGACACGCCAGCGCTCTACCTCGTGTTCGATCTGCTCGCGAGCGCCAAAGAGAAGCAGCTTGCCGACAAGCCACTCAGCGAGCGACGGCCGGCACTGGAGGCTTTTGCGAAAGCTAATCTCAAGGGCGGCAGCTTCCGCCTGTCACCGGCAACGCCGAGCTACGCCACGGCAAAGAAATGGCTGGCGCAGTCGGGCGGCGGCTCGGACGGCGTCATCGCCAAGCGCGCCGACCTGCCATATCAGGCCGGAAATCGCGACGGCATGCAGAAGATCAAGAAATACCGCAGCGCCGATTGCGTGGTCGGCGGCTTCCGGTATGCCACCAACAAGCTCGCGGGCCGCAAAGTGGTCGGCTCGCTGCTGCTCGGGCTCTACGACGATGACGGCCTGCTGCACCATGTCGGCTTCACCTCGGCGATCAAGGCAGAGGCAAAGCCTGAACTGACCGATCGGCTCGAAGCATTGATCGGCGACCCCGGCTTCACCGGCAACGCGCCGGGCGGGCCGAGCCGCTGGTCCACCGATCGCTCGGCGAAATGGTGCCCGCTCAAGCCGAAGCTGGTAATCGAGGTCTGCTACGACCATTTCAGCGGCGAGCGTTTCCGCCATGGCACCTCGATCCTGCGCTGGCGGCCCGACAAGGTGCCGCGGCAATGCCGTTTCGAGCAGCTGAAGCAGAAGGTCGCCGATCCGATGAAGCTGTTGAAGTGAGCGCAGTCCGGGCAGCTACTTGATCCACCCCGTCGCCAGCGCATTCGCCAGTTCGGGCTGATCGTTGCGGCGTGCAAGCGCGGCCATGGAATCGTGATCATATGCGACGTGACGGAATGTCACTTGCCAGCCGCCATCGGCGAGCTCGAGAACGGCATAACGCGCGTGCGGCGTGCCGGCTTCGACGACGTGCGGATACGGATGCTTGTCGCGATAGCCCGGGCTGCCGACACTGCCGGGATTGACGATGAGCCGACCGTCGCGCAGACGCACGACGCGGGCCAGATGGGTGTGAGCGCAGAGGATCAGCGACTGCGAGATCCCGATCGCAAATTGCTCGATGCGATCGAGCGGCGACAGCGCAACCGTGCCGTCCGGATGAACCGTGTCGAGCCAGTACACCTCATCATTGCCGGGTGTCGCGTGACAGAGAAAGACCTGGTCACGGAAGATACGCGTCATCGGCTGCGCGCGCAGCCAATCGAGTTGCGGGCTATTCAGCTGTGCATGAGCGGGACGATCCCACGAGCCCATCTTCTCCGGCGGACGGTCGAGCAGGTAGCGATCGTGATTGCCGAGCACATGCACCGCGTCGAGCGTCATCAGGATCTCGATGGTCCGGCGCGCATCGAGCGGTCCACTCAGCATGTCACCGAGATTGACGATGTCGGCGATGCCTTGCGCGCGGATGTCGGCGAGCACGGCTTCCAGCGCGAGATAGTTCCCGTGGACGTCGGCGATGGCAGCAAAACGCATCGATATCCCCGTCACGCAGGCGGCGTGCCGTTGATCGCCAGCACGTGGCCGGCCAGATACAGCGAGCCGGTGATCAGGATGCGCGGCGGCACCTCGTAGGCGAGCTTCGCCAATGCGCGGAGCGCGGCTTCGACGCCCGGCGCGGGCTCGACGCGCATGCCGAGGCTGCGCGCCGCATCCGCAAGGCGGTCGACCGGCATCGCGTTCTCGGCGTCGGGAATCGGCACCGCGATGATGTGACGGGTCAGGCCGGCAAAATTGGCGAGAAAGCCTGGCGCATCCTTGTTGGCCATCATGCCCGCAATCACCACCAGCGGCCGCGACACCCGCTCTTCGAGGTCGCCGAGCGCGGCGGCCGCAACGCGCCCGCCTTCGGCATTGTGGCCACCGTCGAGCCAGATCTCGGAGCCCTGCGGACCCCAGGACAGCAGCTCGCCGGAGGCGATGCGCTGCATCCGCGCCGGCCATTCGGCACCGACGATGCCGGCCTCGAAAGCGGCGTGATTGACCTTGAGGCTCGGAAGCGCGCGCAGCGTTGCGATCGCCAGCCCGGCGTTGGCGAATTGGTGCCGGCCGAACAGACGCGGCGCCGGGAGATCCATCAAGCCGCGGTCATCGGAATAGACCAGGCGCCCGCGCTCGACATTGACGTGCCAGCTCTCGTTTGCGGCAAACAGCGGCGCGCGCATGCGCCTCGCCTGCGCTTCGATCACCGCCATCGCGTCCGGCATTTGCTCGGCGCAAATCACGGGCACGCCGCGCTTGATGATCGCGGCCTTCTCTCCGGCAATCGATGCCAGCGTATCGCCGAGGAAATCCATGTGGTCCATGCTGACGGGCGTGATCACGCAGGCCGCAGGCGCATCGACCACGTTGGTCGAATCGAGCCGCCCGCCGAGGCCGACTTCGAGCAGCACCACATCGGCCGGATTCTGCGCGAACAGGTGAAAGGCCGCGGCGGTCTTCAGCTCGAACACGGTCGCCGGCTCTCCGGCATTGACGCGCTCGACCTCTTCGAGCGCCGCGCGCAGCTCGTCGTCGCCGACGAGCACGCCGCCACCGACGCGGCCGAGCCGGAAGCACTCGTTGATGCGGACGAGATAGGGCGACGTGTAGGCGTGGACGCGCAAGCCTGAAGCTTCCAGCGTCGCGCGCAGATAGGCGAGCGTCGAGCCCTTGCCGTTGGTGCCCGCGATGTGGATCACCGGCGGCAGCTTGCGTTCGGGGTGGCCGAGCCGTTCGAGCAGACGGTGCATCCGCTCGAGCCCGAGATCGATACGCTTCTGATGCAGGGTCGACAACCGCCCGATCAATTCGCCGAGCGGCGGCTTTGCCTTGTCGGAGAACGCGTTCACGCCTGGGGCACAGCCGGCGCCGTCTCGGCGGCCGATACGATCTGCGCCGGGCTTTCGATCGGCTGCACCGGCTTCGATGCCCCTTCCAGCGCCGGCGCCTTGGTCAGCAACCGACAAAGCCGCGCCAGGGTCGGACGCAGTTCGTGGCGATGCACGACCATGTCGACCATGCCGTGGTCCTTCAGATACTCGGCGCGCTGAAAGCCTTCAGGCAGCTTTTCACGGATGGTCTGTTCGATCACCCGCGCACCCGCAAAGCCGATCAGTGCGCCCGGTTCGGCGATCTGCACATCGCCGAGCATCGCATAGGACGCGGTGACGCCGCCGGTGGTCGGATTGGTCAGAACGACGATGTAAGGCAGCTTTGCTTCGCGCAGCATCTGCACCGCCACCGTGGTGCGCGGCATCTGCATCAGCGACAAAATGCCTTCCTGCATGCGCGCGCCGCCCGAAGCGGCGAACACGATGAACGGCGACTTCTTCTCGACCGCGAGCTCCATCCCGCGCACGATGGCTTCGCCCGCGGCCATGCCGAGCGAGCCGCCCATGAAGTCGAAATCCTGCACGGCGACGACGACGGCGGAGCCTTCGAGCTTGCCGTAGCCGACCTTGATCGCGTCGTTCAGATTGGTGCGCGCGCGCGCATCCTTGATTCGATCGACGTATTTCTTCTCGTCACGGAACTTGAGCGGATCGGGCGTGACCTCGGGCAACGCGACGTCGAACCAGGTCTCGTTGTCGAAGATCGACTTCAGCCGAGCGACCGCACCCATGCGCATGTGATAGTTCGAGCCGGGAATGACGAACTGGTTGGCCTCGACGTCCTTGTAGAACACGAGCTGCCCGGAATCCGGACATTTGATCCACAGATTCTCCGGCGTCTCCCGCCGCAGCATGTTGCGGATCTTCGGCCGGACCACATTGGTAAGCCAGTTCATGGTTTGCTCCGATGCGCGAACCCGCCTCGCGGATCGCCTGAAGGATATATGGCGGCCGGGCCGCTGCCCGGCAAGCCGCCGTGTCGTCCGCGTTAGAGCATGATCCGGAAAAGTGTGAAGCGGTTTTCCGACAAGATCATACTCAAACTTAATAGCTAAAGCGGAATTATGACCTATTCGGCCGCCTGTTGCGCACCCTTGACGCCTTGGGCCAGGGCCGCCGTCAGCTCAGCCACGGCGTTAACGGTTTTGGCGGTCGCCCGCCCTTCGGCATCGAGGCTGTTCTTGAGCGCATCGACCAATGCGGTGCCGACAACGGCACCATTGGCATGCGAGGCAATGGCCCGCGCCGTCTCCGGCGTGCGGATTCCAAAGCCGACGCAGACCGGTAGCTTGGTGTGCCGCTTGATGCGGGCAACCGCCTCGCTCACCGCCGAGGAGTCGGCCGTCGCCGCGCCGGTGATGCCGGTGATGGAGACGTAGTAGACGAAGCCCGACGTATTGGCGAGCACGGCCGGCAGGCGCTTGTCGTCGGTGGTCGGCGTCGCCAGGCGGATGAAGTTGAGGCCGGCCTTCATCGCGGGCAGGCAGAGCTCCTCGTCCTCTTCCGGTGGCAGGTCGACGATGATGAGACCGTCGACGCCGGCGCTCTTGGCATCCACCAGGAATTTGTCGACGCCGTAGATGTAGATCGGGTTGTAGTAACCCATCAGCACGATCGGCGTCGCGTTGTCGTCCTTGCGGAAGCCGCGCACGAGCTCCAGCGTCTTCTTCAGCGTCATGCCGGCCTTGAGCGCACGCAGCCCCGCGGCCTGGATCGACGGGCCGTCGGCCATCGGATCGGTGAAGGGCATGCCGATCTCGATCACGTCGGCGCCCGACTTGGGCAGCGCCTTGATGATCTCGAGCGAGGTCGCCGGATCAGGATCGCCGGCCATCAGAAAGGTCACGAAGGCCGAGCGGCCCTGCTTCGCAAGCTCGGCAAAACGGGTGTCGATACGCGTGGTCATGATCCGGCCGCCGCTGTGCTATACCTCTCCCCTCCGGGGAGAGGTCGGCTGCGAAGCAGCCGGGTGAGGGGGATGGAGAGGTTCAAGTCGAGAGCGCGACGGCTCCGCGAATCGCAGACGAGTGCCGAAGCAAGGCTTTGGCAAGCGCTGCGCAACAGGCAGCTCGCCCGCTGGAAGTTTCGTCGACAGCATCCGATTGATCGGTACATCGTCGACTTCGTGACTTTGGACGGCAAGCTCATCGTTGAAGTTGATGGCGTCACGCATTCCAGCCCAGCGGAAGTCGAACGTGACAAGGTCCGGACCGAAGTTCTCAAGGCCTGCGGATTCCTCGTCGTTCGGGTCTCGAACACGGATGTGTACGAGAATCTCGAGGGCGTGCTTGAGCTCATCGGATCTTCACTGAGATTCGAGTAAGCGGAGAGACCCCTCACCCGGCTGCTTCGCAGCCGACCTCTCCCCGACGGGGAGAGGTGAAGAGAGTGCGACACCCGCCTCACTTGCTCTTGCCCCTCAGGATGTCGCCGACCTGCGGGACGTCCTTGTCGCCGCGGCCGGAGAGGTTGACGACCATCAGGTGATCCCTGGGCCGTTTCGGCGCGAGTTCCATCACCTTGGCGATGGCGTGCGCGGGCTCGAGCGCGGGGATGATCCCTTCGAGCTTCGACAGCAGCTGGAACCCGGCGAGCGCCTCGTCGTCGGTCGCGGAGAGATAATTCACGCGGCCAACTTCGTGCAGCCAGGAATGCTCGGGCCCGATGCCGGGATAATCGAGGCCGGCCGAGATCGAATGCGCGTCCTGGATCTGGCCGTCGGCATCCATCAAGAGATAAGTGCGGTTGCCATGCAGCACGCCGGGACGGCCGCCCGCAATCGACGCCGCGTGCAGTTGCGTCAGGCCATGGCCCGCGGCCTCGACGCCGAAGATTTCGACGGAGGGATCGTCGAGGAAGGGATGGAACAGGCCCATCGCATTCGAGCCGCCGCCGATGCAGGCGACCAGCGAATCCGGCAGGCGGCCTTCGATCTCCTGCATCTGCGCCTTGGTCTCGTTGCCGATGATCGACTGGAAGTCGCGCACCAGCGTCGGATAGGGATGCGGGCCCGCTACCGTGCCGATGCAATAGAACGTGTTGTGCACGTTGGTGACCCAGTCGCGCAGCGCCTCGTTCATGGCGTCCTTCAGCGTGCGCGTGCCCGACTGCACCGGCATCACCTTGGCGCCCAGCATCTCCATGCGGATGACGTTGGGCTGCTGCCGCTCGACGTCGACGGCACCCATATAGACGATGCATTCGAGGCCGAAGCGCGCGCACAGCGTCGCGGTGGCGACACCGTGCTGCCCGGCGCCGGTCTCGGCGATGATGCGCTTCTTGCCCATGCGCCGCGCCAGCATGATCTGGCCGAGCACATTGTTCACCTTGTGCGAACCGGTGTGGTTGAGCTCCTCGCGCTTGAGATAGATCTTGGCGCCGCCGAGATGTTCGGTCAGGCGCTCGGCGAAATAGAGCGGCGAGGGCCGGCCGACATAGTTCTTGAGGTAGCCGTTCATCTCGGACTGGAACGCCGGATCATCCTTGGCGGCGGTGTAGGCCCTCTCCAGGTCGAGGATCAGCGGCATCAGGGTCTCGGCGACGAAGCGCCCCCCGAAAATGCCGAAATGGCCGCGCTCGTCTGGGCCGCTGCGGTAGGAGTTTGGTTTGGCGATGTTCATCGGACGCTCAACTCTTGGCTGGCGCGCGCGGCGCGAATGAAGGCCTTGATCATCTCGGGATCCTTGACGCCGGGGGCGCTTTCGACACCGGATGAGACATCGACGCCGCCGGCGCGGGTGATGCGGACGGCCTCGGCGAGGTTTTGGGCACTAAGGCCACCCGAAACCATATACGGGAGATCGAGCTCCAGGTTTTGCAGCAATTGCCAGTCGAATGGAGCGCCGAGCCCGCCGGGGCGCGTCGCCTCCTTGGGCGGCCTCGCGTCGAACAGGATGCGGTCGGCGACCGCAGCATAGCCGGGCAGGACGGCGAGATCGGCGGCGGTCTCGACCGGCAGCGCCTTCATCACCGGGCGGCCGAATTTCTGCTTGATGTCGCGCAGCCGGGCCACGCTCTCCTTGCCGTGGAGCTGAAAGATATCCGGCGACAGCGCGTCCATGATGTTGTCGAGCGTGGCGTCGTCAGCATCGACGGTGAGCGCGACCTTGAGCGCGCGCTGCTTCACCTGGCGGCCGAGATCGCGCCCGGCCTCCAGCGAGAGATGCCGCGGCGACGGCGGAAAGAACACGAACCCTACCATGTCGGCGCCCGCGTCGAGCGCCGCTTGAAGCGTCTCGCGCGTCGACAGGCCGCAGATCTTGACGAGCAGGGACATGGTCTCGAAGCAAATGCAGGCCGCGGGTCTGCGGCCGGAAAAACGGGGCTTTCGGTCGGGGCCGCTTCTACAACGTCGCGCGCTGCTTGTCTCGCCCGACGGGCCCGTACAGCCCCATACCGGAGGGTACGGGAAGCCGCAGGGACTCGGGCTTCGCCGCGGCCGTCTGGGCCCGCAGATCGGCCAGTTCGGCCCTGGCGGTCCGGGCCTCCGCGTCATTCCGGCGCGCCGTGCGCCGCCAGCGCCGCTGGCCGAACCAGACGGCAGAGCCGCCCGCGAAGACTCCAAGGGCGGCCACCAGGATCAGCAGCATGAACAGCGGCAACGTCAGCGACAGTGACGGGTCGTCGGAAATGAAGGGATCGAAGGATACCGTGACGAAATGCCGGTTGGCCACGGCAAAGGCCACCAGGATCAGGCCCAGCGGTATCACGATCAGCGCGGTGAGGAACTTTCGCATCTCGCTTCGCTCGCCTTGAATCAAGCTTGCGGCCGCATCGGCGCGACCGCGAATAACCCTGATGCCGGCTCAGTCTGCCGCGCCGGGATCCGGATGATCGCGGTTGAGCCGCTCACGCATTTCCTTGCCGGTCTTGAAGAACGGAACGCTCTTCTGATCGACGGGCACATGGGCGCCGGTGCGTGGATTGCGCCCGGCACGTGCGGGGCGATGCTTGACCGAGAAGGCACCGAAGCCGCGCAGCTCGACGCGATCACCGCGTGCAAGCGCCGCCACGATCTCTTCGAGAATCGCATTCACAATGTTCTCGACATCCCGCTGGTACAGATGCGGGTTGTGCTCGGCGATACGCTGAACAAGTTCGGATTTGATCATCGAGAGATAGGACCCGGGAGCGTGCGGACAACCATTTCCGTGAAAATACCTTGATCTGTCAAGACGCTAAATCAAGGTTGGGCGTCGTGAAAATGCGTGACAAATGCCGCAAAAGCGGGCTGGGCCAGCACGCGTGCGACGGGAAAACCTTGTGGAACTCGCCTGTCGGGGTCAGTTTGACGCGGCCGGCTGCCACAAGGCCAGCATTCCATCCATTCCCAACCGGTCGACCGCCTGCGCGACGCCGGTTTGCCCGATTTGATGCGCAATCGCCCCCAAACCGAGCGCTTCCAGCGTCACGGCGGCGGCGGTCTTGAGGAATGGCAGATCGCCGAAGCGCGGCTGGAGCTTGTAATCGCGAACGGGAAGCCCCTTCTTGACGCTCTTGTGCTCGACCAGCCAGTTCACGGCCGTCTTCTCGTCGCCGATCTGGTCGATCAGCTTGAGATCGATCGCCTGGCGCCCGGTGAAGACGCGGCCATCGGCGACTTTTTCGAGCTGCGTGTCATCCATGCCACGCCGCTCCTTCACCATTCCCCTGAACCAGGCATAGGAGTCCTTGACCAGCGCATCGAGCGCGGCGCGAGCCTCCGGACTGGTCGGCTCGAAACCGTTGGGGGCTGCCTTCAGCGGCGAGGACTTCACCTCCTCGACCTTGACGCCGATGGTCTTCAGCAGCTCGGAGACGTTGGGGTACTGGAACAGCACGCCGATCGAGCCGACCAGCGAGCTCTGCTGGGCGATGATGTGGTCGCTCGCGATCGCCGTGATATAGCCGCCCGATGCCGCGAGGCCCTCGACGACGACGACCAGCGGCTTCTTTCTCTTCAGCCGAGTGAGCGAATCGTAGAGCTGCTCGGAACCGGCAGTGGTGCCGCCCGGCGAGTTGATGTGAACGATGACGGCGGCGGCCCCGGAATTCTCGAGCCGCTCGAGCGCCTGCGTGCGCTCGGAATCGCTGCGGATCAATCCATCGATATGAACGCGCGCAATCGAGCCGGCCGATGCGAAGGTGCCGCGTGCCCCGGGCGTCGCAACCAGCGCGAAGCTCGCAATCGCCGCGATCGCGATCAGCGCGGCCATCGCACGCCAGAACGTCAGCTTGCGGCGGATCCTGCGGCGATCGACGATGATGTCCGAATCGAGCGACATCGGAATATCTCCAAATGAAAGGCTGGCCACGCGTTGTGCCGTCACGGCGTGACCATTGGCTTATCTGGATACACCAATTGCGACGCATTTTGAAGAAATGAAGGCCTCGTGAGGGCCAATCAGGCCGCCACGAAACTCAGTCGTCATCCCCGCGAACGCGGGGATCCATAACCCCAGGGAGGCCTGTGACGCGAGACGCCCACTCCGAGTCTTCGTCAAACCACTTCCTGTCGGTAGAGTTTGTTCAGACCGCAACAAAAAAGCCCCGGCTCGCGCCGGGGCCTTGATGTCAGCGAAACGTATGCTTCGCTTACTTGCTGTCGCGGTTCTTGAGCGCGGTGCCCAGAATGTCGCCGAGCGTCGCACCCGAATCCGAGGAGCCGTACTGCGCGATGGCTTCCTTCTCTTCGGCAACTTCGAGTGCCTTGATCGACACCTGGACCTTGCGGGCCTTCTTGTCGAACTGGATCACGCGGGCATCGACCTTCTCGCCGACGGCGAAGCGTTCGGCGCGCTGGTCGTTGCGGTCACGCGCGAGCTCGGAGCGCTTGATGAAGGTGGAGAAGTCGGTACCGGCGATCTTCACCTCGATACCGCTGTCCTTCACTTCGAGCACTTCGCAGGTCACGACCGCGCCCTTCTTGACATCGCCCGGCTCGGCGAAGGGGTCGCCTTCGAGCTGCTTGATGCCGAGCGAGATGCGCTCCTTCTCGACGTCCACGTCGAGCACCACGGCCTTCACCATGTCGCCCTTCTTGTAGTTGTCGATCACCTGCTCGCCCGGAAGCTTCCAGTCGAGGTCGGAGAGGTGGACCATGCCGTCGACGTCGCCTTCGAGGCCCAGGAACAGACCGAACTCGGTCTTGTTCTTGACTTCGCCCTCGACCACCGAACCGGTCGGGTGACCTTCGACGAAGACCTCCCAGGGGTTGCGCATGGTCTGCTTGAGGCCGAGCGAGATGCGACGCTTGACGGAATCGACTTCCAGCACCTGCACGTCGACTTCCTGCGAGGTCGAGACGATCTTGCCGGGGTGCATGTTCTTCTTGGTCCACGACATCTCGGAGACGTGGATCAGGCCTTCGATGCCCGGCTCGAGCTCGACGAACGCACCGTAGTCGGTGATGTTGGTGACGCGGCCGGTGAAGCGGGCACCCAGCGGGTACTTGGCTTCGATGCCCTGCCACGGATCGTCCAGCAGCTGCTTCATGCCCAGCGAGATGCGGTGCGTCTCGTGGTTGATCTTGATGATCTTGACCTTCACGGTCTGGCCGATCGAGAGCACCTCGGTCGGATGGTTGACGCGGCGCCACGCGATGTCGGTGACGTGCAGCAGGCCGTCGATACCGCCGAGATCAACGAACGCACCGTAATCGGTGATGTTCTTGACCACGCCGTCGATGACCTGACCCTCTTCGAGGTTCTGCACCAGCTCCTGACGCTGCTCGGCGCGGGTCTCTTCCAGCACCGTGCGGCGGGAGACGACGATGTTGCCGCGGCGGCGGTCCATCTTGAGGATCTGGAACGGCTGCGAGTTGTTCATCAGCGGCGCGACGTCGCGGATCGGGCGGATGTCGACCTGCGAGCGCGGCAGGAACGCAACGGCACCGTCGAGGTCGACGGTGAAGCCGCCCTTGACCTGGTTGAAGATGACGCCGTTGACCTTCTCGTTGTTCTGGAACGCCTTCTCGAGCTTGCCCCAGCTCTCTTCGCGGCGCGCCTTGTCGCGCGACAGCACGGCTTCGCCGAGGGCGTTTTCGATGCGATCGAGGAACACTTCCACCTCGTCGCCGACCTTGAGGTCGCTTTCACGGCCGGGGCCCGAAAATTCGCGCAGCGCGACGCGGCCCTCGGTCTTCAGGCCGACGTCGATGACGGCCATGTCCTTTTCAATTGCAACCACCTTGCCCTTGATGACGGAGCTTTCCTGCAGGTTGCCGCCTGCGAAGGACTCGTCGAGCATCGCGGCGAAATCGTCGCGCGACGGGCTATAGGTATCAGCAGAAGTCGAAGCCATTTGTTCTCCAGTTGCGGATGTCTTGCCGGCCGTTGGGTTCATGGGCGCATCGCACGCGCAGTGTCGGAAGGTCCGCAAGACCTTCGAGCGACCGCTCGCTGCCGGGTTTGGGCGCCGGAACAGCGGAAGCGGGCCGGCTGAGGCCCGCGCGTTCGATACGTTGAAATGCTTGTCCGGAACCTGGATCGCACCGGCCCCGAAGCGAGGGGACCGAGAGTATCGACCTCAAAGAGCGGGAGCGGGCACTTCCTCCAATGACGGCGGCGGCTTAACCCCGCGACCGGCCCGCTCGGACGGCCTCGATAATGTCGATGGCGGCCCGGACGCCGCCTTCTATATCCAGTTGGGAGTTATCTAGCAAGTAAGCATCCGGAGCCGGTTTTAGAGGCGCAATCGGCCGGTTCTTGTCGCGTTCGTCGCGCTGGATGATGTCCGCGAGCACGGCGGCCTCATCGGCCTCTTCCCCCCGCGCCCTGGCCTCCATGGTCCGGCGATGGGCCCGAACCTTCGGGTCCGCAACGACGAAGATTTTGACGTCGGCATGGGGGCAGATCACCGTTCCGATATCCCGGCCGTCGAGGACGGCGCCTGGCGGATCGGCGGCGAATTGCCGCTGGAAATTGACCAGGGCCTCGCGGACCCGCGGGATTGCCGAGACGATGGAGGCCCCCTCGCCGACCTTCTGGGTCTTCAGCACGGGATTGCCGAACTTTTCCGGATCGAGCTCCAGCGCCGCCGCCACCGCCGCCGCCTCGTCCCGAAGATCGTGGCCCGACTGCATCAGCGCATAGGCGACCGCGCGATAGATCACGCCGGTATCGAGGTGACGATAGCCGTAATGGTGCGCCAGGCGCTTGCCGAGCGTCCCCTTGCCCGAGGCCGCTGGCCCGTCGATGGCGATGATCATGAAAACTCCGCCCCCAGCGATCGCATCATCGGTATGAAATCCGGAAAACTGGTAGCGATGAACGCGGTGTCGTCGACGGTCACGGGCTGGTCGGAGGCGCAGCCCATCACCAGTGCCGACATCGCGATGCGATGGTCCATGTGGGTGGCGACGGTGCCGCCGCCGGGAACATGTCCGCGGCCCTCGACGATCAGATCGTCGCCGGAGACCTCGACCTTGACGCCATTGACGCGGAGCATGTCGGCGGTGGCCTCCAGCCGATCGGATTCCTTGACGCGCAGCTCTTGCAGGCCGCGCATGGTGGTGGTGCCTTCGGCGAAGGAGGCTGCGACCGCCAGCACCAGATATTCGTCGATCATCGAGGGCGCGCGCTCCGGCGGCACCTCGACGCCGCGCAGCTTCGACGCGCGCACGCGCAGTTGCGCCATCGGCTCGCCGGCATCGCCGCGGACCTCACTTTCCTCGATCGAGGCGCCCATTTCGCGCAGCGTGGTGAACAGGCCGGTACGCAGCGGATTGGTCATGACATCCGACAGGATGACGTCCGAGCCCTCGACGACCAGCGCAGCGACGACCGGGAAGGCCGCCGAAGAGGGATCGGCGGGCACGACGACACTGGCGCCATGCAGCTCGGGCTGGCCCACGAGCGTGATGCGGCGGCCGTGCTGGCCTTCCTGAACTGATGTGATGTCGGCGCCAAAATGCTTGAGCATCAGCTCGGTATGGTCCCGGCTGGCCTCGGTCTCGATCACGGTCGTGGTCCCCGGCGCAGCCAGGCCCGCCAGCAATACGGCCGATTTGATCTGGGCCGAGGCGACCGGCGTCCTGTAGACGATCGGCAGCGGATCGCGCGCGCCCTGGAGGGTCAGCGGCAGACGCCCGCCCTCTCCGCCGGAGACGACCCTGGCGCCCATTTTTTCGAGCGGATCGAGGATCCGGCGCATGGGGCGGCTGCGCAGTGAGGCGTCGCCGTCGAACACCGCCGAGATCGGGCAGCCAGCGACGGCGCCCATGACCAGCCGGCAGCCCGTGCCGGAGTTGCCGAAATCCAGCGCCGCCTTGGGCTGAGCGAAACCTGCGACACCCACCCCCTGCACTTTCCAGGCAAAATCGCCGATGCGTTCGACGCTGGCGCCGAGCGCCTGCATGGATTTGGCGGTGTTGAGGACGTCCTCGCCCTCGAGCAGGCCCGAAATCCGGGTTTCGCCGACGGCGAGCGCGCCCAGGATCAGGGCGCGGTGGGAGATCGACTTGTCCCCGGGCACCCGTACTTTCCCGGTCAGGGGACCGCTGGCGCGAGACTGGAGCGGTCTCGGTTGGTCGGAATGGGTCAAGATTGTGTCCTTGGATGCGCCCTCGCGGGGCTGCGGGGCAGGTACCACATGGTCCGCGCCCCGTCACGGGGATGTCGTTCTCCCGTAATGCGCTATTGACAGCGGGCCGCCAACTAGCCAAGTGAAGCACCGCTTTTCAGACATTCCCAGGATTCCTGCCGTGGCCAAGTCCGAACTCGGAACCAAACGTATTTGCCCGACCACGGGCAAGAAGTTCTATGACCTCAACAAGAATCCGGTGATCTCGCCCTATACCGGCGAAGTGGTGCCGATCGCCCCCGTGGCGCCCGCGCGCATGTCCCGAGGCGCCGAAGCCCGGCACGCGGCAACGGCGGATGCTACGCCCGAGCCGGCAGAGGTCGAAGAGGTCTCGCTCGAGGAGGCCGATGCCGAGGAGAACACCGGCAAGGTCAAGGCCGTCGTGCCCGAGTCCGAGGACGATATCGAGGTCGACGAGACCCTCGACGACGACGACGATGATGATTCGACCTTCATCCCCGACGAGGAAGAGGGTGACGAGGACGTGACCGACATCATTGGTGATGTCGGGGGCGATGAAGAGACTTGAGATCAGCCCTGATCTGTGAAAAAGGGTGCACCGCGCGAGTCGCCTAGGACTCGCCGGTTGGGGTGAGCCACCAGATCACCCCGTCTAGGGTTAAGGGGCCATAGCTCAGCTGGGAGAGCGCTTGCATGGCATGCAAGAGGTCGGCGGTTCGATCCCGCCTGGCTCCACCAGCCTTCGCAGGCTACGCCTGCTTCGGCTCGGCAAGCCCTTTCGTAGCGAAGGCTGCCGCGGCGTAGCCCAAAGGGCGAAGCCGGGCTCCATCCGCAAACCTCCAGTTCGCAGCTTCGGCTCGGCAAGCCCTCTCGTAGCGAGGCGGGACTTCAGCAGAACGGAAGCGGGTATAAGAACTCCTCGACAACTGGGGAGCGTGCCGTGAAGTACGTCTACATTCTAGAAAGCCTCGATAGCCTCCACTTTTATGTCGGGATCACCGACGACCTGCGCGCCCGATTGGCAAAGCACAATGCCGGCGAGGTACCTCACACTTCGAAATTCGGGCCTTGGCGCCTCAAGACTTACGTCGCGTTCAGCAATGCGAAGCAGGCTGTCGCGTTTGAGAGATACCTGAAGTCAGCGTCCGGCCGCGCGTTTGCCAAGAAGCGCCTCTAACCCCTACTCCCCGATCACCGCATTCAGCCGATCCCGCAACGCGACGATCTCGTCCTTCATCGCGACCAGCTCCGACACCGAGCAATCCGACGCCGCCAGGATCGACTGCGGCACGCTGCGCGCCTTGTCCTTCAACGCCTGGCCCTGCGGCGTCAGCGCGATCAGCACCTGACGCTCATCCTCGCGCGAGCGGGTACGCTTGACGAGATGAGCGGCCTCGAGCCGCTTGAGCAGCGGGGTCAGCGTGCCCGAATCCAGGAACAGCTTGTCGCCGATGTCCTTGACCGGCACGTCGTCGCGCTCCCACAGCACCAGCATCACCAGATATTGCGGATAGGTCAGGCCGAGCCGGTCGAGCAACGGCTTGTAGACCCGGTTGAAGGCATGCGCGGCCGAATAGACCGCGAAGCAGATCTGGTTGTCGAGCCGCAGCGGGGCATCCGCCGCCGATGGTTTCCGGGCCATGGGGAATCTCGCGAGGTTTGCGCCATTGTGGGGCCGCGCGACCTGACATTCAATTGCGAACAATTAAATGTGAGGCAGCACAATCTATATTGCGCACAATCTAATTGCCTGCGATATAGATCGCACCCCACCCCAGGACCCAGGGAGACCACAATGTCCGTGAACGTCCTCTACAAGACCAGCGCCAAGGCGACCGGCGGCCGCGACGGCCATGCTGCAACCCTCGACGGCGCGCTCGACGTCAAGCTGACCACGCCGAAGGAGCTCGGCGGCGGTGGCGGCGCCGGCAACAATCCCGAACAGCTGTTCGCGGCCGGCTATGCCGCCTGCTTCATCGGCGCCATGAAGTTCGTGGCCTCCCAGGGCGGCCCGAAGGTTCCGGCCGACGCCTCCGTCACCTCGACCGTCGGCATCGGTCCGCGCTCCGAAGGCGGCTTCGGTCTCGACATCGACCTCGCCGTCTCGCTGCCGGGCCTTGCCCGCGCCGAGGCCGAGGCGCTGGTCGAGAAGGCGCACCAGGTGTGCCCGTACTCCAATGCCACGCGCGGCAATGTCGACGTTCGCCTGACGGTCGTCTGATCGGACGTGCGGATTGGCCGGCCCGGGATCCCCCCAAGGGCCGGCCGTTACCGCTGATTTGCCATTCTGCGGGATTGCACGCAGCGACGCATACGCCCCTTACCCGTGGGGCCATTGCTGGCGTGCACGAACCTCGCTAGGCCTGTGATCAAACGTCGACACAGGAGAAGCGAAGGCATGAGTTCTGAAGCCGCCACGGGAGCCATGAGCGGACTGCGCGTCATCGATCTCACGCGCGTGCTCGGCGGTCCCTACTGCACCCAGATCCTCGCCGACCATGGCGCCGACGTCATCAAGGTCGAGCCGCCCGCGGGCGACGAGGTGCGCGAATGGGGCCCTCCCTTCCACGAGGAGGACGCGGCCTATTTCGTCGGCATCAACCGCAACAAGCGTTCGATCGGCCTCGACCTCGCTTCCGAGGGCGGCCGCGTCGTGCTGCTCAAGATGCTGGAGACCGCCGACGTCCTGATCGAGAATTTCAAGCCGGGCACGCTGGAGAAATGGGGCATCGGCAACGAGGTGCTGCGCGAGAAATTCCCGCGTCTCGTGCATTGCCGGATCTGCGGCTTCGGCGCCGACGGCCCGCGCGGCGGCAATCCCGGCTATGACGCCATCATCCAGGCCATGACCGGCATGATCGCGGCGACCGGCTCGCCCGAGAGCGGCCCGATGCGGATCGGCGTGCCGCTGGTCGACATCGGCACCGGACTTTATGCGGCGATCGGCATCCTGATGGCGCTGTCGGAACGCCAGCGCTCGGGCAAGGGCCAGTTCCTGGAGACGACGCTGTACGAGACCGGCCTTGCCATCATGCATCCGCACACCGCGAATTATTTCATGCATGGCAAGCCGCCAAGCCTCACCGGCAACGAGCACCCGAACCTCGTGCCTTACGCGATCTTCCCGACCAAGACCGACAACATCTTCATCGGCGTCGGCAATGACGGCACCTTCCGCAAGCTCGCCAAGGAGATCGGCAAGCCCGAGCTCGGCACCGATCCGCGCTTTGCCCGCAACAAGGACCGCATCGCCAATCGCGAGGCGCTGCGCGCCGAGCTCGCCGCGGTGTTCAGCCAGCACGAGGCCGAGCCGCTGTGCAATCGCCTGCTCGCCGCGGGCCTGCCCGCAGGCCCGGTGCAGAAGATCGACCAGGCGTTGACCAACCCGCACACGATCGCGCGCGGCGATATCATCGAGAAGGACTGGTACAAGGGCGTGGCCTCGCCGATCCGGCTCGATCGCAGCAAGCCGAGCCTGCGGCGCCTGCCGCCGAAATTCAGCCAGCACGCGGCGGAGGTGCTCGGCGAGTTCGGGTATTCCAAGGCCGAGATCGACGCGATGGTCAAGAACGGCACGGTCTGCGGCCCCGAGCGCAAGCGCTAGGGCTTCAATAAGCTTCAGTGTTGCCGCATCGGCAGTGCGCTCCCTCCCTCGCTTGCGGGGGAGGGCTGGGGAGAGGGTGTCTCCGTGAAGAGACAATCCCCCAGAGGATAAAGCCCTCACCCGGCGCTGCGCGCCGACCTCTCCCGCAAGCGGGAGAGGTTTGGAGCCCGCGGCCTGACCGTCAGCCTCACACAACGATGCCGCACTGCGGCGCGGACTGCGCATATGCAGCGTGGGCGGAGGAGTGCGCGCACGGCTTGGCCTATTTTCCGGCTTCCCCCTTGCCGCGCTTGCCGCTTTCGTTTCGGCCGCTTACACAGTCATGTGAACGTCATATGGCGCTGCTAGCGCAAGCGATCATTTTTGACGGCCCAAGGGAGGTTACTTGATGGCTCTTCGACATTTTGGCGCAGCTGCTGCTGTTGCACTCGCGGTGGGTCTCGGCTCCTCGCCGGCCCTCGCCGTGACCGAAATCCAGTGGTGGCACGCGATGACCGGCGCCAACAACGACGTCATCGTCAAGCTCGCCAACGACTTCAACGGGGCGCAGAGCGACTACAAGGTGGTCCCGACCTACAAGGGCAACTACGCCGACACGATGAACGCCGGCATCGCCGCGTTCCGCGCCGGCAATGCGCCGCACATTATGCAGGTGTTCGAGGTCGGCACCGCCACCATGATGGCCGCGACCGGTGCCGTGAAGCCGGTCTACAAGCTGATGGCCGAGACCGGCGAGAAGTTCGATCCGAAGGCCTATCTGCCCGCGATCACCGGCTACTATTCGACCTCGAAGGGCGAGATGCTGTCCTTCCCCTTCAACTCGTCGTCGACCGTGATGTGGGTCAACCTCGACGCGCTAAAGAAAGCGAACGTCGAGATCCCGAAGACCTGGCCTGAAGTGTTCGACGCGGCCAAGAAGCTGAAGGCGGCCGGCCACGCCACCTGCGGCTTCTCGAACTCCTGGGTCACCTGGGTCAATCTCGAGCAGCTCTCGGCCTGGCACAACGTGCCGCTGTCGACGAAGGCCAACGGCCTCGACGGCTTCGACACCGTGCTCTCGTTCAACGGACCGCTGCAGGTCAAGCATCTCGAGAATCTGGTCGAGCTCCAGAAGGACAAGACCTACGACTATGCCGGCCGCACCAACACCGGCGAAGGCCGCTTCACGTCGGGCGAATGCCCGCTCTACCTGACCTCGTCGGCCTTCTTCGGCAACGTCAAGGCGCAGGCCAAGTTCGCCTTCACCGCGGTGCCGATGCCCTATTATCCCGACGTGAAGGGCGCGCCGCAGAACTCGATCATCGGCGGCGCCTCGCTCTGGATCATGGGCGGCAAGTCGACCGAGGAGTACAAGGGTGTCGCGAAATTCCTGACCTTCCTCTCGGACACCGATCGCCAAGTCTACATCCACAAGTCCTCGGGCTATCTGCCGATCACCAAGGCGGCCTATGAGAAGGCCAAGGCCGAAGGCTTCTACAAGGACCAGCCCTATCTCGAGACGCCGCTGCTCGAGCTGACCAACAAGGAGCCGACCGAGAATTCGCGCGGCCTGCGCCTCGGGAATATGGTGCAGCTCCGTGACGTCTGGGCGGAAGAGATCGAGCAGGCGCTGGCTGGCAAGAAGACCGCCAAGCAGGCGCTGGACGCGGCCGTCGAGCGCGGCAACACCATGCTGCGTCAGTTCGAAAAGACCGCCGTGAAGTAAGGCGACAGGCGGCAGGCCGGTCAACCGGCCTGCCGCTGCTGCGGGCATCATGCAAAAGCAAGCCATTTTCCAGTCGAAGCTATTGCCCTACGCGCTGGTTGCCCCGCAGCTCGCGATCGTGCTGATTTTCTTCTACTGGCCGGCCTTGCAGGCGGTGATCCAGTCCTTCCTGCTCCAGGACGCCTTCGGGCTCTCGACCACCTTCGTCTGGTTCGAGAACTACGTCGATCTGTTCAAGGAGCCCGCCTATTTCGAGGCGATCCTGCGGACCTTCTTCTTCTCCTTCGCGATCGCGGTGTCGTCGCTGTCGTTCGCGCTGCTGCTCGCCGTGATGGCGGACAAGCCGCTGCGCGGCTCGATGCTGTACCGGACGCTGCTGATCTGGCCCTACGCGGTGGCGCCGCCCGTCGTCGGCGTGCTCTGGATCTTCATGCTGCATCCCTCGCTGGGCGTGCTCTCGCGCTACTTGCGCGCCCTCGGCATCGACTGGAATCCGCTGCTCGACGGCGACCAGGCCGCGGCCCTGATCATCCTCGCCGCCGCCTGGAAGCAGATCTCCTACAATTTCCTGTTCTTCCTCGCCGGCCTGCAGAGCATCCCCAGAAGCGTGCTCGAGGCCGCAGCGATCGACGGCGCGCGCCCGATGCGGCGGTTCTGGACCGTGACCTTCCCGCTGCTGTCGCCGACCATCTTCTTCCTCCTGGTCGTCAACATCGTCTACGCCTTCTTCGACACGTTCGGCATCATCGACACCATGACCCGCGGCGGCCCCGGCAAGTCGACCGAGACGCTGGTCTACAAGGTCTATACCGACGGTCTGCTCGGCGGAAATCTCGGCAGCTCGGCGGCACAGTCGGTGATCCTGATGATCATGGTCATCGTGCTGACTGGCATCCAGTTCCGCTTCGTCGAACGCAAGGTGACCTACTGATGGTCGAGGAAGAGGGCTTCCGGCGCTACGTCGCCCACATCATCCTGTGGATCGGGATCGCGATCGTCGCCTTCCCGGTCTATCTCGCCTTCGTGGCCTCCACCCAGGACAACGCGGTGATCGCCAACGGCCAGATGTCGCTGCTGCCCGGCGGCCATTTCCTCGAGACCTACTACCAGACGATCTTCGTCGGCACGAGCGGCTCGACCCGCGAGCCGGTCGGCAACATGATGCTGAACTCGCTGGTGATGGCGCTGCTGATCGCGGTCGGCAAGATCGCGATCTCGATCATCTCGGCCTATGCGATCGTCTATTTCCGCTTTCCGTTCCGAATGCCGATCTTCTGGCTCATCTTCATCACGCTGATGCTGCCGGTCGAGGTGCGCATCTATCCGACCTACAAGATCGTCGCCGATCTGCACATGCTCGACAGCTATGCCGGCCTGTCGCTGCCGCTGATCGCCTCGGCGACCGCGACGCTGCTGTTCCGCCAGTTCTTCATGACGGTGCCGGACGAGCTCCTGGAAGCCTCGCGCATCGACGGCGCAGGTCCCTTCCGCTTCTTCTGGGATACGCTGCTGCCGCTGTCGCGCACCAACATGGCCGCGCTGTTCGTGATCCTGTTCATCCTCGGCTGGAATCAATATCTCTGGCCGCTGCTGATCACCACGCGCGACGACATGCAGACCATCCAGATCGGCATCCGCAAGATGATCACCACCACCGACGCGCTGACCGAATGGCCGATCGTGATGGCGACCGCCGTGCTGGCCATGCTGCCGCCGGTGTTCGTCGTCGTCGTCATGCAGAAGCTGTTCGTGCGCGGACTGGTCGAGACGGAAAAGTAAGAAGTGAGTTTCCATGGCTAACGTCACCCTGCGCAATGTCCGCAAGACCTATCCCGGCGGATTCGAGGCCATCAAGGGCGTCGACGTCGATGTCGGCGACGGACAGTTCTGCGTGCTGGTCGGCCCCTCCGGCTGCGGCAAGTCCACCTTGCTGCGCATGGTCGCGGGGCTCGAGACCGTCACCGGCGGCGAGATCGACATCGGCGGCCGGATCGTCAACCAGATCGAGCCCGCCGACCGCGACATCGCGATGGTGTTCCAGAACTACGCGCTCTATCCGCATATGAGCGTCTACAACAACATGGCCTACGGCCTGCGCAACCGCGGCATGGCGGAGGCGGAGATCAGGACCCGCGTCGACGAAGCCGCGCGCATCCTCGAGCTCACGTCGATGCTGGAGCGCAAGCCGCGCCAACTCTCCGGCGGCCAGCGCCAGCGTGTCGCCATGGGCCGCGCCATCGTGCGCCAGCCCAAGGTGTTCCTGTTCGACGAGCCGCTCTCCAACCTCGACGCCAAGCTGCGCATCGCGATGCGGGTCGAGATCCGCAAATTGCAGCGCCGGCTGAACACGACGTCGATCTATGTCACCCACGACCAGCTGGAGGCGATGACGCTCGCCGACATTCTCGTGGTGATGAATGGCGGCCAGGTCGAGCAGGTCGGCAATCCCCTGGCGATCTACGAGAAGCCGGCGACGACTTTCGTCGCGTCCTTCATCGGCGCGCCGCCGATGAACCTGATGTCGACGCGGCCGGAGGAGATCCGGTCGCAGCTCGCCGGCAGCGCCGCGGCCGACGCCGGCATTCTCGGCATCCGCCCGGAAGACTTCGTCATCACCGACCAGACCCCGGACGGCGGCGTCGCCCTGCCGCTCACCGTGGAAGCGATCGAGCGCGTCGGCGCCGAAACCTTCGTCTACGGCTCCCGCGAGCAGGAAGACCAGCGCGTCGCGGCCACGCCCGGCGAGCTGCCGCCCGGCGAGATCATCGTCCGCATTCCCGGGACCGAAGCGCCCGCGATTGGCGCGAGGATCCGCGTCGCGGCGGTGCGGGCGAAGCTGCACCTGTTCAGCGGCGATGGGCGGACGCGGATCGAGACCTGACCGGTTCCGCAAGGCCGATCGATCAAAACTGCGAAAACAACCCCATGCACAGTAGAAGGGAGCTTGTTTTCATTGGGGAAATTCAGCGGCATTTTCGTCACCCCCAGGCCTGATCACTGAAAGCATCCGCGCGATGTCCGGGCTCGGCGACGGACGGCCCTGGCCCATCCACAGCCCTCGGCTACGTCCTTGAACCCACAAGGGAACGTGCCCATATTGCTGATCAAGGGGTGCCGCTTCCGGGCCCCGACACACCAAAGTCGCTTCTGCGAGGACTTTGTAAACTATGTCTCGTGTTCCAACGCTCTCCAGTCCCTTCCTGCTGGGCTTCGACGAGATCGAGCGCGTGCTCGACCGCGTCGTCAAAGGCGCCGACGGCTACCCTCCCTACAATATCGAGAGGTGCGGCGGCTCGGATGGCCAGCCCGAGCGTTTGCGCATCACGCTGGCGGTCGCCGGATTTACGCGCGACCAACTCGATGTAACCATTGAGGAAAACCAGCTCGTGATCCGCGGGCGGCAGCAGGACGACAAGACCCGGCAATACATCCATCGCGGCATCGCCGCGCGCCACTTCCAGCGCACCTTCGTGCTGGCGGAGGGGATGCTGGTGCTGGGTGCGGACCTGAAGAACGGGCTGTTGTCGATCGATCTGGCCCGGCCAGAACCGGAGAGGATCGTTAAGACAATCGCTATCAATGAGCACGAATAATGGAACGAGTAGCGGACTCGACCGCTTAGTGTTCCAGAGGAGTCGAGACCATGAGTGAAGGTCACGTTGCGTTCGAATACGAAGCCAAGAACGTCTCTCCGGAGACGCTGGCAACTCTGGGCGAAGGGCATATCGCCTATGTGAAGCAGATCCGCTCGGAGGACGTTCCGGGCCTGTTTCCCGAGGCGCCGAAAATCGCGCCGGGCCTCAAGCTTTTCGCGCTCCACGCCGCCGACGGCACGCCGATCATGCTGACCGACAGCCGCGAAGCCGCGGTCGCCAACGCCTGGAGCAACGAGCTGCAAGCGGTGAGCGTGCACTGAGCGCTCCAAGAGTCGCAGGAATAGAGTTTCAAGCGGGCACGCCTTCACGCGAGGCGTGCCCGTTTTGCTTTGACCCATCAAGGCCATTTTCCCTTGAATGGCTGCCCGCGAAAGACTCTATCGACAACCGTTGTCACCATATTTTCCGAGGGCCTGTCTTAAAGGGGGCCAGCTGTCCGAACTCCACAAAGTTCAATATCACAGAACAGCAAGCTTGATGGACCAGGATCGACGACGTCTCCGATAACGCCACTACCGAAATAGACTTGCGGCTGCCGCCCGACGGCTTTCTTGCGGCCACGGTAGTAAACGAAGGGGATGCCCGGCTGTATGATTCTTCGATACTTTCTCGGAAACTGATAAGAGACGCCCGTCTTGTCGGCGCACTTTGATCTTCGATTCCGTGGCTTCATTTTGCGAAAGAACGAGCGGCATCTATCTGTCTCGCGCGAGTGCGGCTTGTAGTAAGAAATCTTTCAATCGATCGCTCAAGTCGAGCTGGCTTCTTGAGTTCGCACTCCCAAACGGTATGTACGCGCCAACCCAACCGACGCAGTGCGCTTTTGTTGCGGAGGTCTCGAGCTACGTTATGCTCGAACTTGAGCGTCCAAAAATCGATGCGGCTCTTGGGAGTTGAAGCTTTCTTGCAATTGTGATGGCGATGCCAAAAACAGCCGTGCACAAAAATGACTGCTCTCAACGAAGGAAAGACGATATCAGGCGTGCCCGGCAAGTCCCGGCGATGGAGGCGGAACCGAAAGCCGAGCCGATGTGCAATCCTTCTTACAGTTATCTCGGGCGATGTATCGCGTGACCGAACCCGCCTCATCAGAGCGGACCTTCGTTCAATCGATAATCGGTCTACCATCCAGTTATTCTGCCGCTTGACTCATTATCGGAACATCAAGTTTGGCGCGAATACGAGACAGCAATGCGGCGGCCAATATGGGGCTAACGCTGTTCCCGATCATTCGAAAGCTGTGCCACACCGTGGGATGGAATCGAAATCCGTCCGGGAAGCCTTGAAGACGGGCCGCCTCCCGAACGGTGATCACCCTATGTTGCGATGGATGGATTGGCCGAACGGCTTGGTAGGACCCGCGGTCGGCCCCAGTGCCCGCTCGCAATGTAGGGCACTGCCCCTTCCAAGAAAGCCGGACATGCTTTCCGACTTCGTCTTTGCCGCCCTGCTTTACAGACGCGAACCTTTTGGAAATCTCTGGACGGTGCGGTGTTTTCTTGTGACCGGTTACAATTTGCGTCCGACCCCGCAAGCTCTGTGCGTATCGGGAGCGCTCACTGTCAGCACTCGACCGCCAAAGATCATAGCCGCCAGAATCGGTACCAATCTCAGTAAGGTCGGCGAGGTCGGATATCGCGTCTCTCACCGTGGCCGGTTGCGATGTGCCAACGAACATTGTCGCATCCATCGGCGCCATGCGATCGGAGTCGAATCCGTAAACAAAAAGCCGTGGACGTATTGTTGCCGCTCCAAAATCCGCGGGGCTTAGGAGCATCGGCCCAATGACCTTGTAAGTGCTCGGCAGCAATGCGATGCCGCAATCAAGAACATGCCTGTTATGTGCAAACCCCAGACCCCTAACATTCTCCATGAGGAAGAACTTTGGGCGTAAATCTCGAACAAGTCTGAAGAAGTCCGTTAGTAGATCGCGTCGAGGATCGGCAGCATCCTGGCGTCCAATTGCACTAAAGCCCTGGCAGGGCGGTCCGCCAATGATCCCATCAATTGATCGGGGTATTGCCCGCCTGATCGTTGACGCGCTGGTGCTCGCAATGTCTGCAATTTGCAGCGGAGCAGACGAGAAGTTCCGCGTAAACGAATGAGTAAGGTTTCGATCTATGTCGATAGAGAGTGCGGTCTCGAATCCGGCTCGGTGCGCTCCAAGCGTGAAGCCGCCGCAGCCACAGAAAAGGTCGAGCAGGATTGGGCGATCAGCAGCGGCTTTCGGCATCAGACTAAGGTGTAACAGGTTTTGGTTAAAAAGTTCGATGCCGGGATTGGCTTTAACCTCTGGCTCGCGCAAGTTGTAGGCGACGATTTTAACGCAAAATACTAGCGGGCTCGGTTAATTGCAACCGACCTAGGGCTCGCGAGCGGGGGATAAAAATGGCGAAGAAGGCGGTTCTGACCGGGACTAATCCTTCTCTGACGATGCGAATCAATAAGCGCTTCTTCGTGGAGATGCTTACCAGAGACATCGAACTCGAAGATGCAATCCTGGACTTACTCGACAATTGCCTCGACGGAATCATTCGCAGTTCGAAAAAATCGACAACGTCAGCCAAGGCTTTTCGGGGGTATTGGAGCAAGATCACCCTGTCCGCAGATCGATTTACGATCGAGGACAACTGCGGCGGCATTCCCCAAAAGCTAATCGAACGGGCGTTTGGCATTGGACGAAACGTTGATCCGAACGAGCATTACAAGACCATAGGCATCTACGGCATCGGTATGAAGAGGGCGATCTTCAAGATGGCGCTCGAAGCGTCCGTTGAATCGCACGGCGATTTTGGTTTCGAAGTCAGCATAAACGAGAAATGGCTTCGTAGCGAGGACCTGTGGCGGCTGGACTATAAGCGAAAGCGCCTTCCCTTTGAGCATGGTACGCGGATTACCGTTACGAAGCTGCGCCCGGAAATCGGGAAGATGTTTGATACGAAGTCGTTCGTGACGAGGCTAAACTCGTTCATCTCACAGCACTATGCCATTATACTCAACAAAGGCTTCCGAGTTGAGCTTAACGGTGTCGATGTGGAGCCTGCGCCGGTTGCCATTCTGTCTGCTTCTGCAGAAGAAATTGCGGCGGGTAACGCTGCGATGGCGCCTTACATGCTCAAGTTTGAAACACCCACCGTGAAAGCGTCGCTATGGGTAGGCATGTATCGGACTCCTTCTGATTCTGAAGGTGACGAGGAAAGCGAAACGGAGCAGAGACAAACGCGAGACAACTCGGGCTGGACGATTATCTGCAACGACAGGGCTATCGTTTCAAATGACACAACGATTCTGACTGGATGGGGTGAGGCAGGCGTTCCTCGATTTCATCCCCAGTTCATCGGAATCCGGGGCATTCTTACGCTGGACTCGGATAAACCTCTCGATCTTCCGCTCACGACCACTAAGCGCGGCCTCGATGCATCGTCGACTCTCTATCTGAATTTAAAGGAGTACATGCGGGAGGGGACTAAGCGCTTCACGAACTTCACCAACCATTGGAAAGCTGATCGCATTAAAGCAAAGAAGCTGTTCCAAGATGCGGAGCTCATGGAATTGCCCGCACTCAAGGCACTCCAGAGTAAAGTCACATTCGACGCGTTGCGTAAGCTTCACGGAGCGGAACGCTTTACGCCCAATCTTCCGGCCCCAGAGCCAAGCCAGATGAAGCGAATAAGCTTTCTCAAAGATCAGTCAGATATCGCGCGCATTGGCAAAGCGCTCTTGGATGATCCTACGGCGAAGCCATCGGACGTAGGTGTCGCGTGCTTTGATGATGTAATGAAGCGGATTTCAAAGAAATGATTGACGCAACCGAGCTCACCCCGGCAGGAGCAGCGGGAGCATTCGGCGTAAATTACGCTCTGCGCCCGCACAAGTTCGTTGATCGACGGATTTTCGTGGAAGTGCTGTCTCGCTACGCCGCGTACAGATCCATTCAGGATTTTGTCTACGTGGGACTCGGCAGCTTCGCCATGGAAGATCACAAACTGATGAATGCGTCGTTTGGCATGGTGAAGTTAATCTCGCTTGAGATAGATGCGGACGTGTTGAATCGACAGAAGTTCAACTTACCGCTCTCCTGCATCGTACCTACGGCCTACTCGACGGAGGATTTCGTGTCGCAGAAGGCCGCAATCCTCAAGGCGGCCGGAGTAAGCGCAGATCACAACTCGGCGGTTTGGTTCGACATGACCGATGCCACGACATTGCGGGCTTGTCTGGATACGTTTGAAGGACTGCTTAGGGTGAGTGAGCCGGATGATGTTGTCCGGATAACTGTGGATGTAGACGAGAAGACATTAGCGAGAGTATCCAAAGAGGTCTCATTCGAGGAGACAACAGAGCTCCGATTTGAAGCGTTGCGGGAGATGTTGGGTGATCAACTCAAGCCTGGCGCGAAGGCCAAAGACCTCGGCGATAAGTTAGGTGTCGCTCGCTTGGTCGTCTATGCGTTCAATATGGCGGCAGAATCTGCGTTCAGCGCGGGCGGCCAGTTCGTATTCGAGCCGCTATCCATCACGACTTATGCCGATGGCCACCGGATGCTCAGCGTCACGGGTGTGGTCATACAACAAGAGAAGGTCAAGAAGTGTCGCGAGCAGATGGGACTGGACTCAGTTCCAGGAGCCGTCCGCAACTGGGATGAATTGGTCGACGTTGAGATTCCTCAGCTTACCATTTGGGAGAAGCTGACTCTCGACAGGGAAATTCATACGAAGAGTTCGGTAGACTTGGCTGCCATGATGAATTTCAAACTTCACGAAAGCATCCCGACGACGGCCCTAATTGATGGCTTCCGCAGCTTTCAAAGATTCTACCCAACATTCCGACACGTAATACTATGAAGCGCAGCGGCTTTCCTATCTGCTTTCAAGGCTTAGGAAGCGACGGAGACCGTAAGTCCTTAGCCTCAGAACCAATCGCGATTCGAGCCCGTCACAAAATTCCTGCGCGTCAATACCTCGACTGTTTGATTTGTAGCGAAATGAGTCGGTCAAGGTCCGCCTTAATTGTGCAGACAGTCTGTTGGCGTTTGTAGATATGATCGACTCGAATTCTTTGGAGTTTCGGGAGATGCCGGTCTCCAGATGTTCAAGATCGAGTCCCTTCAGGGTGAAGCGCATAAACAGCATGCATTGGTCGTTGTCGCGCGAAATGTGGAACTTGACATTCCAATCTTTGAGCGTCGCTAGTGATCGATTGAAGGTGATTTCTTCCACCTTCAAGAGGTGCCCTCCCAGACGCAAGCGTTCGCTTTGAGGTGTTAGATCCATACCAAATCGTGTAAGCCGCGTCTTATTCAGTGCGGGCCATCCGAGCTTTCCTGTCTCCGGTGCCACCAACAGGTATCGTTGCCGCTTCGTAAGCACCTCCGCCGCTCCATCAATTATCCACTGCGTGAGGTCTACGTTAGGCGAGGCAAGCAGTGTGTAATGGGAGTTCCAGGAGGACCACATGTCGCTGCCTAGATGCTGAAGGGTCAGAAACGCTCTGCCGCTCGCAGGCGCTGAACGAACAGCTGATCGCAGCGTCGAATATACGTTGGCTGTCTTTTCAAGGAGTGCCCGCCGCTCGCGCCGCTCCTTCTCTTCTTTCTCCCAACGAAGTCTCCGCGCTCTAAGCGCCTCTGCGGTGCGAACGGACGAGTCGACGTCACGGATGGCAGCCTGAAGTTCCTCGAACTTCGCTCGGAGCGGTTCAATCTGCTTTTCCATGTCATCGATCATCGAAAGGGTAATAGGATGCGAGGATTGCAACCATCGATCCAACTCCTTCCGCACCTCTGCCGCTCTGGCAGGTTCAACGATCAGTACGGAAGCTTCTCGGTTCTGAAGGCCGCCCTCAGTCAGATTTTGGCTTCCGATCGAGCAGAAGACTTCAGAAGAGACCACTTTGGCATGCAAATTATCGGAATGGCTCAGTTGAAAGCCAGCCAGGACGATTCGGCGAAGCGTGGCCAAGGAGGATGCGCCGGAGGCAAAGTTCTCTGCCCGGAACGTCGTGAGAATTTTCACGGTTGAGGGCGCGACGCCCGTTAAAAGGTCCTCCGCGATGGTCGAAGTCAGGTACGGCGATGCCACAATCAAATTATGTTCAGGCGAACACCGCAATTGCTCTCCTACCGCTTCCAGCATTGATCGGAGGAGGGGGCGGACTTCTGGGGACGGATCGATTTCCATGGCGAGCTTCTTAAAAGGAGTGCGCTGAAGTCACGTTTACCCAAGGTGGCGTCTCCGGCGGCAGCCTTCATCGAGGCTCCGATGGCAGAGGGAACGCGTCACGAGGCTGGTAAACAATGATGAAGAATAGTAGAAAAACGACAGTAAAATCAATGACCTTTGCCGGCGCTACAGCAATCCTTTCCTGAGCACCGGTTTATCCAAGTCCTGCCTTAGTCTAGTCCGTCGTCACATCCTCCACGCCGAGTTCAGGTCGCATAACCTTCCCGCCTCAACGCACCGCCGGCATCAGCGCCCGCAAAATGTCCGGCTTCCAGGCTTGGCGCTCGCTGTCGAAGGCCGCGAAATCGTGGTCGAACTGCCAGTAGGCCCATGCCCAGCCGAGCCGCTCCGCGCTGCGCGCCACGAACGACAGATATCTCGTCCGTGCTTCGGCTGGCGCGGCTTCGTACACGCCGAACTCGCCGACATAGATCGGGCGCTTCTCCCTTTCGGACCAGGACCGGATCTTCTCGAAATCGGCGCGAGCCTTGCTCTCGTCCTCCGCAGTGCCCCAATCAAGCGGACCGATTCGCGAGAACGTCGGCGACCACGGCGCGCCCTGATGCGTGAAGCGTATCGGCGCGTAATAGTGAAACGTGACGATGAGGTTTCGGTCGTCCGACGGCAGGACCAGATCGTCGACAGGCATTTCATCGACGTTGAGAACCGCGGCAATGACCGTCCGCCTTGGGTTGGTGGCGCGGATGATGCCGAGACACTCGTTCAGAAGGGCGTTCCAGCTTGCGGACGTCATCTGCCCGCCCGGCTCGTTGAGGACCTCGAAGACGAGCTTCGGATATTTTCCGGCGTAGCGCGCGGCGATCTGCGTCCAGAACGCTTTCAGCTTCTCGGTGCACTCGGAGACGTCGCGCTGGCAGACATGGGTATCGTGCTCGTCCAGAATGGGGATGAGCTTTCGGGCGAGCACCTCCTCGATGACGGCATCAAGCCGCCTCAAGACGGTTTCTTCCAGCAGATTTCCCTCGCCCATGAACTTGAAGCCGAAGAAATTGATGCGGACGTGCGAGAACCCGGCCTTCCTGATCGCAGTGAGGTTATCCAGCCGGAATGGCGCGTTCCGGCCTCCCTCCCAGATGCCGTCGTAGCCAAGGATGTTGATGCCGCGCCCCAATGCCACGGGAGCGGGCGCGGTGCCCTGCCCGGCCGCGTCGGCCCGGGAGCAGATTGCGAGGACGGATATTGCCGAGGCGATAGCGAAGGTCACCCACCGGCGGGCGGCGTAGACGGTGCGCATCCTTGTTTTCCCCATCATTGCCGCAGCTGTTGCTGAGGCACCGGCCTGCACACCGCGAAGAAGAAGGCGACGAGAAGCACCGAGGTGAACATCGTCGAGCGAAGGAACATCGTCTCCGTGAAGTTGGTCTGAAAGCTCAGGACGACGAAGCCGATGATGAGAGCGCAGTGGCCGCGATCGATCGACCGGGTCGCGATCAAATACAGGACCTTGTCCGAGAACAGGAAAACGCTCGCGACGAACAGCACGTATCCCAGAAATCCCGTTTCGATCATCACCGCGATGTAGCCGCTATGATAATTGTCGAGCACCCAGCCATGGTTCTGGTTGAAATAGTCGTAGATCGAAGGACGCGTCCAGAATCCGTTGATGCCGAAGCCCAGGAGCGGCGCGTCGTTGAAATGGCTGATCGCATACTGCCAGATGAAGGTCCGCTCCGTCAGATTGATCGTGGTTTCGCCGAGATGGATGGAATCGTAACCGGTCACATAGAAATACAGGATCAGCAGCGCGGCCAGGATGCACATGATGAATGGCAGCACCGCATAGACTTTCATGCAGCGGATCGACCACATCGAGGTGAACAGCAGCGCGCCCGCGGCGACGGCAACGGCACCGGCGCCGCGCGACTCCGAAGCGACGACGCAGGTCGATGCCAGAAGGAACATCGAGAGGAAGGCAATCCATCCCTGCCCCGTCATCTTCCGATAGCAGGCAAAGAACATCAGATAGGCGCTGATGAAGCCGAGCGTCTGCTTCGATTCGTATATTCCTTGCCACTGGCCATTGTGCATCCAGCTCTGGTCCACGCCGATCTCGGGCACGAAGACGGCGCAGAATGCCGAGGCGGCAACCAGGATGAAGAGTCCCAGCGCCGTCGATCCGACGATCTCGTCGATGTCGATGCGCGTGATGAGGCAGTACGCACCGAAGGTCGTCACCACGAGTGCGGCGCTCTTCATGATCGCCGCGGCGGCGAGGCCGGCCCAGAGAACGGAAATGGCGGCGAAAGCGTAGAAGGCGACCAGCGCGATCAGATCGGGATTGGGCTCCACCCGCACGCGCGGGCGTACGAAGGCACTGGCGTAGATCAGGATGCCCCACATCAGGAGCGCAACGGCCTGTTGCACATAGCTCCACTCCGCACGAAGCAGCGCGGGATTGAAGACGCCCATCGACGCGACGACGTTGACGGTGATCGAGACACGGATCACCCCTCTGGCAAGCTTCTCCACGCCGACGCCGGGCGCTTTCGAGATCGCGCCGTCGCCTGCCGTGGAATCCGCCGCGGGGTGTAGGCTGGTCATGAGCCGACCTTCCCGAGGCACGGTTAATAATTGCTTACCGCGCGGCGCGACCGCCTCCGCGGCCGGCGTTTCCTCGGGCGTTCGGTTTCAGCCGGGGCGGCGAACCGTGTCCCGGAGTGGGCCCTAAGCCGCGGTCGCCGGCGGCAGCGCCAGCACCGAATAGATCGCCTGGGCATCGCGCGAGGCGCGGAGCTTCTTGGCGATGTCCTGGTCGCGCAGGAGGCGCGCGATGCGGGCGAGCGCCTTGAGGTGATCGGCGCCGGCGCCTTCGGGTGCGAGCAGCAGGAAGACGAGATCGACAGGCTGGCCATCCATCGCCTCGAAATCGATCGGGCGATCGAGCCGCGCGAACAGGCCGAAGATCTTTTCCAGCTTGGGCAGCTTGCCGTGGGGAATGGCGACGCCATAGCCCACCGCGGTGGTGCCGAGCTTCTCCCGCTGCAACAGCACCTCGAAGATCGAGCGTTCGTTCTGCCCGGTCAGCTCGGCGGCCCTGGCCGCGAGCTCCTGCAGCGCCTGCTTCTTGCCATTGACTTTCAATGCCGGGAGAATCGCCTCGGGTGCGACCAGATCGGTAATCGGCATGGAAGCTTTCCGAGGTGAATTAAACCGTCAGGTTCCGATGTGGCCGTCTTGGAAGCCAAGCCTGGCCGGTGTCAATAACACGAAGCAGGAAGAGGACTTAGCCCAAGTCCCCGCAAGATCCTGATGTGGGGCGCTTCTACTCCAACGCAATCCCGGTGCCAACTCCCGCGTGCGGCTTTGCCGCGGTCATTGTTAAGGGCGGAATCGTAAGGCTTCCCGCCCGGGCCTAACCGTCCGCCTTGCCGTCGACCTTGGCTCCCGGCGGGTCGATCCAGCCCACATTGCCGTCCGCCCGGCGGTAAATGATGTTCACCCGGCCCGACGAACCATGCTGGAATACCAGGCAAGGCGCACCGGTGAGGTCGAGTTCCATGACCGCCTCGCTGACCGAAAGCTGCTTCAGCGACGTGGTTTGCTCCGCGATGATCACGGGGCTGTACCCGGTGACGTCCTCCTCGCCCTCGCTGGGGGCCTCGAGCACATAGCTCGTCGCGTCCAGCGCAGCCATTGCTTCGGAGGCGACATGGGCCTTGCGCGCGGAGCGGTCCTTGAGCCGGTTCTTGTAGCGACGCAGCCGCTTCTCGATCATCACGAGCGCCTGGTCGGCGCTGGCATAGGCATCCGGCGCGTTCGAATCGGCCTCCAGCGTGATTCCCGAATCGAGATGCAACGCGCAATCGGTGCGGAAGCCGAAGCCGTCCTTGCTCAGCGTGATGTGACCGGAATAGTTGCCGTCGAAATATTTGCGCAGCATCTCGTCGGTGCGATCGGCAACGCGGCCGCGCAAGGCCTCGCCGACGCTGATGCTCTTTCCCGAGATTCGAAGAGTCATGTGATGCCTCGCCTGGATTGACCGCCTAGCCTGGACCGCTCGCGCAGGGGGAAATGAGAGTAGCGCGATTTCGCGCCAGCGCAATCAGGCCGGCTCGGTGTTGCGGGAGCGATCGGACATGGCGGTGGCAAGGACGTTACCAAGAGCGCTCTGCTTGTCGCGGCGGCGTTGCACCGAGGAGGGAATGCGCATGGCTTCGCGGTATTTCGCGACCGTGCGGCGGGCAATATCAATGCCCGAGGCGCGCAAGCGTTCCACGATGGTGTCGTCCGACAGGATCGCCGTGGGCTCTTCCGCGTCGATCAGCTGCTTGATGTGGTGACGCACGGCTTCCGCCGAATGCGCCTCGCCGCCATCGGCCGAAGCGATCGAGGCCGTGAAGAAATATTTCAGCTCGAACGTGCCGCGGTTGGTCGCCATGTACTTGTTGGCGGTGACGCGCGACACCGTGGATTCGTGCATCTGGATGGCGTCGGCGACGGCCTTCAGATTGAGCGGCCGCAAGTGCGCGACGCCATGGGTGAAGAAGCCGTCCTGCTGGCGCACGATCTCGGTTGCAACTTTCAGGATGGTGCGGGCTCGCTGGTCGAGCGCGCGCACGAGCCAGGTCGCGTTCTGGAGCGCGTCGGTGAAATAGGACTTGTCGCCGTCCTTGCCGACCTTCTTCGACAGCTCGGAATAATAGGTCTGGTTGACCAGCACACGCGGCAAGGTGTCGCTGTTGAGCTCGACATGCCAGCCGCCGTCGGGCCCCGGACGGACATAGACGTCGGGCACCATGGTCTGCAGGCGCGCCGAGCCGAACTTCATGCCGGGCTTGGGATTGAGGCGGCGAATCTCGCCGATCATGTCGGCGATGTCCTCGTCGTCGACGCCGCAGACTTTACGCAAGGAGGCGATGTCGCGCTTGGCGAGAAGATCGAGATGCTCGACCAGGGCCTGCATCGCCGGGTCGTAGCGATCGAGCTCGCGGAGCTGGATCGCCAGGCATTCGCTGAGAGAGCGTGCGCAGACGCCGGGCGGATCGAATTTTTGCAGAACGGCGAGGACGTTCTCGACCTCCTGCTGCGACGTGCCAAGACGCTCGGCGGCCTGGCCGAGATCGGGCGGCAGATAGCCGGCCTCGTCGACGAGGTCGATCAGGTACTGGCCGATCATGCGCTGCGCCGGCGCGGTGAAGGCGACCGAGAGCTGCTCGGCGAGATGGCCCGACAACGTTGTCTCGGCCGCGACAAAAGCTTCGAGATTGTAGTCTTCGTCACCAGAGGCGCCGCCGCCCCATTCGGTGTAGGTGGTCGGCGCGGCGTCCTGGGCGTTGCGCGCCGCAGCTTCGGCCGGCTCCTCGGAAAAGACGTTGTCGAGGCCGGTGTCCAGGGTCTGCTCGATCTCGGCGCGGGTGCCGAGATCCTTGCTCATCCACTCTTCCTGGCCCGGCTCGAAACCGTCGGCGCTGCCGCTGAAGCCGTCCTCGCCCTGACCGTCGCCCTGGCCGCCCTCGGAATCGCCATAACTCCCGGCCTCGGCCGGAGCTTCTCCTGCGGGGGCCTCGTCACTGGCCCGTTCCAGGAGAGGATTACGCTCGAGCTCCTCTTCCACGAAGGTCGTGAGATCGAGATTGGACAATTGCAGCAGCTTGATCGCCTGCATCAGCTGCGGCGTCATGACCAGCGACTGCGATTGCCGGAACTCTAGTCTCTGCGTGAGGGCCATGAAGCAAGAACCGTTCCCAGAAAATTGGTCCGATTTTTGCTTATCCTAGTCCGAGCCCGATGTACACGTCTTGACGAAACGCAAAAACGGGCTAGAGGCGGAATTCCTCGCCAAGGTAAAGACGGCGAACGTCCGGATCGGCAACGATCTCATCCGGAGTTCCCTCGGTCAAGATTTCCCCGGCATAGACGATATAGGCACGATCGGTCAGGCCGAGCGTCTCGCGGACATTGTGGTCGGTGATGAGCACGCCGATGCCGCGGTTGGTGAGGTGGCGGACGAGGTCCTGGATGTCGCCGACTGCGATCGGGTCGATGCCGGCGAAGGGCTCGTCGAGCAGCATGTAGTTCGGCCGCGTCGCCAGCGCGCGCGCGATCTCGACGCGGCGGCGCTCGCCGCCGGACAGCGCGATCGACGGCGATTTTCTCAGGCGCGTGATGTTGAACTCGTCGAGCAGCGAATCCAGCTGCTGCTCGCGCTTCTTGCGCGAGGGCTCGACCACTTCGAGCACCGCGCGGATGTTCTGCTCGACGGTGAGGCCGCGGAAGATCGAGGCTTCCTGCGGCAGATAGCCGATGCCGAGCCGCGCCCGCTGATACATCGGCAGCTTGGTGACGTCGTGGCCGTCGAGCTCGATCGCGCCGTCGTCGGCCTTGATCAGGCCGGTGATCATGTAGAACACGGTGGTCTTGCCGGCGCCGTTCGGGCCGAGCAGGCCGACCGCTTCGCCGCGGCGCACATAGATGCTGACGCCGCGCACCACCTGGCGGCTGCCAAAGGACTTCTTCACGCCATGCACAGCCAGGAAGCCCGGCCGCTTCAGAAGCTGCGGTCCGCCGGTGCCGTTGGACCTGCTGGCCGCCCTGACGGGGTGAACCGCCTGCGGACGCGACGGCTCGGCCGGGTAGTCTCCCTGGAACTGGTCGGGTGCGCGCATCGGCTGGTCGCGGGCGGTCGGCGGCGCGTCCCTGACAGGACTGGCCACGAGGCCCCCGACGCTGTCGCCGAGCGAGGTGATGTCCTGACGCGCAAATCCTGGCCGGCCGCGCTTGGCGGGGCGCCGACGGAACATGCTGAAGAGATCGACCATCCCCGCCTTCTAGCCTTGCGCGGTTTTCCTGCGCGTTTTCCTGCGCGCTCTCTTGCGAAGTTCGCGCGTTCGGCCGCGCCGGCCTTGCGATTCGCCGGTGCAGCATGAGTGAAGGGATGTCTCATGCCCAGTGAAACACGCCCGAAAAGCGGCGGACCCCGCTTCGAAAGCCCTGCGCGCTAGATACAGTCTCGCCGGGCAAGCTTCAACCTCGGATCGGGGATGTCCGACACAAGTGATTGAATTTACTTTTGTTTACTTGCGCCCGGCAATTGCATGGGCGGCGCCGCGGCGGGCTTGGCCCCCGGGCCGCAATCATTGCTGCCGCCCTGCGGCAGCAGCGCCTGCACGCGGCCGTTGTCGGATTCCACGCGCGATACGCCGGTCGTCATGTCGACCATCAGGCGATCGCCGCGCAGCACGTTCCTGCACTGCGTCAGGACCACTTGGCCGCCCGAGCCGCCGAGCATGGTGATGAGGTTGGTCCTGGTGTCGAACACGGCGGTATCGCCTGTCACCACCTGGTCCTTCTGGGTCACCACGACATTGCCGCGCGCCTCGAGCCGCTTGATCGAGGAACTGCCGCCCGGCCCCGGCGTCGCCGACTGCATCGGCGCCGATTTCGTGCCCTTCGCCGCGGGCTGCGGCGCGGCGGGCTTGTCGCCCGAATCATAAAACACCACCAGCGATTTCGAGGTCATGGTGGTGTCGCCCTGCACGACCTTCACGTTGCCGGCGAAGGTCGCCTCCTTCTTCTTGTCGCGCATCTCGAGCGAGGCGGCTTCGATCTGGATCGGCTGGTCGCGGTTCTGCGAAAAACCCTGCATCGCGTTGGGCACGCCTTGCATCGTGCTCTGTGCGACGGCCGCACCCGTGACGAGCAGCGCGAGGCCGGCGGCAAGCGCGGCCTTGCTGACAACAGCGTCACGCGTAAAGCAGTTCATCATGGAAATCACTTTGAATTGGCAGATTTGTTCTGTGGCGTACGTGTCTTGGCCGGCGGTGCAGGCTCGGTGGGCGCCGGCTGTGCGGCAGCGGGCTCGTCCAGCTTGTCGAGGTGCATCACCACGTTGCCCTCGAAGCGGATGAGTTCGCCGCCTTCCGTGATCCGCAAGCGATCGGCGGTCAGCGTGCCGTTGGTCAGCTTGACGTCGACGCGTTCATCGGAAGTGACCATGCCCTTGTTCATGTCGACGAAGGCCGAGTTCAGCCGCGCCTCGTAGCCGGTCGAAGTGCGCAGGAAGATGTCCTTGTGCAGCTCGAGCTGCTGCTGCTTGTTGTCGAAGCGGCCGTTGCGCGCATCGAGGAATAGGGTCGACTGATCCTCCATCAGCACCTTGGCGCGGAGGTCGGAGAGATCGACATGGTCGGGGTCGGTGATGTCCTGCGTCGCGGCCTTGGCCCAGAGCTCGTAGGGCCGCTGGTCCGGCGTGAAACCGGCGAGGTGCGGAGATTCCATCGTGATCTTGGTACCCGAGACCACCAGGTTTCCGGAATCGAGCGGCAGCTTCGGAATCAGCATGCGGAAGGGATTGAACACCGACACGCCGACGATGGCCGCCATGGACAACAGCACCGCGCCCGGCACCGCGACACGCAGAATCCGCACCAGGCGGCTGTGGCGCGCCGCGCTGGCGAACTTCGCCGCAAGCGCGGCGTCGTAGGTGGGATTCTGGGCCGAATTCACCTGGGCTCCTGAAGTCCTGGGCTCCTGACGTATCGCTCGTCCGGTTGGCGGGCACCCCCATTGTATCCGGCACCGCCCAAATATGCAGCCGGCGACAGGCCGTTACGAAAGTGTCCGAAACGGGGCGGCAATCTCAGGCTAACCGCCGCACGGGACCTCAGGAATGCGCGAAAATGTCCTCTTCCGCCCAGCCCTGGAGGTCGAGCAAGGCGCGGGTCGGCAGGAAGTCGAAACAGGCCTGCGCCAGCTGGCTGCGGCCTTCCCGGACCAGCATGGCATCGAGCCGCTCGCGCAAGCCGTGCAGATGCAGCACGTCGGAGGCGGCGTAGGCGAGCTGGGGCTCGGTCAGGCTGTCGGAACCCCAGTCGCTGGATTGCTGCTGCTTGGAGAGGTCGATGTTGAGCACCTCGCGCACGAGGTCCTTGAGGCCGTGGCGGTCGGTGTAGGTGCGGGTCAGGCGGGAGGCGATCTTGGTGCAGTAGATCGGCCCGGTCATGACGCCAAAGGTCTGGTACAGCACCGCGACGTCGAACCGCGCGAAGTGGAAGATTTTCGTGACGGCGGGATTGGCCAGCAGCGCCTTCAGGTTGGGCGCATCCGTGTGCCCCTTGGGGATCTGCACCACGTCAGCGCTGCCGTCGCCGGGCGAGAGCTGGACCACGCAGAGCCGGTCGCGGTGCGGGTTCAGCCCCATGGTCTCGGTGTCGATCGCCACGGCTCCGGTGTAGCGGGCCAGGTCGGGCAGGTCGCCGCGGTGCAGGCGTACGGTCATGGCGTGTCAAAACCTCGGGTCGAATCGGTGCGTCGATATCATAGGCCAATCGGATGGGTCGCGATGTAGCCACTGGCGGCAGGTCACGCAAGCGGCGGCGAGCGCGATGACGGTGCCCGCGCCTCCGAGCCACTGCTCTTTTCGAGAAACAGATTTTCAGCGCCCCATGGACATCGTGCCGGTCCGCCCTATTGTTGCGGGCTTCCCCCTCCCGCCCTGAATCAGGTGTCATGACCGAACAGACGTCAGCCGCGCCCGCCGACGACCGACAGCAACGGCAACGCGGCTTCTCGCGCTATCAGGCGCTCCTCATCGCGCTGCTCGCGTTCACGCAGTTCACGATCATCCTCGACTTCATCATCATGTCGCCGCTCGGCGCCATCCTGATGCCCTCGCTCGGCATCACGGCCGGGCAGTTCGGCGTCGCGGTGTCGGCCTATGCATTCAGCGCGGGACTCTCAGGCATCCTCGCTGCCGGCTTCGCCGATCGGTTCGACCGCAAGCGCCTCCTGCTGTTCTTCTATGTCGGCTTCACGCTCGGCACTGCGCTCTGTGCGGCCGCGCCAAACTACCATGTGCTGCTGCTCGGCCGGATCGTGACCGGATTGTTCGGCGGCGTGATCGGCGCGGTGGTGCTCGCCATCGTCACCGACCTGTTTCCGCTGCAGCTGCGCGGCCGCGTCATGGGCTTCCTCCAGACGGCGTTCGCCGCGAGCCAGGTGCTCGGCATTCCCGCCGGACTGTTTCTCGCCAATCACTGGAACTGGCATGTCTGCTTCGCGGCGATCGTCGTGGTGTCGATCGCGGCGATCGCGATCATAGCCCTCGTGATGGAGCCGGTCGATGCGCATCTGAAAGTGAGGCAGGACAAGAACGCGTTCCGTCATCTGATCGCGACGCTCGGAGAGCCGCGCTACACGCTCGCCTTCGCCGTCACGACGCTGCTGGCGACCGGCGGCTACATGCTGATGCCGTTCTCCAGTGCCTTCACCGTGCACAATCTCGGCATCGACATCGCGCATCTGCCGACGATCTATCTCGTCTCCGGCCTGTTCAGCATCGTCACGGGACCGCTGGTCGGCAGGGCGAGCGACACGTTCGGCAAATATCCGACCTTCGTGTTCGGCTGCGCGATGACCGTGGTCATGGTGCTGATCTACACCCATCTCGGCCATGTCTCGCTCGCGACCGCGATCATCGTCAACGTCCTGATGTTCGTCGGCATCTTCTCGCGGATGATCCCCTCGCAGGCGCTGATGTCGGCGATCCCCGATGCGGGCCAGCGCGGCTCGTTCAGCGCGGTCAGCGCCTCGCTCCAGCAGCTCTCCGGCGGGCTCGGCTCGGTGCTCGCCGGCGCGATTATCGCGCAAGCGCCCGACGGCACGCTGATCCATTTCGACCGGATCGGCTACGTCGTCGTCGCGACGACGATCATCACGCTGGTGATGATGTATTTCGTGCAGAAGTCGGTCGCGGAGCGGGCGGGGAAGCGGGTGGTGTGATGATGGGGGCGCAGAGGCCGATGGTCCGCCTCGATGGGTGAAACCGCTCGAAGCATCTTCGATCACGACGAAATTACGAGCGGCGTTGCCAAACCAACGGATCGCGGCTCGTGTGAAAAACCGCGATGACGTAGACCGCATCATGCAGCTCGCGAAACACGACAATGTAGGGGAACCGGCGCAGCATAGCTCGACGCGTGTCCTTATAGGCGAACGGAAACTGCCTGGGGTGCTCAGCAATCCGGATCAGCGCTGCGCGCAAGGCGTCGCGAAATTGCGGCACGACGTGTGGAGCGTGAATGTCGTACCAACGGATTGCATCGATGAGGTCGGCCCGGGCGGCTTGTGTAAAGAGAAGCCTGGCCACTTATGGCGACCGACGATCCAGCTCCGCGTCGATATCCTCCCAAGGGACGGCTTCGCGGCGGTCCGCGTCGAAGGTCGCGAGCCGACGGTCGAGTTCGGCCTCGTGAGCCGGGGTTAACGGCACATCGGCAGGGGAGAGGCTGTCCCAAAGCTCACCGATGAGCTCGAGCCGCTCCTTGGGCGTCAAACGGCTGATATCGAGTGTCGCCATGATCCGACCCCTTTGGTCCTTTTGCCAACGAAATCACAATCTTCTCAGTCGCGTCGAGAAAAATATCGTGGCTGTGGCAGGCTCCGGAAAGAGGCGAAGTCCGACAATTCCGGACCTATCTCGCAATATTGAATCAGACTGGATTGCCTCCGACCCCGCGGATTGCGCGTCGCAGGGAATCGGATTGGAAAAGATGGTGCCCAGGAAAGGACTCGAACCTTCACGGCCGTTAAGCCACTGGCACCTGAAGCCAGCGCGTCTACCAATTCCACCACCTGGGCATGCCGTTTGGGGCACGGAGGCGGTTACTACGGTTCGGTGACGCCGTTGTCAATTCATGCGTGAAGCCGGTTCGGGATGCCGATTGCGCATCGCAAACCGGGTCGATACAAGCCTGACGACACGCTACTCAGCTGCAGGAACCGACCCCATGGCATCGAATCTGGACACGCTCGTCACGGTTTTCGGCGGATCGGGGTTTTTGGGCCGGAACGTGGTCCGGGCCCTGTGCAAGCGCGATTACCGGGTCCGGGTCGCGGTGCGGCGGCCGGAACTCGCCGGATACCTCCAGCCCTCCGGCAAGGTCGGGCAGGTCCACACCGTGCAGGCGAACCTGCGCTATCCGGCCTCGGTCGAGGCGGCGCTGCGTGATTCGCACGTCGCGATCAACCTCGTGGGCGTCCTCACCGAGGGCGGCGCGCAGACCTTCGACGCCGTCCAGGCCAGGGGCGCCGAGACCGTCGCCAAGGCGGCGGCCGCGGCCGGCGCCAGGCTGGTGCATGTCTCCGCGATCGGCGCCGATGCGCAGTCGCCCTCGAGCTACGCCAGGGCCAAGGCGGCCGGCGAAGCCGCGGTGCTGGCCGCCGTGCCGTCGGCGACGATCTTCCGCCCCTCCGTGATATTCGGGCCCGAGGACCAGTTCACCAACCGCTTCGCGGCGCTGGCCCGGATCTCGCCGGTGCTGCCGTTGATCGGCGGCGACACGAAGATGCAGCCGGTCTATGTCGGCGACGTCGCCACCGCGATCGCCGAGGCCGTCGACGGCAAGACCAAGGCGGGCGCCACCTACGAGCTCGGCGGGCCGGAAGTGCTGACCATGCGCGAGATCATCGAGACCATCCTCGACATCACCGACCGCGAGCGGATGCTGATTCCGCTGCCGTTCGGCCTCGCCCGCTTCCAGGCCAACTTCCTGCAATTCGCGCCGGGCGCGCTGAAGCTGACGCCGGACCAGGTCACGCTGCTCGTGCGCGACAACGTCGTGTCGGATGCGGCGAAGGCAGCCGGCCTGACGCTGGAAGGGCTCGGCATCACGCCGGATTCGCTGGAGGCGATCGCCCCGCAATATCTGTGGCGCTTCCGCGCAGCCGGCCAGTTCCAGCGCAAGAGCGCGTGAGGCCGGTTAACGTCTCCCGTTTGCGGGCAGCGTAGGCCGCCTCTGGCGGCCGTCCTCGAGAACCCCTCCCCAGCCCTGGGAGCCGCACCAACCGGGTTGCTGCTCTACCGTCCCAGCGCCAGCGCGATCAGGCCGAGCGTTCCGACGATGACGCGCCACCAGGCGAACACCACGAAGCCGTGACGGGTGAGGTAAGTCAAAAACGTCTTCACCACGATGATGGCGGTGATGAACGACACCACGAAGCCGATCGCGACGATGTTGATGTGGTCCATCGTCATCTCGGCACGGCTCTTGTAGAAGTCGTAGGCGAACGCGCCGATCATGGTGGGGATCGCAAGGAAGAACGAGAACTCCGCCGCGGCGCGCTTGTCGGCTCCCAGCAGCATCGCCGCGACGATGCTGGCGCCGGAGCGCGACACGCCGGGGATCATCGCCACGCACTGCGCGATGCCGATATAGAGATACATCAGCAGCGGAAATCTGGTGGCGTCATGCTCGCGCGGCTTGAGATCGAGCTTGTCGACCCAGAGCAGGATGGCGCCGCCGACGATCAGCGTGAAGCAGATGACCCATGGATTGAACAGCAGGCTCTTGATGTACTTGCCGGCGACGAGGCCGACGATGACGGCCGGCAGGAACGCCACCAGCACGCCGATCACGAAGCGCCGTGCATCAGCGTCGCCCGTGAACAGGCCGATCACGACGTCCCACAGCTTCCTGAAATACAGCCCGACGATCGCGAGGATCGCGCCCAACTGGATCAGGACCGTAAACGAATCCCAGAACGCGCCTTCGCCGAGATGGAAGAAGCGCTCCGCAAGCAAGAGGTGGCCGGTCGAGGATACGGGAAGGAACTCGGTCACACCCTCGATGATGCCGAGGATCACTGCCCGTATTGCGTCTGACATATTTACGATCCATTTCGGCTGGAAAAGCGGGGCCCTTCTCGCCTATTCGTTCCCATGCCGCAATCGCAAAAATGCGACATCACGACCTTGCTTCGCGGTTTTGTCGGACTAGTGTGGCGCCGCACAAACATTGATGGATTCTTAAGCACCATCAAATAGTCAAAGGCTTCATGTTTACGCTGTTTCATCATCCGTTCTGTCCGCATTCGCGCTTCATCCGCCTGATCGCGGGCGAATACGGGCTCGACCTGAAGCTGGTCGAAGAGCGCAGCTGGGAGCGGCGCGAGGCGTTTCTGCTGCTCAACGCCGCCGGCACGACGCCGGTGCTGGTGGACGAGGAACAGCCGCCCGTACCGGGCGCGGCGATCATCGCCGAATATGTCGACGAGGCCTATGGTGCCGCGATGGGCCCCAAGCGGTTGATGCCGGAGACGCTCGCCGAGCGCGTCGAGGTGCGCCGGCTGATGGCCTGGTTCAACGAGAAATTCTTCGAGGAGGTTTCGCACCCGCTCGTCACCGAGCGCATCTACAAGCGCTTCATGAGCGAGGAGAACGGCGGCGGCCCGCCCTCGGCCGACGTGATGCGCGCGGCAAAGGCGAATGTACGCTATCATCTGGCCTATATCGGCTGGCTGGCGCAGACGCGCAACTTCCTCGCCGGCGACCGGCTCACCTACGCGGATCTCGCCGCCGCGGCGCATCTCTCGGCGATCGACTATCTGGGCGACGTGCCATGGAGCGAGGACGACGCGGCAAAGACGTGGTACGCGCGGGTGAAATCACGCCCGTCGTTCCGTCCGCTGCTGAGCGAATGGCTGGCCGGCGTGCCGGCGTCGCGGACCTACGTGGACCTGGATTTCTGAGTGCCGATCCGGCTGAACTGAAGTCGGCGCTCACACGCGAGGCGCGCGCGCTCGGGTTCGACTGCATCGGCGTCACGGCACCCGGCACGATCGAGCGCGCCGGACAATACTTCCTCGAATTCATCGCCTCGGGCGGCCATGGCGACATGGACTGGCTCGCCGCGCAGCCGGAGCGCCGCGTCGATCCGCGCGGACTCTGGCAGGACGTGCGCAGCGTGATCATGCTCGGCGTCAATTACGGCCCCGACTCCGATCCGCTGGCGATTCTCAAGCAGCCCACGCGCGCGGCGATCTCGGTCTACGCGCAGGGCGACGACTATCACGACATCATCAAGAAACGGCTGAAGGCGCTGGCACGCTGGCTGGTGGCAACCGCGCCGTCGGACGTGAAGGTGTTCGTCGACACCGCAGCGGTGATGGAGAAGCCGCTGGCGCAAGCGGCGCATCTCGGCTGGCAGGGCAAGCACACCAACCTCGTCTCGCGCGAGTTCGGTTCATGGCTGTTCCTCGGCGCGATCTACACCACGCTCGACCTGCCGCGCGACGACGCCGAGATCGACCATTGCGGTTCGTGCCGGGCCTGTCTCGACATCTGCCCGACGGCGGCATTTCCCGCGCCCTACAAGCTCGATGCGCGGCGCTGCATTTCGTATCTCACCATCGAGAACAAGGGGCCGATCCCGCACGAATTTCGCAAGGCGATCGGCAACCGCATCTATGGCTGCGACGATTGCCTCGCCGCCTGCCCCTGGAACAAGTTCGCGCAGGAAGGGCGCGAGGCCAGGCTCGCCGCGCGCGACGAATTGCGCGCACCTCGTCTTGCCGAGCTCGCACGGCTCGACGATGCGGCGTTCCGCGCGCTGTTCACGAAGTCGCCGGTGAAGCGCATCGGCCGCGACCGCTTCTTGCGGAACGTGCTGATTGCGATCGGCAACTCGGGCGAGGTCGCGCTGGCGGAAGAGACGCGGCGATTGCTGGGGGACGCGAGCCCGCTGGTGCGTGGCGCTGCGGTGTGGGCATTGGAGCAGTTGGTTTCGCGAGATGAGTTTGCGACGATCAAGAGCGCTGCGATAGCCGACGAGCACGACGAGAGCGTGCGAGCGGAGTGGCACGCCGCATCCTAACTCTCCACTGTCATGCCCCGCGAAGGCGGGGCATCAAGTACGCCGCGGCCCATCGATTCGATCACGACCGCCTCGGAATACTGGATCGCCCGGTCAAGCCGGGCGATGACACCTGTTGTGTAGCGACGACGAACGCTCTCGCCGCCCTTGATTTCCCTGCGCGTTTCTTCAATCTCGCGCGTCATGACAAACATGCCTTTCTTCACCCGCGACGGCGAGACATTCCACCCGACGGAAGTCGCCAATGGCCCGTGGGATCCGAAGTCGCTGCACGGGCGCGTCATCATCGGCCTGCTCGGCTTCGCCATCGAGGAACGACATTCCGGGCCCGAATTCGTGCCGGCGCGGCTCACCGTCGACATGTTTCGGCTGCCCACCATCGACAAGCCGATCCAGGTGACGACGCGCCTCGTGCGCGACGGGATGCGCATCCGCGTGGTGGAAGCAGAGTTCGTCTCCGGCGGCGTCAGCATGGCGCGCGCCTCGTGCCAGCTGCTGCGGCGGACGCAAAACCCTGAAGGCAATGTGTGGTCGCCGCCGAACTGGGACGCGCCGAAGCCGGCCGAGATTCCCAAGCCGACCGATCCCAGGCTCGGCATGAACGGCAAATGGGCGACGCGGCCCATCGTCGGCCACATGGGTTCGCTCGGACCGCGACGGCTGTGGATGAGCGAGGTGCGCGAGCTCGTCGCCGGCGTGCCGATGACGCCGTTCGTCCATGTCGCAACCGGCGCCGATTTCGCCAGCCCGTTCGCCAACGCCGGCGACAAGGGGCTCGGCTACATCAACAGCGACGTCACGATCTATCTGCACCGCCTGCCGATCACGGAGTGGATCGGCTTCGAAGTCGTGAACCACCACGCCACGGACGGCGTCGCGATCGGCGAATGCTGGCTCTATGACGAACAGGGGCCGATCGGCACCGCCACGGTCGCAGCGCTGGCGCAGCGCAAGCCGATGGTGAATCCATCGAAGCGATAGCTCACCGCCGTCATTCCGGGGCACGCGTAGCGTGAGCCCGGAATCCATCGAGCAGCAAGAATGGTGTCGAAATGGATTCCGGGTTCGTGCTTCGCACGCCCCGGAATGACCGCATGGAGAGAGCCGGCTCAGCGCAAATGCCGCTGCATCTCCGGCCGCGCCTTCAGCTCAGCGCCCTGCCTGCCAGCGATCTTCGCAATTCTTTCAGGCGCGAACTTCAGATCGACGAACGCCGGCGCGGTGTTGGCGACCTCGTGATAGCTCGCGATCTTGCCGACGCGCAGCGTCATGATCGCGACGCCCTCGAACATCGCGCGCGCGCCGTTTGCTTCCGGCAAAGTCGATTTGTAGCTGAAGGTGTAGCGCGCATAGAGCGTGGTGCCGTCGGTGACGGGATCGTGCATGTCCCAGCGGAAATCCGTCGCCGTGCGATAGAACCAGTCGTCGATCAACGCCGCGATCTTCTCGCGACCGGCGAAGGCGCCGTAGAAGACGTCGTGATAGACGCCGTCCTCGGTGAACAGTTCGGCGAACGCCTTGCCGTTGCGCTGCTCGACCGCGTCGCAGAAGGCGCGCAGCATGGCGGTGGTGGTCATTGTTGCCTCCCTTCCCATTGCTGTCGTGCCCCGCGAAGGCGGGGCATCCAGTACGCCGCGGCTCCTCGGTTCAACCGCGACGGCCTCTGGAATACTGGATCGTCCGCCCCAGTGCGCAAGGGCGCACAAGGCGGACGATGACATCGAATGCCGGGCAACAGTTTCACCCGATCTCGGCGACCGCGGCAAGAAGGCGCGCGATGTCCTGCGGGCGGGAGAGGCGGTGATCGCCGTCCTGGATCAGGGTCAGCACGACGTCGTCGGCCGGCAGGCGGTGGGTCAGCGCAAACGCGTGCTGCCACGGCACATCAGGGTCTTTCGCGCCTTGCAGGATGCGGACCGGGCAGCCGAGATCGATCGCGCTGCCGAGCACGAGATGGTTGCGGCCCTCCTCGATCAGGTTCCGCGTGATCGGATAGGGCGAGCCGTCGCCGTACTCCGACGGCCGCAGCCAGACGCCTTTGGTCTCGATCTCTTTCTTCACTGCGGGCGGAAAATTCTTCCACATCAGCTCCTCGGTGAAGTCGGGCGCCGGCGCGATCAGGACGACGCCGGCCAGCGAGGCCTTGCCGGGACGCTTCTTGATCTCGCGCGCGAGCAGGAGCGCCATCCAGCCGCCCATGGAGGAGCCGATCAGGATCTGCGGGCCGTCGCAATATCGCTCGAACACCGCGACGCTCTCCTCCAGCCAGCGCCCGATGGTTCCGTCGGCGAAGTCGCCGCCGGATTCGCCGTGGCCGGAATAGTCGAACCGGACCATTGCGCGGCCGTGATCACGTGCGAAGGCGTCCAGCGCCAGGGCCTTGCTGCCCTGCATGTCCGACTTGAATCCGCCCAGCCAGACCAGTCCGGGCCCCTGTCCACGCCGACTGCGTACCGCGATCCGGCGGGCGGACAGCCCCTCGCCCACATCGATGAAGTCGAGCATGGCATCGGGATTTGCATCGGTCATGGAACGTTTACTCTGGCTGTGCGGTTTGAGCTGTCCCGGCGCGGTCGCAGGATGCAACCTGATGCCGACATTGGCCCTTTGGGACGCTTGCGGAACAGAAGCAAGGTGTCTATGTCGTCAGCGTGCCCAGGCGTGACCAAAATGCCTCGCATTTAACGGTTTTTCACGTTTGCACGAGCGACTTGCTTGCCGGCTAACGCTTCTTCCTTCAGAATACCCGCTTCCTTCACAACATTGGAGAACCACCCATTCGCCGTCCTAATAAAGCTCCGCCCGCTGCCAGCAAAGACGGGCCGCGCATCAATGATGATATCCGCAATGCGCAGATCCAGCTGATCGACCAGACCGGTGAGAACAGGGGCACGGTCGAGACCGTCCTCGCCATCCGGATGGCTCAGGAAGTCGGCATGGATCTGGTCGAAATTTCGCCGAATGCCAGCCCTCCCGTCTGCAAGATCATGGACTACGGGAAGTACAAGTATTCCGCTCAGAAGAAAGCAGCGGAAGCGCGCAAGCGGCAGAAGACGGTCGAGATCAAGGAGATCAAGCTCCGCCCGATGATCGACGACCACGATTACGACGTGAAGATGCGCGCGATGCAGCGGTTCTTCGAAGAGGGTGACAAGGTCAAGATCACGTTGCGCTATCGTGGTCGCGAAATGGCGCACCAGGAGATCGGCACCAAGCTGCTGGACAAGATCAAGACCGACGTCGCCGAGCTCGCCAAGGTCGAGCAGGACGCAAGGTTCGAAGGTCGCCAGGTCGTCATGGTGCTGGCGCCGCGCTGATTGCAGCTGTTTGGGGCTTGGGAGTTCAACGGCCCGTCCGGATGTCCGGCGGGCCGTTTTGATTCAGGTCCGCGTCGCCCGCCAGGTGCCGCTGCACTGGTCGCCGGAGATGACACCTCTCCACGAGCCGGCGCCGTTCACGCCGGCAAGCCGGCCGCCGCCGCTGGCGTGGGAGGCGCCGACCGAGACCTGGACAGCCACAGCGCCGGAGCGGTTGATCCGGCCCGAGACCCGGCCGCCGCCCGCGGACGAGACGCGGCTGCCTGTTACGGTGAAGGGAACGCTGTAGCCGGAGCTGCAATTGCCTCTGGTGGTGGCGAAAGTGACGTTCCAGACTCCGTCATAGCCGCCGCGGGCCTCGGCGGTCGAGGGCAACGCGGCTGCGGCGAGCACGGTGAGGAGCGCCAGGCGGCGCGGGCGAGCAAAGACGGACGAGAACGAGATCGATTGCGGGAAATGGGCCATTTTGGTCCTGCTTCAGGCGGCACGGCTTGGACATGAGGCGGCAACACCGGATAGTCGCCGGGCCGGTTCCGCCGGTTCATCGTTGCCAATCGGCCCGTCCTCTGTCATAAGCCCAGCCTTCATCGCCCGGCTGATCAAGGGCTGCCGTGGCGGTGTCTCGTGCGGGTTTTGCGCTCGTTCGCAAAACTTGAGCACAATCAACGCTCTAACGAGCATTTTAGACGGCCAACCGCCTTCACGGGCGGATTTCTGTTGTGGCCATAGGAGAGCCAAATGCCCAAGCTGAAGACCAAATCGGGCGCTAAAAAGCGCTTCAAGGTGACTGCCACCGGCAAAGTGATGCACGCCCAGCGCGGCAAGCGTCACGGCATGATCAAGCGGACGAAGAAGCAGATCCGTCAGCTCCGCGGCACCCGCGTGCTGTTCAAGACCGACGGCGACAACGTCAAGAAGTACTTCTTGCCGAACGCCTGATCGCGTCCACGATCACTGCCACCTCGCGCCGCATTCGCGCGGCGATCCGAAAACCAAGTCATCTCTGAAGGATTTTTGTCATGTCTCGCGTCAAACGCGGTGTGACCGCCCACGCCAAGCACAAGAAAGTCTACAAGGCCGCCAAGGGCTTCTATGGCCGCCGCAAAAACACCATCCGCGCCGCCAAGCCGGCGGTCGAGAAGGCGATGCAATATGCCTTCCGTGACCGCAAGCGCAAGAAGCGGACGTTCCGCGCGCTCTGGATCCAGCGCATCAACGCGGCCGTCCGTCCGTTCGGCCTGACCTACAGCCGATTTATCGACGGCATGGCCAAGTCCGGGATCACCGTGGACCGCAAGGTGCTGTCGGATCTCGCGATCAGCGAGCCCGCCGCGTTCCAGGCGATCGCCGAGAAGGCCAAGGCTGCGCTGGCGGCGTAACGCGGCGACGGCTGCGCTGGCGGCTTAACGCGGTCAGGGCTGCGTTGGCGACCTGAGGCTTGCGTTAGCGGGCCTTCTGGCCCGTAGCCTTCGGTGCGCGCTGCGCGTAGCGCTTGGCGACCTCTGCCCGACAGAAAGCAGCAAACGAGACATACATGGTACCGGACTTGTTCCGGTATTTCTGGTCGCAGGCGCGCATCTCCCTTTTGTAGGCCTGCTGCTGCGCCGTGTTGAGTCCGGGCAGGAAGTCGGCCTCGCATTTCCTTTCGACGGCAGCGCCAAGCTCGACATCGCCGCTCGCGCCCGATTGGCAGTCCCGAAACACCTTCATCGCGCTTTCGCAGCTGGTCTGCTTGTTGATGGCGTCGACGACCTCGTCCGACGTCATGGATGTTTCCATGCAGACCATGGCGTGCGCAGGGGTGCCAGGGTTCGACAAAACGATGGCCAGAAAGGCAGAAAGCACGGCAAGGCAAGATCTCGAGATCATCGGGGTGGTCTCCTCGTCTTCCCTTCGTGCCGTGCCGATGCGCCAGGTTCAACCCAACCTGCCGCGGCCCGAAATGACCGGCTTTTTGCTTGACGTTACTGCCTTCGGGCGGCGACAACCCAGCCGAATTTTGGCAGCAAGGATTTGACTGTGTCCAACCTCGCAACGCTCGAAACGTCCATTCTCGACCAGATCGCCGCCGCCGGAGACGAGGCCGCCCTCGAGGCGGTGCGCGTCGCCGCCCTCGGCAAGAAGGGCTCGATCTCGGCGCTCCTTGCCACGCTCGGCAAGATGTCCCCGGACGAGCGCAAGACGCAGGGCGCCGCGATCAACCTCACCAAGGACAAGGTCAGCGAGGCGCTCGCCGCGCGGCGCGACGTGCTGAAGTCGGCCGCGCTCGATGCGCGGCTGGCGTCCGAGACCATCGACGTCACGCTGCCGCTGCGCGATGCGCCGACCGAGGCCGGCCGCATCCATCCGCTAAGTCAGGTCTGGGACGAACTGACCACGATCTTCGCCGACATGGGATTCTCGGTGGCCGAAGGTCCCGATATCGAGACCGACGACTACAACTTCACCAAGCTGAATTTCCCGGTCGGCCATCCCGCGCGCGAAATGCACGACACCTTCTTCTTCCATCCGAAGGAGGACGGCTCCCGCATGCTGCTGCGAACCCACACCTCGCCGGTGCAGGTGCGCACCATGCTGAGCCAGAAGCCGCCGATCCGCGTCATCTGCCCGGGCCGCACCTACCGCATCGATTCGGACGCGACCCATACGCCGCAATTCCACCAGGTCGAAGGCCTCGTCATCGACAAGACCTCGCATCTCGGCCACCTCAAATGGATCCTGCACGAGTTCTGCAAGGCCTTCTTCGAGGTCGACCACATCAACATGCGCTTCCGTCCCTCGTTCTTCCCGTTCACAGAGCCGTCGCTGGAAGTCGACATCCAGTGCCGCCGCGACAAGGGCGAGATTCGCTTCGGGGAAGGCGAGGATTGGCTCGAGATTCTCGGCTGCGGCATGGTGCACCCGAACGTGCTGCGTGCCTGCGGCATCGATCCCGACGAGTACCAGGGCTTTGCCTGGGGCATGGGCATCGACCGCATCGCCATGCTGAAATACGGCATCGCCGATCTGCGCCAGCTGTTCGACAGCGACGTCCGCTGGCTGTCCCATTACGGCTTCAAGCCGCTCGAAGTGCCGACGCTTGCTGGGGGGCTGAGCTCGTGAGGGCGGCGATCGGCCATACGAAGACTCTCTCCGTTCCCTCCCCCCTTGTGGGGGAGGGTCAGGGAGGGGGGTAGCCGCGGATGCCGCACGCAGTTGTAAGCGAACGTCAGCGCAGCCGGGCGAAACAGCTTCGCCGAGCGATGACGCGCGCCGAAACACTGCTATGGCGCCACCTGAAAGCTAACCGCATGGATGGTGTTGGCATCCGTCGCCAATCGCCAATCGGAAACTACATCGTCGACTTCGTGTGCTTCTCCTCAAAACTCATCATCGAGCTCGATGGAGAATCCCATGATTTCGAGGAACGTCAGAAGAAAGATGGGCGTCGTGACGCTTTCTTCGCAGCCGAAGGCTTTCAGGTTCTGCGCTTCACCAACGATCAGGTGATGACGAACCTTGAGGGAGTTGTTGAGGCAATTCGCCAGGCAACTTCTGTCAGAGCCCGCGGCTTACCCCCCTCCCTGACCCTCCCCCACAAGGGGGGAGGGTCAGGGAGGGGGGTACAAGATCAATTCGTAAACACCGACAAGAGCCGAGGCACACAGCCATGAAATTCACCCTCTCCTGGCTGAAGGATCATCTCGAGACCGACGAGCCCTTGGAAAAACTCGCCGAGAAGCTCACCATGATCGGACTCGAGGTCGAGAACATCGAGGACAAGGCGAAGGCGCTGAAGCCGTTCACCATTGCGAAGGTGATCTCGGCCGAGCAGCATCCGAATGCGGATCGCTTGCGCGTCTGCATGGTCGACACCGGCGATGGCGGCGCGCCGGTGCAGGTGGTGTGCGGCGCGCCGAATGCGCGTGCCGGCCTCGTCAGCGTGTTCTCCCCGCCCGGCACCTACATTCCCGGCAAGGATATCACGCTCGGTGTCGGCACCATCCGCGGCGTCGAGAGCCGCGGCATGCTGTGCTCGGCGGCGGAGCTGCAGATCTCGAACGACCATAACGGCATCATGGAATTGCCAGCGGATGCGCCGGTTGGCTCTGCCTACGCCGAATGGGCAGGGCTCGGCGATCCCGTGGTCGAGATTAACCTGACGCCGAACCGGCAGGACTGCACCGGCGTGCACGGCATCGCGCGCGACCTTGCCGCCGCCGACATGGGCAAGTTCAAGGACCCGACCATCAAGCCGATCAAGGGCGAATTCCCGTGTCCGGTGAAGGTGACGGTCGAGGACGCCGCGCTGTGCCCGGGCTTTGCGCTCCGCCTCGTGCGCGGCGTCAAGAACGGACCGTCGCCGGAATGGCTGCAGAAGCGGCTGACCGCGATCGGTCTGCGCCCGATCAACGCGCTGGTCGACATCACCAACTTCATGACCTTCGACCGCGCGCGGCCGCTGCACGTGTTCGACGCGAAGAAGGTCAAGGGCAGCCTCGTGGTGCGCCGGGCCCGCGACGGCGAGAGCCTGCTCGCACTCGACGGCCGCACCTACAAGCTCGATCCCTCGATCTGCGTGATCGCGGATGAGAACGGCGTCGAATCGCTCGCCGGAATCATGGGCGGCGAGGCCTCTGGCTGCGACGAGAACACCACCGACGTGCTGATCGAATCGGCGCTCTGGAACGAGATCAACATCGCCCAGACCGGCCGCAAGCTCGGGATCAATTCAGATGCGCGCTACCGCTTCGAGCGCGGCGTCGATCCCGCCTTCATGGTGCCGGGGCTGGAGCTCGCGACCAAGCTGGTCATGGAGATGTGCGGGGGCACGCCATCCGAGACCGTCGTGGTCGGCAAGGCCTTTGGCGACGACCGCCTGATCGAATTCCCCATCACCGAGGTCAAGCGGCTCTCCGGCATCGACGTGCCGCAAACCGAGATGAAGCGCATCCTGACCCATCTCGGCTTCATGATGGCCGGCCCGGGTCCGGTCGTGAAGGTGGCGGTGCCGTCCTGGCGCACCGACGTGCACGGCAAGGCCGACATCGTCGAGGAGATCGTGCGCATCTTCGGCGTCGACAAGGTGCCGGAGACGCCGTTCGAGCGCGGCGAGGACGCGCGCAAACCGGTGCTCACCCCGCTCCAGCTCCGCACCCGCCGCGCGCGGCGCGCGCTGGCGAGCCGCGGCATGGTCGAGGCCGTGACGTGGTCGTTCATCGCCAAGCCTGCGGCGGAATTGTTCGGCGGCGGCCAGCGCGAGCTGGAAGTGGCCAACCCGATCGCGTCGGACTTGTCCGACATGCGCCCGACCCTGCTCGCGGGCCTGACCGCGGCCGCGCAGGCCAATGCCGATCGCGGCTTCGGCGATGTCGCGCTGTTCGAGGTCGGTCAGATCTTCAGGGGCGATCGCCCGCAGGACCAGTTCATGGCGGCGAGCGGCGTACGCCGCGGCTTTGCGTCCTCTGAAGGTCTCGGACGGCACTGGACCGGGTCGACGCAGGCTGACGCCTTCGATGCCAAGGCCGACGCGCTGGCGGTGCTGGCAGCCAGCGGTGCGCCGATGCAGGCGCTGCAGATCGTCGCCGGCGGACCTGGATGGCTGCATCCGGGGCGCTCCGGCACGATCCAGATCGGTCCGCAGAACGTGCTCGGCTATTTCGGCGAGATGCATCCGCGCGCGCTCGAGGCGCTCGGCGCCGACGGTCCGCTGGTGGTGTTCGAGGTGATCCTCGACCGCATCCCGGAGGCGAAGAAGAAGCCGACCCGCGCCAAGCCGCTGATTGAGCTCTCGGCCTTCCAGCCGGTGTCGCGCGACTTCGCCTTCATCGTCGACCGCGCCGTGAAGGCCGGCGATATCGTCCGTGCCGCGCAAGGCGTCGACAAGAAGCTGATCACCGGCGTGAACGTATTCGACGTCTACGAGGGCAAGGGCATCGACGACGGCAAGAAGTCGATCGCCATCGCAGTGACGATCCAGCCGCGCGAGAAGACGCTCACCGACCAGGAGATCGAGGCGGTCGGAGCCAAGATCGTGGCGGAAGTCACGAAGAAGACCGGCGGTACCCTGAGAGCATGATGCCGAAAAGCGTGACGCGGTTTTCGGACGACATCATGCTCCAGAAGCAACCAGCATGAGCCTTGCGGACTTTCTTCCGAAGGACGTCAGCCTCACCATTGCGATGGCGCTCTGCGCCGTCGCTTTCGTTTCGGGCACGGCGCGCGGCTTCTCCGGCTTCGGCTCGGCGCTGATCTTCATGCCGCTGGCGAGCAGCATCGCTGCGCCCCGGCTCGTTGCAGCCCTGCTGCTCGTCATCGATTTCGTCGCGGCAGCCCCGATGCTGCCTGACGCATGGCGCCAGGCCGACCGCAAGGCGACCGCGGTGATCGTGCTGGGCGCACTGATCGGCGTTCCGATCGGAACTTATCTCCTCAGCGTGCTCGAGCCCGTCACCACGCGCTGGATCATCTCCTGCTTCGTCGCGGCGCTGCTGCTTCTGTTGCTGTCGGGCTGGCGCTATCGCGGCAAGGACCACGCCTGGCTCTCTGTCGGAATCGGCGGCCTGTCCGGTTTCTGCAGTGGCCTCGCGCAGACCGGCGGCCCGCCGATCGTGGGCTACTGGCTCGGCCGCCCGATCGCGCCGATCGTCGCGCGCGCCAACATCGTGCTGTTCTTCGGCGCCTCGGATTTCTTCTCGATGGTCAGCTACGCGTCGACGGGTCTGATCAGCCGCGAGTCGCTGGTGCTCTCGCTGATCGTCGGGCCGGTCTATGCGATCGGCGTCGCCTTCGGCGCGTCGCTGTTCGGCCGCGCCAGCGAGAAGGTGTTTCGCGGGATCTGCTATGCGCTGATTGCGACGGCGGTGGTTGCCGGACTGCCGGTGCTGGACGGGATTTTGCGTTAAACCTCCGTTGTCGGTGGCTTAGCTGCCCTTACTGCCGCGGCGCGCGGCGCTTCTTGGTCGACTGTGTCGGCACGTCCGCCGAGTCGTCCTTGAGCGCGCCGATCTTGCGCAACGCCGCGTCCGCCGCGCGTTCGCCGCTTTCCCAGGCGCCGTCGACGGTACCCCACAATGTCTCATGGGTGGCTTCGCCGGCGATGAACACATTGCCGATCGGCTCGCTCAGGATCTTGCGCGAGAGCTGACCGCCGGGCGAAGACGCCGACATCGCGCCCATGACATGGGGCGAGGCATTCCAGCGCGTCGCGCTGGTCTTCTGCACGGCGGAAGCGGCTTCGCTGCCGAACAGTTTCGTGATCCACTCCTTCGCGAAGGCGGCCATGGCCTTCTCGCCCTGCTCGGAAAGATCGCGGCCGAAGGAGCCGCCGACATCGATCGAGCACAGCGAGGAGCCGCCGATATTGGCGAACATGAGCGCCGTGCGCGTCGAGTTGCTCTGTTCGATGAGGATATCGTCACGCGACAGGCCGAGCGGATTGCCCGGCAGTTGCAGAAAGATGTGATCGTAGCTGCCGAGGCCGAGCTTCGATGCCGCGTCCAAGGTCCGTTTGGGCATGTCGGGTGCGAACTTGATCGCGCCCGATGTCAGCACGTTGGTCGAGACCGTGACGATGGCGGCACGCGCCGCGATCCTGCCGGCTTGTGTCTCCACGCTGACGTCGCGGTTGCTCCAGGCGATGCGGTTTGCCGGCGTCGACAGCGCCACCGGGGTCTGCTCTGCGAGCCTGGTGATCAGGGTGCCGAGGCCCTGACGACAGGCGATCGCCGCGTTGCGGTCCTGCGCACGTCCCTTGTCGATCGCGGACAGCTCCTTCAGGTCCTTGCCGGCAAAGTTCGGGCCCAGCATGAACTCGACCGCGCCGGCCCAGTCGCCGAGATCTTTCGGCAGCGCGGACGCGCAGGATGTATCCAGCTTGCCGCGCGCGGCCTCGTCGATGGCGCGGTTGGCGCGCACCAGCGCTGCCAGGAACTGCTCGGTCTCGCCCGCGCGCGCGTTGCGGCGGCCGATGCGCATCTTCTGGCCCGATGGCGCCGGCAACACGTCCAGCCCGGCGCTGCGCGCCAGCCGGATCATCGGATTGGTGTCGGCATTGTGCATCCAGCGTGCGCCGCGGTCGAATGGCGTATCGAAGGTGGTGCTGTCCGTGATGCAGCGGCCACCGATCTGGCCCGCGGCTTCCACCACGATGACCTTGCGGCCCGTCGCCATGATGCGCCGCGCTGCGGCAATGCCCGCAACTCCCGCCCCGATCACGACGATGTCCGCCTCGCGCGGCAGGGGCGCGGCGCTCGCGCCCAGGACCGGCATCGCCGCAAAGGCCGCCGACGCCGAAAGGAAACCGCGGCGCGTGATTGTCATGTCATGGTTTCCGGGGACTTGCGGCAAACGGGAACAGCCCGCGAACCTTGCCGTATCTGACGTTGCACGGCAACCATCACGGTGAATCAATCGTGCTTGATCTCACAGAGTGATGAACCGAATTGCAACACGTTTCGACCATGATACAGAAGGGAAAAAGGCGGCTGGAAAAGGCCGTGGGGGGAGTTCGACATGGGGACGGTCCTGGATTCGGTCGGCAAGCTGATTGCCGCGTACCTCTCGAAGGAGGTGCCGGGCTATGAGCCGTTCACACCAAGCGATCCCGAGCATCTGCGCGGCGTCATCGAGCCCGGCGACGTGCTGCTGGTCGAAGGCAACAACCGCATCTCCGGCATCATCAAATATCTGACGCAGTCGACCTGGTCGCATGCCGCGCTCTATGTCGGCCCGGTCGCGGGTGCGGAGGAGCCCGACGGCGAGCCGCATGTGCTGATCGAGGCCAATATCGGCGAAGGCGTCACCTCGGCGCCGCTGTCGAAATATTTCCCCTATCACACCCGCCTCTGCCGCCCGGTCGGGCTGTCCTATGAGGACCGCACCACGGTCTGCCGCTATGCGATCAACCGCATCGGCTTCGGCTACGATACCAAGAACATCGTCGACCTGATGCGTTATCTGTTCCCGATGCCGATACCGCAGCGCTGGCGCCGGCGCATGATCGCGATCGGCTCCGGCGACCCGACCAAGATCATCTGCTCGGCGCTGATCGCGCAGGCCTTCGACGCGGTGCGCTATCCGATCCTGCCGAAGATCACCAAGGCCGGCAGCCGTGCCGCCCGCCGCGAGATCCTGCACATCCGCGATTCCTCGCTCTACATGCCCCGCGACTTCGACATCTCGCCCTATTTCGAAGTCGTCAAACCCACCATCGTGCACGGGTTCGACTACACCGCCCTGCACTGGGCCGACAAGCAGAAGCCGCTCGAGGAGGTAGCGGGCTCATTCGGTGTGTTTCCAGAAACGGTCTTGGCGCCGCCGCTCGTTCCTGAAGCGATTGACGAAGAGACGCCGGCTGAGATTCGGCTTACGCAAATGATGGATGAAGCCGCGGAGATCAACGCCACTTTCTCCGAGCATTTTGTGCAGCTGAACGAACTCGCGCAATATCGGGCAGGGCGTCGCAGAGATATGTGCGAGGTCGCGGCGTAGCTTCGCTGTCGACCCCGCGAAAGCGGTCATTGCGAGCCTATGCGAAGCAATGACAGCGGAATACCGTGCTAACGCTCCGCCCGGCCGATCACCGCCATCAGCTCCGCGATCTTTTCGCGCTGATCGGCCTTGTCGCCGCTCGCAATCGCGTGCTCGACGCAATGGGCGACGTGATCCTTCAGGACCTCCTCCTCGACCCGGCGCAGTGCGGCACGCACGGCCGAGATCTGCGTCACGATGTCGATGCAGTAGCGGTCTTCCTCTACCATTTTCGACAGGCCGCGAACCTGGCCCTCGATCCGGCCGAGACGTTTTCCGACGGATGTCTTGATGTCCTTGCGCATGCGGTCTATATACCCCTACCGGGTATAGGTTTCAAGACCGGAGCATGGCAATGAACAACAGCGAGCCCCGTCACGACGCGGAAACACATTCCGGATGCGGCTGTTCCGCGAAAGCTGCACCGCCGCCGGCGAAGCCCGCGGCATCCTCGTGCTGCGGCGGCGATCATTCCAGCCATGCCCATCATCACGGCCACGACCACGGTGATTCCGCGAACAAGGTGAAGGACCCGGTCTGCGGCATGACGGTCGACCCGGCGACGTCGAAGCATCACCTCGCATATCACGGCGAGACCTTCCATTTCTGCTCGGCCGGCTGCAAAACCAAATTCGCCGCCGATCCCGCCAAATATCTTGCGAAGGAGAAGGCGCCCGAGCCGGAAATGCCTGCGGGCACGATCTACACCTGCCCGATGCATCCGGAGATCCGCCAGGTCGGACCGGGCAGCTGCCCGATCTGCGGCATGGCGCTGGAGCCCGAGGTGGCGAGCCTCGAGACCGGACCCAACCCTGAGCTCGCCGACATGACGCGACGGTTCTGGATCGGCGGCGCGCTGGCGCTGCCGGCCGTGGTGCTGGAGATGGGCGGCCATCTCGCGGGCCCGCACAATTGGATCTATGCTACGGTCTCGAACTGGATCCAGCTCGTCTTCGCCACACCCGTGGTGCTGTGGGCCGGCTGGCCGTTCTTCGTCCGCGGCTGGCAATCGCTGCTGACGCGCAACCTCAACATGTTCACGCTGATCGCCATGGGCACGGGCGTCGCCTATGTCTACAGCATCATCGGCACCGTGGCGCCGCAGCTGTTCCCCGACACCTTCCGCGGTCATGAGGGTGCCGTCGCCGTCTATTTCGAGGCGGCTGCCGTAATCACCGTCCTCGTGCTGCTCGGCCAGGTGCTGGAGCTGCGCGCCCGCGACGCGACCTCGGGGGCGATCAAGGCGCTGCTCCAGCTTGCGCCGAAGACCGCGCGCCGCGTCGCGCCTGATGGCAGCGAGCATGAGGTCGAGATCGACACGCTCCATGCCGGCGATTCCTTGCGTGTTCGCCCCGGCGAGAAGGTGCCGGTCGACGGCATCATCCTGGAGGGGCGCTCGTCGCTCGATGAGTCCCTGGTCACCGGCGAATCCATGCCGGTCACCAAGGAGACCGGTGCGAAGGTCATTGCCGGCACGCTGAACCAGTCGGGCAGCTTCGTGATGCGCGCCGACAAGGTCGGCCGCGAGACGCTGCTGTCGCAGATCGTGCAGATGGTCGCGGACGCTCAGCGCTCCCGCGCGCCGATCCAGCGCCTGGCCGACCAGGTCTCCGGCTGGTTCGTGCCGACGGTGATCGTCGTCGCCCTCGCTGCCTTCGGCGCCTGGGCCTGGTTCGGACCGGAGCCGCGGCTGGCGTTCGGCCTCGTCGCAGCCGTCAGCGTGCTGATCATCGCCTGCCCCTGCGCGCTCGGACTTGCGACGCCGATGTCGATCATGGTCGGCGTCGGCCGCGGCGCGCAAGCGGGCGTGCTCATCAAGAACGCCGAGGCGCTGGAGCGCATGGAGAAGATCGACACGCTCGTGGTCGACAAGACCGGCACGCTGACCGAGGGCAAGCCCAAGGTGGTCGCGATCGTGCCGGCGGCCGGCTTCGCGGAAGATGACATCCTCCGGCTGGCGGCCAGCGTCGAGCGGGCCAGCGAGCATCCCCTGGCCGACGCCGTCGTGCGCGCGGCCAGGGAGAAGCAGCTCGCCCTTGGCCAGGTCGAGCAATTCGATTCGCCGACCGGCAAGGGCGCGACGGGCAAGGTCGACGGCAAGACCATCGTGCTCGGCAATGCCAAATACCTCACGTCGATCGGCATCGAGACCAGGACGCTCGACAATGAAGCCGAAAGGCTGCGCGGCGACGGCGCGACCGTGATCAACATGGCCGTCGACGGCCGGCTTGCCGGCCTGTTCGCGATCGCCGATCCGGTCAAGGCCTCGACGCCGGAAGCGCTAAAGGCGCTCGCGGCAGAAGGCATCAAGGTCATCATGCTGACCGGCGACAACCGGACGACGGCAGAGGCGGTGGCGCGCCGGCTCGGCATCGCCGATGTCGAGGCCGAGGTGCTGCCCGACCAGAAGAGCGCGGTGGTCACCAGGCTGCAAAAGGCCGGCCGCATCGTCGCGATGGCCGGCGACGGCGTCAACGACGCACCGGCGCTGGCCGCCGCCGAGGTCGGCATCGCCATGGGCACCGGCACCGACGTCGCGATGGAGAGTGCCGGCGTCACCCTGCTCAAGGGCGATCTCACTGGCATCGTGCGGGCGCGCAAACTGTCGCAGGCGACCATGAGCAACATCCGCCAGAACCTGTTCTTCGCCTTCATCTACAACGCCGCCGGCATTCCGATCGCCGCGGGGATCCTCTATCCGGCCTTCGGCGTACTGCTGTCGCCGATCATCGCCGCGGCGGCGATGGCGCTGTCGTCGGTGAGCGTGGTCGGCAACGCGCTGCGGCTTCGTGCGACGCGGCTGTAGGGACACTGCGTAGTCCGGATGGAGCGCAAGCGAAATCCGGGTTCTGCCAACAAATCGAGACTGCCCCGGATTGCGCTTCGCTCCATCCGGGCTACGGTTCATGGACTATACAGGCGGCACGCACGGAGAGGACCTGATGCAGCGGATTACGATCACGATCGAGGACGATCTCCTGGCGGAGATCGATGCCGCAGCCGAGGCGCGTGGCTACCAGAACCGCTCCGAGATCATCCGCGATCTCGCCCGCGCCGGCCTGCAGCAGAGCACGGAAGACACGGCGCAGACCGGCCAATGCGTGGCCGGTCTCGTCTATGTCTACGACCACGCCGCGCGCGATCTGTCAAAACGCCTGGTGCAGGAATTCCACGGACATCACGATCTCGCGCTGGCGACGCTGCACGTCCATCTCGACGATGACAATTGCATGGAGATGACGGCGCTGCGCGGCGATGCCGACGAGGTCAGGCATTTCGCGGACCACATCATCGCTGAACGCGGCGTGCGCTACGGCCGCGTGGTGATGATCCCGACCGGAGAAGGCAAGCCGGCAAAGGCGCGGAAGCACGGGCACCGGCATGGCTAGCTGGGCGCTTGCGTGCCCCCGACCGGGACACGGTCGTGCCTGGGGCAGCCGGTCGCCCTTGCCGAAGCCGCATTGGGTGTCTACCTCTCGCGAAGTGTTGACCTGAGAGGATCCCCCATGCTGGATGCCGCCATCAAGGCGCTGTCGCAAATGATCTCGCCGCCGATGCGCTCGATCCTGTGGCGATCGATCGGCCTTGCGCTGGTGCTGATCACCGTGCTGGCGATCGGTTTGCAACGGCTGCTCAGCTGGTTTGCGACCTCCGGTGAGGTCTGGCTCGAAGGCCTGCTCGGACCGGGCTGGCATTCATCGATCGAAGTCCTGTCGTGGATCGTCTCGATCGCGGCGGGCCTCGGCGTCGTGTTCGGCGGCATCTTCCTGATGCCCGCCATCACCTCGCTGGTGGCGAGCCTGTTCGTCGACGACGTCGCCGACATCGTCGAGCGCGAGCATTATCCGGCCGAGCGGCCGGGCGTGGCGCTGCCCTTGGGCCAGGCGATTCTTGAAGGCGTCAGGACTGCCCTGCTGACGATCGTGGTCTATCTGGTCGCGTTGCCGCTGGTGCTTTTCGCCGGCGCCGGCTTCCTGGTCTTCTTCCTCGCCGCGGCCTGGCTGCTCGGCCGCGAATATTTCGAGCTCGCGGCGATGCGCTTCCGCCCGCCGGAGGAAGCCAAGGCGATGCGGCGCGACAACGCCGCCACCATCTTCACCGCCGGGCTCTTCATCGCCGCCTTCGTCTCGATCCCGATCGTCAATCTGGCTACGCCGATCTTCGCCATGGCCTTCATGGTCCACATGCACAAGCGCCTGTCCGGCCCGCGGCCCGAGCTGATCGAGCCGGCGCGGCAGGTGCGGTGACGCTTACGTCACCGTCAGTCCGCATTTGCGCAGCAGCATCCTGGCGAAGCCGAACGGCGCGGGCGTGAATGGGCCCGTCGGCGCGCGGGTGACCAGCGCGACGATTGCGAGCGCGGCTATCGCCAGCCAGAAGCACAGCCAGAAGCCGTCGATATAGGCGAGCACATTGGCCTCGCGCTGGACGATGCCCGCCAGCGTGCCGACCGCGCGCGGCTGCGCCGATCCCGTGCCGTGGGCGGCGAAGCGATCGGCGAGCTGCTTCAGTCTCTGCACCACATCGGCATCGCCGACTGCAAGGTTCTGGCCGAGATAGAAGGAATGGACCTGCTCGCGCACGCGCAGCCAGGTGCCCATCAGCGCCACGCCGATCTCGGCGCCGCCGAGCCGCATGATCTGGATATAGGCGGCAAAGGAGGTGGCACGGCTCGGATCGGAGTTGGACAGCAGCGTGATGATCAGCGGCAATAGCGTCAGCGACTGCCCGATCGCCTGGAGCAGCACGATGCCGATGAAATCCTCGCGCGCCCAGACGTGGGTGAGTTGCGTGCCCCAGAGATTGGCCGCGGCGAAGCAGGCAAAGCCCACGACGACCACCGTCCGCGCATCGAAATGCCGCAGCAGCCAGATCGAGACCGGGACCAGCAAGAACATCGGCAAGGCGCCATGGGTCAGCAGCAGCATGCCGCTCTGCTCGGGCCTGAGCAGCGCGATGGTGGCGAGGAAGTTCGGCACCAGCGACGCATTGGACAGGCTCGTCAGCGTGTAGAGCAGGATCAGGACCAGCCCGAAGCCGATGTTGCGCGAGAACAGCACGTTCACATGCGCCCAGGGCTGCCTGACCAGCGATTCGTTGACGAGAAATGCCAGAAACAGCACCGCGCCCGCTGCGAGCAGTGCCATCACCGTGCCGGAGCCGAGCCAGTTCAGCCGGTTGCCCTGGTCGAGCCCGGCATAGATCATCGAGACCGAGGCCCCGAGCAGCAGCATGCCGCCCCAATCGGCCTCGCGCAGCAGCGCGCGGTTCACCGGCTCGTTCGGCGTGCCGAGATAGACCATCAGGCCCATCAAGGGCGCGATCACCACGCCCTGCCAGTATAGCCATTGCCAGCCGAGATGGTCGACATAGAAGCCGACCAGCGAGGTCGATGTGTCCAACGCGAAGCCGACGCGGATCGCATAGATCGAGATTGCCGGCAGCCACCAGCGGATCGGCAGATTGCGGAACACGATCATCAGCGTCGCCGGCACGAAGGTGCCGAGCAGGAGGCCGTGCACGACGCTGAGCACGAGCAACGTCGTGTATTCGTGCACGAAGGGAATGACGAACGAGACGGCGGCGTAGACGAGGCTGGGGATGCCGAGGACGCGGCGCAGGCCGAACACCGTGGCGAGCCAGGCCACCGCAGGCGCGATGAAGATCTGCGAGCCGATGCCGGCCGTCGAGAGCCAGGCGCCCTCGTCGAAGCCGAGCGAGAATGCGCCGCGCAGGTCGGGCAGGCCGACCGTGGTCAGCCGGCTGTCGAAATTGGCGAGGAACGAGCCGAGCAACACCGCCGCGACGGCGAACAGGGGCTGCGGCGCGACGCCGCCGCGCGAGAGCGGCCCGCGATCGGCATCGTCATTTTCCGCCATTTGCGCCCTTGGTGTCGATGCTGGTGACCACCGACATGCCCGGCACCAGCCGCGCCAGCAGCGGCTGGTCGTCGTCGAACTGAATGCGCACGGGAATGCGCTGAACGACTTTTGTGAAATTGCCCGTCGCGTTGTCGGGCGGCAGCAGCGCCACCTGTGCGCCCGTTGCCGGCGCAATGCGCGCGACCCTGCCGCGCAGCGTCTCGCGCGGAAAACTGTCGACGGTGATCTCGACCGGCTGGCCCGGTGCCACGTGCGTGAGCTGGGTCTCCTTGTAGTTCGCGATCACATAGACCTTGGGCAGCGGCACCACGTTGATGAGGTTGGTGCCGATATTGACGTAATCGCCGGGCTGCACCTGGCGCTCGCCGACAACGCCGTCGAACGGCGCGGTGATCTTCGTATAGCCAAGCTTGAGCCTCGCACCCGCAAGAGTCGCCTTGGCCGCCGCGACATCGGCGGCGCGCTGCTTCCTGGTGCCTTGCAGGACCTCGAGCTGGTGCTGCTGGGCCGCGATCACGGCGCGGCTCGCGCGCACGTCGGCCTGCGCCTTGGCGTAAGCGGCCACTGCCTGCTCGAGGCGCTGCCGCGTGCCGGATTCGGTCTGCGACAGGGACTGCTGGCGCTCCTGCTCCTGTCGCGCCTCCACTTCCAAGGCTTCTGCGGAGAGACGCGCAGCCTGGGCCTGCGCGATCGTCGCATATTGCAGCTCGATCTGGTTGGCGAGATTGTCGAGCGCGGCCTGCGCCGCGGCGACGGCGGCTTCGGCCTGCGCGACTTGCGCCTCGTAATCGGCGGGGTCGATCTGGATCAGGAGATCGCCGGCCTTGACGCGCTGGAAATCGGTGACTCCTACGGTGAGCACTTCGCCCGAGACGCGGCTCGACAGCCGCGTCAGCTCGGCGCGCACATAGGCGTCATTGGTGGTCTGGACCACGGCATTGCCGACCCATTCGTCGAAGCGCAGCGTCGCCAGCGCGACGAAGGCGAGCGCAACGACGACTGCAAACAGCGGGATCGCGAGCCGGCTCCAGAGCGAGGTGGCGGGGCGCTGCGTCGGCTTCGGTGGTGGGGCAGGCGCTGCGGCGGGAGGCGACGATGGAACTTGCTCTTGTTGACTCACGACTGAACCTCAAACGAACTCACCGCGATCTCACACCGTCTTCTCCGGCCACCGGCAGAGATCGTTGATCAGGCAGACCTCGCAGCGCGGCTTGCGCGCGAGGCAGGTGTAGCGGCCGTGCAAAATCAGCCAATGATGGGCATGCAGCATGAACTCGGCCGGGATGACCTTTTCGAGGCCGAGCTCGACCTCGAGCGGCGTCTTGCCCGGCGCAAGTCCGGTGCGGTTGCCGACCCGAAACACATGCGTGTCGACCGCCATGGTGTGCTCGCCGAAGGCCATGTTGAGCACGACGTTCGCCGTCTTGCGTCCGGCGCCGGGCAGCGATTCGATTTCAGCACGGGTGCGCGGCACCTCGCCGCCGAACTCGGTCAGCAGCTTTGCCGACAACGCGATCACGTTCTTCGCCTTGGTGCGATAGAGGCCGATCGTCTTGATGTACTCGCGCAGGCGCTCCTCGCCGAGATCGACCATTTTCTGCGGCGTGTCGGCGACCTCGAACAAGGCGCGCGTCGCCTTGTTGACGCCGGCATCGGTCGCCTGTGCCGACAGCACCACGGCCACCAGCAGCGTGAACGGATTGACGTGCTCGAGCTCGCCCTTCGGCTCCGGATTGGCCTTGCGGAAACGGCTGAAGACCTCGCGGACCTCGGCCGGCGTCCAGGGTTTTGCAGCTTTGAGCGATTTCTTCGCAGGCGCTTTCGGTTTGGCCGCGACCGGCTTTGCCTTTTTATTCGGCACCGCCGCTTTGCGCGGGGCCGGCTTGCGGGTGATTTTCGCCATGATCGGGATATACTGAGGGACGATGAGCACAGGCAACGAAATAGAGCGCAGCGATTCCCAAGACCCGCGCGACGTGCAGATCTTCTCTGCGCTGCTGACGCCACACCGCTCCCTGAACCGCACCGGCTTCCTCGCCTTGATGGTGTTCGTGAGCGTGGTCAGCTTCGTTGCGGGCCTCGCTTTCCTGATGATGGGGGCGTGGCCGGTGTTCGGTTTCTTCGGCCTCGACGTTGTCGTGATCTGGTGGGCCTTCAAGGCCAATTTCCGCGCCGCGCGCGCCCGCGAGGAAATCGTGGTGACCCCGTCCGAACTGCGGGTGCGCCGCGTCAGCCATCACGGCCAGGTCGCCGAATGGACGTTCAATCCGCTCTGGGTCCGGCTCGACATGGAGATCGACGAGGACTTTGGCATCGAGCATCTCTATTTGATCTCGCGCGGTCATCAGATCCAGATCGCCCGCTTCCTCGGCCCCAATGAAAAGGCGAGCTTTCACAAAGGCTTGGTCGAGGCGCTGAACGCCGCCAGGCGCGGCCCGACCTATAATCCGATCACCTGATTCCGGGTCGGGAATCGGGTGGTTTCGAGCCATCCCTTCTCCTACATTTCCGGTCATGATGACCCTCGCGATACATGACCAGCGCCTGGCCAAGCCGGGCACCCAGAACGCCGCGTTGCGCGACTATGATTCGGTGCGCCGGGCGATCGCCTTCATCTCGGCGAACTGGCGCGCGCAGCCGACCATCGAGGCGATGGCGGATGCGGCCGGCGTCACGCCGGATGAGCTGCACCATCTGTTCCGGCGCTGGGCCTCGATCACGCCGAAGGCCTTCATGCAGGCCCTCACCCTCGACCACGCCAAAAACCTGCTGAGGGATTCCGCCAGCATCCTCGACGCGGCACTCGACTCGGGCCTGTCGGGACCGGGCCGGCTGCACGATCTTTTCGTCACGCACGAAGCGATGTCGCCGGGCGAATGGAAGAACGGCGGTGCCGGCCTCACCCTGCGCTACGGCTTCCATCCCTCGCCGTTCGGCACCGCGATCGTGATCGCCACCGATCGCGGGCTGTCCGGACTCGCCTTCGCCGATCCCGGCGAAGAGAAGATCGCACTCGCCGACATGACGCGGCGCTGGCCGAACGCCACTTATGTGGAAGATCACGAAGGCACCGCGCCGCTCGCGGCGCGTGTCTTCGACCCGAAGCTGTGGCGACCGGACCAGCCGCTGCGCGTGGTCCTGATCGGCACCGATTTCGAGGTACGGGTGTGGGAGACGCTGCTGAAGGTTCCGATGGGACGCGCGGTGTCCTATTCCGACATCGCCTGCAACATCAACAGCCCGAAGGCCTCGCGCGCCGTCGGCGCGGCGGTCGGCAAGAACCCGGTTTCCTTCGTCGTGCCCTGCCACCGCGCACTCGGCAAGAGCGGCACGCTGACGGGCTATCACTGGGGCATCACGCGGAAGCAGGCAATGCTGGGCTGGGAAGCCGGGCAGCTGGGGATGCAATAGGGTCGATGTCGTAGGGTGGGTTAGCCGGAGGCGTAACCCACCTCTTCTATTTCCGTTACGGCAAAGATGGTGGGTTACGCTGCGCTAACCCACCCTACGAGATCTCGACTAACCCGCCAGATCCAGCTTCGAAGCCACGGTCGAATCGGCATTGAGCCGGTAGATGATCGGCACGCCGGTGGCGAGCTCGCGCTTCAGGATGCCTTCGGGCGAGAGCTTCTCCAGCACCATGATCAGCGCGCGCAGCGAATTGCCATGGGCGGCAACCAAAGTGCGCTTGCCGTTGAGCACGGCGGGCAGGATTTCCTGCACGTAATAGGGCAGCGCGCGCGCCAGCGTGTCCTTCAGGCTTTCGCCGCCGGGCGGCGGTACGTCGTAGGAACGGCGCCAGATCAACACCTGGTCCTCGCCCCATTTCTTGCGCGCGTCGTCCTTGTTGAGACCGGAGAGATCACCGTAGTCGCGCTCGTTCAAGGCGAGGTTCTTCGAGGTCGGCAGACCGGTCTGGCCGAGCTCGGCGAGGATGAGATCGAGCGTGTGCTGCGCGCGCGTCAACACCGAGGTGAAGGCGACGTCGAATACGAGACCCTGTGCCTTCAGCTTGCGGCCGGCTTCCTTGGCTTCGTTCACGCCGAGCTCGGTGAGATCGGGGTCTTTCCAGCCCGTGAACAGGTTCTTCAGATTCCATTCGCTCTGGCCGTGGCGCACGAGCACGAGAAGACGTTCGCTCATTGACTGCTTTCCGTTTGGTTCGATCAGAAATCGGCGAGGCCGAGCACGTCGGCCATCGAGTAATGTCCCGGCGTCTTGTCGTGCGCCCACAACGCCGCCTTCAGCGCGCCATGGGCGAACAGCATGCGGTCCTCCGCCTGATGCGACAGCGTCAGGCGCTCGAACGGGCCGAGGAAGGTCACGCTGTGGTCACCGGCGACGGTTCCGCCGCGCAAGGAGGCAAAACCGATATTGCCCGGCCGGCGGGCGCCGGTGATGCCGTCACGACCACGCTCGGAATGGTCATCGAGGGTTATGCCGCGGCCGGCGGCTGCGGCCTGGCCCAGCATCAATGCCGTGCCCGAGGGCGCATCGACCTTCATGCGGTGGTGGCTTTCCACGATCTCGATGTCGAAACTCTGGTCGAGCGCCTTGGCAACGCGCTTGACCACGGCGGCGAGCAGGTTGACGCCCAGGCTCATATTGCCTGACTGCACCACGACCGCGCGATTGGTGACGCTCTTGATCACGGCGTTGTCGGAGCCCGACAGCCCGGTCGTGCCGATGACGTGGACGATGCCGCGCTCGGCGGCGATCGCGACATTGGCGATGGTCGCCGCCGGCACCGTGAAGTCGAGGATGCCGTCTGCATCCCTCGACATCGCCCAGAGATCGGCGGACAGCTTGATACCGTTGGCCGGCAGGCCTGCGAGCAGGCCGGCATCCTTGCCGAGCAGTTCCGAACCGGGCGCCTCAAGCGCGCCCGCCAGCACCGCGCCCTTGCTCTCGGCAATCGCTCGCACCAGCGCCCGGCCCATCCGGCCGCCGGCTCCTGCAACAATCAAGCGCATGTCGGACATGGTCGATCCTTTCAATGGCCCTATTACCGGTCGCGGGCCGTTTGGGCAACCGATGGAACCAGGGGGATGCGCTGACGGGGGTTTAACCGCGGGCGGGCAATTGCGGGCTCTCGCAGACCAAAGGCAAAATCATCAGATCAATGCGATTGAACCGGAAGTTCCCAGCGCTCTCTCAGCACGACCTGGCCGGCGTGCTCAACAGTATATTCGGCCTTGTAGGTGCCCTGCTCCCAGCCATTGGCGGGGCGCTTCCGACCCGTGGATAGAAAAGCTTGCGCTTTATTGTTCTCGACGGGCGCAGCGTTGTTTTCGGCGATCACCTTGCCGGAGGGCCCGCTGAGGACAAGTCGCTGAACGTCGCCTGATTTCAAACCGATGATACGCACAAAGGCGACGATTGCCGCCGACGCCGCCGAAGGCAATTCGGCGTCCGTCCTTCCGTCCTCGATGAATTCCATCGTCACCGGGGTCGTCGCAAAACCCGTGTTCAGAACGGCCCGTTCCTGGTAGCGAAGCCGCGCCTGCAGTGCAGGTTCCCACAGCATCTCTCCTCCGCCACAGGATTCCGGGCTCGCGCCGTGGGCAAAAGGATCTGTGATCGAACCGTCGTGCCGGACCGTGAAGTGGAGGTGAGGATACTCGGTCAAACCCGATAGACCTACCCGGCCCAGCGGCTGCCCTCGTGTCACGGTGTCGCCGGGCTTCACCCGAAGACTGCCCGTTGCGAGATGACAATATTGCGTTTCCCAATGATCGTCGTGCTGGACCAGAACGCCATTGCCGCATTCGACGTCACGAACAGCCTCGCGCGCGCCTTTGTGGAACGCTCCGTCCGGCAGATTTTCCCGAGTTCGAAGGACGCGTCCGCTTGCGGACGCGAGAACGTCAACGCCAGCCCGTTGCGCCTGCAGCGAGGGGAGCCGAAAGTCAGTTCCGTTGTGCCCATCGTATGTCAGCGTGCCGCATTTGAAGTCCCTTGCGGCCGGTGATGGGTCCCGATCCGTATAGTTTTGGATGTAGCAGGTCTTCCCGGGCTCGCAGGCGATCGGCATTCCCAGCTGGATGCGCTCGGCAAGGCCATGTCCAGGGGTTGCGAGCACTGGGATCACAATCACGGTCGAAAGAAGGAAGGCGGTTGTTGCGGGCGAACGGGTTGGTGTCATCATGAACGCTTCGAACATCGATCTTGAAGTCGTCGATCAGGTCTCTCCAAATATTGCACCTATCCGATCAACCGAGAGACGGATGCAAACTGGCGGACCGACTTCTCGCGCAGGCCAGAGCCGAACGGCGATTGCGTGAGATGATGAAGTACAAAGAACTCGGATTGTCGGTTGATTCCCAGTTTGAGCATTATGCGCTTGGTGTAGGTTCTCACCGTTGCTTCGGTTAGCCGCAGTTCAGCACCGATCTTTCGCGGACACTTGCCTTGAAGGATCCGAGTGACGATCCGCTCTTCCGCGAAGTTCAAGCCGAAAGCCGCGGCAATACGGTGCGCTCCCGAAACCTCATCGAACTGCGGCACGATGACAAGCGCCTTTCCGGTATCACAAGGCGGCGGCGCAGCCCCGATTCTGGCAAAGGCGAACCGCTCACGCTCGGTTGAAAGAGGCACGGTTGTATCCAGCCACTCCCGATCGGCGCGCGAACCCAATGATTCGCGAACCGCCTCCCTCAAGGCAGCAGTCACCGAACTGTTATGCCCGGCCAGCTTGTCTCCATTCGCCTTGAGGAGATCGCCTTTGGCCATCAGCGATTGCGCGCTGCCGTTGATTTCGTGAATGCGAAGATCTTCGTCGACGATGAGGGCAGGAAATGCCAAGACTCCAAGCCAGGTCGCCGCATCTTCCTGGCGCTGCTGCAATCGCACCAGATCGTGGGCGGTCTCCCAGATCGCACGCACCGCGCGCACGAGGCATGGAACCTCGGCCCGCGTAAGTCCCGATTGACGCCATCCCGCGACGAAGACGACGGTTACGCCCTCGCAAGCGGCGAACCGTCCTATCACGGAATGACCATTGATATCCGGCTCGGGCCCGATCAGCTTTCGCACGAAAGTGGTGCGCAGATGGACCGGTTCGAGCAGCGTACAGCCTGTACTGGCGCCCTTTCGAGCAATTCGCGCCACCATGGCCGTGCACGAAGGATCGATGGTCGCCTGCCCGATCCGCGCCTGCAGCAATCGTTGGCCGGAAGCTCGACGCATCGCCGCGGCAATATAGCAGCTGCGGCATTCAAGCAGCTCGGCAATCCCCCTCCCGAAATGCTCCATCGCCATCTGGCCGATACTCTCGTCGGCAGGGCTCGCAAATTGTTCTACCAGGCCCTCAGTATCGATCGTCGAGCGTGCGCTCTCCGTGGGATAGAACCCGATTCCATTCTGCCAGTGGGGCAGTACCTTGCCATTCTCGTGCAAGCGCTCCTCCCGCAATATCGATGCCGCCGGCATTGCGCCAGCAGCCTAACTCTCCCTGAAAGCGCGGTGGATCCGCAGCACCATGGGCTGCAGCAAATACTCCGCAAAGGTTCTTTCTCCCGTCTCGACGAACACCTCGACGGGCATTCCGGGCAATAATGACGAAAGGTAATATGCTGTCTGCGTGGTGGTCCCTAGCTCGAGTTCCGCCATGTAGGAGGCGACGCCCGTCTTCGGGTCATTCAGCGCATCCGCGGCAACTGCAACGACCTTCGCATCCAGCATCGGTATCCGGCGGATGTTCAATGCGAGGACGCGCACGCGCGCCGTCTGTCCGACATAAACCTCCTGCCTGTCCGTCGGCTTCAGCGTCGCCTCGATGACAAGCCGATCTTGAAGGGGGACGATTTCCAGAAGAGTTTCCCTGGGCGCAAGCACGGCACTGAGATCCCTGCTGTTGAGGCCGACGACCTTCCCACTTTCAGGTGCACGCAGTTCGGATCGAACAAGCTGATCACGCAACGCGGCAATTCGATGTCGAAGATCGCCAATCTCCTGGCTGGTGGCGTGCAGCTGCTTTGCGATGTCCCGATTCTGGTTCAACTCCAGCTGTCGACGCCTATCGTCCAGTTCGGCGATCTTTGTTCGTGCCTGCGAGATTGATGCTGCATTGCGAGCGATCTGCCCTTCCGTTTCAGCCTGGCTGCGTTGTAGAGCCAGTAAACGCGGCTTCCGCGCGAGCCCCTTGGCGAGCAGGGAACTCGTATCCGCGATTTCTTCCTTCAAAAGGGCAAGTTGCTGTTCTGCCCCCTTGGTGTCGCCCTCCAGGCCGCGGATGGTATCCTCCAGTTGCAGCATCTGTTGATCAATCTGCTTTCGCTCGCCGTCGATCGCCGTCAACCGCGCCGCAAACTCGGCCCGCTGGGTCAGTACGGCAACGCCCGCGGCCGCAGCAGATCTCGTTCGCAGCTCATCCGGAAATCGTATCTCTTTTTCGCCGGCCTGTTCGGCGGCCAATCGCGCTTCCATGGCAAGGTCCGCAAACAGCTTCGTCTCGAGCGAACCGAGCATCGCCTCGATCTGCGTGGTATCGAGCCGCGCAATCACTTGACCGGCCTGGACACGATCATTCTCTCTGACCAGGATCGACTTGATGATGCCTCCCTCGAGGTGCTGCACGGCTTTGCGCTTTGAATGCACTTTGATGAAGCCGGACGCCACGACAGCGCTGCGGAGCGGAACGGTGGTCGCCCAGACGCCGATGCAGCAGAACTGCAGAACGAGCAACACGCACCCCCACACCACGATGCGCCGCATGTCGGAGCGTGGTTCATTGAATGTTGCCCACCGCTCGCCGGTCACGGCATGGCGTGGAATGACGATGTTGCGAGCATGGCCTTGCGACGTCATCGACTCGCTCCTCCGGTCCTGAGCACGCGGGACTCTTGTTCGCGGTGACCGTCGGTCGACTTCGATATCGGCGTGACCTCGGATAGACGGAGGGGCAGAACCTTGCTGGGCGGGCCAAAGGCGAGCTGCATGCCGTCTCTCAGCAGCAATACGGCATCCGCGATCGTCAGGAGGCGGGGCCTGTGCGTCACGATGACCAGCGTTGCGCCGCGCGCCCTGACCTGCAAAGCCGCAGAGCAGAGCGCTTCCTCGCCTTCCGGGTCAAGGTTGGCATTTGGTTCGTCCAGCAGCATCAGCTTGCGGTGGCCGAAGAACGCTCGCGCGAGGCCAATCCGCTGGCGCTGACCACCTGAGAGCTTGCTGCCGTCGCGACCGATCTCCGTCTGATAGCCAGATGGCAGGGAAAGGATCATGTCATGCGCGTGCGCGAGCATCGCTGCCGCGGTGATGTCTTCGTCGCGCGCGCTTTCGTCGAATCCGGCGATCGCCTCTGCGACGGTGCCGCCCACGAGCTGCACGTCCTGGGGAAGATATCCGACGAACTTGCCGAGCTGATCAGCATCCCAATTATGGAGAGCGGCATGATCCAGCCGGATCGTGCCGCTACTCGGCAGCTCGAGGGCCGCCATCAGCCGCAGCAGGGTCGATTTTCCGGCGCCCGTCGGACCTATGACGACGACGATTTGCGAGGGTCGGCACTCGAAATTTATACCCGCGAGAATGGGGCGTTTGGCTCCAGCGGGCCTGTAGGCCACGCGATCGACGACCAGCCTGCCGGACGGCATCGGAAGCAATGTCTTTCTCTTTCGCGCCAACACCGGCGCAGCGGCGGCCTGGACCTGTGTCCATGCCTCCTGCGCGGATGTGAGCGCGCGCCAGGCTGAGATCAGGCTTTCCATCGGCTGGAGCGTGCGCGCGATCAGCAGTGAACTCGCGATCAGGCTGCCCGACAGCACCTCGTTTTGAAGAACCAGCCAAGCGCCCGCTCCAATCGCCGCAATCTGCAGGATCGTCCTGATCATGCGCGCGGCAGCGCCGATCGCGTAGACACGTTCACTGGCTCGAACGACGGGCGACAGTGCCTGATCGTTGAGCCGCATGAATTCCCGAACTGCGCCGAGAGTCCACCCCATCGCGCGCACGAGGCTGGCATGCCGGACGATCCCGTCCAGGGCAGCCTGCGTCCGCAGTGCGGCTCCCGACGCCTCGGCCGTTTCGGTGCGCGCGATCCGCCGGCTGATGATGCCCAACACCAGCAGAATTGCCGTCCCCACCAGGGCAATGGCCCCATACCAAACGTGGAGAAGGAATAGAATGAGAATGAAGGCAGGAAGAAACGGCGCATCGATGAGCGTCGTAACGGTGCCGCTCGCCAAGAAGGTTCTCAGTTCGCGGACCTTGACGAGATCGTGCGTCCCTCCATCGCCGCGACTTGCCGCGTCCACGATGGTGCCTTCGAGGACGATCGGAGCGACGCACCGCTCGAAGCCAACGGCGAACCGGCTGAGGAGGCGGCTGCGCAGGATATCGAAAGCGGCGCTGAACACGAGAGCCGCTGCGGCGATCATCGTGAGACCGACAAGCGTTTCAACGCTGCCGCTGCTGATCACCCGGTCGAACACCTCGATCGAATAGAGGGGAACGACCAGGAGCAGCAGGTTCACCGAGATACTGAAGGCCACGACCCACACGACTGCGGACCGCCCCGGAATCAATCCGAGCAGCGATCTCTTACCAGGCGCTGGGCCCTCAGGCGGACGCAAATACATGACCGGCAGGCAATATCACCGACTGACTCATACAGACTTCAGAAATGCAGTGGCGGGGCGGATCGGTAGCCGCCCCGCCGAACGGGCCTCAGACGACTTCAATGACCGTGGACCCCGCGGCCACATTGATGTCATCGATCGTCGTGAATGGCGTTGCGCCTCCGGTCACGCCGTCGAGTTGGATCGTTCCGAAGCCGAAATCGAGCACAGTGTTGGTGCCATCATCGCTGACGACGACCGTGGTCGGGTCGAAGCCCGGTGCAGCATCGACCTGGATCAGATCACCATCGGTAAGACTGAAGTCCGTTATCTCGTCATCACCGAAGTTGGTGGCGGTATCGTCGCCGAAATGATAGGTGTCGGCGCCCGCCCCACCCGTCATCACGTCGTCTCCCGTGCCTCCGTCGAGGACGTCGTTGCCGTTACCGCCATCCAGCTCGTCATCGCCTGCGCCGCCGGCGAGCGTATCGTTGCCGTTTCCGCCCGCGAGCGTGTCGGCGCCGTCACTGCCGTTCAACGTATCGTTGTTGTCGCCGCCGGCAAGAGTGTCATCGCCCGCGTCGCCGTTCAGCGTATCATTGCCGGTGCCGCCACTGAGTTCGTCGGCGCCGTCACCGCCGTTCATGGTGTCATCTCCGGCGCCGCCCGACATGGTGTCGTCTCCGGCGTCGCCGAACATCGTGTCGGTCCCGGCGCCGCCCTCCATGAGGTCGGCTCCGGCGTTTCCATTCATGGTATCGTTGCCATCGTCGCCGTTGAGCGTGTCATTGCCGGCGCCGCCGTTCAGGACGTCGTCGTCGGCACCGCCATTCAACGTGTCGTTTCCGAGACCGCCATTCAGCGTGTCATTGCCCTCGTCGCCGTTGATGACATCGTCGCCGAGGCCTCCGTTCGCCGTGTCGTTTCCGAGGCCGCCATGCAGCGTGTCATTGCCGGCATCGCCATTCAGCGTATCGTTGCCTGCGTCTCCCCAAAGGGTGTCGGCTCCGGCGCCGCCGTAGACGGCGTCATCGTCATCTCCACCGTGGATGGAGTCGGCGCCTGCGTCACCATAGAGCTGATCGTTCCCCAGGCCGCCGTCGATCGTGTCATTGCCTGCGTTGCCGTGGATCGTGTCGAGGCCGGCATTGCCCGAAAGATTGTCGTCTCCCGCACCGCCGTTGACGGTATCGTCGCCGTCGCCACCGGCGATCGTATCGACACCGGCATTGCCATTCAGCGTATCGTCGCCGGCACCGCCATCGATGTTGTCGTCGCCCGCGCCTCCGTTCACGAGGTCGGCGCCGTCCAACCCGGTGATCGTATCGTTGCCTGCCAACCCGTTGATCTGGTCGTCAGCTGCCGTTCCAGGAATGATATCGTCGCCTGCCGTTCCGTTGATGAGTGCCATGACTTCCGCTCCTTGATTCAAGGTTTTCGTGATGCGGGTAGGCTTGCCTCCGGTCAGGGACGTGTGCCTTGCTTGGGCTGATCTCTCATCGTCCCTGTTGTACAGTTCGAGCAAAGCAACCTTGAATGAAAATTGGGCAGGGTCGCAATCCCCATTTGGGGACAAAAGAATCCTTGGAACAAAGCTGAGTGAGGAGCGCGACGGGAGCAGGTGGCGCGGCGACTTTCCCCTTCAGGGAAAGTGCTGGAACCGGCTCCACTGCATCCGGCTTGTATGTACCTGGGCGCCGATCTCGCCACAATTTGGCGAGACGACGGACAGGCGAAGGGCGTTCGCTGATCAGCCCGTCATTCACGTGAAGAATGACGGCGCGCAGCCGCCATTCTAAAGCGGAATGGGCTTAAGTTGAATCGATTGCCGCGGCTCGTTCACCTCTCCCGCAAGCGGGAGAGGGAGTTCACTTCCCCCTGTAGCTATTTGACCTGATCTCATCACGCTTTAAGACGGCTGCGGACCGTCATAACCCTCGATGATGATGAGGTCGGCGATCGAGTGCGGCTGCCGCACCTTGATGTTGGCCTGATATTCCGGCGAGTTGTAGCAGGCGAGCGCGGTCTCGTAGTCCGGGAATTCGATCACGACGTTGCGGTTGCGGCTGGCACCTTCGACGGTGGTGAACTTGCCGGCGCGGACGACGAAACGGCCGCCCCATTTCTTGAAGATCGGACCGTTGGCGACCGCGTAGGGTTTGTAGCCCTCGTCATTGCTCACGTCGACACGCCCGATCCAGTAACCCTTTGCCATCGTCGTTCTCCCTTGTTGATTAGCTGAGCGCTTGCGCGATTTCGGCCTGGATCGCGTCGGCCGCCGCCTTGGGGTCGGCGGCCTCGAGGATCGGCCGCCCGACGACGAGATAGTCGGCGCCTGCAGCGATCGCGCGACCCGGCGTCATGACGCGCTTCTGGTCGCCGGTCGGTGAGCCCGCCGGACGGATACCAGGCGTGACGAGGCTCATCTGATGCCCGACGATCTTGCGCAAGGCACCCACCTCTTCCGGCGAGCAGACGAGTCCATCGATGCCGAGCACCTGCGCCTGCTGCGCGCGCGCTTCGACCAGCTCGGAGACGCCGAGCCGATATCCGGCCGCGTGCAGATCGTCGTCATCGTATGAGGTCAGCACAGTGACTGCGAGAATCTTCAAGCTCGATGCGCCACGGCCTTCGACTGCCGCCTTCATGGTCTGCGGATAAGCGTGGACGGTGAGGAAAGTCGCCCCCAGCCTGGCGACACTCTCGACACCGCGCATCACCGTGTTGCCGATGTCGTGCATCTTGAGATCGGCAAACACCTTCTTGCCCTCGCCGGCGAGCTTGCCGATCAACGGCAGGCCGCCGGCATAGGCGAGCTGATAGCCGATCTTGTAGAAGGTGACGCTGTCGCCGAGCCTTGCGACCATCGCCTCGGCAGCCTCCGGGCTCGACACGTCGAGCGGAACGATCAGGCGGTCCTTGGGGGCGATTTCGGCTGGCGTCATGTCACCTCACATCATGCGTTGGGAAAGGTCGATCAACTGCGCTACCAGCTCCTTCAGCGCGGCGATATCGCCCTCGTTCTTCAGCCTGTCCATATCGTCATAGGCCTGGTCGGCAAAGGCGAGCGTGAGCTGGCTGGGAATGACATTGGCGTGGCAGGAGGAGAGGATCAGCCGCAAGGCCTGGAGCGCGCGGGCCGCACCGAGCCGGCTCTGCGAGGCGCCAGCGAGCGCGAAGACGCGGTTGCGGAACACCTCGCCGCGCGCCTCGTGCAACTCGTGCACGCGGCTGACCCAGTCGATCGCGTTCTTGAGAAGCGGCGGCACCGAGGCGTTGTATTCGGGCGAGACGATGAGGACGCCGTGATGGGCGCCGATCATGCGCTTGAGATTGATGGCGTGCTTGGGCACGCCGGATTTGGCCTGGAGATCGCCGTCGTAGATCGGCAGCGGAAAATCGGCCAGCGAGATGCGGGTGACGTCGACGCCGGCCTGGGCGAATTCATACGCGGCGACCGCTGCAAGCTTCGCATTGTGCGAGCCGGTGCGCAGCGAGCCGGGAATGATCAGGATTTTGGGAGCAGACATCCAATCCCATGCGTTCGGCGAAACGAGCCCGCCGCGCAAGAGCAGGAGCCGGCGGAATTAATCCTTGCGATACACCCAGACGCGGGCCGGCGGAAGGTTCATCCAGATCCGTTCCGAAGCCTCTGTGGACACGCCGGGAAGCGATTTCGGGATCGGCGGCACCACCGCATAGGTGAACTGGATGAAGGGCGCGCCGGGCGCGAGAGCGGTGAAGGCGTCACGGATGAGCCGCAGCCGCGTCAGCATCGGTTTTGTGACCAGCGGCAGGCCCGAGACGACCGCGCTGGCCGGCGCGCTCAGCACATTCCAGAGCGTGTCGCGCAGGCGATAGGCATCGCCCTGCACCACCTTGGCTTGTGGGTAGCGGTCGCGCAGCAGCGCGCAGAAGCCGGGATTGTATTCGACGAGGACGAGACGCTTCTGGTCGACGCCGCGCTCGATCAGGGCCGAGGTGATCGCACCGGTACCGGGCCCGAGCTCGACCACCGGGGCGTCCGAATCGACATCGACATAGTGAGCCATGGTCCGGGCCAGGAGCTTGCCTGACGGCATGACCGCGCCCATGTGCAGTGGTTTTTCGATCCACGACCTGAGAAAGCGCACCTCGTCATCGAGACGAGGCTTCTTCAACGCACGCGCGGACGATGGCAATGGCATGTCGGGACCGGACGGGACCGCGGGACCGCGGCGTGTCAGAAAATGGTCATAAAGACGTATAGGCCGAAGGCGGTACGGTCAAGACGAGTCAATTCGCCCGATTGCCGAAGAAATCCTTGACCTTCGCGAAGAAGCCCTCGGATTCCGGCTGAGTGTTGCCGGAGGAGAGCTTGTCGAACTCGGCCAGCAATTCCTGCTGCTTCTTGGTGAGGTTCTGCGGGGTTTCGACCACCACCTGGACGTACATGTCGCCCATCTGGCGCGAACGCAGCACCGGCATGCCTTTTGATGCGATGCGGAATCGGCGGCCGGACTGGGTCCCGGGCGGCACCTTCACCTTGGCCTTGCTCTTCTCGATCGTCGGCACCTCGAATTCGCCGCCGAGCGCTGCCGTCACCATCGAGATCGGCACCCGGCAATGCAGATCGGCGCCGTCGCGCTGGAAGAACTGGTGCTGGGCCAGCGACAGGAAGATGTAGAGGTCGCCGGGCGGGCCGCCCCGGACCCCGGCCTCACCCTCGCCGGCGAGCCTGATCCGTGTACCATCCTCGACGCCTTGCGGAATATTGACCGAGAGGGTCCGCTCCCGTGTGACGCGCCCCTGGCCCGAGCAGGACGGGCAGGCATCCTCGATCATCTGACCGCGGCCCTGGCAGCCGGGACAGGTCCGCTCGAGCGTGAAGAAGCCCTGCGACTGCCGCACGCGGCCGGCGCCGCCGCAGGTCGAGCAGGTCTTCGGCTTGGTGCCGGCCTTGGCGCCAATCCCCGAGCAGGCCTCGCAGGTGACCGAGACCGGGATCTCGATCTGCGCGGTCTTGCCGCCAAAGGCTTCCTCGAGGGTGATTTCCATGTTGTAGCGCAGGTCGGCCCCACGCTCGCGGCCGCCGCGGCCGCGCTGTCCGGCCATGCCGAACAAGTCTTCGAAGATGTCGGAGAAGGAGGAGGCGAAGCCCGCGCCGAAACCGGCGCCCCCGCCGCCAAAGCCGCCACCCTGCTCGAATGCGGCGTGGCCGTAGCGGTCGTAGGCAGCGCGCTTGTCCTTGTCCTTCAGGACCTCATAGGCCTCGTTGATCTCCTTGAACTTGACTTCGCTGGTCTCATCCCCGGGATTGCGGTCGGGGTGGAATTTCATCGCCAGCTTGCGGAACGACGATTTCAGCTTGGACTCGTCGGCGTCGCGTTCGACTTCCAGGGTTTCGTAATAGCAGCGCTTGGTGGACGTGGACATGATGAGCTCGGTCTATCCAATCGCGATTCAAGTTGGGGCGAAACAACGCTGACACGCGACGACATGAGCACCCTTCCGCCTTGCGGCAGGGCGCTGCCTGGCAGCGCTGAGAATAACGGCTGGAGATTGATCGATCGTAGCGGAAGCGTGCTCCTGCGACCTCGACACGACGGCCTCCCCCGCGAAGGGGGAGGCCGAAGAAGCGTGTGGGGTCCAAGCCGCCCGCATCGTCACCCTCTCGGGGTTCAGGCGGACTTCTTGTTGGTCTTGTCGTCGTCGACTTCGGTGAACTCCGCATCGACGACGTCGTCCTTGGCCGCATCCTTCTTGGCGTCGGCCTCGGCCTGCTGCTTGTACATGGCCTCGCCGAGCTTCATCGAAGCCTGCGCCAGCGTCTGGGTCTTGGCCTTGATCGCCTCGGCATCGTCGCCCTTCAGCGCTTCCTTGAGGTCGCTGACGGCATCCTCGATGGCACGGCGCTCGGTCTCGGCGACCTTCGATCCGTGCTCGGCGAGCGCCTTCTCGGTCGAATGCACCAGGCCATCGGCCTCGTTCTTGGCGGTCACGGCCTCGCGGCGCTTCTTGTCCGCCTCGGCATTGGCCTCGGCGTCCTTGACCATCTTCTCGATGTCGGCTTCCGACAGACCGCCCGAGGCCTGGATGCGGATCTGCTGCTCCTTGCCCGTGGCCTTGTCCTTGGCCGAGACGTTGACGATACCGTTGGCGTCGATGTCGAAGGTCACCTCGATCTGCGGCATGCCGCGCGGAGCCGGCGGGATGCCCATCAGGTCGAACTGGCCGAGCATCTTGTTGTCGGCCGCCATTTCACGCTCGCCCTGGAAGACGCGGATGGTGACGGCATTCTGATTGTCTTCGGCCGTCGAGAACACCTGGCTCTTCTTGGTCGGGATCGTGGTGTTGCGGTCGATGATGCGGGTGAACACGCCGCCCAGCGTCTCGATGCCCAGCGACAGCGGGGTCACGTCGAGCAGCAGCACGTCCTTGACGTCGCCCTGGAGCACGCCGGCCTGGATCGCGGCGCCGATCGCCACGACTTCGTCCGGGTTGACGCCCTTGTGCGGCTCCTTGCCGAACAGCTGCTTCACGACCTCCTGGACCTTCGGCATGCGCGACATGCCACCGACCAGAACGACTTCGCCGATCTCACCGGCGGTGACGCCGGCATCCTTCAGCGCCTTGCGGCAGGGCTCGACGGTCTTCTGGATGAGGTCGTCGACCAGCGCCTCGAACTTGGCGCGGGTGAGCTTCATCGTCAGATGCTTCGGACCGGTCTGGTCCGCGGTGATGAAGGGCAGGTTGATCTCGGTCTGCGTCGTCGAGGACAGCTCGATCTTGGCCTTTTCAGCGGCTTCCTTCAGGCGCTGCAACGCGAGCTTGTCGTTGCGCAGGTTGATGCCCTGCTCCTTCTGGAACTCATCGGCCAGATAGCCCACGAGACGCATGTCGAAGTCTTCGCCGCCGAGGAAGGTGTCGCCGTTGGTCGACTTCACCTCGAACACGCCGTCGCCGATCTCGAGAATGGAGATATCGAAGGTGCCGCCGCCGAGGTCGTACACGGCGATGGTGCCGGCCTTGGTCTTGTCGAGGCCATAGGCGAGCGCGGCCGCGGTCGGCTCGTTGATGATGCGCAGCACTTCGAGGCCCGCGATCTTGCCGGCGTCCTTGGTCGCCTGGCGCTGGGCGTCGTTGAAGTAGGCGGGAACGGTGATGACGGCCTGATCGACCTTCTGGCCGAGATGGGCTTCCGCGGTCTCCTTCATCTTCTGCAAGATGAACGCCGAGACCTGCGAGGGCGAGTAGGTCTGGCCGTCGGCCTCGACCCAGGCGTCGCCGTTGGAAGCCTTCACGATCTTGTACGGGACGAGCTTCTTGTCCTTCTCGACCATCGGGTCGTCGTAGCGGCGGCCGATGAGGCGCTTCACTGCGAAGAAGGTGCGCTCGGGATTGGTAACGGCCTGGCGCTTGGCCGGCTGGCCGACGAGGCGCTCGCCGTCATCCGTCACGGCGACAATCGAAGGCGTCGTGCGCATGCCTTCGGAATTCTCGATGACTTTGGCGTTCTTGCCATCCATCACGGCGACGCACGAATTCGTGGTGCCGAGGTCGATCCCAATGACCTTTCCCATGGTCCTGATATCCTTCTTTTTGCGGCAGGTTGGCTGGGCCCAGAAGGCACCCGAACCGAAACCCCCTAAGATCAAACATCCGCGATATTGCGATGATTGAGGCTCATATAGGAGGGGGGGAGGGGCCCGCAAGGACCGAAGCTACGTTTCTGCCGCGAAAACATTGGGTTTTGAAAGATGATGTCCGGCCTCCACCGCCCTTGCGGGTGAGGAATTATTAACAGGTCCGGGCCATGGCAAGCCCCCGCTACCGCAACCCGCTCCGCCCTGTTGCGGCAGGGCCAAAGCCGCTAAAAGGCGGACTGGCCGGACAGCCCGCGCAGCTGCTTCGCGCGACAAAGCGGCCCGGTCGCCGACCATCGAACGGCCTCAATGTGAACCAATCAGAGTGCCCATGAAGCTGATCCGCCCCCTCGCCGCGCTCACCCTCCTCGCCGTAACAGCGTTTCCGGCCATCGCCGCCGACGCCGTCTTCCCACCTGGCTTGCGTCTCGGCATGGTGCCGTTGATCGGCCTCAGCACGGCAAAAACCTTTCCGGGCTTCGAGAGCGAGGACGGCAACGTCAAGGTGCTGATCACCGAGCTGCCGCCGGCGGCCTATGGCGAGGTCGTGAGCGCCTTCAATTCAAATCCCGCCGGGGCCAACGGCGTCAAGCAGGACAAGATCGAGACCCCCGCCGGTCTCGCCTATTTCACCACCGAAAGCGGCAAGGCCGGCGATACGCCGGTGAAGCGCTATTCGATGATCGTGCCCGGTGCCGGCTTCTCCGGCTATGTCGCGGTGCAGATTCCCGAGAATGCGACCAAGATCTACACGGATGAAGCGGTGCGGCAGATGTTTGCGAGCGCCGTGACCCGCAAGCAGGTTTCTGCCGAGGAGCAGATCGCGCTGATGCCGTTCAAGATCACGGATCTCGCCGACTTCAAGGACATCCGGACCCTCGCGCCGGGCAGCAGCATCATCCTGGCCGACGGCGACGAGAGCACGGGCTACGAGTCGAGGCCGTTCATGATCCTCGGCGTGATCGGCGCCACCCCGCAGCAGGCGGACGACCGCGCCCGCTTCGCCCAGGAGGCGGCGCTCCAGATCCCCGGCGTGCGCGAGTCGCGCATCACCATGTCGGAGCCGATCCGCATCAACGGCCAGCAGGGATTCGAGACCCGGATCGATGGCGTCAGCGGCAAGGACAAGGTGCCGGTGACCGTGGTGCAGTGGATCCGCTTCTCGACCGGCGGCGCATCCTTGCGCATCATCGCCAGCGCCCCGCGCGACAAGTGGTCCGCCGCCTTCACCCGCTTCCGCGCCGTGCGCGACGGTATCCAGCCGAAGGGCTAGCTGCATCCGCAAGCGATATGCGCTCCCTCCCTCGCTTGCGTGGGAGGGCTGGGGAGATGGCTGTCTCAACAGCGACGGTTCTCCCAGAGAGAAGAACCCTCACCCGGCAGCGTTGCGCACCATGAAGATCGATCAGTTCGGCGCGCCGCTCGACTCATTGTTGTTGGCCGCCGACGCGGCCTTCGCGCCGCCCTTGGCGACGCCGACCAGCGCCGGGCGCAGCACGCGCTCGCCGATGGTGTAGCCGGCCTGCATGACCTGAACCACGGTGCCCGACGGCACCGACGGATCGGGCACTTCGTACATCGCCTGGTGGAAGTTCGGGTCGAATTTCTGGCCCTGCGGATCGAGCTTCTTCACGCCATGCTTTTCCAGCGCGCTGTGCAGCGAACGCTCGGTGAGCTCGACGCCTTCGATGAGCGCCGTCAGGCCGGGATCGGCCGCAGCACGCGCCTCGGCCGGAACGGCATCGAGCGCGCGCTGGAGGTTGTCGGCGATGTCGAGCACGTCACGGGCAAAGCCGGTGATGCCGTAGAGGCGGGCGTCGGCGACTTCCTTGCTGGTGCGCTTACGGAGATTCTCCATCTCGGCCAGCGTCCGCAGCATCCGATCGCGCGCCTCGGCGGCCTCCTTCTGCAACGTCTCCACCGAACCGGGCTCGGGATCATCGGGCATGACGTAGGGTTTCGACACCACCGGCTCGCCGGTCGCGGCAGTCGTGTCTTGGGGTTGCCGGTCTTGCTCGGTCATCGGCTAATCTCGAACTCGTTTCCAGGGATTGTTGGCCCGGATATCGTGCCTAACCCGGCGAAAATCAAGCGCCCGTGATCGGGGAAGCGCGGGTCAGCCCCCCAGGAGGCGGCTGACGATGCGGGCGGCGTAGTCCACGGTCGGGATCACGCGGGCATAATTCAGCCGCGTCGGGCCGATCACGCCCAATACGCCGACGATGTGTCCTGCGGCATCCCGATACGGCGAGATGATGGTGGAGGACCCCGACAGCGAAAACAACTTGTTCTCGCTGCCGATGAAGATACGCACCCCCTCAGCGGTTTCGGCCCGGCCGAGCAGGTCGATCACGCCGCGCTTGGTCTCGAGATCGTCGAACAGCAGGCGAACCCGCTCCAGATCCTCCAGCGCGTGCAGATCTTCGAGCAGATTGGCATGGCCGCGGACGATGAGCTGGCGATCCTCGTTCTCGCCGCCGGACCAGCTGGCGATGCCGGCCGAGATCACTTTTTGCGTCAGCTGATCGAGCTCGGCGCGGGCCGCGCCGAGCGCGGTCTCGAGCTCGAGCCGCGCCTCGGCCAGCGTACGGCCGCGGATGCGGGCATTGAGGAAATTGCCGGCCTCGGCGAGCGCCGAGGAGGGAACTCCGGGCGGCAGCGTCAGCACGCGGTTTTCGACCTGGCCGTCCTCGCCGACGAGGATCACCAGCGCTTTCTCCGGTTCCAGGCGGACGAACTCGATATGCTTCAGCCGCGCATTGGACTTTGGCGTCAGCACGACGGCTGCGGCGCGGGTCAGGCCCGACAGCCGCATCAGGGCCTGGTCCAGCGCCGCCTCGACGGACTGTGCTTCGCCGACGGAGGAGAGCTGGCTCTGGATCGACTGCCGCTCGGCCTCGTTGAGATCGCCGACCTGCATCAATGCATCGACGAAGAAGCGCAGGCCGAGTTCCGTCGGCAGCCGGCCGGCGGAGGTGTGGGGCGCATAGATCAGTCCGAGCTGCTCCAGATCGGCCATGACGTTGCGGACCGAGGCCGGCGACAGCGGCGTCGCGATCAGGCGCGAAATATTACGCGAGCCGACCGGCTCGCCGGTCGCAAGATAGCTTTCGACGATTTGACGAAAGATGTCGCGAGAACGCTCGTTGAGCTGGGCAAGGCCTGCGCGCGGCGCGATCAGATGGATCGGATCGTGATGGGCCACAGACGGTAACTCCTCTCAGATGCTTATAATTTGTCCATCCGGGACGCTTCTGACAAGCGTTGCATTTGCGGCCTCCATATCAGGGGTGAAAAAACCTTGCCGCCCACCCTCGCCCCACCTACAAGCACCGCGAACAGCCTTTTCCCGTGAGTTTTGGAGGATTCCCATGCGGCCAAGCCGCCGTGCGCCCGACGAATTGCGCCCCGTGACGCTGGAGCGCGGCGTGGTCAAATATGCGGAAGGCTCGTGCCTGGTGAAATTCGGCGATACCCACGTGCTGGTCACCGCCACGCTGGAGGACCGCCTGCCGCCGTGGCTGAAGGGCCAGGGCCGCGGCTGGGTCACCGCCGAATACGGCATGCTTCCGCGCGCGACCTCGGAACGGACCCGCCGCGAGGCGGCCGCCGGAAAGCAGAGCGGCCGCACCGTCGAGATCCAGCGCCTGATCGGCCGCTCGCTTCGCACCATCATCAATCTCGAAGCGCTCGGCGAGCGCCAGATCACGGTCGATTGCGACGTGCTCCAGGCCGACGGCGGCACGCGCACGGCCTCGATCACCGGCGCCTGGGTCGCGCTGGCCGACTGCATCAACTGGATGAAGGCGCGCAACATGGTCAAGGCCAACGTGATGCGCGACAACGTCGCCGCGATCTCCTGCGGCATCTATAACGGCACGCCTGTGCTCGATCTCGACTATGCCGAGGATTCGGAAGCCCAGACCGACGCCAATTTCGTCATGACGGGCGATGGCCGCATCATCGAGGTGCAGGGCACCGCGGAACGCGAGCCGTTCACCGAAGCCGAGCTCCTGGCGCTGATGGCGCTGGCCCGCAAGGGCATTGCGCGTCTGGTGGACTTGCAGAAACTGGCTGTGGCGTAGTCAATAGGCCATGCACCGCCGAATCACGGACAAGCTGGTCATCGCGACCCACAATCCCGGCAAGCTCGCCGAGATGCGGGAGCTGCTTGCGCCGTACGGCATCGAGGCGGTGTCGGCCGGCGAGCTCGGCCTGGGCGAGCCGGACGAGACCGGCACCGATTTCCGCAGCAACGCCGCGATCAAGGCGATCGCGGCGGCACAGGCAACCAAGCTTCCCGCCTTCGCCGACGATTCCGGCATCGTGGTCGACGCGCTCGATGGCGCGCCCGGCATCTACAGCGCGCGCTGGGCCGGCCCCGCCAAGGATTTCAATGCGGCGATGGCGCAGATCGAGCGCCTGCTGCAGGAGCGCGGCGCCACCACGGCCGACAAGCGCAGAGCGCATTTCGTCTCGGCACTCTGCGTCGCCTGGCCCGACCATCATCTCGAAGAGGTCGAGGCGCGTGTCGACGGCACGCTGGTCTGGCCGCCGCGCGGCAATGCCGGCTTCGGCTACGATCCGATGTTCCTGCCCAACGGCCACGACCGCACCTTCGGCGAGATGACCAGCATCGAGAAGCACGGGCTGCCGCCGCTCGGCCTCGGCCTGTCGCATCGCGCCCGCGCCTTCGTGAAACTGGCGGAGATCTGCCTTGAGCCGCGCTAGAGCGTCTGCGAGCGAAGTGGATACCTGTTCGCGCCAGGAAAACGCGTCAAAACAAGAATCCAAAGCCTTCGGCGTCTACGTGCACTGGCCGTTCTGCCTGTCAAAGTGCCCCTATTGCGACTTCAACAGCCACGTCCGCCACGCCGCGATCGACGAGGCCCGCTTCGCCTCCGCCTTCGCGCGCGAGATCGCCGCGACCGCCGAGCGCGCGCCCGGGCGTGAGGTCACCTCGATTTTCCTCGGCGGCGGCACCCCGTCCCTGATGCAGCCCGCCACCGTTGGCGCCGTGCTCGATGCGATCGGCAAGCACTGGTCCGTCGCAAGCGACGTCGAAGTCTCGCTCGAGGCGAACCCGACCAGCGTCGAAGCCACGCGCTTTGCCGGCTATCGCAGCGCCGGCGTCAATCGCGTCTCGCTCGGCGTGCAGGCGCTCGACGATGCCTCGCTGAAGGCGCTGGGCCGGATGCACAGCGCCCGCGAGGCGCTCGAGGCCGTCGCCATCGCGCGCCGCTCGTTCGACCGCTATTCGTTCGACCTGATCTACGCCCGCCCCGACCAGACGCCGGCGATGTGGGCCGACGAGCTGCGGCACGCGATCGATGAAGCGGCCGAGCATCTGTCGCTCTATCAATTGACGATCGAAGAGGGCACGCCGTTCTTCGGCCTGCACCAGGCCGGCAAATTGAAGACGCCGGACGAAGCCGTTGCGCGCGCGCTCTACGACGTCACGCAGGAGACCTGCGACAGACTCGGGCTACCGGCCTACGAGATCTCCAATCACGCGCGGCACGGCGCCGAGTGCAGGCACAACCTGGTCTATTGGCGCGGCGATGAATATGCCGGGATCGGTCCGGGCGCGCACGGCCGCCTCGACATCGACGGTATCAGGCACGCCACCGCCACCGAGAAGCGTCCCGAAGCCTGGCTGATGCGCGTCGAGAGCAACGGCCACGGCATCGTCACGGACGATCTGCTCAACAGCGAGGAGCGCGCCGACGAATTCCTGCTGATGGGGTTGCGCCTCGCCGAGGGCATCGACCCCGAGCGCTACAAGGCGCTCTCGGGCCGCCCGCTCGATCCCAAGCGCATCGCGCTGCTGCGCGAGGAAGGCGCGATCACGGTGGATCCGACGGGCCGGCTGCGCGTGACCAGCAGCGGCTTTCCGGTGCTGGATGCGGTGGTCGCGGATCTGGCGGCGTAGCGAGATCTTGTAGCCCGGATGGAGCGAAGCGTAATCCGGGACGGTCTCGCCGTGCGGAAAGAACCCCGGATTTCGCTGCGCTCCATCCGGGCTACGAAACCGTTACGCCCCAAAACTCTTCGGCGAGCCCGCGACAGCAACGCCGCCACCCTGCGTCACCTTCATCACCGCGAGCCCGCGTTCATTGGTGCCATCGGCGCGGAAGCGGAACAGGCCGTCGATGCCTGCAAAGCCGGAGGGGTTGGTGAGCACGTCGGACGAGAAGCGCGTGGTGCCTTGCGTGCGCGCGAGTGCGGCGACGAGCGCGACTGCGTCGTAAGCGAGTGTCGCGGTGCGCACTGGCTCCGCGCCGTACTTCGTGCGGTAGCGGCCGGAGAAGGCGCGGAAGCCGGCCGGGTCGGGCGCGGCGTAGAGGCCGCCCTGGAGCGCGGCGCTGGCATAGACGCGCGGATTGTCCCACAGGCCGGTGCCGAGCAGCTGGATGTTGCGCAGGTTCGCACCCGCCGCCGTCATCGCATCCGCCACTGAGACGACGGCATCGCCGTCATCGGCAATGAACAGCGCGTCGGCGCTGCCGAGCTGCTGCGCGACGGTGCGTGCCGGGGTGGCGCGATCGGCGCCGTATTTCTCGAAGGCGACGATGCGCCCGCCACGGCGCGGCACAGCCGCCTTCACCGCGGCCTCGACGACATTGCCATAAGCGTTGTCGGGCACGAGCACGGCGACGGAGCGCTTTCCGATGCTGGCCGAATATTCGACGATTCGGTTGACGTCGGACTCCGGCAGGAAGCTGAGCAGATAGACGCCGCGTCCGGCGATGCTGGAATCGGTCGAGAACGCGATCACCGAAATGCCGCGCGTGCGCGCAACCTGCGCCACCGCCGGCACCGACTGCGCGAACAGCGGCCCGAGGATGATCTCGGCGCCCTCGTCGACCGCCTGCTGCGCGCCGGCTTGTGCGCCTTGCGGGCTGCCATTGTCATCCTTGATCAGGAGCTGGATGTTCGGGTTCTGGAACTCGGCCAGCGCCATCTCGGCGGCATTACGCATCGATTGCGCCGCGAGACCGGCATTGCCAGCGGCGGAGAGCGGCAGGATCACGGCGACCTTTACGCCGCCGGTGCCGGCGGTCGTCGCCTGCTGCGGGGGACCTGCCGGCTGGGCCGGCGGCGCGGAGCTCGAGAACGGGTTGGAGAACTGGCTGAGACTTTGCTGCACGCCGGCGCAGGCCGACAGCACGGGCGCACCGAGCAGCAGGCCGAGCGCACTGCGCCGGGTCGCCCCCGACGATCGGGACCCCGGAACGGGAGACTTTGGATGACGCGGGCCCACCATGGCAGCTTCTCTTCTCACCGGCCGTCGCCCGCCGGTCACGACATTCCCTCCACGACACAAGCCGCGGATTCAGGCATATTGTCGGCGAATAGTTAACCAAAACAAAAGGATAACAACCGCTTAACGCGACCGCTTCCCTGTCCCGGCAGCTCTTCGCCGTCACGCATTCAGCATCAAGGCGGCGTTTCCGTCGTGAATATGGCGCAAGGGGGTTCATTCCCTCCCGACGTGATCCTGGATCGATCACATTCCCGTCCGTTCCTCGCCCCTCACCTCGGCACGATCTTTTTCGACCACCCGGTTCCCAGCCCTGCGGATCGTGCCTAAGTTGACTTCATTATGCGCGCAAAGCCGGCTCCGATAAATACGCCTGAAGCTCAAGACACCGCCTCGCGCGGTTTCTCCATCGATGCCCATCGGCTCGCGGCGCCCAAGGCCGCGCCGGGTCTCTATCTGGTCGCGACACCCATCGGCAATCTCGGCGACATCACCCTGCGGGCGCTTCAGACGCTCGCCGGCGTCGACGTCATCGCCTGCGAGGACACCCGCATCACGCGCCGCCTGACCGAGCGCTATGCGATCGCGGCAACGCTCAAGCAATATCACGAGCACAATGCGGAAGCGGCGCGGCCGAAGCTTCTGGCGGCGCTAGCGCAAGGCGGCTCGGTCGCGCTGGTCTCGGACGCCGGCACGCCGTTGATCTCCGATCCCGGCTTCAAGCTGGTGCGCGAGGTCTGCGCCGCCGGTCATCCCGTGTATGCGCTGCCCGGCCCATCCTCGGTGCTGGCGGCGCTGTCGGTGGCCGCGCTGCCTACCGACCGCTTCTTCTTCGAGGGTTTCTTGCCGGCGAAATCCGCGGCCCGCCGCACACGCCTGGCCGAGCTTGCGCGCATCGACGCGACGCTGGTGATGTTCGAATCGGGCAACCGGATGCAGGACACCCTGACCGATCTGGCCGGGATCATGGGCGAACGCGAGGCCGCGGTCTGCCGCGAGCTGACGAAGCTGCACGAGGAGGTCAGGCGTGCGCCCCTCGCCGAACTCGCGCGGCAAGCCGATGCGCCGGAGACGCGCGGTGAGTTCGTTCTGGTGATCGGCCCGCCCGCAGCGGACGCCGACGTGCTGGCATCGGATGCGCTCGACGGACTCCTGCGCGAGCAGCTTGCCGCAAACAGCGTCAAGGATGCCGTGGCCCATGCGGTCGCGCTGTCGGGCCGGCCGCGCCGCGAGGTCTATGCCCGTGCGCTCGAGCTCGCAAAGGATCTGCGGGGCGGCGATGGCGAAGACTGAGACGCCTAAGGAACCGAAGGTCGCCTCGCCCGAGCGCGTCGCCGCGTTCCACACCGGGATTTCCGCCGAGAGCCGCGCCGCGGCCTATCTGATGGCCAAGGGCTACCGCATCCTCGCCAAACGCTATCGCACCCCGCATGGCGAGATCGACATCGTGGCGCGACGCCGCAACCTGATCGCTTTCGTCGAGGTCAAGGCGCGGGCGACGCTGGATGACGCCGCCTTCGCCGTCACGCCGCGCCAGCAGCGGCGCATCATCGACGCCGCGCAAGGCTGGCTCGCAGCGCATCCCGAGCATGCCGAATTCGAATTGCGATTCGACGCCATGCTGATTGCGCCGCGATCACTTCCGCGCCATGTGTTGGCGGCATTCGACGCCTCGACCTGAAAGGCAGATCATGAAACTGAACGTCGCCGTCCAGATGGACCCCATCGCCCGCATCAACATCAAGGGCGATTCCACCTTTGCGCTGCTTCTCGAAGCGCAGAAGCGCGGCCATGGCCTGTCCTATTACACGCCCGACAAGCTCTCGATGGTCGGCGAGGAGCTGGTCGCGCCGGTTCAGCTCCTGACCGTGCGCGACGAGCCCGGCAACCACTTCACGCTCGGCGAGCCCCGGCGCGAAGCGCTGAACGGCTTCGACGTGGTGCTGCTCCGCCAGGACCCGCCGTTCGACCTCGCCTACATCACCTCGACGCACTTCCTGGAGCGCATCCATCCGAAGACGCTGGTCGTCAACGATCCCGCCTCCGTTCGCAACGCGCCGGAAAAGCTGTTCGTGATGAACTTTCCGCAGCTGATGCCGCCGACGCTGATCTCGCGCGACCTCGACGAGATCAACGCGTTTCGCGACAGGCACGGCGCCGTGGTGATGAAGCCGCTGCACGGCCATGGCGGCGCGGCGGTGTTCCGCGTGATGCCGCAGGACATGAATTTCGGCTCGCTGTTCGACATGTTCTCGGTGACGTTCAGGGAGCCCTGGGTGGTCCAGCAATTCATCCCCGAGGTGAAGCACGGCGACAAGCGCATCATCCTGGTCGACGGCGAATTCGCCGGCGCGGTGAACCGCGTGCCGGCCGCCGACGACCTCCGCTCCAACATGGTGCGCGGCGGCGCGGCCCAGGAGACCGAGCTCACCCCGCGCGAGCGCGAGATCTGCGCCACCGTCGGCCCGGCACTGCGCGAGCGCGGCCTCCTGTTCGTCGGCATCGACGTCATCAACGGCAACCTCACCGAAATCAACGTCACCTCGCCCACAGGCATCCGCGCCATCGCGCGGCTCGGCGGCCCTGACGTCGCGGCGAAGGTCTGGGACGTGATCGAGCAGAAGCGGGCGAAGTAGCGCCGGCGACGCTGGCGTCATTCCATCACCGTCGTCCTGATGTGCTCGTCCTACATGGCAGGACGAGCACCGGCGCGTCGCGGTACACCTTGCGATGGCTCGCGGCTTCGAGCCTCTCCGTCACTAACCACCCGTTCACCATGACGCCCACGCGCCGCATTCGAGCGCGTGCGCCGGTCTGCGTGAAACTACGGAGCCGCTGGCCGATCGAATAACGCCGCGTTCACCATCTGCCGAAATCCGGCATCGCCGCCGGCTATCGCATCCAGCCTCGCAACACCCCTTATACTTTTGCTCCCTACTCATCGACACGGGGGAACACGCCACGTGCGGTTCGAGTGCCCCGCGTAAGAGTACAGGCGTATGAACACCGCACGCATTGTCGTTCTCGTCATCGCATTGGGCGCCGGCGGCGTCGCTGCATATCTGGCGAGCGGCTACCAGAATGCGCCCGCCCCTGCCCAATCCGTCGCCGAGAAACTGCCGACGGTCGAGGTCCTGGTCGCCAAGAACGACATCCAGCTCGGCCAGGCGGTGAAGCCTGACGACCTGATATGGCAGGCCTGGCCTATCAGGTCGTCAGGCTTCACCGCCTGGCCGGCGGCGACCGCGAGCAACGCCTTCATCCGCCGCGACAGCAGGCCCGAGGCACAGACCCAGATCGCCGGCTCGATCGCGCGCGTGCCTTTGATGCAGGGCGAGCCGATCCGCGAGCAGAAGCTGGTCAGGGCCGAAGGCTCCGGCTTCATGGCCGCGATCCTGCCGTCCGGGATGCGCGCCGTCTCCACCGAGATTTCAGCCGAGACCGGCGCCGGCGGCTTCATCCTTCCGAATGACCGCGTCGACATCGTCCTGACGCGCCGGCTGAAGAATCCCGACGGCGACAACAATGGTCCGACCGCCGGCAACGACCTCGTGCTGTCCGAAGTCATTCTCACCAACATCCGCGTGCTCGCGATCGACCAGGCGCCGAAGGAAAAAGACGGCCAGAACGCCGTCGTCGGCAAGACCGTCACGCTCGAGCTCAGACCCGACCAGGTCGCCACGCTCTCGGCCGCGCGCCAGGGCGGCACGCTGACACTCGCGCTGCGCAGCATCGTCGACGCCAACGCAGTCGACGGCACGCCCGAGGAGCAGGCGATCAAGCGTCCGGGCGGCGTGAACGTGATCCGTTACGGCGTGCAGGCACGGCAACTGACGTCACAGAAGTGATGGGGACAGCATGAACCACGGGGGTGATCGGACGGGCCTGCGCATTCGGGGGAATCGCGCGCGCTCGTTCTTGGCGGGGACGATGTCGATGCTGGGGCTGCTCGCGGCCTCCGACGTCGTCAGAGCTGCGGATGCGCCGGTCGGCGACCAGGCGCCGATACAGGCGCCGGACCTCGGCGTGTCGCCCGTCGCGACGGTCGCACCCGCGAGAACGCGCTTCCTGTCGCTCGGCGTCGGCAAGTCCGTCGTGATCGACCTGCCGCGCGAGGTCAAGGACGTACTCGTGGCCGATCCCAAGATTGCCAACGCGGTGATCCGCTCGTCCCAGCGCGCCTATATCATCGGCGGCCAGGTTGGCCAGACCAACGTCGTGTTCTTCACCGCCGACGGCCAGCAGGTCGCCTCCTACGACATCGCCGTGAAGCGCGATCTCAACGGCATGCGGGCGGCGCTCCGCCAGTCCTTGCCGGGCGTGCAGATCGAAGGCGTCGGCGACAGCGTGATGCTGACCGGCTCGGTCTCGAGCCCGGTCGAGGCCCAGCAGGCGGGCGACGTCGCCGCAAAGCTCGTCGGCGGCCCGGACAAGGTCGTCAACAACATCGTCGTGCGCGGCCGCGACCAGGTGATGCTCAAGGTCGTGGTCGGCGAAGTCCGCCGCGACATCGTCAAGCAGCTGGGCGTCGATCTCAGCGCCAGCCTGAACGCCGGCACGGCTGTGGTGAACTTCAACAATTCCAACCCGTTCTCGGTCTCTGGCGGGCCTATCGTCGGCAGCAACGGACTCGGCGTCGCCGGCCTCTCCAATGGCGTCGCCACCGTCAGCGCCACGATGCGGGCGATGGAAAGTGCCGGTGTCATGCGCACGCTGGCCGAGCCGAGCCTGACCGCGATCTCCGGCGAATCCGCCACGTTCGTTGCCGGCGGCGAGTTCCCGATTCCCGCAGGCTATACCTGCGATCCGGTCACCCGCTCCTGCGCCACCCAGGTCACCTACAAGAAGTTCGGCATCTCCCTGAACTTCACCCCGGTCGTGCTCAGCGAGGGCCGCATCAGCCTGCGCGTGATGACCGAGGTCTCGGAGCTGTCGAACACGAACTCGATCACGTTGACGCAGGCGGTGTCCGCGACAACGAACAACTCGATCACCATCCCCTCGATCCAGACCCGCCGCGCCGAGACGACGCTGGAAATCCCTTCGGGCGGTTCGATGGCAATGGCCGGCCTGATCCAGCAGCAGACCAAGCAGGCGATCAACGGCCTGCCCGGCGTCGACCAGGTGCCGATCATCGGCGCGCTGTTCCGCAGCCGCGACTTCGTCAACAACGAGACCGAGCTGATGGTGATCGTGACGCCCTATGTGGTGCGCGCGGTCGCCCAGAAGGAATTGTCGCGGCCCGACGACGGCTTCGCACCGGCCTCGGACGCGCAGACGGCGCTGCTCGGTCGCATGAACCGCCTCTATGGCGTCGCGCGCCGGGTCGATCCGATCAACGGCCCGCCCGGTGATTTCGGCTTCATCATCGACTGAGACGAGCGGTTTGGGGACCGGAGCAGGAAACGGGGCAAGAGGGGACCAGGCGATGACGAACACATCGGCCGATCGACGTCGCAAGCTGCGGATCGCGCTGGCACTGACGGGCCTGTCCGTCATGCTCGGCGCCTGCAACACCACCGAGATCGTCACCCAGACGGTGCCGACCGACTATCGCCAGCGCCACCCGATCGCGGTGCAGGAAGGCAAGAAGTCGATCGTGATCTTCGTCGGCAAGGCGAGAGGCGGTCTCTCGGCCGCACAGCATTCGGACGTCGCGGGCATCGCCCGGGACTGGGGGCACGAAGGCACCGGCTCCGTCGTCGTCGACGTCCCCGTCGACACCGCCAATTCGCGCGCGGCTGCAGCGACCTATCAGGAGATCCGGTCCGTGCTCACGTCCGGCGGCGTGCCGTCGCGTGCCATCGTCCAGCATCCCTATCGCCCCGAGGATCCCGGGCTGCTGCCCACCATCCGCGTCAGCTATTCGAAGATCGCGGCAGTCGCCGGTCCCTGCGGGCTCTGGCCGGAAGACGTCGGCCCCTCCATCCTCGACCCCGGCTACAGCGAGAACCGGCCTTATTTCAATCTGGGCTGCGCCAGCCAGCGCAACCTCGCGGCGATGATCGACAACCCGGCCGACCTCGAGCAGCCCCGCGCCGAGACGCCCTCCTACACCGCACGGCGCAACATCGCGTTCGACCGTTACCGCAAGGGCACGCCGGTCGCGACGCCTTCTCCCGAATCCGACAAGGCCAAACTCAGCGACACCGGCAGATGACAGCTCTCCACGACGAAGACGCGGACGACCCGCGGCACCCCGAGGAACACATTGCGCCTGTCCCTCGCATTTCGGTGCAAGCCTTTTGCGAGACCGAGCAGACGCTGGCCGCGGTGACCGCGGCGGGACAGGATCGCCGGCTCGCCAAGGCCCACCTCACCGCCAAGGAAGGCGGCCTCGCCGCGGCGATCGAGGTCTATGAAACGATGCCGACGCCGAACGTGATCGTCATCGAGTCCGACGGCACGCGCGACCTGCTCGAAGGCCTCGACGATCTCGCCGGCGTCTGCGATCCCGGCACCCGCGTGGTCGTGATCGGCAGCCCCAACGACACCGCGCCCTATCGTGAGCTGGTGCGCCGCGGCGTCAACGATTACGTGGTCGGACCGGTCGAGACCCTCGACGTCGTCCGCTCGATCTGCAGCCTGTTCTCGGCTTCCGAGGCCATCATCACCGGCCGCGTCATTGCGGTGGTCGGCGCCAAGGGCGGCGTCGGTGCGTCCACCGTCGCGCACAATTTGGCCTGGACCATCGCCCGCGACCTCGCACTCGACTCCGTCGTGATCGATCTCGACCTCGCCTTCGGCACGGCGGGCCTCGACTACAACCAGGATCCGGTGCAGGGAATCGCCAATGCGGTGCTGTCGCAGGACCGGCCGGACACGGCGCTGATGGAGCGCCTGCTCGCCAAATGCACCGAGCGCCTCAGCCTGCTGGCGGCACCCGCCACGCTCGACCGCGTCTACGATTTCGGCGCCGAAGCCTTCGATGCGGTGTTCGACACGCTGCGCATGACCACGCCCTGCATTGTGCTCGACGTTCCCCACCAATGGTCCGGCTGGACGCGGCGCGCGCTGGTCAACGCGGACGACATCGTGATCGTGGCCGAGCCCGACCTCGCGAACTTGCGCAACACCAAGAACATGCTGACCGTGCTGAAGGCGGCACGCCCCAATGATCGCCCGCCGCTGTACTGCCTCAACCAGGTCGGCATGCACAAGCGCGCGGAGATCGAGGTCAAGGCGTTCGCCAAGACCATGGAGAGCCAGCCGATCGCGGTGATCCCGTTCGATTCGAAACTGTTCTCGACCGCCGCCAACAACGGCCAGATGATCGCCGAGGTCTCCAGAACCCACCGCACCACCCTTCTGTTCCAAAGCATGGCGAACCGCCTCGTCGGCCGCGGCGAGGTGAAGAAGCCGAAGCGCTCGCTGCTCGAGCCGCTGCTGAAGAAGCTGAAGGGCAGATCGGGGCGCAGCTCGGCCCCGCATCGCAAGGCGTCGTAGGGACTGGGGCGTTTTCGAGCCGAGTGGATCCGGCTCGACTCCGGAAAACGCGTCAGAACAGGAAATCAATCAAAGACGAGCGAGCTACTTGTCCGCCCGTTGCTGCTTTTTCGCCACCAGCTGCCGCAGCGCCGTGACCTTTGCCGCCGCCTGATCGGGCGGCAGATCGGCCCTCACGATGGCCTCGGCTTCGGCCTGCTTTCCCTCCAGGCCGAGCACGAGCGCGAGATTGGCACGCACGCGGGACTCGGCGGGATTGCGCTCATGCGCGCGGCGCAGGGTTTCCTCGGCGCGCGGCAGATTGTTCTGGAGCATGTAGGACAGGCCGAGATTGGACAGCACCTGCGGCTCGTCGGGCGCAATCTTCAAGGCGCTGGCGTAATATTGCTGCGCCTCTTCGTTGCGGCCGAGCTGGTCGAGCGCCGCGCCCTGCGCCGAGAGGATGCGCCAGTCCGGATCTTCCGGCGAGTGCGCGCGGCTGAGGACGTCGAAGGCCTGCTGGAAATTGCCGTTGTCGGCGAGCGCGCGGCCATAGCCGGCGAGCAGCGCCTTGTTGCTGGGATGGGCGAGCACGGCCTGCTCCAGCACCGCCACCGCCTGGGCGCGCTGACCGGTCTCGCGCAGCGCCTTGCCATAGGCCAGCGCAACGCCGGGATCACCGGGCTTGCCGCGATAGCGCTCGCGAAGCGCGTCCATGTCGGGCTTGGTGTCGGGCTTGGCGTCGGCCCTGCCGGCCGGCTCCGACTTGATGCCGAGCGCGCCGGTCACATCGTCGATGCCGGCGGTCTGGCAGCCGCCAAGGCCAAGCACCAGAAGTGCGGGAAGCAGGAATCTCGCCGGGAAGGCGAGGGGCGAACGCTTGGACATACTCTGATCACTCGGCAACTGATCAGAGATGCTTACCGATTAACGCTAAAGTCCCGTTAAGGACGCGCCCGGTGAGACCTTAGTCGACGAATTCGGCGCCGAACTCGCAGCCGATGCGCCAGCGCAGGCGGCATTGGCGGGAATAGTCGGGCGCGAAGATGATGGTGAATTGCGGCGGCACTTCCAGGAATTCCGCGACCACCTTCACGCCACCGTCCGAAATATCCGTGATCGTGCAATCCCGCGGCAGCGACCCCGCGCCAAAATGAATCTTGGCGAGCCGGCTGCACACCCGACGCTCGCTTCTCCGGCGATTTACCAGCATCTTCCCACTTCACTTGTTAGACTACGGCCCATCCCGCAGGCTCAGCAGTAGCGAACATTCGTTGGAATGTGCTGAGGACAGAAGCCCGCATTCGAGGCGTTGTTTCCGTGCCGTGTTTACGAAGGGTTAGGGGTGTCCGGCCCGGTCGATTTGTTCCCGTATTGTTCTTGCCAAGGACTGTCTCGCTCTGCTACCCTCGATTGTGCAAAGAGGGCAGGCTGTTTCGAGCATGGTTCAACGGGTTTCCACCGTCGCCTTTGAGGGGATCGAGGCCCGCGCGGTCGACGTGCAGGTGCAGGTCGCCCCTGGCCTGCCGGCCTTCGCCATCGTCGGCCTGCCGGACAAGGCGGTGTCCGAGGCGCGCGAGCGGGTGCGTTCGGCGCTGATCGCCTCGGGGCTGGCGCTGCCGGCGCGACGCATCATCGTGAACCTGGCACCGGCCGATCTGCCCAAGGAAGGCAGCCATTACGACCTGCCGATCGCGCTTGGCCTGATGGCGGCGATCGGCGCGATCCCGCCGGATGCGCTGGCCGGCTTCACCGTTCTCGGCGAGCTCGGCCTCGACGGCTCGATCGCGCCGGTGGCCGGCGTTCTTCCCGCCGCGATCGGCGCCAATGCACGCGAGGAAGGGCTGATCTGCCCCGCAGCCTGCGGCTCCGAGGCGGCGTGGGCGAGCCCGGACATCCAGATCATCGCGGCGAGCTCGCTGATCCAGATCGCCAACCATTTCAAGGGCACGCAGGTGCTGTCGCGGCCCTCGCCGAAGGTGCATGAGGCCGCCGCCTCCACGCTCGACCTGCGCGACATCAAGGGCCAGGAAAGCGCCAAGCGCGCTCTGGAGATCGCGGCCGCCGGCGGCCATCACCTCCTCATGATCGGCGCGCCCGGCGCCGGCAAATCGATGCTTGCGGCGCGCCTGCCCTCGATCCTGCCGCCGCTCTCCCCGGGCGAGCTGCTCGAGGTGTCGATGATCGCCTCTGTCGCCGGCGAGATCGAAGGCGGCGCGCTGACGGCGCGGCGGCCGTTCCGCTCGCCGCATCACTCCGCCAGCATGGCCGCGCTGACGGGCGGCGGCATGCGCGCCAGGCCCGGCGAGATCTCGCTGGCGCATCAGGGCGTGCTGTTCCTCGACGAATTGCCGGAGTTCGATCCGCGCGTGCTGGATTCGCTGCGCCAGCCACTGGAGAACGGCGAGGTCGCAGTGTCGCGCGCCAATCACCGCGTCACCTATCCTGCCCGCTTCATGCTGGTCGCCGCGATGAACCCCTGCCGCTGCGGAAATGCGTTCGAGCCCGGCTATGCCTGCAAGCGCGGCCGCATCGATCGCTGCACCGGCGACTATCAGGCGCGGATCTCGGGTCCCCTCATGGACCGCATCGATCTGCGCATCGAGGTGCCGGCCGTGACCGCGGCGGACCTGATCCTGCCGCCGCCCGCCGAAGGCTCGGCCGAGGTCGCGGCGCGCGTGGCCGCGGCGCGCGACATCCAGCTCGCGCGCTATGCGGCTGCAGGCTTGCCCCACATTCGCACCAATGCGGAGGCGCCCGCCTCGGTGCTGGAGGAGATCGCAAAGCCGGATGCGCAAGGCCAAAAGCTGCTGCGCGATGCCGCCGAGACCATGCGGCTGTCGGCGCGCGGCTATCACCGCGTGCTGCGGGTGGCGCGCACCCTGGCCGACCTCGATCACGCCGACAAGATCGGCCGCCTGCATCTCGCAGAAGCGCTGTCCTACCGCGCGCTCGCGGAGGATGTGCGGCAGATGGCCTGATCATTCCGCGCGTCAACCCGGCGGTAACGAGTTTCCTTTACGCTCTGCAAACCATAAGGCCCGCGAGTTTCGGTTGTGAGTTCCCTGGGGCCGGGCGAGTAGAGTGTCATGTTGCGTCTCAAGATCCTGGCCTCGGTTGTTCCCCTGTTGGCGGCTGCGGTGTTCGCCCGCGCCGAGATCGGATCGGTCTCGCAGCCCTGCATCGCGCTCGGCGAGACATCGGTCGAGCTCACCTCCCTGTTCTGGACCGCCGGCGTGCATGTCGCCTTCACCGACGATCCCGCGCGGGCCACGGTACGGGTCCAGATCACCGAGGACGCAGACACAGCGGACTTCACCGTGGTGGACGACGGCATCGGTTCCGAGCCGGACTCCTGCCAGGCCAATCCGTCGCGGCGTCTCGTCTCGATTGCCGCTGAGCCGGTCGATGGCGGCCAGGTGATCTATCTCTCCAGCGAGGGACCGGCGGATTATCGCATCTATGTGCGCTCGAAGACGTTCTCGCAGCGCGAGGCGGCGGCGCTGATCGTGGGCGCCCGCGGCGGCCACCGTCACCTCCAGGCCGCCTCGCTCTGAGCCGTTAACATTCCGTCAACCCTGTTTGGAGGCGGCCGCCAAGCCGCAAACTGTTCGCAAGGTCGACGCGACATCGTCGCATGCGGCATCACAGGTTTTGAGGAAAAGGTCGGGATCGGTGGCGATGGGTCGGACGTTCCGGATCAAGGTGCGCATGCGCCGCTTCAGGCGGCAGCATCCCAGGCTGGCCTTCGCGATCCGCTCCTTCATGATCTTCTCGGCGACGTTCGGCGCCGCCTATGGTTTCGTCTCCGGCAGCCGCTCCGAGAATTCCGGCTACGATCCGAATGCGTTTGCGATCGGTGCGAGCTTCCTGTTCGCGCTCGCCTGTCTCGGCCTTGCGACGCTGAGCATGCGGCTGCGCTTCGTCAACAAGCGGCTGCGTGCGCTCGCCGCCCACAACGAGGCGCTGATCGACCGCAATTGGGAGCTGAAGGAAGCCGAGGAGCGTGCCCGCAGCCTGTTCGAACAGCAGGGCGACCTGATCGTGCTGCGCGACACGAACGGGTGCATCACCTTCGCCAACGAGCCCTATTGCGCACTCGCGGGACAGCCGCGAAGCGCGCTGGTCGGCACGCGCTTTGATTTCGACGTGCTGGAACAGGGCGACAGCGCTCGCGAGAGCAGCGGCACCCGCGTCCACGACCAGAAGATCGCAACCCCGCTCGGCGCGCGCTGGATCGCCTGGCGCGAGGGCTATGTCCGGCGCGATGCCGGCCAGCCCGCCGAATTGCAGAGCGTCGGACGCGACGTCACCGACCGGACCGAGACCGAACGCGCACTGGCCGACGCCCGCGACCAGGCCGATACCGCCAACCGCGCCAAGTCGCGTTTCCTCGCGATGGCCTCGCACGAGATCCGCACGCCACTCAACGGCATCATCGGCATGGGCGGCCTCCTGCTCGACACCACACTGACGCCGGAGCAGGCGACCTATGCCAGGGCGGTGAAAACTTCGGGCGAAGCCTTGATGGCGCTGATCGAGGAACTGCTCGACTATTCCAAGATCGAGGCCGGCAAGCTCGACCTCGATCAGCGTCCCTTCGCGCTTTCGGCCCTGGTCGAGGAGATCACCGAGCTGCTCGCGCCGCGCGCACAGGCGAAGACGCTCGAGATCGCCGCCTATGTCGACGAGCGCCTGCCGCTCGAGGTGGTCGGCGACGCCGCGCGGCTGCGCCAGGTGCTGCTCAACCTCGCCGGCAACGCCATCAAGTTCACCGCGCACGGCGGCGTTGCGCTGATCGTCGAGCCCGGCATCTGGCCGAACGAGATCAGCTTCCTGGTCCGCGATACCGGCATCGGCATCGCACCGGACGCGCAGCAGCGCATCTTTCGTGAGTTCGAGCAGGCCGACGAGCGCGTCGCCCGCACCTATGGCGGCACCGGACTCGGCCTTGCCATCAGCGAGCGCATCGTCAAGCGCATGGGCGGACGGATCACGCTCACGAGCGAGCCGGGCAGGGGCTCGACCTTCGAGGTCGCGGTGCCGCTTCCGCCGTCGCAGGCCAGCGCCGGACAGACGGCATTTCCGAGCCCCGATCTCACCGGCAAGTCGATGCTCCTCGTCGCCGACGGCATCGAGGCCTCGTTGATCGCACGACGCCTTGAGCGCTGGGGCGGCCAGATCTGCATGGTTGGGGATGCGGCGGTCGCCGAAGCACTTCTGCCGGAACGCTCGTGGCACGCGGTCCTCATCGATCGCGCGATCGGTGCTGCCGTCGCCGACCGTCTAAGCGAGGCGGCACTGACGCATGCACTACAGCGCCTGGTGCTGCTGACGTCGAGCTCGCGCCACGAGAAGCTGTCGCCAGCCTTCACCGGCTTTCTGATCAAGCCGCTGCGCGCCGCCTCGCTCGCCGCACGTCTGGCGCTGACGCCGGAGGTTCCTTCGCCCGATCTCGCGCCCGAACCGCTGGCTGAATCCTCGGAAGGAGGAGCGCCGCCGAAAGGCCTGTCGATCCTCGTCGCCGAGGACAATGAGATCAATGCGCTCTTGATGCGCTCGCTGCTGACCAAGCTCGGCCACCGCGTCGTCATCGCCGTCCATGGCGAGGCGGCGCTGGAATCCTGGCTCGCGGCGTCATCGGCCGGCACGCCCTATGACCTCGTTCTGATGGACATCCAGATGCCGCAGCTCGACGGCATCGAGACGACGAAACGCATCCGCGCGCACGAGGCAGCCACGGGTCGCCAGCACACGCCGATCCTGGCGCTCACCGCCAATACGCTGGCCGAAGACCGCTATGCCTGCTTCGAAGCCGGAATGAACGGCTTCCTGATCAAGCCGCTCGACCGGGAGAAGCTGGACGAGGCGCTGGCCGGGCTGGCCGCGTCACGGCACCCGGCGGTCTGACCAGGGTCCAAGGGAACTCTGGCTCGGCAGCAATCGACAATTGAAATCCAGCGCGTTGCGCGTCACCATCCTCCGGGGGCATTTTGCAACAGAGGATTTTGTGCATGAACGTGCTTTCCCGCCTCGCTCTCGTTGTTTTTCTCGCCGGATTTTCCCAGCACGCTGCGGCCGATACGCCGGAACTCATCACATCGCTGAAGCAGGGCGGTTACGTCCTGATCTTCCGACACACCGCCACCGACGATAGCCAGAAGGACGTCTACCCCTTCAAGTTCGACGACATGAGCGCGCAGCGTCAGCTCAGCGAAAAGGGCAGGGACATGGCGCGCCAGATCGGAACGGCGGTCAAGGACCTCGCGATTCCGATCGGCGATGTCTACAGCAGTCGGCTTAACCGCGCGGTCGAGACCGGCAAGCTGATCTCCGGCCGCGAGGTCACGCCGGTCGATGCGCTCACCGACAGCAGCAATGCCAGCGCGTCGGGCATGGCAAACCCGACCGGCGCCAATGCAAAGGCCGGGCAGGCCGTGCGGCAGCTCGTCGATGCGCCGCCGAAGACCGGCACCAACACCTTCCTGGTGACCCACAAGACCAACGTTGCCGATGCCTTTGGCAAGGAAGCCGGCGATGTGCAGGAAGGCGAAGCCTTCGTCTACAAGGCCAGCAGCTCGGGTCCCGCCACCTTTGCAGGGCGGATCAAGCTCGCCGACTGGAACGCAAAAGCCGGCAAGTGAGGGCCGGCACCCGGCCCGGACTGCCGGCGGCATAGAGCAGACTTTCTCAATTCCATAATGCGCGGAACGCATCTCGCGGCGGCGTATTGGCAAACCGGCATTGCGAGCGCGGCCGCGTCGTTGGCGGGCGATTGGCCCGGCATGACTTGCCGCTCCGCCGCAGTCCTGTGATACCAACCTTCCGTGGATAGCAACTGAAAGCTGGCGAACGCGTGAGAACATCAGAAGACCGCTCATTCCTCATCTTGCTTGCCGCGATCTCCATTGCGTTCGCGTGGGTGCTTTGGCCGTTCTTTGGCGCATTATTGTGGGCCATCCTGCTGGCCATCATCTTTGCACCCCTCTATCGGCGCGCCCTGGAAACCCTCCCGGGAAAGCACAACCTTGCCGCATTGTTCACTGTCGTCGTCGTGATCGTCATGGTCCTGATCCCCGTGGCGATCGTCATCGCTTCGCTCATCGACCAGGGTGGCGAGCTTTATCAGCGCGTTCAGAACGGGGAGATCAGTTTCGAGCATCCTCTGCAGCAGCTGAAATCGGCGCTGCCCGGCTGGGCTGCTTCGATTTCGGATCGGCTGGCCAGTATCGATCTTTCGGCCCTGAGGGAGCGGCTATCGGGTCTGGTCGTCCCGGCCGGCCAACAGATCGCCGGGCATGCGTTCAACATCGGCCAGTTGACGCTGGAGTTCGTCGCGAGCCTGCTCGTGATGCTTTACCTGCTGTTCTTCCTGCTGCGCGACGGTGACGAGCTCAACGCACGCATCCGCGACGCGCTCCCGCTGCGCCCGAGCCACACCGCAGAGATCTTGAATGCGTTCATTCTCGCCGTTCGGGGGACGATCAAGGGGATCGTGCTCGTCGCCCTGATTCAGGGAGCGCTTGGCGGGCTGATTTTCTGGCTGCTCGGCTTGACTGCGCCCCTGCTGGCGGGCGCCCTCATGGCGCTGCTTTCACTCCTGCCCGTGCTCGGCTCCGCGCTGGTCTGGGCTCCGGTCGCACTCTATTTGCTTGTGGCAGGCGCAGTCACGAAGGGCATCATCCTGCTCGCCTTCGGGACTTTCGTGATCGGCCTGGCGGACAATTTTCTCCGCCCGATCCTGGTCGGCCAGTCGATCCAGATGCCGAGCTATGTCGTGCTGATCGCCACCCTGGGCGGCCTTGCGGCCTTTGGAGCGAACGGCTTCGTCATCGGCCCCCTCGTCGCCGCAATGTTTCTAACGGCCTGGCAGATTTACATCGGCTCGAAGATGCAAAAAGAGATCCGGAAATGACCTCTCATACGGCATAGGCGACAAAGCGCGGCGCAGAGAGCTTCTCGGGTGGCGTCTGAGTGCCCCGGAAGATGGTGTCTGCCTTGGCCGCGCGCTTGCAGTGCGGGCATACGAAGAGATGCGCGATGATCGGGGTCGGCTCGTCCGCGAGCAACTCGGAACGGAACCACTTCATCTCGATGTGACAGTCCGGGCAGGTCGGTGCTTCGAGCTGCTCGGCCGCGCTTCTGAGACGATCAACCATGTTGCCTTTCCTGCCGTTTCCCAAGGAATAGCGGAATGGCCATCGCAGGTCTGCTACAAAAGATACCTTGCTCGAACCGGCCAGCGCCACGTTCACGGCGCGATCATAGCCGCCTGAGCGCCACGCTCTCCACCGTGTGGTCGGCGCCCTTCTTCAGGATCAGCGTCGCGCGGGGACGCGTCGGCAGGATGTTGTCCTCGAGATTGGCGAGATTGGTGCGTTCCCAGATCGCGATCGCAGTGGCGGTGGCTTCCTCGTCGGACAGCAGCGCGTAGCGGTTGAAATAGGACTTTGGATTGGTGAAGGCGGTGTCGCGCAACGCCAGGAAGCGCTTGATGTACCATTGCCGCAGTGCCACCTCGTCGGCATCGATGTAGACCGAGAAATCGAAGAAGTCGGAGACCACGGGCACTGCCTTGCCGTCGCGCGGCAGCTTGCCGGTTTGCAGCACGTTGACGCCCTCGACGATCAGGATGTCGGGCTGGTCGATCTCGGCCCACTGGTTCGGCACGATGTCATAGGTCAGATGCGAATAGACCGGCGCGCGCACATGGCGGCGGCCGGCCTTGATGTCGGAGAGGAAGCTGAGCAGCAGCGGCAGATCGTAGCTCTCCGGAAAACCCTTCTTCTGCATCATGCCGTGCCGTTCGAGCACCGCGTTGGGATAGAGAAATCCGTCAGTTGTGATCAGTTCGACCTTCGGCCGCGGCGACCAGCGCGCCAGCAGCGCCTGAAGCACACGTGCCGTGGTGGATTTCCCGACCGCAACCGAGCCTGCGACGCCGATGATGTAGGGCACCTTGCGATCGCGGATGTTGAGGAACTGGCGCTCTGCGTAATACAGGCGCTGCATGGCGTCGACATAGATCGACAACAGGCGCGACAGCGGAAGATAGATGTCCTCGACTTCCTGGAGATCGAGGCGGTCGTGCAGCGAGCGCAGCCGGTCGAACTCGCCCGGCTCCAGAGTCATCGGTGTGTCGTCGCGAAGGCGCGCCCACTGCTCGCGCGTATAGACGCGATATGGATTATACTGCTGCTCGGGTGCGCGGATATCCATGACGCGACCTCTCCACTTCGGCTAGCTGCCGCTCTTGCGCGACGCCTTCTCTTCCAACCCTGACATATTCGTGCGCTTGTCCAGCGCGGCTTCGACCTCTTCCAGCTTTACGCCGCGAGCCTTCAGCAGCACAAGGAAATGATAGAGGAGATCGGCACTTTCGGCGATCAGATGCGCGCGATCGTTTTCGACTGCAGCGATTACGGTTTCGACTGCTTCTTCGCCGAACTTCTTGGCGCAATGCTCGGCGCCCTTGTCGAGGAGCTTGCGGGTATAGGACGCTTCGCCACCTGAAGCCGCGCGGGCGTCGATGGTCTCGGCCAGATCGTGGATCGTGAAACGCGGCATCGGACTTACTCGGAAACGCACAGGGCCACGGCGGCCATCCGCCAATCTAGCATTCTTATGAACCGAAGTCGTCAGGCATCCAGGCGCATCGGCAACCCGCGCCGCGCCATGTGCTCCTTGGCTTCACGGATGGTGAATTCCCCGAAATGGAAGATCGAGGCGGCCAGCACGGCCGTGGCGTGCCCGTCGCGGATGCCGTCGACGAGATGGTCGAGATTGCCGACGCCGCCCGAGGCGATCACGGGAACGGGAATGCTGTCGGCGATCGCACGGGTCAGCGGAATGTCGAACCCCTGCCTGGTGCCGTCGCGATCCATCGAGGTGAGCAGGATTTCGCCGGCACCGAGCGAGACCACTTCCTGGGCATATTCGATGGCATCGATGCCGGTCGAGTTGCGGCCGCCATGGGTGAAGATCTCCCAGCGGTCGCCGCCCGGGCGCTTGACCCGCTTGGCGTCGATCGCCACCACCACGCACTGCTCGCCGAATTTTTCGGCAGCTTCCTTGACGAACTCGCGCCGCGCCACTGCGGCGCTGTTGATCGAGACCTTGTCGGCGCCGGCGCGCAGCAGCGTCTTGATGTCGTTGACCTCGCGCACGCCGCCGCCGACGGTGACGGGCATGAAGCAGGCTTCCGCCGTGCGCCGGACGACGTCCAGCATGATGCCGCGGTTCTCATGGGTCGCGGTGATGTCGAGGAAGGTGAGCTCGTCGGCGCCGGCGGCGTCATAGGCGATCGCGGCTTCGACGGGATCGCCGGCATCGCGCAGATCGACGAAGTTGACGCCCTTGACGACGCGGCCATCCTTGACGTCGAGGCAGGGGATCACGCGCACCTTGAACATCCGATGTCTCCTAGGCGCGCGCGTTGCGGATCAAGGTGAGGGCGGCGGCGGGATCGAGCCGGCCGTCGTAAAGCGCGCGGCCGGCGATCGCACCGGCGAGCTTTTTTGCGCGTGGCGTCAGCATCGCCTTGACGTCCTCGATCGAGGCGAGGCCGCCGGAAGCAATCACGGGGATGGAGATGCTGTCCGCCAGCGCGATCGTCGCATCGAGGTTCAGCCCCTTGAGCAGGCCGTCGCGCGCGATGTCGGTAAATATGATGGCGGCAACGCCGGCATCCTCGAAACGCTGCGCGATCTCCAGCACCGTCACCTGCGACGTCTCGGCCCAGCCTTCGACCGCGACCTTGCCGTCGCGGGCGTCGAGTCCGACCGCGACGCGGCCGGGGAATTTCTTCGCGGCCGCCTTCACCAATTCAGGATCGCGCACCGCGGCGGTGCCGATGATGACGCGGGTGATCCCCTTGTCGAGCCAGGCTTCGACGGTCTTGAGATCGCGAATGCCGCCGCCGAGCTGCACCGGGATTTTGATGGTCTTCAGCATCGCCTCGACGGCTTGCGCATTGACCGGCTTGCCGGCAAAGGCACCGTCGAGGTCGACGACGTGGAGATACTCAAAGCCCTGCTCGGCAAAGCTCTGCGCCTGCGCTGCGGGATTGAGATTGAAAACGGTCGCGCGCGCCATGTCGCCTTGCTCGAGGCGCACGCACTGGCCGTTCTTCAGGTCGATCGCTGGAAAGAGAATCACGGCTTCCATCGCAAAAAGTTCGAGATCAGGGCCAGCCCGAAGCGCTGACTCTTCTCGGGGTGAAACTGCGTTCCGATTGCGGTGTCCTTCGCGACGATCGCGGTGACGGGCCCGCCGTAATCGGCGCGCGCAAGCACGTCCGCTTCATTTGCGGCGTTCAGGTGATAGGAGTGCACGAAATAAGCGTGCTGGCCCTTGGGGCCGAGCGGCAGCTTGTTCAGCACCGGATGCTCCCTGAGCACGTCGAGCGTATTCCAGCCCATGTGCGGGATCTTCAGGCTCTCGTCGCGCGGGGTGATCTTCTCGACGTCACCGCCGATCCAGTTCAGGCCTTCGGTGACAACATGTTCCTTGCCGCGGCTCGCCATCAGCTGCATGCCGACGCAGATGCCGAAAAAGGGCCGCGCCTTGACGCGCACCGCCTCGGTGATCGCCTCGACCATGCCGTTGACGGCATCAAGCCCGCGCCGACAGTCGGCGAAGGCGCCGACACCCGGCAGCACCAGCCGATCAGCCTCGTAAGCCTGGTCCGGATCGCTGGTGACGAAGACCTTTTGCGGGATCTCCAGACTGCGCGCGGCGCGCTCGAACGCCTTGGCGGCGGAATGCAGGTTGCCGGAACCGTAATCGATGATGGCGACGCTCATCTTGACCCTCCCGGTTCTGGAAACAAACCAATGATGCCGCCGGCCGGAATCGGCGGCGGGTTCGAAAATTGCTGGCCCGGCGCGTTGCGGGTCGGCGGCGGGCCGCCACGATCGATGGCCCATTGATCGTTGACGATGCCGTGCTGCTTCTGGCTCCAGCGCTCGAAGAAGCGGCGCTCGGCGGTGTCGCCATTGTCGGCAACGACCACGTCGAGCTGCCGCCACTTGCCGCGCGACAAGGTCCAGCGACGCAGGCTCGAGGCCTCGAAGCCCATCAGCAGCGCGATGATGAGATTAGCGAAGACGACCGAGCTGCGGCCGACACCGAGGCTGTTCAGCCCCGCGCTGAACGCGGCCGTGAAAAGCACCCAGCCAATCAGCGCCAGCCACAGCCGATTCCACAGCAGCCAGAACGGACCGAAGATCATCGCCCAGAAATGGAAGCCGTCGCGCACGAAGACGAACTTGTCGGTCGCGCGCAGATCGGCTCCGCCAGGGAAGGGAGCGTGGACTGTGTAGACAGGCATGTTGATGCCCCGTTCTCTGAATTCAATGATACCGCAAGCAGCGCGCCTTGCCGCGGGACGGAATGTCAGCCGCCGAGCGAGCCCTTGGTGGACGGGATTTCGCCCGCCGCCTTCGGATCGATCGCAACCGCCGCACGCAACGCCCGCGCCAGACCCTTGAAGCAGGACTCGGCGATATGATGGCTGTTATCGCCATATAGGGTCTCGACGTGGAGAGTCACGCCGGCGTTCATGGCGAAGGCCTGGAACCATTCGCGCACCAGCTCGGTGTCGAATTCACCGATCTTGTCGCGGGGGAAGTCGGCCTTGAAAACCAGGAACGGGCGGCCCGAAATGTCGATCACCACGCGCGACAGGGTCTCATCCATCGGCATGTGCACGCCGGCATAGCGGGTGATGCCCGCCATGTTGCCAAGCGCCTGCTTGACCGCCTGGCCCAGCGCGATGCCGGTGTCTTCGGTGGTATGGTGATGATCAATGTGCAGATCGCCCACCGCCTTGACCGTGAGGTCGATGCGGGAATGGCGGGCGAGGAGATCGAGCATATGGTCGAAAAAGCCGATGCCGGTCGCGATATTGGCCACGCCGGTGCCATCGAGGTTCACGGAGACCTCGATGTCGGTTTCCTTGGTCTTGCGCTTGATCGTCGCGGTGCGCATTGAGAGCTTTCGCTATGGTTTGCCGAAAACGGCGGTCTTTTAACAGCCAAATGACGCCTTCGCTACTGCGGGAACGCTCCGGCAGGCCAGCACTTCCGCCTATGGTGAGTGAAATCTAGGGCCGGAACGGCCCGTTGTGCCCAGGTTGTCCCCTTTGCCCCGACCGCCTAAATCAGGTCGGACAACGAGGATCATTCATGCAGGCTTCCCAGAACAGCTCGCCGGTCTGGCACGGCACCACGATCTTGACGGTCCGCAAGGGCGGCAAGGTGGTGGTCGGCGGCGACGGCCAGGTCTCGATCGGCCAGACCGTGATCAAGTCCAACGCCAAGAAGGTCCGCAAGCTGGGCAAGGGCGACGTGATCGGCGGCTTTGCCGGCGCCACCGCCGACGCCTTCACCCTCTTCGAGCGGCTGGAAGCCAAACTCGAGCAATATCCGGGGCAGCTGACCCGGGCGGCCGTGGAGCTCGCCAAGGACTGGCGCACCGACCGCTATTTGCGACGGCTGGAGGCCATGATGATCGTCGCCGACAAGGACGTCTCCCTCGTGCTGACAGGCACCGGCGACGTGCTCGAGCCCGAGGCCGGCGTGATGGCGATCGGCTCCGGCGGCAACTATGCCCTTGCGGCGGCACGGGCCCTGCTCGACACCGACAAGGACGCCGAGACCATCGTCCGTCGCTCCCTCGACATCGCCGCCGACATCTGCGTCTACACCAACCGGAATGTCACGATCGAAAGCCTGGCGACCGGGTAGGGCGGAGCTTCACTTGTCCGAACGAGCATCCGCACGGTCGGTGCAACCTCTCCCGCTTGCGGGGGAGGTCGGCGCGCAGCGCCGGGTGGGGGCTGTCTCCTCTGGGGGACTGTCCCATCGTGGAGACACCCTCTCCCCGACCCTCTCCCGCAAGCGGGAGAGGGCGTGCAGCACCGCCGTGGTCGCGAGATGATTACCACCTACACCTTCCGCCCGATGATCAAAGCTGACATGCCGCTGATCCGGCGGTGGCTGGACGCACCGCATGTCGCCGAATGGTGGCATGATCCAGAGACCCTCGAATTCGTCGGCGGTGATCTCGATCATCCTGACCTCGCGCAGTTCATCGTCAGCAAAGACGGGCGGCCCCTGGCCTATCTGCAGTGTTACCAGCTCGGCGAATGGCACCTCAGCTTCGGTCCGCAGCCGATAGGAACACGCGGCCTCGATCAGTTCATCGGCGAGGCCGACATGCTCGGACGCGGCCACGGCTCCGCTTTCATCCGCGCCTTCATCGACCAGCTCTTCGCGCGTGGCGTGCCGCGCATCGTGATCGATCCGAGTCCTGCCAATGCCCGCGCGATCCGTGCCTATGAGAAAGCCGGATTTGTGCCGCAGCATGTCATTGTCACGCCCGACGGTCCCGCACTCCTGATGATTCGAGAGCCATGACACTCGCCGCGACCCCCGCCGCCAAAACCCCGACTGCCAAGACCACATTTCCGCCGCTCGCCTGGGTCGGCATCGCGCTGCTGCTGCTGGCACTGCAGGCCTCGATCCTGCTCGCGATGGGGCGCGTGCCAATCTGCACCTGCGGCACCGTCAAGCTTTGGCATGGCGTGGTGAACAGCTCGGAAAACTCCCAGCAGATTGCCGACTGGTACACATTCTCGCACGTCCTGCACGGCTTCCTGTTCTACGGCCTGACCTGGCTGCTGTTCGCACGGCTGCCGTTCCTGCCTTTGTCCTGGCCGGCCCGGCTGATCGTCGCCATGCTGATCGAGGGTGCCTGGGAGATCGTCGAGAACTCACCTCTCATCATCGAGCGCTACCGCGCCGGCACGATCTCGCTGGACTATTACGGCGACAGCATCGTCAATTCGGTCTCGGACAATCTGGCCATGATCCTGGGGTTCCTCGTCGCGCGCGTACTGCCAGTCACAGCGACCGTCCTGCTTGGACTTGCCTTCGAGATCATGCTGGCGCTCCACATTCGCGACAATCTGACGCTCAACATCCTGATGCTGATCCATCCGATCGAGGCCGTGAAACAATGGCAATCCGGACCGCCCATCATCTGACCTAAAATGCGGCTTGTCCTTGGCCGCCTCCCGCCCTAGCTAAACAGACATGACAGACTTCTCTCCCCGCGAAATCGTTTCCGAACTCGACCGCTTCATCGTCGGCCAGGGCGACGCCAAGCGCGCCGTCTCGATCGCGCTGCGCAACCGTTGGCGGCGGCAGCAGCTCACCGGCTCCTTGCGCGAAGAGGTGCTGCCGAAGAACATTCTGATGATCGGTCCCACCGGCGTCGGCAAGACCGAGATCGCGCGGCGATTGGCAAGGCTCGCAAACGCGCCGTTCCTGAAGGTGGAAGCCACCAAGTTCACCGAGGTCGGCTATGTCGGCCGGGACGTCGAGCAGATCGTCCGCGACCTCGTCGAAGTCGCGATCGGCCAGGTGCGCGAGCGCAAGCGCAAGGACGTGCAGGCGCGGGCGCAACTCGCGGCCGAGGAGCGCGTGCTCGATGCCTTGGTCGGCGCCAATGCGAGCTCGGCGACGCGGGAATCGTTCCGCAAGAAGCTGCGCGCCGGCGAGCTCAACGACAAGGAGATCGAGGTCGAGACGCAGTCGTCCGGCGGCGGCATGCCGATGTTCGAGATCCCGGGCATGCCCGGCGCGCAGATGGGCGCGATCTCGCTCGGCGACATTTTCGGCAAGTTGGGGGGCCGCAGCAAGACACGGCGGCTGACGGTGGAGAGCTCGCACGAGATCCTCGTCAACGAGGAATCCGACAAGCTGCTGGACACCGAGCAGCTGACGCTGGAGGCGATCAGTGCGGTCGAGAACAACGGCATCGTGTTCCTCGACGAGATCGACAAGATCTGTGCGCGTGACGGCCGCGTGGGCGGCGACGTCTCGCGCGAGGGCGTGCAGCGCGATCTGCTGCCGCTGATCGAGGGCACCACCGTCTCGACCAAGCACGGCGCGGTCAAGACCGATCACATCCTGTTCATTGCCTCCGGCGCCTTCCACGTCGCCAAGCCGTCCGACTTGCTGCCGGAATTGCAGGGTCGCCTGCCGATCCGCGTCGAGTTGCAGGCGCTGACCCGCGACGACATGCGCCGCATCCTGACCGAGCCTGAGGCTTCGCTGATCAAGCAATATGTCGCCTTGATGCAAACCGAGGGCGTGACGCTCGACATCACCGACGGCGCCATCGACGCGCTGGCCGACGTCGCGGTCGCCGTCAATTCCACCGTCGAGAACATCGGCGCCCGGCGGCTCCAGACCGTGATGGAGCGGGTGCTGGACGAGATCTCCTTCACCGCCCCCGACCGCAGCGGCGAGACCGTCCGGGTCGATGCCGATTTCGTGCAGAAGCACGTCGGGGATCTCGCCAAGAACGCGGATCTGAGCCGGTTCATTTTGTAATTCTGCTTCAGTCCGCTATCTATCCGCCGTCTGATCGGAATCGGCCTCGCCTATCTCGTGATGTTCGGGATGGTGTTCGATTATTCGCGCTCGATCTCGAACTGGGCGGTCTGCATGATCCTGATCCTGCTGCATGCGCACGCGTCGGAAACATCCGGCCGTTCTGACGCGACTTGGCCTAACCATGGAGTCGGTGCGCTCCCTCTACCGCAAGCAAGCGGGAGAGCAGTGGAGCCGCTAACCTCTCGCCCGCCTGATACGCACATACAGCGCACCCTCGCCGCCGTGGCCGATATGGGCGGTCTCGAAGCCGACGACGAAGGCGCGGAATTCCGGCAGGCTCAGCCATTCCGGCACCTGGCGGCGGAGCACGCCGCTCTCGCCGCCGCTGCGTCCCTTGCCGGTGATGACGAGCACGAAGGTCAGGCCGTCGTGATGGGCGCGGTGCAGGAAGCCGGCCAACGCGCGATGGGCGCGCGTCTGGGTCATGCCATGCAGATCGAGCCGCGCCTCGATCTCGCTGCGGCCGCGCGAAAGTTTTGTGCGCTCGCGCTTGCCAAGCGGCGCCAGGGGCGGGACGGACGGCTTGGTCACGCGCGGTGACGGCGCGGCGGCGACGGGCCGCGGCGACGACGCGGGTCGCACGGACGGACCTGCGGGTGATGGCTCAGCGTGCGGGGTGGACGGCGCCTTTGCCGCGCGCCGCTTCCTGAGCGGTTTGACCTGCTTCGAGACGAGATCCCACAGCTCGCGCTCTTCTTCGCTCAGCGCACGGCGGCGCGGCGAGGGGCGAGGCTCCAGCACGGGCGGACGGGACGATCGCGTCATTGTTGCCGATGAGGACGATTCTTCACCGGCCGCCGCGGCTCCGAAGCGGGCTCGATCGCGGGACGCGGCACCGGCAGCGGAACGGGACCGGCGATGGCAAAGGTTTCGTTCTTGCCTTGCGCCGCGGCGGCCGCGGGCGTGCCCGTCCTTGCCGGATCGGTTTGCGGATACAGCTTTGCGATCTTCTCCGAGGGCCTGGGGTCCGGGATCGGCAGCTTCGCGGCGCGCGGGGCGGGATCGAGGCTTTTCGGCACCAGCATCACGAAACGCATGGGATGGCGCAGCCGCCCGGAGACACGGCCGGCCTCCTGGCCAGCACCGAAAAAGAGATCGGCGCGCGCGGGGCCGATGATGGCCGAACCGGTGTCCTGCGCGATCATCAGCCGGTTGAACGGCGTCTTGGCACGTTCGGACTCGATCGGCAGCTCGCCCTCGATGAAGAACGGCGTACCGTAGACATGCAGCGCCTTGTCCACCGCGATCGAGCGGCCGGCCGTCAGCGGAATGCCCTGCGCGCCCACCGCCTCCTCCTTGTCGGAGAGGTTGACCTCGCGGAAGAAGATGTAGGCACGGTTGGCGCGGCGCAGCTCCTTGGCGCCCTCGGGGTTCTGCGCCATCCACTCCCTGATCTTCTGCATCGACATCTCCTCTTTCGGGATGATGCCGCGCTCGATCAGGATGCGACCGACGGCGGTATAGGGATAGCCGTTATAGGCGTCGTAATTGAGCCGAACCGAGCTGCCGTCCTCGAACTTGATCCGCGCCGAGCCCTGGATCTGGGCGAACAGAAGATCGGTCGGGTCCTTGAGCCAGGCAATCTCGAGCCCGCGGCCGGCGATCTTGCCGTCCTCGATCTCGCCGCGGTCGTAATAGGGCACCAGCTTGCGACGTCCGATCTTGCGATAGACCGGGCCCTTGTTGGGCAGGCTGAGCGAATCCTGCTTGTAGCCGCGCACGAACAGGTTCGAGGGACGGCGATAGACCGGCACGTTGTAGACATCGGTCTGGGTGCGCGATCCCTCCAGCACCGGCTCGTAATAGCCGGTGACAAAGCCGTCGGGCTCGCCGAGGCGTGAGATGCGCAGCGGCGCAAAATTCTCTTCGAAGAAGGTCTTCGCCTTGGCGTCGTCGGTGAGATCGAGCGTTTTGGCGGCCCGGCAGGGCTCGCTCAGCGAGGTGCCCAAGGCTTTGGGATCGAAGGCCTTGGGATCGGCCGCGCCGTTCTGCGCATTGATCGGCCGGCAGCTGGCGCGGAACGTCCTGTAGGCGGCAAGATGATTGTCCTCGTCCCAGCCCTTCACGTCCGCCCAGGCCAACGGCATATATTGCGCGCCGGGAATTTCGAACGGCAGGGAGAGCTGCGGATAGGGCAAGGCCCGCGGTGGAGCGGCAGGCTTTTGCGGAAGATGATGGTGATGACTGCGATGGTGGCGCCGTGCCGCCTCGGCGCCGAGCGAAAACGATGACAGCGCGACGGCACCCGCGCAGAGCGCCGCCGCGCTGGTCTTCAGAAAGACCTTAATTCGCGCTTCCGGTGCCAACCAGCTTCCAGTTCGGATCGCGAGAGGTGATGTCGCGGGCGAAAGTCCAGATATCGGTGATGTCGGCGACGGTGTCGGCGCTGCCGTCGACGATGTTGCCGGCCTTGTCGCGGGTGGCCGAGATCATCTGCGAAACGAAGCGCACGGTGAGCTGGGCGCTACGGTCGCGCAACTCGGCGCCGACGAGCTCGGCCTTGTCGATCGAGACGAAACGCGTCTCGGTCTTCTGTTCGTTCTTCTCGCGTTCCTTGATCGCGGCGTCGAAGCTTTCATAGACGTCCGACGACAACAGGTCGCGCAGCGCGCGGCGGTCGCCATTGGCGAAAGCCAGCACGATCATCTCGTAGGCGCCGCGGGCGCCCGAAATGAAGTGGCGCGGGTCGAAGGTGGAATCCTTCTCGAGGATGGCATCGAGGCCCTGCGCCAGCGCAGTGCCCGGCTCGGCCAGCCCCTTCCAGCGGTCGGTCGGCGGGACCGGCTCGGCCGTGGGCGCCAGCGGGGCCTGGTCGATCACCTTGCCCGGCATGGTCACGACGTTGTTGTCCTGGGTACCGCCAAGCGCATTGCGGGCGGCGGTTCGATCGAACGGCGGCCGCTCGTTGCCGGTGCGCTGCCCCAGCACGCTGCGCAGCCGCAGAAAGATGAAGACCGCGAGCGCCAGGAAGATGATGGTATAGATGTCCACGTCGAATTCGCTTTCTGGTCTTTGCTCTGGGTCTTCGCTTTGGGGTCGTTGCCGGGAAAATCAATCCGGCCAGTAGACCGTTCCCTACGGAAACGGCAAGTTCTACATCGCCATTTGGGTCCACGTCTGGTCCGGGGGATGTAGGCACGAAATCTTGCCGGGCCAATGGCGCCTTTTGGCACAGCAGTGAGTGTAGCGCGTTTTATGCTTGAGGGGAAACCCGATCGTGCCCGGAAATCGCGCATCTTCAAGCGTTTAAGGCCCGATTTCGCGTAAAAGGCATGATGAACGTCTAAGGAGCGGGGCGCGGCCCGGATTCCCGTTCCGGGACCGTTCGTCCTTGTGGAACGAGGCGGCCCTATGTTAGCCAACCGCCGCGAAATTCAGCCCCAATCGGGTAAGGAGAGACTTTCATGACCAACGGTAACGGCACCCCTCCCGAGGCGGCCCAGGCTCCCCAGCTCAACGTGCTGGCGCAATATACCAAGGACCTCTCGTTCGAAAATCCCAACGCGCCGAGCTCGCTCCAGCAGCAGAACCAGCCGCCGCAGATCAACATCCAGATCAATGTCAGCGCCAACAACCTCAGCGAACAGGAGTTCGAGGTGACGCTGACGGTCGAGGGCAAGGCTGAGGCCGCCAGCAAGGTGATGTTCTCGTTCGAGCTCGCCTATGCCGGCGTGTTCCGGATCGCCAACGTGCCGAAGGAGAACCTCCATCCGCTGGTCATGATCGAGTGCCCGCGCCTGCTCTTCCCGTTCGCCCGGGAGATCATCGCGACTGCCGTGCGTGACGGCGGGTTCCCCCGCCAGAACATGGAGCGGCAAATGGCCGCTCAAGGCCAAGCCGGTCAGGCCTGACCGGCCGCCACGGCGGCAGCTGGAGCGGGCAGGTACTCGTTCCAGATCGCCTTGTCGCCGAGCGTTGCGATGAAGGCCCGGTGGGCTTCGCGCTCGGAATCCGAAATCCGCGGCGCGAGCGGCACCGGGCGCTGTCGCCGCGGCGCATCGCCGCCGGCACTGACGCGGATCTCCTCGGATTCCGACGCCAGCAGCAGCTGCGACTGCCTGGCCCCAACCAGATCGACATAGACCTCAGCCAGCAGCTCGGCGTCCAGCAGCGCGCCGTGCTTGGTGCGGTGTGAATTGTCGATCGCGTAGCGGGAGCAGAGATCGTCGAGCCGGTTGGACACGCCGGGATGCTTGCGCCGGGCCAGCAGCAGGGTATCGACCAGCCGCTCGCGCGGGATCGCCGCGCGCTTGATCCGGTCGAGCTCGGCATTGATGAAGCTGATGTCGAACGAGGCGTTGTGGATCACCAGCGGCGCGTCGCCGATGAACTCCAGAAACTCGTCGACGACTTCGTGGAACAGCGGCTTCGTCGCCAGAAATTCGCTCGACAGGCCGTGCACCGCAAAGGCTTCCGCCGGCATGTCCCGTTCCGGATTGATGTAGACGTGAAAGCTCTGCCCCGTCGGCATCCGGTTGAGAATCTCGACGCAGCCGATTTCCACCAAGCGGTCGCCGCGAAGCGGATCAAGGCCGGTCGTTTCGGTGTCGAGGACGATTTCGCGCATGTCTTGAGAGCCGTGTGAGACGGCGAATCAGGCTCGCCGCTGCGGCATCTTAACGACCTCGGCCAGGATGTGCGCGATTTGCGTCCGCACCGGTTCAAGTCCGTGCGACGTATCCACTACGAAATCGGCGCGCTTGCGCTTCTCGACATCGGGCATCTGCTTGGCGATGATGGCGTCGAGTTTTGCCTCGTCCATCGTGCCCCGCGCCAGCACCCGCTCGCGCTGCAGTTCGGGGGAGGTCGAGACCACGACCACGGCGTCTACCCGCTTCTCGCCGCCGGTCTCGAACAGCAGCGGAATGTCGAGCACCACGACCGGCGCGTTGGCGGCCTCGGCGTCGGCAAAGAACTTCTGCCGGGAGGTGCCGAGCATCGGATGGACGATCTGCTCGAGCTGCTTGATCGCGGCGGGATCGTGCACCACGCGGGCCGACAGTTTTTGCCGATCGACCTTGCCGTTCGCGGTCGTGCCGGGAAAAGCAGTCTCGATCGCGGGAGCCGCTTCGCCTTCATAGAGTTGATGAACCGCGGCATCGGCGTCGTAGACGGGAACGCCGGCCTCCGCGAACAGTTTCGCGGTGGTGGATTTGCCCATCCCGATCGAGCCAGTCAGTCCAAGGATCCGCATCGAGCCATCGCCATGTCTGTCGTTCACACCGCAACTAGCCGCTCGCGGCGCAGGAACGCAAGGAGCGGCAGCAGCGGCAGGCCGAGAATGGTGAAATGATCGCCCTCGATGCGCTCGAACAAATGGATGCCGAGGCCCTCGAGCTGATAGGCGCCGACGCTGGTCGTCACTGCGTCGCCGGCGGCACCGAGATAGGCCGACAGCTCGGCCTCGGTCATCTGCCGCATGGTCATGCGCGCCACCGAGACGTCCTCAAAGACAATCTTTCCGTCATGCGCGACTGCCACCGCCGAATTCAGCTCGTGGCAGTTGCCGGCGAGCTCGCGCAGCTGTGCCATCGCCTGGGGACGACCGGCGGGCTTGTTGAAGAGACGGTCGCCCAAAGCCAGCGTCTGGTCCGCGCCGATCACGTGGCTCCCAGGATGGAGGACCGAGACGGCCCTGGCCTTCTCGCGCGCCAGCAGCAGCGCGATCTCGCGCGGATTCGAAAGCCTTGACGCAGCCTGGATGCCGCGTTCGTCGATATCGGCCGTGATTGCCTTGAATTCGAGCCCGGCATTGGCCAGCAGCATCTTCCGCGCACTGCTCTGCGAGGCCAGGATTAACGGAGATGAGCCGAGCCACAAACCCATCGCTGGATCATTCCGAAGGCCGGTTGCGCTGGCGATCGCTGTAGAGCTTCATGATCGCCGCCGCGGTCTCCTCGATCGAACGCCGCGTGACGTCCAGCAGCGGCCAATCATGCTTGGCGCTCAGCTTGCGTGCAAACGCGACCTCTTCGGTCACCGACTGCTTGTCGACATAGGTATCGCTGCCGGAATCTGCGCCCATGGAAAGCAGGCGATTCTGCCGAATCTGGATCAGGCGTTCCGGCGTCGCGTGCAGGCTCACCACCAGCGGCCGCGTCAAAGTCTCCAATTGCGAGGGCACCGGAATGCCCGGAACCAGCGGCACGTTGGCAGTACGTATGCCGCGATTGGCGAGATAGATCGATGTCGGCGTCTTCGACGTCCGGGACACGCCGACCAGGACCACGTCGGCCTCGTCGAGGCCTTCGACATGTTGGCCGTCGTCGTGGATCATCGTGTAGTTCAGCGCATCGATGCGCTTGAAATATTCGGCATTGAGCACGTGCTGGGCGCCGACACGGCCCGTGGTCGCAGCGCCGAGATAGGCTTCGAACAGCTGCATCACCGGGCCGATGATCGACAGGCTGGGAACATTGATCTGCTTGCACTTGTCCTCGAGCCTGGCGACCAGATCTTTCTCGAGCAGCGTGAACAGCACGATTCCCGGCGCCTCCTCGATCTCGTCGAGCACACGGTCGAGCTGCTTCTGGCTGCGCACCAGCGGATAGACGTGCTCGACCGGCGTCACGTTGGCGTATTGGGCCGCGACCGCGCGCGCCACCGTGATGAGCGTCTCACCGGTGGAGTCGGAGACCAGGTGCAGATGGAAATAATTGTTCGAGGTCGGCACAGAAACTCTTTGTATGAGGGCGGGGCGGTTTGTGGATTTCTGTGGAGCTTAACCCCTTGGAAAGGGATGTGCGACACCAGGGGCGGGACAACGGCCGATTTTCTTCACACCGCTGCCCGTGCGAACAAGTTCGGCGCCCGGCGATGAGGAAAACGGGATTGCGCGGATAACCGTATTGATAAGCTGCCGATGGAAGAGCGCAAGCCCTTGAGTCCGGACGGCTTATCCGAACGGTCCGAACCCGCGCTGGATATGTTGATGGATGTGAACAATCGGGCGTGAAGTGGCGGACGGAATTGTGTGAGTCCAATCCACGGTCACATAGACTCAAACCTTAAGATTCTAAAATTTTTAGGTTTAGAAGAGCCGAGCACGCGGATATGTGTGTGCACCCAAATTGATGAATGAATTCTTACCGGACTCGTTCCATCCACTGTTTGGTGAAGGGGCGCTTTCGAGCGACGTCTCGGTTCAGGTCGAGGCGGCGCGCAAAGCAAGTCATGGGAGGCTGCCGGCATGTACGAGTGGATCAAGGCGCTGCATGTGATCGCGGTCATCGCCTGGATGGCCGGCATGCTCTATCTGCCGCGGCTGTTCGTCTATCATTGCGAGGCGGAGATCGGTTCGAAGCAATCGGAAACCTTCAAGATCATGGAGCGCCGATTGCTCAAGGCGATCATCAATCCGGCCATGATCGTGACCTGGGTGGCTGGCCTCTATCTCGCCTGGTCCGGCCATTGGTTTGCGTCCGGCTGGTTGCACGTAAAACTGGCATTGGTCCTGGCAATGTCCGCAGTCCATGGCTTTTTCTCGCGCTGGTGCAAGGATTTCGCCGCCGACAGGCGACCGCGGACCCAGAAATTCTATCGAATAATCAATGAGGTGCCTACGGTTCTGATGATCGTCATCGTCGTCATGGTGATCGTGAAGCCGTTCTAGGCAGGGCGCGCGACGATTAGCTCAGCGCTTCTGCTTGCGGAGCAGGAAGCGATTTTCTATATTGTCGACATCCCACCCAACGCAGGCGGATGTGGTCGTGTCCGAGCCTTCCAGAGGCCGGACACCGCATCAGGTTTGAAGCCTCAACCGGCGCTCACCTTGCCAGACCTGCGGACCTTACCTTCTCACGTCCGCATTTCAGAGCCTCCTCGCACCCCCCTCTTTTCAGGTTACCCCACAGGACCACCCCAATGCGGGAAATTAAACTCCAGGATCTCAAGTCGAAGACCCCGGCTGAGCTCGTCTCGTTCGCGGAAGAGAACGGGGTCGAGAACGCCAGCACCATGCGCAAGCAGGAGCTGCTGTTCGCCATCCTCAAGCAGCTCTCGCTCGCCGAGACCGACATCGTCGGCGAGGGCGTCGTCGAGGTGCTTTCGGACGGTTTCGGCTTCCTCCGCTCGCCCGATGCGAATTATCTGCCGGGCCCGGACGATATCTACGTTTCGCCCTCGCAGATCCGCCGTTTCGGCCTGCGCACCGGCGACACGATCGAAGGCCATATCCGCAGCCCGAAGGAGGGCGAGCGCTATTTCGCGCTGCTGAAGGTCAACACGCTCAATTTCGAGGATCCGGAAAAGGCCAAGCACAAGGTCAATTTCGACAACCTCACGCCGCTGTTCCCGAATCAGCGCTTCCGCATGGAGATCGACGACCCGACGCGGAAAGACCTGTCGGCACGCGTGATCGACATCGTCGCGCCGATCGGCAAGGGCCAGCGCGCGCTGATCGTCGCGCCGCCGCGCACCGGCAAGACCGTGCTGATGCAGAACATCGCGCATTCGATCACGCACAATCATCCCGAATGCTATCTGATCGTGCTGCTGATCGATGAGCGTCCGGAAGAAGTCACGGACATGCAGCGCTCGGTGAAGGGCGAGGTCGTGTCCTCGACCTTCGACGAGCCGGCGGTGCGTCACGTCCAGGTCGCCGAGATGGTGATCGAGAAGGCCAAGCGCCTCGTCGAGCACGGCCGCGACGTCGTGATCCTGCTCGATTCGATCACGCGCCTCGGTCGTGCCTACAACACCGTGGTGCCTTCCTCCGGCAAGGTCCTGACCGGCGGTGTCGATGCCAACGCGCTGCAGCGTCCGAAGCGCTTCTTCGGCGCGGCCCGCAACATCGAGGAGGGCGGCTCGCTGACCATCATCGCGACCGCGCTGGTCGATACCGGCAGCCGCATGGACGAGGTCATCTTCGAAGAGTTCAAGGGCACCGGTAACTCGGAGCTGATCCTCGACCGCAAGGTCTCGGACAAGCGTACCTTCCCGGCGATCGATATCTCGCGGTCCGGCACCCGCAAGGAGGAGCTCATCACCGATCCGCAGGTGCTCAAGAAGATGTACGTGCTCCGCCGCATCCTCAACCCGATGGGCACGATGGACGCGATCGACTTCCTGCTCGACAAGCTGCGCTCGACCAAGAGCAATTCGGAGTTCTTCGAGTCGATGAACACCTGAGTGCAGTGCAGCAGAAGATTGAAGAGCGCCTCAGGGCGCTCTTTTCTTTTGTGCAGCTTTGTTGCGGCACCGGTGCAGCATGGCGCGAGCCCCGTCACCACATCTGCTCTCTCATAAGATATTGAGAAAGCGATGTAATTCTGGGCTCCTGCGAAGTCAGCCCGGCTGAATGGCCGGATTCCGCAGCAAAAGATATCATCTATTGCATTGCAGCATAGACTATTGCTGCGTCCTTGAGTGCAGCATTGTCGCCGCCTCACCCCGCAGGAAACGGATATTTGCCTTTTCCCTGCCGGACGGACAAATAGGCCATGCACCCCCGAGAGCAGACCATCTTTGCGCTGTCGTCCGGCCGTCCGCCAAGCGCGCTCGCCGTGGTGCGCGTGTCAGGCCCGCAAGCCAGCCTGACGCTAACGGCGCTGGCGGGGAAGCTGCCGACACCAAGGCGGGCGAGCCGCCGGCTGCTCCGCGACCGGGCAGGCCAGCCCATCGACGACGCGGTCGTGCTCTGGTTTCCAGGGCCGGGTAGTGCGACCGGCGAGGACGTCGCCGAGTTCCACGTCCATGGTGGACGCGCAGTGCTGACGGCGCTCTTCTCCGCAATTTCTAAAATTCCGAATATGCGGGCGGCCGAGCCCGGCGAGTTCACGCGGCGTGCCTTCGAGAACGGGAAGCTCGACCTCACCGAGGCGGAGGGCCTCGACGACCTCATTCACGCCGACACTGACCGCCAGCGTCGCCAGGCGCTGCGCCAGCTGCAGGGCCTGCTCGGCAACCGCGCCCGCGACTGGCGCGAGCGCATCATTGAGGCTTCGGCCCTGATCGAGGCTGGCATCGATTTTTCCGATGAGGGCGATGTGCCTGCCGAGCTGCTGGCGCCGGCAGTTAAGGCGATCGGAGCCCTCCACGACGAAATCGAAAAAGTGCTTGCGGCACAGGGACAAGCTGAACGCTTGCGCGACGGACTGGTGGTTGCCATCGCGGGCGAGCCGAACGTCGGCAAGTCGACTTTGATCAACCAGCTCGCGCGCCGAGACGTTGCGATCGTCTCGCCTTATGCCGGCACCACGCGCGACGTGATCGAGGTGCAGCTCGATCTCGACGGCTATCCCGTGACTGTCATCGACACCGCCGGCATTCGCGAGACCGATGATCCCGTGGAGCGGGAGGGCGTGCGCCGGGCCCGTGCGCGAGCCGGGGACGCCGACCTGGTCCTGTGGTTGGTGGAGGGCGGGCAAGAGATCGACCCGGAGGCCATACGTTCGCTTCGGAGATCCGGCGGCGGTTTCGCCTCGTCGGAGGATTCGGTCTGGATCGTCCGCAACAAGATCGATCTCGTCGGGGCCGGGGGCGTCGCGCCGCTAGGCGAGTTCGCGATCTCCGCGAGCCGGGGCGACGGCATCGCCGAACTGGTCGAGGCGCTCGTAACGTTCGCCGGTAGCTTTTTCGGAACGACGGAGGGCGCATTGGTGACCCGTGCACGGCAGCGCGATTTGCTGCGCCAGGCCGCCGACAGCTTGCGCCGGAGTCTGGAGCTTATAGAAGAGGGCGAAGAACTGGCGGCCGAAGAACTGCGAGCGGCTGCCTTTGCCCTGGGCCGGCTGTTGGGGCGAGTAGACGTCGAGGACGTCCTCGGGGCGATCTTTCAGAAGTTTTGCGTCGGAAAGTAGCGCTAGTTCTTCATGATAGAATTAGAGCTTGTTCCATTCCTTTGAGTTTCACGTGAAACAGGAACCAATGGGTTCCCGTCGTTTCACGTGAAACATAGCAGGCACTGGCTCGGTTCCATTCTGAGCTTCCCGTCGTGATCTTGTGCGACGAGGAACGGCGCTTAGGGCCTTTCTGTCACTCAATCTCGTCGTTGCGCGGAGCCCTTGCGACGAAGCAATCCCGTCGGTCTTCGTTCCGAGAAGTCCTGGATCGGTCGGCCGCTACGACTGCGTGGGGCGATGTTGCTCTTCGTCGATCGCCCAGGATTATCGGGCGACCTTCTCAAAACGTTCGCTTCGGCCTCCTCGATATTTGTTTCACGTGAAACAGCCAATGCCTTCAACGCTCTTTCTACTGTGCATGGGGTTGTTTTCGCAAAAATGCATTCTGTCCGGGCCCCCGCCTCTGTTTCACGTGAAACACGACCTCGACCTGAGTTTCCACTTCCGGCTTTTTCCGCCCTGGGATAGAAGTCCGCTCATGCGAACAGAGCGAGCAAGCTTCGACGTCATCGTGATTGGCGGCGGCCACGCCGGCTGTGAAGCCGCGGCTGTGGCCGCGCGAATGGGTGCAGCGACCGCTCTGGTGACGCATCGTTTCTCGACCATCGGCGCCATGTCCTGCAATCCCGCCATCGGGGGGCTCGGAAAAGGTCATCTGGTCCGCGAAGTCGATGCTCTCGATGGTCTGATGGGCCGCGTCGGCGACGCTGGCGGCATCCAGTTTCGCGTCCTCAATCGCCGCAAAGGCCCCGCAGTTCGCGGTCCTCGCGCCCAAGCGGATCGGAAGCTCTATGCGGCAGCGATGCAGACCGCGATCCGGGAGACTGAAGGTCTGACCGTTATCGAAGGCGAAGCTGACGAACTGGTCGTGGCTGATGGCCGGGTCATCGGGCTCCGCATGGCGGACGGCCGGGAGCTTCGGGCAGGGGCGGTTGTCGTCACGACCGGCACCTTCCTGCGCGGTCTGATCCACCTCGGTGAGAAGAATTGGCCGGCCGGACGTGTCGGCGAAGCTCCTGCGCTAGGTCTTTCCGGCTCCTTCGAGCGTGCCGGCTTCACCCTCGGGCGCCTCAAGACCGGCACGCCCCCCCGACTGGACGGCACCACGATCGACTGGTCCGCAGTCGAGATGCAGCCCGGAGACGAGCCGCCGGAACCGTTCTCGGTGATGACGGAGCGGATCACGAATCCGCAGATCCAGTGCGGGATCACCCGGACCACGGCCGCCACCCATGAGGTGATTAGGGCCAATGTCCATCGCTCGCCGATGTACTCCGGCCAGATCAAGAGCTCGGGACCGCGCTATTGTCCCTCGATCGAGGACAAGATCGTCCGTTTCGGCGACCGTGACGGCCACCAGATCTTCCTGGAGCCGGAAGGACTCGACGACAGCACGGTCTATCCCAACGGCATCTCGACCTCGCTGCCGGAGGAGGTTCAGCTTGCGATCCTCGCCAGTATCCCAGGCCTGGAGCGGGTGAAGATGGTACGGCCGGGCTACGCGATCGAATACGACCACATCGATCCCCGCGAGCTCGATCCGACCCTGCAGACCAAGCGCCTGCGCGGCCTATTCCTGGCCGGGCAGATTAACGGCACCACCGGATACGAAGAGGCGGCCGGGCAGGGCATCGTGGCCGGGCTGAACGCCGCCCTGGCCGCCAGCGGTGCCGCGCTGACGGTGTTCGATCGGGCGGATGGCTATCTCGGTGTGATGATTGACGACCTCGTCACCCGCGGGATCAGCGAGCCCTATCGGATGTTCACCTCCCGGGCCGAGTACCGGCTGACCCTGCGGGCCGACAATGCCGACCAGCGTCTGACCGAGAAGGGCATCGCGCTTGGATGCGTCGGCAGCGCCCGAGCACAATATCATCGCGCCAAGATGGATGCCCTGAACGCGGCTCGAACGCTGTCGAAGTCGCTAACCATCACCCCGAACGAGGCGATCAAGCACGGCCTGTCCCTGAACCGGGACGGCCAGCGCCGGTCGGCCTTCGAATTGATGGCCTATCCGGAGATCGGCTGGAGCCAGGTTCGTGCGATCTGGCCTGAGCTGGCTACGATCGACCCGGTGATCGCCACCCACCTGGAGATCGACGCCAAGTACGATGTCTATCTGGAGCGTCAGAGCGCCGACGTCGAAGCGTTCAGGCGCGACGAGGGGATGGTGCTGTCTGAAGTCGACTACCAGTTCGTCCCGGGTCTTTCCAACGAGGTCCGGGCCAAGCTGGAGAAGGCGCGGCCGTTCACCGTCGGCCAGGCCGGCCGGATCGACGGCATGACGCCGGCGGCGCTTGGTATCCTCGCCGCTTATCTCCGACGCGAAGCACGGAAGACTTCCAAAGCAATTGCATAGGCGTTTCACGTGAAACAGCGCGGATCGGGCGGGGACAGACCGCTATCGCGACGACCCGGAGCAGGTGAGGGTACTGATCGGCGAGCCGAGCTGGCGCCGGCTAGAATCGACAAAGCCAGGGCCAACGATCAGTCGCTGGACGCGATCATCGCAGCCGACAAAATCGCGGCGCTCAAGCTCGCTCCCGTTTCACGTGAAACCGAGGCCCGGCTCGATCGCTACATCGCCCTGCTGCGCGAGTGGCAGGCCAAGACCAATCTGGTCGCGCCTTCGACCTTGCCGCACCTGTGGACGCGGCACATCGCCGACTCGCTGCAACTGGTCGATCTCGCACCGACCGCAAAACACTGGGCCGACCTCGGCAGCGGCGGAGGCTTCCCTGGTGTCGTCCTGGCCTGCGCCATGGCGGGGACGCCGGGCGCGAGCGTCCACCTGGTCGAGCGAATCGCCAAGAAGGCGGCGTTTCTGCGCGAAGCGATTCGCGTCACCACATCTCCGGGAGTCGTACATCTCGCTGAGATCGGGGATAATGTGGATAGAATCACCGGCCCCGTCGATTGCGTCACCGCGCGTGCGCTGGCTCCGCTACATCAACTCATCGGCTTCGCGGAGCCGCTGATGCGCCAGGGCGCAAAGGCGCTATTTCCGAAGGGTCAAGATGTAGAGGCTGAATTGACCGAAGCCGCTAAATATTGGAATATTCAGCCGCAGCTCCACCCTAGCCGTACAGGCGACGGCTGGATCGTGGAGCTGAATGCCGCCGAACGGCGCGGGTGAGGCGTTCAGGGGTGAGTGGGGAATTGCGATGAGCGTGATTGACGAACCGCAGCAAGAACAGGCTGCCCAAGAACAGACCGCCGAGGTCCCGCATGGACACCCGCGCATTCTCGCGCTCGCGAATCAGAAGGGCGGCGTGGGAAAAACAACCACAGCGATCAATCTCGGTACGGCGCTCGCGGCGATCGGTGAGCGCGTGCTCATCGTCGATCTCGATCCGCAGGGCAATGCCTCGACCGGGCTCGGCATCGATCGCCGCAACCGCTCCTGCTCGACCTACGACGTGCTGATCGGCGAAGCCCCCTTGCGCGAGGCGGTGGTCTCGACCGCGGTGCCCCGGCTGCACATCGCGCCCTCGACCATGGACCTCTCCGGCCTCGAGCTCGAGCTCGGCACCACCCCCGGCCGGGCCTTCAAGCTGCGTGACGCCATCGGCGCGCTCAACAACAACGTCTCGCCGGACGCCGACTACACCTATGTGCTGATCGACTGCCCGCCCTCGCTCAACCTGCTCACGGTGAACGCGATGGCGGCGTCCGACGCGATCCTGGTGCCGCTGCAATGCGAGTTCTTCGCGCTCGAAGGTCTGTCGCAATTGCTCCAGACCGTGGAGCAGGTGCGCTCGACGCTCAATCCGAACCTGTCGATCCACGGCATCGTGCTGACGATGTTCGACTCGCGCAACAACCTCTCGAACCAGGTCGTCGCTGATGTGCGCCAGTTCATGGGCGAGAAGGTCTACAAGACCATGATCCCGCGCAACGTGCGCATCTCGGAAGCGCCGTCCTACGGCAAACCGGTGCTGGTCTACGATCTCAAATGCGTCGGCAGCGAAGCTTACCTGCGGCTCGCCACCGAAGTGATCCAGCGCGAGCGCGAGCTGCGCACGACGCATTAGCGGTGCTGTAATCCCGTAGGGCGGGTTAGCGCAGCGTAACCCGCCGATCTCTCGCCGCGAACAAACCTGTGGCGGATTACGCTTCGCTAATCCGCCCTACGATTCGAAATTCAGTTCTGGAGTGCTGCACCGTGAATCCAAGGGAGCTGGCGATGGCCGACGAAGCGCGTTCGCGACTGGGCCGAGGTCTTGCGAGTCTGATCGGTGACGTTGGCGGCGAGGCTCAGCACGTCGATCGTCCGCGCGCCCAGCGCAAGGTGCCCATCGAATTCATCAAGCCCAACCCGCGCAATCCGCGCCGCACCTTCTCGGAGACCGAGCTCAAGGAGCTCTCCGACTCCATCAGGCAGCACGGCGTGATCCAGCCGATCGTGGTGCGTCCGGTCAAGGGCGCGCAGGACCGTTACGAGATCATCGCGGGCGAGCGGCGCTGGCGCGCCTCGCAGCTCGCTGGCCTGCATGACGTGCCGATCGTTCCGGTCGACATCAGCGACAGCGATGCGCTGGAGTTCGCGATCGTCGAGAACGTGCAGCGCGAAGATCTCAACCCGATGGAAGAGGCGCAGGGCTATCACGCGCTCGCCAACGAATTCAAACGCAGCCAGGAGGATATCGCCAAAGTCGTCGGCAAGAGCCGCAGCCATGTCGCCAACATGATGCGGTTGACGAAACTGCCGGCTGAGGTGCAGGCCTTCATCGCGACCGGCGAATTGACCGCCGGCCACGCCCGCGCGTTGATCGGCGTCCCCGATCCGCTCGCCGCCGCCAAGCGCATCGTCGAGGAGGGGCTCAACGTCCGCCAGGCCGAGGCGCTGGCGCACGAGGAAGGCGTGCCCGAGCGCAAGCCGCAGAAGGCGCGCAGCACCGGGGGTAAGGAAAAGGACCCTGATACGATCGACCTCGAAAAGCGTGTCAGCGACGCGCTCGGTCTCAAGGTTACCGTCAATCATCGTGATCCCGGTGGCTCCGTGCAGATCAACTACCGCAACCTCGATCAGCTCGACGAGGTGATGAAGCGTCTCGCGAAGGGCGCGCTGTAGGCCCGTCCACTCTCCACGTCATTGCGAGCGAAGCGAAGCAATCCAGGGTCTTTCCGCAGAGAGACTCTGGATTGCTTCGTCGCTTGCGCTTCTCGCAATGACGTGGAGAGAGCGGAGGCTCAGCCTCGCCGCTTGGCGTTCGCGGCGATTGACATCAGTGCGCGCTGAGCGATGGCCGCGGCGAGGGTGGACTGCTTGCGGGTGTCGAGCGCCGCGGTTGCGAGCTGCTCGATGATGGCGGCGAGCCGCGCCGGGCTGAAATTGCGCAGCGCGGTTTCGACCGCAGGCTTCCGCGAAAAATGCAGGCGCGGAAAGCCGCCGTCGAGCACGGTGGAGGCTGGCGTGCCGTCGGCGATCGCGAGCGCGGATTTGTGCAGCCACGCGGCCTGGCGCTGCGCCGCGGAGATGATCACGCCGGGATAGGTGCCGGCGATCATGGCCTTGGCGAATTCGCTCTCGACGATGTCGGGCCGCCCGGCAAAGGCGCCGTCGACGATCGGGTCGAGTTTCAGCTCTGACGCGTCGGCGACCACGGCCATCACGTCCTCCAGCGTGATCTCGCCCTTGCCATGGGCGTAGAGCGTCAGCTTGCGAAGCTCGTTGCGCGAGGCCTGGCGGTCACCGCCGAGGAACGACATCAGCGCCGCGCGCGCGTCCTGCGCGATGCGCAAATTCGCAATGCGGAGCTCCTCCTCCATCAGCCTGGCAAGATCGCGCTCGGTGTCGGGATAGCAGCCGATCGCCACGGCCGTCTTGGCGCGCTCGCAAGTCTTGCGCAGCGGCGATTCCGGGCGAAGCTCACCGGCCTCGATCACGATGCGGCAATCCTTCACGTCCATCCCGGCCAGCGTCTCGATGCCGCTGGCAAAGCTGCGCGAGCCCGCGCGAACGCGGATGGCGCGGCGGCCGCCGAACAGCGGCACCGTCATGGCTTCGTCGACGAGGCGCGAGGGCTCGGCGGAGAGCTCGTCGCCGTCGAGCTTGACCAGCGAGAACGGATCGTTGGGATCGTCGACGCTGGAAGCGATCAGCGCATCGGCGCGCTCGCGCACGAGGCCGGCATCGGGACCGTAGAGCAGGATGATCGGACGGCCCGCATCGGGCCGGGCGAGAAAGGCGTCGATCTCTTTTCCACGCAGTGCGACCATCGGACCCAACTGTCATTCCAGGGCTCGCAACGCGAGAACCCGGAATCCAGAGATTGTTGATCGAGATTCTCAGATGCGCAATTGCGCACCGTAGGTCACGCTTCGCGTGTCCCTGAGTGACGGAAGGGTATTACGTGCCCGCTGTAAAGAACGAGGCGAGCCGCGTCGTGATGTTCTCGGCGATCTCGTTGGCCGCACGATCCTCGGCATCCCGCACGGCCCGTGTGCGTGAGAAGCGCTGATAGGACCCCGGCATGTCATAGGACACGCGTGAGAAAGTCGAGCCGGTCATGACCGACTTTCCTGTCACGACATCGACCAGATTGTACTGGGCGTCGATGCCGAGATTTTCGCTGGTCGGCAGTCCGGTCGTGGCGCTGACGATCAGCGAGGAGCGGCTGGTGGTGAAGCGGATATCCAGCCGGTGGGTCGGCGGCATGCCCGTCGCCGTGCCGTAAAGCTTGAACGCCAGCGCGTTACGGATTTCGACGCCGACGCGGGCCTCGCGCGAAGCATTGGGCTTGCTGATCGGGGGGAGCTCGACCCCCATCAGCTTCTCGCGCAGGCCCGGGGTGCCGTCGGTGCGCTCGGCATACATCGGCTGGAAGCAGCCGGCCGTCAGCGCCGCCAGCGCGGCGACTGCCAGCAAGCGGGCTGCGATACGGATCCTAGCCGACAACATTCACGATCCTCTTGGGAACGATGATCACTTTGCGGACGGGCTTGCCGTCCAAGGCCAGCTTTACCGCATCGAGGGCCAAAACGGCAGCCTCGATTTCCGGATTCTGGGCCGCTGTTGCAACTGTGACCTCACCCCGCTTCTTGCCGTTGACCTGGACCACCAGGGTCACGGCGTCTTCGACCAGCAAATCGCGTTCGATTTGGGGCCAATTGGCTTCCGAAACCAGTCCCTTCTGGCCCAGAACCCGCCAGCACTCCTCCGCCAGATGCGGCATCATCGGAGAGAACAGCTGGACCAGGATCTGGCTGGCTTCCCGGATCGCCCAGGCCAAATCCGGAGCCAGGTCGGCTGCTGGCTGGCCAGGGCGCTGGAGCACCTCAGAGAACGCATTGGTGAATTCGCGGATATGGGCGAGGCAGACGTTGAAGTGCAGCCGCTCGATGCCGGTGGTGACCTTGTCCAGCGCGCCGTGGGCGGCCTTGCGCAAGGTCGTCGCGTCCGGGCCGAAGCTGGTCGGCCGGGCCGCCGGCGCACCGTTGCCCAGTTCGACGGAATCGTTCACCAGCCGCCACAGCCGCTGCACGAAGCGCGAGGCGCCCTGGACGCGCTCGTCGCTCCAGATCACGTCACGGTCGGGCGGGGAGTCCGACAGCATGAACCAGCGGGCCACGTCGGCGCCGTAGGTCGCGATGATGTCGTCGGGATCGACCGTGTTCTTCTTCGACTTGGACATCTTCTCGATCGGGCCGATCTGGATGTCCTCGCCTGTTGTCAGCAGGGTCGCACGGCGCCCGTTGCCTCCGACCTCGACCTTTACATCGGCCGGCTGCACATAGGTGCCGTCGGCCTTCTGGTAGGTCTCGTGCACCACCATGCCTTGCGTGAACATGCCGGCGAACGGCTCGTCCAGCGCGATGTGCCCGGTCGCCTTCATCGCGCGGGTGAAGAAGCGGCTGTAGAGCAGATGCAGGATCGCGTGCTCGACGCCGCCGATATACTGGTCGACCGGCAGCATCCGGTTGGCGACCGAAGGCGTCGTCGGCGCGTTCTCGTTCCAGGGATCGGTGAAGCGCGCAAAATACCAGGACGAGTCCACGAAGGTGTCCATGGTGTCGGTTTCGCGCTGGGCCTTGCCGCCGCATTTGGGGCAGGTGACGTGCTTCCAGGTCGGGTGATGGTCGAGCGCATTACCCGGCTTGTCGAAGGTCGCATCGTCCGGCAGCTTCACCGGCAGGTCGGCGTCCGGCACCGGCACCACGTCGCATTTGGGGCAGTGAATGACGGGAATCGGGCAGCCCCAATAGCGCTGGCGCGAGATGCCCCAGTCGCGCAGGCGGAAATTCACCTGGCGCTCGCCGACCGGCGCGTTGCCGCGCAGCTCGCCTTCGAGCCGTTTCGCTACCTCTTCCTTGGCCTGCTCGATGGTCATGCCGTCGAGGAAGCGCGAATTGATCATGCGGCCGTCACCGTCATAGGCGGTGTCGGTGATCACGAAGGACTTGGGATCCTGGCCTTCCGGGCACACGACGGGCGTATTGCCGAGATCGTACTTGTTGACGAAGTCGAGGTCGCGCTGGTCGTGCGCCGGGCAGCCGAAGATGGCGCCGGTGCCATATTCCATCAGTACGAAGTTCGCGACATACACCGGCAGCTTCCAGCTGGGATCGAACGGGTGCACGGCGCGGATGCCGGTGTCGAAGCCCTGCTTCTCCGCGGTGTCGATGATCTCCTGCGCGGTGCCGATCTTCTTGATCTCGGCGATGAACTCCGCGAGCTCAGGGTTCTTCGCGGCGGCGGCCTGCGCCAGCGGATGATCCGCCGAGATCGCCATGAACTTGGCGCCGAACAGCGTGTCGGGCCGCGTCGTGAAGATCTTCAGCTCGCTCTCGCCGGCCGGCGTCGTCGCCGCATCCAGCGCGAAGCGGATCAACAGGCCTTCCGAACGCCCGATCCAGTTGCGTTGCATCAGCCGCACCTTGTCGGGCCAGCGGTCCAGCCCGTCCAGCGCGCTCAGCAGCTCCTGCGAGTACTTCGTGATCTTGAAGACCCACTGGTTCATCTCGCGCTGCTCGACGACCGCGCCCGAACGCCAGCCGCGACCGTCGATGACCTGCTCGTTGGCGAGCACGGTCATGTCGACGGGGTCCCAATTCACCTTGCGCTTCTCGCGCTCGGCAAGCCCTGCGCGCAGGAAGTCCAGGAACATCTTCTGCTGGTGCCGGTAATAGCTGGGATCGCAGGTCGCGATCTCGCGGCTCCAGTCCAGCGACAGCCCGATCGAGCGGAGCTGCTTCTTCATCGCGGCGATGTTGTCGTAGGTCCAGGCCTTGGGGGCGACCTTGCGCTCGATGGCGGCGTTCTCGGCCGGCAGGCCGAAGGCGTCCCAGCCCATCGGGTGCAGCACGTTGAACCCCTTGGCGCGCATGAAGCGGGCCAGCACGTCACCCAGCGTGTAATTCCGGACATGGCCGATATGGATGCGCCCGGAGGGGTAGGGGAACATCTCGAGCACATAGTATTTCGGTCGCGGATCGTCGTTCCTGGAGACGAAGATCGCCTGGTCGTCCCAGAGGCGTTGCCAGCGCGGTTCGGCGTCGCGGGCGTTATAGCGTTCGGAGGTCATGGAATCGTTGGGTTTTCGTGGGTTCGGCCGTCACAAGACGGCGGACTAGGCCATAGAAGACCTCAGGGGGTCAATGGGTTGCCGCGTTCTGGAACTTTGACGGCGCCTCCGCATAACTACGAGGTCCCGCGTTGGGGTGTGATTAAGGGGTCGATGCCAATTTGCAGCCTGATAAGGCCGCACGAGCGCAATGGATTCCTGCTTCGACGATCCCGATCACGACTATGCCGCGTCCATCGCCGGACGGGCGATGCGGAGCATGGCCGAGCAGCGGATTGCGCCCACCCCGGCCAATTTTGCCGTCTGGTTCCGGTATTTCGCAGGCAGCCACGACGATCTGCGCAACGCCATCGATCTCCTGATCGACCACAATCGCCCTTTCGACGCCCGAACCAATCAGGATCTGTTCGAGACCTACGTCGCCCCCCAGGTGAGTGCCGCGGTGGTCGACACGTCCGAGCGGCTGCAGGCGCTCATGGGGGCCGCGAAGGAATTCCTGGCGACCGCGATCGCCGACAATCATTCGCAGATGCAGGTCATCAGCCAGGTGGCCGACCAGGGCAGGGCCGGCGTCGATCCAAAACTGCTGGTCGCCCAGCTCATGAACGAGCTGGCGCGGGCCGCCACGAGGGCGACACGGCTGGAGGCCGGCTTTGAGGAAAAGACCCGCGAGCTCGACGCGATTCGCGATTCCCTGTCGCGCTCCGAGCAGCACGCCCGGACCGACATGTTGACGGGGTTGGCGAACCGGCGGGCTCTCGACGAATTCCTGCGCGAGGCGCAGACGACCGCGGAATGGGGCGAGCCGCTCAGCGTGCTCTTGCTCGACATCGACCACTTCAAGACCTTCAACGACAATTTCGGCCATGGCATCGGCGACCAGGTGTTGCGCCTGATGGCGAAGGTGCTGCGCGAAAAGGTTCGCGAGCAGGATCTGCCGGCCCGCTATGGCGGCGAGGAGTTGATCGCGGTGCTGCCCGACGCCGATCTCGCCGCTTGCGCCGAGATCGCCGAGCGCATCCGGCGTGCGGTCGCCGAGTGCACGATCACGCGTCGCTCGACCGGCGAGGTCCTGCCCAGCATCAGCGTGTCGATCGGCGTGGCGCAGTACCGGACGGGCGAGGGGATCAACGATCTGATCGAGCGTTGCGACCGCGCGCTCTATCTCGCCAAGGGCGGCGGCCGCAATCGCGTGGTGACGGAGATCGAGCTCGAGCGGGCCGGCGCCGCCGGTTAGGCGCTGGCCACCATCACCACGTCGGCCGCGCCGGTCTCGATCGCCTGCACGCCGTGCTCGACGACGTTGTTGCGGCCGCGATGCTTGGCGGCATAGAGCGCGGCGTCGGCGGCTTCGATGAGATCGCCGGGCCGTAGGGCCTCATTTGGCTTCGTCGCGGCAACGCCGATCGAGACCGTGACGATCATATGCGCGGACGTGATGTGCGGCAGGCAGAGCCTCAGCACGGCCGCGCGCACCTGCTCGCCGATTTCAACGGCCCGCGTCACGTCGGTGTTTGGCAGTAGCAGGCAGAACTCCTCGCCGCCATAACGGGCCGCAAAGCCCATCGTATCGGCGGCGATGCCCGAGAGCGACTCGCCGAGTCGCGTCAGGCAGGAATCGCCTTCGAGATGGCCGTAGGTGTCGTTGAAGAGCTTGAAATGGTCGACGTCGATCATCAGAAGCGAGAGGTCGCTGCCATATTGCTGGGCGCGCATCCACTCGAAGTCGAGCCGGCTCTGGAAGCCGCGGCGGTTGGCGAGACCGGACAGCATGTCGATCGAAGCCATCACCGTCAGGCGGTCGTTGCTCGCGATCAGCTCGCGCTCGCGCTGGCTCAGCTGCGCAGCCATCGCGTTGAAGGCACGGGCCAGCGGCACGAACTCGGCCGGCAGGCGATTGCGCGCCGCGCGGGCCGACAGATCGCCTTCGCCGAGCCGCTTGGCCATGTCGACGAGCATTTCGATCGGCTTGATCACCAGTTTCTCGGCGGCGATCAGCGCGCCGAGCAGCACGAACATGACGACGAAAGCGAGCTGCAGATATGCGGTTCGGATGTCGCGATTGACCGCTGCGGACACCTTGTCCTCATCGATGCTGGCGATCAGTCGGGCATTGGTGCCGGCGATGCGGATGAAACTGACCGCGCGGCGCGAGCCGTCGGCGGCGAGGAAAGAGAGCGAGCCTTCGTCCTGGGCGGAACGCAGCGCCTTGTCGGCGATTGCGGACATCAGCGGCAAGTTGTCGAGCGGGCGGCCGACCGCACTGTGCTGATCGGCCGGAGCCGCAAGCACGGTACCCACGCTGTCGACCAGCACCGCGGTGATGCCGGCGCGACCGCCGAGATTGTTCATGACCTTCGACATCCAGTCGAGATTGACGGTGGCAAGCACGACGGCATCGGTGACCCCGCTGAAGGCGGAGACCGGATAAACCGCCATCACGGTCGGCGACGGCACCGGCCGCGACATGATGAAGTCGCTCAATACGAAGCGGCCTGTTTCCTGTGCCTGCTGGAAGTACGGCCGGTCGCTGAGATCGAGGCCGACATACATGTTGTTGGTGGCGCATTGGATGCGTCCGTCCTGGCCGGCGATCAGAAGCGTGCGGATCCAGGGAAGGCTCGACGGCAGACTCGCGCGCAGCACGTCGCAGCTCTTGCTGATGCCGCCGACGGAAGCGCGAATGAAGGCCTCCGCCTTCAGAATGGTCTCGACCGAGGAGATCACCTCGCGCTGCGCATCGGCGCTGTGCCTTGCCACCGTGGTGAATTCGGTCGCAGCCTGCGCGATCTGCCGCGCGCGCTCTTCCTCGAGCGAACGGATGCGATCGAGCATCAAGGGGGCCACGAGAATCACCGCGAGCAACGCAAGCCGCGCCCGGATTCCGAGAACCTGCTTGAGTTTCGCTCTCTTGCGGTTGAGACTGACGCTTGCCATCTTCGCTACCCACCCCGCGGGCTAAGGTAAAGCGAAGGGTTCAAAAACTGCTTCTTGAACTCGGTAAAATTGGACTTAACTCGGGCTATGATCCCGGCAAGAGACCTCATGACAGAAGCCAACGCCGCGCCGGTAACCGGCCATTCACCACACGCGCTCGCCGCGGTCGAAGCCGAAATTGCACGCGCCTGCAAGGATGCGCGGCGCGACCGCGCCTCCGTGACGCTGATCGCGGTGTCCAAGACGTTCGCGGCGGATGCGATCACCCCCGTCATTGCCGCCGGACAGCGCGTATTCGGCGAGAATCGGGTGCAGGAGGCCAAAGGCAAGTGGCCGGCGCTAACGTCCGTTTACCCCGATATCGCGCTGCATCTGATCGGGCCGCTGCAATCCAACAAGGCGAAAGAGGCGGTTGCGCTGTTCGACGCCATCCATTCGGTCGACCGCCCGAGCATTTGCCAGGCGTTAGCCAAGGAGATCGAATCCCAGAACAAGCACCCCCAGCTCTTCGTCCAGATCAACACCGGTGAGGAGCCGCAGAAGGCGGGCGTTGCGCCCGGCGAGGCCGACGCATTTCTCGCGAGCTGCCGCGACACCTATGGGCTGACGATCTCCGGACTGATGTGCATCCCCCCCGTCGACGAACCTCCGGCGGCGCACTTTGCTCTCACTGCCAAGATCGCCGCGCGCAATGACCTGACGAATCTCTCGATGGGCATGAGCGCGGATTTCGCCACCGCCATCATGCTGGGTGCCACGCATGTTCGCGTGGGAAGCGCGATCTTCGGACATCGATAGTTGCCGTAAGCGAGTGGCGGGAGCCGTACAGGCGCCTGGATTGCTTCGCTGCGCTCGCAATGACGGGTGGAGAGTGAGATGGGCACCCAATGACGGCGTAGCGTGCCGCGCCTAAACGAACCCCACCGACACCTTCCCCAGCACGCCAAAGTCTGCCGCGAAATGATCGCCGGCCTGGATCGGCAGCGGCGGATGGCACGTGCCTGTGGTGACCACCTCCCCTGCCCGCAGCGTGAGGCCGAGCTCGCGCAGCTCGTTGGCAAGCCAGGCGAGCGCAACGCGGGGATCGCCGAGCACGTTCCTGCCGTGGCCGGTGAAGCGTTCGCCTCGCAGCGTGATCTGTGGTCGTTCCTCGACGAGATCCATCGCACGCCAGTCCGCCGCCGTCGCCGGACCGAGCACGAACAGATGGGCGCAGGCATTGTCGGCGATGAGCTGCGCCTCGCCCGCGCCGACGAAATCGACAAAGCGCGAATCCGGAATCTCGATCGCGGGATGCAGGGTCCCGACCGCGGCGAGCACCTCGTCAACGGTGTAGGCCGTCGCGCGCGGCGGCAGGTCGCGCCCCATGCGAAAGGCGAATTCCGGTTCGCCGACGCGCATCTCGTTGCCCTTCATCGAAGCGGTGCCGCCATCGGCAATCAATGTGTCGCTCATGATGCGCCCGGCCAACGGTCCCGTGACATTGATGTGCCTCTGTCCGGCCTCGCTCGTTGCCGCGATCTTCCAGCCGAACAATTTGCCGCTCGATCGTCTTTCCAGCGCTGCCTGGATGGCGTAGCCCTCGGCGCGACTCTGTGGCCGCAACCGGGGCTCCAGTGCGTCAAGCTTGGTGCCGTCGCGCCAGTGTTTGACCAGGATCTCTGAGGCGGCGGCGATCTGATCCTTGTCCAGCATGCAAGCTCACCCGATGATGATTTTTGTTCGCGGGCCCAAGCGCCGCAGCAATTGCAGCATCGCAGATTTCGTCATGGAAACGCAGCCCGCGGTCGGGCCGAAATTGTCCCGGGCCAGGTGCAGGAACACCGCGCTGCCGCGGCCGGCGATGCGCGGTCTCGTGTTGTGGTCGATCTCGACGATAAAGTCATAGAGATGGTCCGCCCGCTTGAGCCGGTCACCGCCCTGCCCCTCGCCAAGCCGGATTCTCTGGTTGTAATGACGGTCCCGTGGGTCCTCGCACCAGGCGTCCTCGCCGGTGATGATCCGGGCCGGCAGGAAGGTCCGGGGGCGACTGTGCCGGTCGCCCCGCCACCACAGCCGCCTGGGACGGAAGCTGCCCCGGGGGGTGCCGCCATCGCCCTCGCGCTTGTTGGCCAGAATGCCGCCCCGCCCCAGCGCAACCGGTATGGTCAGCGCTCCGGCCGTCAGACAGCCCCGGCGCGGATTTCCGGCGGCAGGCTTAACGCGGATCGCGGCGAGCGGCCCGGCGCTTCGAATCCTGGTGTAACCAGCTGAAGTTGCTTTATTTTTCATGTGAAAATGCAATGTCGAATTCATTACAGGACATTCATCAAACCGCCCTGCTATTCTGGGTTAGAGTGCTTCTGGCTTGTGAATCGGTAACCGCCCACTACTTCAACACGAACAACAATAACAACGGCGACCCCAAAACTTCCCCTCGCGGCTGGGTGCGGCATGGATTGCGCGCCGAGCCGGACGCTAAAAGGATGACCCCCTATGGCCAATGCCCGCAAGATCCTGATCGTGGATGACGATACCGATCTGCGCGATACGTTGGTGGAGCAATTATCGCTACACGAAGAGTTCGAAGCCTCCGCGGTCGATACCGGCGCCAAGGGCGCCAGCGCCGCCAAGGCCAACTCCCCCGATCTGGTTCTGATGGATGTCGGCCTGCCCGATACCGACGGCCGCGAGGTTGTCCGCTCCTTGCGGAAGGGCGGCTTCAAGGCCCCGATCATCATGCTGACCGGGCACGATACCGATTCCGATACGATCTTGGGCCTGGAATCCGGCGCCAACGACTATGTTGCAAAACCCTTCCGCTTCGCCGTTCTGCTGGCCCGCATCCGCGCCCAGCTTCGCCAGCACGAGGCCAGCGAGGACGCTGTGTTCTCGGTCGGCCCCTACTCCTTCCGTCCCGGCTCGAAGATGCTGACCGCGGCCAATGCGCGCAAGGTGCGGCTGACCGAGAAGGAAACGGCGATTCTCCGCTTCCTCTACCGGGCCGGCCAGATGCCGGTGTCGCGCGAGACCCTGTTGCAGGAGGTCTGGGGCTACAATTCGGGCGTGACCACCCACACGCTGGAAACCCACATCTACCGCCTTCGCCAGAAGATCGAGAAGGACGCGGCCAACCCGGAGATCCTGGTCACGGAAGCCGGTGGCTACAAGCTAGTGCCGTGATACGTTCCGGAAACGCGCGATTCGTCGTAAATTGGCGCGTTCCTCGAGCCACGGACCGGAATGTCAATCGACGACGACGTAGCGCTTCTCGAGCGTGTCCCGACACTGCGCCTGTTGGGAGAAGCCTCGTTGCGCATGCTGGCGATCGGCTCCGAGCAGCGTGACTTCGTCCGCGGCGACGTTCTGTTCAATCTCGGCGACGATGCCGACGCCGGCTTCGTGGTCCAGCGCGGCGCTTTCAGGGTCGAGGACGGCGCCGGCGCCGAGATGATCGCCGGCCCCGGCGCGCTGATCGGCGAGCTCGCACTGGTGGTGCCGATGAAGCGGCCATCGAGCGCGATCGCGCTGGAGCATTCCTCCGTCATCCGGGTCGCGCGCAGCCTGTTCCAGCGCGTTCTCGAAAGCGATCCCGCCGCCGCCGTGCGCCTTCGCGACGAGTTCGCGGTGCGCTCCAGCCAGATCGCGAGCGATATATTGATGGCGGGCGCGAAGCTGACGTCCTGAATCTCTCAACTTGTCATTCCGGGGCGCGACGAAGTCGCGAGCCCGGAATGAAGGGAGGCTATACCTCCAGCGTCACCGTGACAGGCACATGGTCCGACGGCCGCTCCCAGCTCCGCGCGTCGCGCAGGATCCTGAAATCCTGGACCGCGTCCTTCAGCGCGCGCGAGACCCAGATGTGATCGAGCCTGCGGCCGCGATCGCCGACGGTCCAGTCGGCGGAGCGGTAGCTCCACCACGTATAGACTTTCTCCGACATCGGGATGCGTTCGCGCGCGACGTCGACCCATTCACCGGCGGCGAGCGCAGCCTTCAGCTTCTCGGTTTCGACAGGCGTGTGCGAGACGACTTTCAGCAGCTGCCTGTGCGACCAGACGTCGTTCTCGTGCGGCGCGACATTGAGATCGCCGACCAGGACGTGGCGATCGTCTCCCCGCGGATGCAGCGGCTCGCATGCCTTCATCTCGTCGAGGAAGCGGAGCTTGTGGTCGAACTTCTCGTTCAGCGCGGGATCGGGAATGTCGCCGCCGGCGGGCACGTAGAAATTATGCAGCACCAGCGGTTTTGCGATGCCGGCCTTCTCGCCGAACGACACCGAGATGTGGCGCGAATCCACTTTGTCGCAGAAGGTGCGGATGTCCTTCGAGTCGAACGGAATCTTCGAGACGATGGCGACGCCGTGATAGCCCTTCTGTCCGTTCAGCGCGACATGCTCATAGCCGAGCCGCTTGAAGCGCTTCACCGGAAAGGCGTCGTCGATGCACTTGGTCTCCTGCAGGCACAACACCTCCGGCCGCGCGCTCTTGAGGAATTTCGCGACCAGATCGATGCGCAGGCGCACCGAATTGATGTTCCAGGTTGTCAGGGAAAGACGCATGGGAGATGCGTCTTAGCATGGATTGCTAAGGGCGGAATGCTTGTCCACAGGCGTGGATTGGTAGGGTGGGTTAGCCGAAGGCGTAACCCACCAACTTCTGGAGCCGCGGCGACAAACAGTGGTGGGTTACGCTGCGCTAACCCACCCTACGCACCTATCCCGGCGACTGGCCGTAATTGGTGAAATCGATCTTGAACATGCTGGGATCGAGCTTCTTGCTCGAATCCAGATTGTAGACCGCGATCGTGGTGTCGTAGCCCTGCGGATCGGTGACGGTCCACTGCTTCAGCTGGCCGTCCTTGGCGCCGAACATCAGGAGCAGCCGGCTGGTGCCCACCAGCGCCTGCTTCTCCTCGATGGTGACGCTGACGAAGACGTCATCGGCCGAGACGTTGACGACGTTGGTGTCCTTCATCAAATCGATGCGGTCGGACAAAAGAAAGCGCAGCGGCGTCTGCGACAGCGGATAGACGTCCTGGGTCGCGAGCTTGCGGTCGCGCACCACCAGCGAGGAACCGTCCGCGACGATGTCGATCGGGCTCGGCGCGTCATATTCGAAGCGGACCTTGCCCGGCTTCTGGATGTAGAAATCGCCCTGCGTCTTGCTGCCGTCGGGACCGACCTGGACGAAATTCCCGACCAGCGTCTGAAGCGACGACAGATAGGCGCTGACCTTGGCGGCCTGGGCCTTCTGGTTGGCATCGAAGGTCTGGAAGATACTGCTCGGCACGTTGCGGCGCGGATCCGGAATCACCGGATTGGGCGGCGTCTGCGTCGCGCCGGTGACTGCGGGTCCACCGCCTCCGGCTTGAGTACCGTCACGTCCCTTCGGCGCGGGTTTCGGCACGGGCACGGTCTGCGCGAACGAGGTCGCAGTCGCAATCGCGGCGGTGACGAGAAGCACGCCGGCCACGCGCGCGCTTCGCGCGGCGATGGTGGCAGCGAATCGAATGTCCGGATGTTTGATCAACGCGTCGTCCTAACGTGGCTGGGCGCCTTTTTAGCGTGAATTCGGGCAAAAGCAGATATCGATTTTGCGTGAAATTATGTCTTGAGGCGCTCGCCTCACATATGGCTGTCTTCTTCCTCGACCAGAATCTCGCGCTTCCCGGCGTGGTTGGCGGGACCGACGATGCCCTCCAGTTCCATGCGCTCCATCAGCGATGCGGCGCGGTTGTAGCCGATTTGCAGGCGGCGCTGGATGTAGCTGGTCGAGGCCTTGCGGTCGCGTTTGACGATCGCAACCGCCTGCTGGAACAGATCGCCGCCGCCATCCCCGCCCATGCCGGTGGCGTCGAACACGGCGCCGTCCTCGTCTTCGGTCGGCTCCTCGGCGGTAACAGCTTCGAGATATTCCGGCTGTCCCTGCGTCTTGAGGTGACGCACCACCTTCTCGACTTCCTCGTCGGAGGCGAAAGGTCCGTGCACGCGGCTGATGCGGCCGCCGCCGGCCATGTAGAGCATGTCGCCCTGGCCGAGCAGTTGCTCGGCGCCCATCTCGCCCAAAATGGTGCGGCTGTCGATCTTGGAGGTGACCTGGAAGGCGATGCGCGTCGGGAAGTTCGCCTTGATGGTGCCGGTGATGACGTCGACCGACGGACGCTGCGTCGCCAGGATCACGTGGAGGCCGGCCGCGCGTGCCATCTGAGCGAGACGCTGCACCGCGCCTTCGATGTCCTTGCCCGCGACCATCATCAGGTCGGCCATTTCGTCGACGATGATGACGATGTAGGGCAGCGGGTCGAGCGAGAGCTTCTCTTCCTCGTAGATCGCCTTGCCGGTTTCCTTGTCGAAGCCGGTGTGCACCGTGCGCGTCGGTTCCTCGCCCTTGGCCTTCAGTTCGAGCAGGCGCGTATTGTAGCCGTCGATGTTGCGCACACCGAGCTTGGCCATGTTCTTGTAGCGCTCTTCCATCTCGCGCACGGCCCATTTCAGCGCGACCACCGCCTTCTTCGGATCGGTCACGACGGGCGTGAGCAGGTGGGGAATGCCGTCATAGACGGAGAGTTCGAGCATCTTCGGATCGACCATGATGAGCCGGCACTGGTCCGGGCGCAGCCGGTAGACCAGGCTGAGGATCATGGTATTGATGGCGACCGACTTGCCCGAGCCGGTGGTGCCCGCGATCAGCATGTGCGGCGTGCGGGCGAGATCGATGATGACGGGATCGCCGCCGATGGTCTTGCCGAGGCACAGCGGCAGCTTTGCCACCGTGTCGGTCGCCTCCTTGGCCACCAGCAATTCGCGCAAATAGACTTTCTCGCGATGCGCGTTCGGCAGTTCGATGCCGATCGCGTTGCGGCCGGGCACGACGGCGACGCGCGCCGACAGCGCGCTCATCGAGCGGGCGATATCGTCGGAAAGGCCGATCACGCGCGAGGACTTGATGCCAGGCGCGGGCTCGAGCTCGTACAGCGTAACGACGGGACCGGGATTGGCCTTCACGATCTCGCCGCGCACGCCGAAATCCTGCAGCACGCCCTCGAGCGAGCGGGAATTGTTCTCCAGCTCGGCCTTGCTGAGCGGCTGGCGATCGCCGGCTTTCGGCGCGGCCAGCATCGAGACCGAGGGAAGGTCGAACTTGTCGGAGGACTTCTTGGCCGCGGCCTTCGGTGCAGGCTTCTTGCGCGGGGCGCGCGCGGCGGGCTGCTCCTCTTCCTCCTCCTCGTCCTCCTCTTCTTCGTGCTCGTCCTCGTAGTCCGCGTCTTCGGACTGCGGCGAGATCGGGGGCGCGGCGCGACCGCCGCCCAGATTCGGCTCTTGGCGGCTGAATCCAACGGCCTTGGTTTTCGGTCCACTCGAGACCAGAGAACGGTAGGCGGCGCTGAGGAGCCAGATCAGCCGCGCCTTGGTGCTCATCAAGGCGTGGAACAGCCAGCCCAGCGACACCGAGCCGCGATCGCTCTCCTCGTCTTCGTCGAGCGGCTTGTCCTCGTCCTCGATCTCCGCGAGCTCGTCGTCATGTTCGCGCGCGCCGAGGCCGCAGGCGATCAGGAAGGTCGCCGCCATCGCGGCGAACAGGATGGTGCCCAGCACGATGCGATAGATCGTGCCGGCCGGCCCGAAGATCACCGCGGGCGCGCGCACCAGCGCGTCGCCGACCACGCCGCCGAGGCCGGTCGGCAGCGGCCATGCGCCGCCATGCGGCCAGCAGCTGACGAAGCCTGCCGCAATGACGGTGCAGAGGATCCAGGAGCCGAGCCGCAGCGCTTCGCGGTCGAACGGGCGATGCGTCATCATGCGCCAGCCCCACACCGCGACCGTCAGGACCAGCATGATCGCGCCGAGCCCGAAGATCTGCATCGCGAGGTCGGCGCCGATGGCGCCGGCATAGCCGAGGATGTTGCGGATCGGCCGCGAGGTCGCGTGGCTGAGGCTGGGATCCTGCACCGACCAGGTCATCAGCCCCGCCGAGGCGATGCCGGCCAGCCCGATCAGGCCGAGCCCGGTGAGCTCGCGCATGCGCCGCGCCAGACCCTCGCGGATCGAGGGCGGCAGATGGCCGACCAGTGGGAAGACACGTTCGATTGCCGACATGCTCATGGGCCCCGCCTAACCCAGAGTCTCGACCAGGCGGTGCAGCGCCTGCGCCGTGGTCTCGCCATCCTGCACCAGCGCGAGGCGAATGTAGCCCGCACCGGGATTGAAGCCGTCGGGTTGGAGCCGCGCCAGGTAGCTGCCGGGCACCACGCGCACGCCAGCTTCCTTGAAGAGTCTCAGCGCCACGGAGACGTCATCGCCGATCGCCGACGTGTCGAGCCAGACGCAGAAGCCGCCGTCGGGCCGGCGATAGCCGTAGCGATTGCCGATGATCTGGTCGGCGAGATCGAACTTGATCCGGTAGAGCCTGCGGTTCTCCTCGACATGGGTCTCGTCGCCGTAAGCGACGGTTGCGACGTGCTGGAGTGGCACCGGTACCTGCGGCGCCGCGATGTTGCGCAGCTCCAGGAACATGCCGATGAACTTCTTGTCGCCGGCGGCGAAGCCGACGCGCAGGCCCGGCAGGTTTGAGCGCTTCGACAGCGACTGGAACGCCACCACACGGGTGAAATCAGGTCCGGCGCATTCAAGCGCGCTGCCCGGAGCGTCGCGGGTGTAGATCTCGGAATAGCACTCGTCGCTGAGGATCACGAAGCCGTGGCGGTCGGCGAGCTGCTTCAACCGCCTGAAATAGTCCGGCTTGGCAACCGAGCCCTGCGGATTGGCCGGCGAAGCCAGGTAGAACGCCACCGTGCGCGCCAGCGTCACCTCGTCGATGGCGTCGAGATCTGGCAGAAAGCCGTTCGCGACGGTGGTCGGCAGATGCACCGGCTCGCAAGCTGCTGCGAGGGCGCCGGCGCCATAGACCGGGTAGAACGGGTTCGGCATCAGGATCGCGGGCTTGCCCGGACGCGGGCCGACATAGCGCGCGGCCGCAATCGCGGCGAGGAAGAGGCCCTCGCGGCTGCCATTGAGCACGAGGATCTCGTTCTCGGGGTCGAGCGGCCGCGGCAGCTTGAAACGCGACGACAGCCAGGCGCCTGCAGCCTGGCGGAACGGGTCGGTGCCCTTGTTCGCGGGGTAGCGGCCGAAATCGGCGATGTGCTTGGCCAGGACCGGGCCGACGAAGTCAGGCACGGGATGCTGCGGCTCCCCGACCGCGAGCGAAATCAAGGGCTTGCCGGGCTGATGCGGGGCCAGCAGCTCGTTCAGCCGGACGAAGGGCGAGCGTTCGGGATCGGAGCTTCCACCGGCCTGCGGCGCACGGGATGAAGCGGTCATAGCCATTCTGGGCGCCAGCACTCTTGGAACAGCCGGTCGCACGAAAGCACCGGCGGGAAGCGGTTCAGTTCACCATAGATAGGGCGAGGTTAAGACGCGATTAACCATCGGCCGCCGCCCGCGTCCAGAGCGGGAATAATGAGGCCGGATGACAACCGGATGGAGCGCGATTTCTCCGAGCTCGCGTCGATGCGGAGCCCAGGAACCGTGCGATATTTCCGAGCCGGCTGCGCGCAATGGCTATCCTCGACGTCCGATCCAAAAGAAAGGGGCTCCAGCTTGCGCTGGAGCCCCTCGACGGTCAGGGCATTGCCGGGTATGTGCCCGAACCGTAGTTGTGGACGCGGCCTCGACGAGACCGCGCCCCGGGAGGAGACTTACATGTTGTAGGCGCGCTCGGTGTGCTCGGTGATGTCGAGGCCTTCACGCTCGCTCTCGACATTGGCGCGGAGGCCAACGATCACATCGACGACCTTGTAGAGGATCGCCGAGCCAACGCCCGACCACACCAGCGTGGTGCAGACGGCCTTGATCTGGGCGAGCATCTGGACCGCGAAGTCGTAGTCGGCCACCTTGGGCGGGATCGCGGTGTAGTCGATGATGCCGGCGCCGCCGAGGGCGGGGTTGACGAGAATGCCGGTGCCGATGGCGCCGACAATGCCGCCGACGCAGTGCACGCCGAACACGTCGAGCGAGTCATCGTAGCCCAGCGCGTTCTTCACGACGGTGCAGAAGAACAGGCAGACCACGCCGACCACGAGGCCGAGGACGATCGCGCCCATGACGCCGGCGAAGCCGGCCGCAGGCGTGACGGCCACGAGGCCCGCGACAGCGCCGGAGATCACGCCGAGCACCGAGGGGTGACCCTTCACGATCCACTCCGCGAACATCCACGACAGCGCGGCTGCTGCGGTGGCGACGAAGGAGTTGGTCATGGCGAGCGCAGCGCCGCCACTGGCTTCGAGGTTGGAGCCGGCGTTGAAACCGAACCAGCCGACCCAGAGCAGCGAAGCGCCGATCATCGACATGGTCAGCGAGTGCGGGGCCATCAGCTCCTTGCCGTAGCCGATGCGCTTGCCGATCAGGAGTGCGCCGACGAGGCCCGCGATGCCCGCGTTGATGTGCACCACGGTGCCGCCCGCGAAGTCGATCGCGCCCATCTTGAAGATCCAGCCGGCGTCGGCGTTGAGCTCGTCGAGCTTGGCCTGCGCCGCGGTCTTTGCCGCCGCGTCGGTCGCAGCAGCGAGCGCCTTGGCCGCATCCTGGAGCAGGTCCGGACCCTGCCAGTACCAGACCATGTGCGCGATCGGGAAATAGACCAGCGTGACCCAGAGCGGGACGAAGAGAGCGATCGCCGCGAACTTCATGCGCTCGGCAAAGGCGCCGACGATGAGGGCGGGCGTGATCGCCGCGAAGGTCATCTGGAAGCAGACATAGATGAGCTCCGAGATGTTGGCGTCGACCGAGAAGGTCGCTGCCTTCGTGTCGGTGGTGACGCCCATCATGAAGGCCTTGGAGAAGCCGCCGATGAAGTCGGAGCCGCCGGTGAAGGTGAGGCTGTAGCCGTACACGGCCCAGATCACGGTGACGACGCAGACGGTGTAGAACACCTGCATCAGGACGGAGAGCATGTTCTTGGAACGGACGAGACCGCCGTAGAACAGCGCGAGGCCGGGGATCGTCATCAACAGCACCAGCACTGTCGATGTCATCATCCAGGCGTTGTCTCCCTTGTTGACCGTTGGCTCGGCATAGGCTGCGGTCGCAGCGAACAGGCCGACTGCGAGAGCCGCCAATCCCGCGCCATAGGGACGCTTGAACGTCATATTATTTACTCCTGATTGGATAAGGTTGAGCGCGAAATCAAAGGGCCGCGGCATCGGCCTCGCCGGTGCGGATGCGCACCGCATGGTCGAGGTTGATGACGAAGATCTTGCCGTCGCCGATCTGTCCGGTTTTCGCCGCGGACGTGATGGCGTCGATGGTCTTGTCGACCTGGTCGGAGGCGACAGCGACCTCGATCTTGATCTTGGGCAGGAAGCTCACGGCATATTCGGCGCCGCGATAGATTTCCGTATGGCCCTTCTGGCGGCCATACCCCTTGACTTCCGTCACCGTGAGACCGTGAACGCCGATGGCGGTCAGGGCGTCACGGACTTCTTCCAGCTTGAATGGCTTGATAATCGCCATAACAATTTTCATGGGTCCTATCCCCGCTTGGGCCCGGTCCGGACGTGGCCGGGCGTTCTCGACTGGTTCGCCACGAGGGAGAGTTCACTACGCGGGCACAGCCGGGACCCTTAGAATCAAATGCCGTGCCAGATCGGGCGCGTTGCCTAACAGACTATGAAAGCGGGTGTTTTCGCCTTTGACGGGGACCGCAGCGCAGTGCGCTATTACGTCGCGCTCAAAACGTGGTCATGACTGCTTAAAACGAAGGCATGACAGGCTGTCGACACAATGTTGCTCACGTGTCGGGCAGCGACAAGGTAATTAAGTAGGGTCGGCGCCTATTGCAGGGCTTCACCGTGCTGCGAAATATCCAGCCCTTCGAGCTCTTGCTCACGAGATACGCGCAAAGGCACGAAGAGGCCGACCAGCTTGAGCAGAATGAAGCTGAGGCCCGCCGACCAGACGAAGGTGACGGCGACCCCGTAGAACTGAATCAGGAGTTGCTGCGGGTGGCCCTCCAACAGGCCGGCGGTGCCGCCGATGGCGCTGGTCGCGAACACGCCGCCAAGCAGGGTTCCGGTCAGGCCGCCGATGCCGTGAACGCCGAACACGTCGAGCGAATCGTCATAGTCGAAGCGGTGCTTCAGCCAGGTGCAGGCCCAGTAGCAGACCGCCCCGGCGATGATCCCGATCACGATGCCGTGCCAGGGCGCGACGAAGCCCGAGGCCGGCGTGATGGTGCCGAGCCCGGCCACCGCGCCGGAGATCATGCCGAGCACGGAGGGTTTGCGCCGCGTCGACCATTCGATCGCACCCCAGGTCAGCGCGCCGGCGCAGGCGGCAAGATGGGTCGCGATGATCGCCATCACCGCACGTGAGTTCGCCGAAAGCGCCGAGCCGCCGTTGAAGCCGAACCAGCCGACCCACAACAGGCCAGTGCCCATTACCGCGAGCGAGAGATCGAACGGCGAGAGATTTTCGGTGCCGTAGCCGTGACGGCGCCCCATCACCTTGGCCGCAACGAGGCCGCCGGCGCCCGCCGACAGGTGCACCACGAGGCCCCCGGCGAAATCCAGCACGCCCATGCTGGCGAGGAAGCCGCCGCCCCACACCCAATGCGCCAGCGGGATGTAGACGAAGATGAACCAGGCGACCGAGAAGAGAAGATAGGCGGAGAACCGCATCCGGTCGGCGACCGAGCCTGCGACCAGCGCCACCGTGATGATGGCGAAGGTCATCTGGTACAGCATGAACAGCGATTCCGGGATGGTCTTGGCCGCAGGGTTGACGCTGTCCATGGTCATGCCGGCGAGAAACCAGCGGTCGAGCGTGCCGATCCATGGTCCGTCGCCGACGAAGCACAGCGAATAGCCGAACGCCACCCAGAGAATGGAGATCAGCGTCACCGCGGCGAGGCTCTGCGCCATGGTGGCGAGCACGTTCTTCTTGCGCACCATGCCGGAGTAGAACAGCGCGAGCCCCGGGATCGTCATCATCAGCACCAAGGCAGTGGCGACGATCATCCAGGCCGTGTCGGCGGGGTTGATCTCGGAGGGCGCGGCGTGCGCCGGCGCCGCCATGGCCGACACAAGCCCGATCGGCGCGGCCAAACAGGCCGCGCGGCGCAACAATCCCGCCATGTCGTTTCCCCCAGCAGTGATGACGTCGCACGCTGTGGCGTCGTTGCCCGGTGCGATCGAAGATTTATCAGAGCGTTTTCGAGCGAAGTGGCTGCCGGTTCGCGCCGAGAAAACGCGTCAAACCAAAAACCTAGAGCGCGTCGCTGTCGGTCTCGCCGGTGCGGATACGCAGCGCGTGATCGATCGGCGTGACGAAGATCTTGCCGTCGCCGATCTGCCCGGTGCGCGCGGTCGCGGTGATCACGGCGACCGCCTTGTCGGCGACGTCGGAGGCGACCGCGATCTCGATGCGCAGCTTGGGCAGGAAGTTCACGACATATTCGGCGCCGCGATAGATCTCGGTGTGGCCCTTCTGCCGGCCATAACCCTTCACCTCGGTCACGGTCATGCCGTGCACGCCGATCGCGGTCAGCGCCTGACGAACCTCATCGAGCTTGAAGGGTTTGATGATCGCGACGACGAGTTTCATGGTCAGGCCTGTTTCCCCGGGATGCGCCGCGCCGTATGTCCCCGGCGCAGCGTCAATCTGGCATCTTTCCGGGCAAATGGCATAAAAAAGTTGCAGATTGAAGCGGAAAAACGTTTGGCCGGGTGAATGGGCGCCTCTGTACAGGGCAACCGTTCATCCTCCACAATGCATTTTTGGCATGGATGCGGTGAACCCAGGCGTCCCGGCTGGTACATAAGTATGTTTGAGGGGGACACTACATGGCGAGTTGGTTCTACGCATCCGAGGGCAAGCAACAGGGGCCCTTTCCGGAGGGGCAATTTCGTGACCTCGTCGCCCAAGGCGTCGTGCGCCCGGATACCCTGGTCTGGACCGAGGGCATGGCCGGCTGGCAGAAGGCGGGCGAAATCCCCGGCCTGATCGGCGGCGGCGCGCCGCCGATCAGGCCGGGGATGATTCCGGCGGGCGGCCCGCCGATGATGGGCGGTGCTGGTTACGGCGGCGCTGGCGGCTATGCTGCTGCTGCCGGCGACGGAGGATCGCTCTCGGTCGATTTCGGCATCCTCGAGTTCACCTGGCGCACCATCGTCTTGCTGATCGGCATGATCTTCGTCATCCCCGCGCCGTGGGCGTTCGTCTGGTACACGAAATGGATCGTGTCCTGCGTGAGGGTGCCGGGGCGGCCGAACCTCGGCTTCACCGGCAATGCCATGACTCTGGTGCCCTGGTATTTCGGCTTCATCGTTCTGGCGATCGCCCTCGGCTACATCGGCAGCGATATCCTGAGCAACCTGCTGTTCATCGTGCAGATCGTCCTCTACTGGCTTCTGCTCAAATGGATGGTCGCCAATCTCGCCTCCAACGAACAGCCGCTGGGCCTGAGCTTCACGGGCTCGATCTGGGCCTATATCGGCTGGAATCTGCTGTTCGCGATCTCGCTCATCACCATCATCGGCTGGGCCTGGGTGGCCGCAGCCCAGATGCGCTGGTTCTGCCGCAGCATCGAAGGCACTCGCCGCGAGATCCTGTTCAAGGGCAGCGGTCTCGACATCCTCTGGCGCGGTATCGTGGCTGTGATCCTGTGCAGCCTCATCATCCCGATTCCGTGGGTGTATCGCTGGATCATGAACTGGTTCGCGTCGCAGACAGAGCTGGTTGTGCGCGGATCGCAGGCGACCATGTGACGGCTGCTGGCTTTCGGTAGCAGGCAGACGAGATGTCGAATCGAACCTGGTTTCACGCATCCGCCGGCCAGCAGACGGGGCCGTTTCCGGAGGCCCAGTTCCGTGACCTGATCGTGAAAGGAATCGTGCGATCGGACACACTGGTTTGGACCGATGGGATGGCGGGCTGGCAAAAGGCCGGCGCAGTCCCCGGTCTGGTGCCCGGCGAGTTACCGGCGGCTTCTAGCGGCGACGCTCGAAGCCCGCTGTCGGTGGACCTGCCACTATGGTCGTTCCTGGGCTGGTGCATCCTGCTGGTGATCGGCAACCTTGTCGTGGTGCCGGCGCCGTGGATCGCCACCGGCTACTACCGCTGGCTCTTTCCGCGCGTCTACGTTCCGCAGCGGCCGAACATCAGCTTCGCCGGCCAAGTCGGAGATATCTGGCACGTCTTCATGGCGCTGGCACTGGCAGGCTATGCGGGACTTCTCGGCGACCTGTTTCAGCTTGCGGCGATCCCGGTGCAGGCATTCCTGTCCTGGATGGTCCTGCGCTGGGTGGTTGCCAATGTGAACTCGAACGGTCAGCCGATTCCGATGACGTTCAACGGCAGCCCCTGGGCCTTCATCGGCTGGCAGCTCCTGATGTTCCTCGCCCTGTTCACAATCATCGGCTGGGCATGGGTCTTGGCCGCATGGGTGCGGTGGATCTGTCGAAATATCGTGGGAACGCGACGTGAGATGATCTTCGTCGCAACGGGCCTGCAACTGCTTTGGCGAACCGTGGCATTCGGTTTGGGTTGCCTTCTGATCATTCCGATTCCGTGGCTGTTGCGCTGGTACTTCACCTGGACCATGACGCAATTCGAGCTCGTGGAGCGCACGAGGGCAGCAGCCTAGGACTTCCGTTCGCGCACCGAGCCTTCCTGCGCGACGGAGGCGACCAGCGTGCCGTCAGGCTTGAAGATCGAGCCGCGGGTCAGGCCGCGGCCGCCCTGCGCGCTCGGCGAATCCTGCGCGTAGAGCAGCCATTCGTCGGCGCGGAAGGGGCGATGAAACCACATCGCGTGGTCGAGGCTCGCCGGCATCATGCGCTTGTCGAACAGCGTGCGGCCATAGCGCGCCATGATCGCATCCAGCAGCGAGAAATCCGAGGCGTAGGCGAGCGCGCACATGTGCAGGGCCGGATCGTCCGGCAGTGTTGCTGCGGTCTTGATCCACACATGGATGCGGCCGTCGTCGATCTTCTGGCCGAAATAGCGGCCGAGCTCGACCGGGCGCAGCTCGATCGGACGATCGGATTCATAGTAGCGGCGGATGAACTCCGGCATCTCCTTGAACATCGGCTGCTTCGCCACCTCCTCCGCCGTGAGCTTTTCCGGCGGCGGCACATCGGGCATCTTGTCCTGATGGTCGAACGCACTTTCCTCCTCGGCGTGGAACGACACCATGATCGAGAAGATCGCGTTGCCGTGCTGAATAGCGGTGACGCGGCGGGTCGAGTAGCTCTTGCCGTCGCGCAGGCGTTCGACCTGGTAGATGATCGGGATCTGCGGATCGCCCGGCAGGATGAAATAGCAATGCAGCGAATGCGGCAGCCGCCCGTCGACGGTGCGGCAGGCCGCGACCATCGCCTGCCCGATGACCTGGCCGCCGAATACCCGTTGCCAGCTCGTCTTCGGGCTGTTGCCGCGGAACAGGTTCACCTCGAGCTGCTCGAGGTCGAGGATCGAAATCAGGTCGATCAGGCTTTTGGACATGGAATGAACTTTCTCGCCGTCATCCCGGTTGAATCGTCCGGCATGACACAGTCGGGCCGTTCCGCCCTCGTTTCACCGCACTGTTTCGCCCAGCTCAAGTCTGCTAGCAAGGCCAAGAAAAGGCGAAGCGTTGGCCGGGAAGTCGGATATGTCGGTACAGGGTAGCATAGTCATCGGCGGCGGCGCGTTTGCAGGCCTGGCCCTGGCGCTCGCGCTGCGCCAGGGGCTCGGGCCGGACATCCCCGTCATCGTGGCCGATCCTGCGCTCGCCACGCGTCCGAGCCGCGACCCGCGCGCGACGGCGATCGTGGCCGCCTGCCGCCGCCTGTTCGAGGCGATCGGCGCCTGGGACGACGTCAGGGGCGACGCGCAGCCGATCCTCGACATGGTCGTCACCGATTCCAGGCTGGAGGATGCTACCCGCCCAGTGTTCCTGAATTTCGCCGGCGATGTCGCGCCGGGCGAGCCCTTCGCGCATATGGTCGAGAACCGCCGCCTGATCGATGCGCTGGTGGTGCGTGCAGAGGCCGAGGGCATCGATCTTCGCGCAACCGCCGTGACCTCCTACGATGCGCGTTCCGAAGGCATCGACGTGACGCTCGGTGACGGCAGCGTCGTCGCGGCGAGTCTTCTCGTCGCCGCCGACGGCGCAAGGTCGAAGCTGCGCGAGCGCGCCGGCATCGCCACCCATGGCTGGGAGTACGACCAGTCCGGCATCGTCGTCACCGTCGGCCATGAGCGCGACCACGAGGGCCGCGCCGAAGAGCATTTCCTGCCCGCGGGTCCCTTCGCGATCCTGCCGCTGTCGGGCAAGCGCTCGTCGCTGGTGTGGACCGAGCGCCGAGCCGAGGCCGCGCGCATCGTTGCGCTCAGCGACGAGGAATTCCACGCCGAGCTCGAACAGCGATTCGGCCTGCATCTCGGCGAGGTGAAGACGCTCGACAAGCCGCGCGCGTTTCCGCTGTCGTATTTCGTTGCGCGCTCCTTCATCGCCGAGCGCCTCGCGCTGGTCGGCGATGCCGCCCATGTCATCCATCCGATCGCGGGCCAGGGCCTCAACATGGGCCTGAAGGACGTCGCTGCGCTGGCGGAAGTGGTCGTCGATGCCGCGCGGCTGGGCATGGATATCGGCGCCGCCGACGTGCTCGAACGCTACCAGCGCTGGCGCCGCTTCGACACCATGGCGATGGGCGTTGCCACCAACTCGCTGAACTTCCTGTTCTCCAACCAGTCGACGCTGTTGCGCACGGTCCGCGACATCGGCCTCGGCCTCGTCGACCGCGCACCGCCGCTGAAGAATCTCTTCATCCGCCAGGCCGCGGGGCTCACCGGCGAGGTGCCGCGGCTGTTGAAGGGCGAGGCGTTGTGAGGGCGAATGGTGAGTAGCGAGCGAATCCATTCGCTATTCGCTACTCCCTCACATTCAATCGATCTTTCGCGCCTCTTCCGGCAGCATGATCGGAATGCCGTCGCGGATCGGATAAGCGAGCTTGGCGCTGCGGGAGATCAGCTCCTGCCTTGCAGAATCGAACTCCAGCGGGCCCTTGGTCAGCGGGCAAACCAGGATCTCCAGCAATTTGGGGTCGACGCTGTTTTCGGGACGTTCGGTGGTCACGTTCATGATGGTCTCCGGCGGTCGGCTTGCCTCTAAAGCATGATCCGGAAAAGTGCGCAGCGGTTTTCCGAAAAGATCATGCTTCAACAACAACCTAAAGCGCGATGACGATTTGTCCTCATCGCATCGCGATTTAGCATAGAAATTCGCGCCCGCCCATCGCCGGCCTTGAGTGTCATGAGATCGCAATGAACGTCATCGCGCTTACTGATCCTTTCTGAGAGCCACTGCGCACTCGCCTCTACTTGGACTTGGACTGATGGACCGCGCGCCGCTCACTGCAACGGAGGATCGCCGCTGGTGCGCTTCTTGGCGAGGTCCATCTCGGTGACCGCGATCAGGATCTCGGCGCGAGTCTTCAAATCGGGCGCTTCCAGCATGGCCTGCTTCTCCGCGGGGCCGTAGGGCGACATCATCGCCAGCGCGTTGACGAGCGCCTCGTTGGGCGCGCTCTCGACGCCTTCCCAGTCGACCTTGAGATTGTTGGCCTTCAGGAAGTCAGCGAGCACCGTCAGCAGCGCCTCGCGATCGACCTCTTCCTCGCCCATGCGCGCGGTGAAGTCGTCGACGAAGGCGAAGAAGTCCACCTTGCATTGCCGGTAGGCGGTCAGCACCTCGAGCTCCTCGAGCACCTTGAAGCGTGCGACGCCGGTGAGCTCGAGGATGTAGCGGCCGTCGCCGGATTCGGCGAGCTGGGTGATGCGGCCGACGCAGCCGACGCGGAACAGCGCCGGCTTGTCGGAATTCTTCGAGTGCGCCACGTCGGGCTGGATCATGCCGATGAGGCGATGCCCGTCGCGGAAGGAATCGTCGACCATCGCGAGGTAGCGCGGCTCGAAGATGTTGAGCGGCATCTGGCCGCGGGGCAGCAGCAGCGCACCCGGCAGCGGAAACACCGGAATGATCTCCGGAAGGTCGGCGGGCCCGCGATATTCGATGTTGATCGGCATCTGCCCGGTCCCCCCTGGCGTTGCCAGTGTCCTTACGAAAACAGGATCGTCGACAAGCGCTTGCGTCCCTCGACGGTTGCATCATCCGTGCCGCCCCAGGCCTCGAAGAACTGCACCAGCTGCTTGCGGGCGCCGTCGTCGTTCCATTTGCGGTCACGCTTGACGATCTCGAGCAGCTGCTCGGTCGCGGCGGCACGGTTGCCTTGCGCGTTGAGCGCGGTGGCGAGGTCGAATCGAGCCTGATGATCGAGCGGGTTTGCGGCGACTTTCTGTTCCAGCTCGGCGACCGGCCCAAGCGATTTCGCCTGCTCGGCGAGATCGATCGCGGCCTGCACGGCCTTCACGGCCGGGTCGTTGCGCTTGGATTCCGGCACCATGGCCAGCGTCTGCTTGGCCTGCTCCATCGCGCCGGAGACGGCGTAGCACTTCGCAAGGCCGGCAAGCGCCGGGATGTTGGTCGATTCGTACTGCAGCACTTCTGCGTAGATTTGGGCGGCCGCAGCGGCGTCGCCCTCGGCGAGCACGGCTTCGGCCTCCTGCAGGATCTCGGCGATATTCGGCTCGCCTGGTGCAGTGACGCCCTTGGTCAGCTTCTCGATGAAGGCGTTGACCTGGCTCTCCGGCACGGCGCCCATGAATCCATCGGCCGGCTGGCCGTTGACGAAGGCGATCACGGCCGGGATCGACTGGATGCCCATCTGGCCCGGGATCGCCGGATGGTGGTCGATGTTCATCTTGACCAGCTTGACCTTGCCCTTGGCCGCCTTCACCGCCTTTTCCAGCACGGGGGTGAGCTGCTTGCAGGGGCCGCACCACTCCGCCCAGAAATCGATCAGCACCGGCTGGCGCTTCGATTCCTCGATCACGTCCTTCACGAAGGTCTGGGTGGTGGTGTCCTTGATCAGGTCGGCCGCAGCCGGGCCTGCCGCTCCGTTACCCTGGTCGATGATCGTCACGGGATCCCCTCGTCATGTCTGGAATGGCGGCTCTTTAGCATGCCGCCACATCATATGCTTGTTGTCGGCTCCTAAATTGGGCCGGGCCGGCCGAATTTCAATCCAGGCGACCCGATTCGCCGGTTCCGGAGCCGTTTCGGGCGGTTTGGTCGCATTCAGGGTCCATATGGGGCCTCCAATTGCGAATTGATGCCGCCGGTAGCTGTTGCATTCCCCTCCCGCTTTTGGCATACGACAGCCGTTGCCGGCGCGTCACGCGACCGACACAGGATGCGGGTGTAGCTCAGTGGTAGAGCACGACCTTGCCAAGGTCGGGGTCGAGGGTTCGAGCCCCTTCGCCCGCTCCAATTTTTCTCCAAGCGAGAATGGACCGCTTCCTGTGGAGAAGTGCTCCTCTTTGGAGCAATTATCAAATTTTCCAATGAGCGTCGACAGGACGATCCCCTGCTGCGCAATGATTCCCGAAGGTTGCGATTTCTTATATGGTCGCGTTCCGGCGGATTGATTCCTTAATGGCATGTTTGAAATCACCGGCGACCATATTGCCGAATTGAGCGACGAAGACTTGCGCGGCCTTATCGGCATCCTTTGCGAAGCAGAAATGCGCCGCCGGGGGCTCCCTGTTTCTGCCATCACCTGGGGCGGCGACCAGAATGCCAAAGACGGCGGGCTCGACGTTCGCGTCTCGCTTCCTGCCACCACCCTTATCGAAGGATTTGTCTCGAGACCTTCAACGGGTTTCCAAGTCAAGAAATCCGACATGCCAAGAAGTGCCGTCATTGAGGAGATGAGGCCCAAGGGCGTGATACGGCCCTCCATCGCCGCATTGGCTGAGGAGTCCGGTGCCTACGTTATGGTGAGCGCCGATGGTTCGACCACGGACACAGCGTTGAAGGACCGACGCGCGGCGATGGCAGAGGCGATGCAAGGCGTCCCGCATGCGGACAAGCTTGCTTTAGACTTTCTGGATAGAGGCCGAGTTGCGACCTGGGTCCGCGATCATCCAGGCATCATCCCGTGGGTTCGCAAGAAGATCGGAAAGGCCATTCCGGGATGGTGTTCGTACGGTGCCTGGTCTCACGCGCCGGATGCCAACAATCCAGATTATCTCGCTGACGACGCGGCAAGGATAAGAACTGGGACCCAAGGCGAGGGCGACGGGTTCTCGGCGATCGATGGCATCAATCGCATTCGCGATGTTCTTCGAACTCCTGGCCAGGTCGTTCGCCTCGTGGGTCTGTCCGGCGTTGGCAAGACCCGCTTACTGGAAGCGCTGTTCGACGCGAAGATCGGAGCGAATGCGCTCGATCCGGCGCTCGCCGCCTATACCGACGCTGCCGATACGTCTGACCCGCAACCGGCGAGCCTTGCAGCGGACCTACTGGCCGAACATCGGCGTATGATCCTTGTTATCGATAACTGCCCGGCCGATCTGCACCGGAAGCTTTCCGAGATCGTCCGCGTTTCCGGCAGCACGCTGAGCGTGATCACGGTCGAATATGATATTCGCGAGGACCAGCCGGAAGGAACCGCCGTTTTTTCGCTGGAGGCCTCTTCCAACGACCTCATTGAAAAGCTCATTGCTCGCCGCTTCCCTCAACTGTCGCAGGTCGACCGCCAGACGATCGCGGAGTTTTCCGGCGGCAATGCGCGCATCGCGATCGCCCTTGCCGGTACCGTGGAGAAAGACGAGACGATAGCGGGGCTGAGTGATGCGAACCTGTTGGTCCGGCTGATTCAACAGCGCCACCCGCCAGATGAATCCCTGCTCCTAATCGCCCAGGTATGCTCGCTGGTCTATTCTTTTCAGGGCCATGATCTGGAGGGTGAGAACGCGGAGTTGCCAATTCTGGGCGCGCTCATCGGCAAGACGGCCGACCAGATGTACATGGGCGTCGCTGAATTGCGCCGCCGGGATCTGGTTCAACAACGCGGCGTATGGCGGGCCGTATTGCCCCACGCCATCGCTAATCGGCTTGCGCCAATGGCGCTCCAAAACATACCGCCTCAAAGGATCGATACGGCGATTATCAACGGCAAATCCGACCGATTGTTGCGCTCCCTTTCCCGGCGGCTCGGTTATCTCGACACCAGCAAGGAAGCGCGTGCCATTGTGGCAGCGTGGCTCGCGCCGGGAGGACTTCTGCACGACGTTTTGAATCTTTCTGATCTCGGCAACGCCATCTTCCACAATGTCGCGCCTGTAATGCCGGAGGCCGTACTCGCTGCGCTTGAGCGCGCAATAGCCCAGGCGGATGATTCAACGTTGGAACGTACCAAGCATTTCATCACTCTTATCCGTTCCCTTGCGTTTGACACCGAGTTCTTCGAGCGGGGTATTGCTCTTCTTTTGCGCTTCCACGCAGTCGAAACCGACCACTCTCGCATCGATGCTGACGCAGGACACGTGATCGTGTCGTTTTGCCACATTTATCTCTCAGGCACTCATGCGACCGTTCAACAGCGCCTTGCGCTTATCGAGACGCTTCTCAGATCGCCGCAACCCAAGCAGCAAGCTCTTGGAGCAGAAGCGTTGGAGGCCATGTTTCAGACGGACCATTTTTCCTCGGGATACCTGTTCGAGTTCGGTGCGCGCTCCCGTGATCATGGCTCGTTTCCTAGGTCTGACGAAGATATCGTCGAATGGTACGGCTCGGCACTTAAGCTCGCGGAGGAGATTGCCGCGACTGGTCTGCCTGCGGCGGAACCTGCGAAGCGAGCCGTTGCGAACGGGTTTCGTGGCCTATGGGCCCATGCCAAGCTTGCCGAAGACCTCGATCGATTGGCGCGAACCTTCGCCGGGAATGGATTTTGGCGGGACGGTTGGATTGCCACCCGACAAACACGTGCCCATGGTGGCAAGCAGCTTTCACCGGAGTCATTGGATAAGCTCAAGGCGTTAGAGGAGTTTCTGCGACCCAAGGACCTCGTTGCCAAAGTACGTGGGATCGTACTGGAGAGTCACGGCAGTGGTCTCGGCTACGACGAAATGGACGACGCCGAAGACCTTGATACTTACGACTTCGAGGCTGCGGAAAAGCGAGCCGCCGTCGCCGTCGAGCAACTAGGAAGAGACGTGGCGGCGGACCCTACCGTCCTTGAGGCACTTCTGCCGGATTTACTCGCCGGTGGACCTCGCCTCGCCGCGTTTGGTCGCGCGCTAGCGCTAGGTGCCGATGAGCCCGTCGCGATCTGGACCACGCTAGTTGCTCACCTAGCCGCCAATCCGAACGATAATGTTACCGTCATGGGCGGCTTTCTCTCGGGCTTGCAGTCGGCGAATCCGGATCAGGTCAACGTTCTACTCGATGAAGCTGTTTCTGATCCGACCTTGGCGCCTTGGTTTCCGTACCTGCAAGCCTGCGTAGCAATCGACGAACGAGGCGTTGCCCGGCTTCACCAGTCGCTGGAATTGGGCTCGGCGCCGTTAGAGAGGTACGCGAGCCTCGCGTGGGGACGTGCTTCGGACCATATTCCCGCCGTGGCCTTCCGTGACCTTGTCGTGGCAATTTCTGAAGAAGGTGGTTTCGACCAGGCGCTTCATATTATCTCTATGCGCCTTTTCTCGGATCGAGCCGGCAAGCGCGACCCGCTCCCCGAAACCATTGAAGCAGGACGCCAAGTGCTGGGTACGTTCAAGCTTCGTGCCTCTAGACGGAGGGCGCAGCGCGAAGACCACGATCTTGCATTGGTGGCAACGAACTGCCTTGTTGGAGCTGAGGGAGCGTCTGTCGCAAAAGCGCTGGCGCATATGTTGACGGCAGCATCCACCGATTACCGGCTGGGCGCCGGTGACTACCCAGGCCTAGTCAAGGCGCTACTTGCCGTTCAGCCTGTGGCAATGCTTGATGAGATGTTTACGGGCGACGACAAGTCAGTAGAAAACGGCGTCCGCTTCATCGCGGCTCTTGAGCGGCGACGCGCAAGTCCGCTTGACGGCGTTTCGCTCGAAGCCTTGATCGAATGGTGCGAGGCCGGTCCCAACACGCGATATGATATCGTCGCCGCGATAGGGGTTCTTTTCAAAAAGGAAAGCGATACGGCCCCGCTGCAGTGGACTCCCCTTGCTGGCTCATTGCTCCAACGTGCGCCTGACCCAGAACGTATGCTGGCGCAGATGGTTCAGCGCCTGTCCTTCAATAGCTGGAGCGGTTCTTGGGCAACGAAAATGGACGGTCGCCTAAAGCTTCTCGAAGGTCTTGATGTCGGCGACAACGCTACCTTGCAGAAGGCAAAGGCGAAAGCAGTAAAGCGGATCAATTCGCAGATCGAGGTTGCACGCCAACAGGAGGCCGACAAAGACCGCCAGCGGAATGCGCGGTTTGAATAGGGGGCGCATCGCTTGACAAGCGTGGCTCAATCTTAGCGATGCGGCGCATCGTTACCCTCTTTCGCGGCCAGCCCAAGCCTCCCCTAAATCGGTGGGCACTTGTAGCGCAGGAAAGTGAGAAGTGTCAGATGGCGAAACGGCAGCAAATGTGCTCAACAGGGATGAGCCTCTTGACCATCTTTTGCGGTGTAAGTTTTCCCAACTGCCTCGGACGAAGGTTGGTAGCAAGTTCGAGGGTCGCCAGGGGGCTACGGGCTCGCAGGGTCTTCAAAGGCTCTAACTCAATGGACTTTCAGCCCTTCCGGCCCCATCTTCCATAGTAGAAGCATCCATGTCCGCCCAATGTTCTGCGAACAAAGCCGGGTACACTGCTGGCGTCATCCAGCGGTTGGCGGCCGCGAACAACGTCGCTGTGGTCGTGACCTCAAACGACGTCTTTGCACATCACGTGACGCGGCTCTCCGGCGATGACGTGAATTTCGATCCGATCGAGAATTCCATTGTCGCGCTCCAGCGCGCCGGAATCTTGGACCGTGTTCAGGCCGTACGCCTTCAGGCGCGCTATCTTCGCGAAAGCCGTCCGTGACGTTTAATCCTTTCGGGGATTTTGTGAGGCGCGGCAATCTGCGCAACGTCCGAAGAACCAGGCAAGGGCAAGCTTGACGCTTACCTCAAACCATTCATCCGAAAGCGCTCGCAAATGAAAGACGTTGCGGACGCAATAAAGCGCGCGCCGGGGTTGGATGGCGTCAACACGGACACGGTTGCAGGCGAGACGAGCAATCCAACGCGCAAGGCGTAATACGAAGCGCAAGAAGCAAAGCGCAAGGGCGGGCAAGGTACTCAGAAAGGCGGGTAATTCAATCGCAGCTTCGGCATTGACTTGGAGAGCCGCGACCGCAACATTCATTGGAATGGAAGCTTGGTTTTCCGAGTCGCGGCCAGCTGTGTGTAGGGTTTCGCAATGACAATCCTGGTCACCGGCAGCGCCGGCCATCTCGGGGAGGCCATCCTGCGGACGCTCGGTGGACGCGGTTCCCCAGCGCGCGGGGTCGATCTGAAGCCATCGCCCTTTACCGATGCCGTCGGCTCCATCGTCGATCCCGACTTCGTGCGGCGCCAGATGACGGGCGTCACTGCCGTCATCCACACCGCGACCCTGCACAAGCCGCATGTGGCGACCCACTCCAGGCAGGACTTCGTCGATACCAACGTCACCGGGACGCTCAATTTGCTCGAGGCGGCCGTGGCGGCCGGTGTGAGGAGCTTCGTCTTCACCAGCACCACCAGCGCGTTCGGCTCGCAGCTTCGCCCCGAGGCGGGACAGGCCGCGGTGTGGGTCACCGAGGATCTGCCGTCCGTCCCGAAGAACATCTACGGCACGACCAAGCTGATGGCCGAGACTCTCTGCGAGCTGTTCTTTCGCGAACGCGCCCTGCCCGTCGTGGTCCTGCGGACCTCGCGCTTCTTTCCAGAGGACGATGACGATCCGGCGATGCGGTCGGCCTACGCGCTCGAGAACGCGCAGGCCAACGAGCTGCTCTATCGACGGCTGGACATCGCGGACGCCGTGAGCGCGCATCTGCTCGCCGCCGAGCGCGCGCCAGGAATCGGTTTCGCCCGGTACATCGTCTCGGCCACCAGCCCGTTCGAGCAGCGTCATCTCGCCGCGCTCGCGCGCGATGCGGCCGGTGTCGTGCGCGAGCTCTATCCGGAGTGCGCGCAGCTCTACGCGCAGCGCGGCTGGCGGCTCTTCGCCGCGATCGACCGCGTCTATGTCAACGACCGCGCGCGGCGCGAGCTGGGCTGGCGGCCTGAATTCGACTTCGCGCATGTGCTGCGCTGCCTGGAAGGTGACCGCGATTTTCGCAGTGCGGTGGCGCGCGAGGTCGGGTCGAAAGGCTATCATGACACGGTGTTCGACGACGGGCCCTACCCCGTCGCCTCGTAAGCGCCTCGATTGCGTTTTTGCTCGACGCTTCAAACGTCTGTCCGGTCTCACCGGGAACAGGCTGGCCTGAGCCGTTCTACTGTGCATGGGGTTGTTTTCGCGTTTTTGCATCGGCCGCCCCAAGCGCCGCCTGCAAATGATCCTCGCGCCACTTTGATTTCGCGTTGCAGCGAGAGCATTGCTCCCGCGGCGCTCGCCCTCGTTGACGTTCCGTCTCAATTTTCTCGCGAGCACGGTGCACGCGATACGCTTCTCACCGCTGGCGGATGTGCTAACCTTTTCGTGTCTGTCGAGCCGACGGACCCAAACTTCGCCTCTCGACTAGCAGAACAAAATAACGCGCAGCCCTGACGGCTGCCTTAGGGGAGTGACGCGATGAAATTCCATCGATCCGTCTTTCAATCCGTTCTGGCGCTTGCAGCGGTTGCCCTTCTCGCGGGGACCAGCGCTGGCCACGCGCAACAGCAGGACAAGAACAAGCCGCTGAAGAAATACGAATCCGGCACCAAGGAGTTCTGGACTCATCCGCCGGACGACTGGTTCCTCGGCGACGAGACCGAGGCGCAGAAGGGCCTCGCGCCGCCGTCGGGACCGCCGACCGGCGCCTCCGACGCCGAGCTCGCCAACATCGTCAAGAAGATCAAGCTGCCGGCGGGCTTCAAGATCGATGTCTACGCCTCGGGCGTGCTGGCTGCGCGGCAGATGGCCTGGGGTGACAAGGGCACCCTGTTCGTCGGCTCGTTCGGCCTCGGCAACGTCTATGCCATCAAGGACAACAACGGAAAGAAGGAGGTCAAGACTGTCCTCAAGGGCCTCAACATGCCCACCGGTGTCGCCTTCAGGGACGGCGCGCTCTACGTCATCGCCGTCGACAAGCTGATCCGCTACGACAACGCCGAAGCCAATCTCGACAATCTCGGCCAGGGCAAGGTCGTCTATGACGACATGCCCTCTTATGCCGCCCATGGCTGGAAATACATCGCGGTCGACAAGGAGGGCTGGTTCTTCCTGCCGTTCGGACCGCCCTTCAACATCGGCATTCCGCCGACCAGCGTGTCGCAGATCCGCCGTGTCGATCCCAAGACCGGCAACGCCGAGATCTACGCGCTCGGCGTCCGCAACTCGGTCGGCGGTGACGTCGATCCGCGCACCGGCAAATACTGGTTCACCGAGAATGCCCGCGACTGGATCAGCGATGACCTGCCTTCCGACAAGCTGAACATGATCAACAGGATCGGCGAGCATTTCGGCTATCCCTATTGCCACCAGGGCAATCTGCCTGACGACAAGTTCGCGATGGGCCACAAATGCTCCGAGTTCACACCGCCCGTGCTGAATCTCGGCGCCCATGTCGCTCCGCTCGGCATGAAGTTCTATACCGGCGACCAATTCCCCGCCGACTACAAGAACAACATCCTGATCGCCGAGCACGGCTCCTGGAATCGCCACAAGTACCAGGGCGCGCGCATCGTGCGCGTGATCGTCGGGCCTGACGGCAAGAACCCCAAGAAGGAGATCTTCGCCTCCGGCTGGCTCGAGGGCGACCAGGGCTATCTCGGCCGTCCCAACGACATCATCCTCGCCAAGGACGGGTCGATCCTCGTCGCCGACGATTGGGCCGGCGCGATCTACCGCATCAGCTACAGCAAGAAGTAGCGCGACCTAACGGAGAGGCTGCGACCGGTGACGGTTGCAGCCTCTTTTGTTCGTGACGGGCCTGCGGTGGAACGCGTTCGTCATGCCCGGACTTGATCCGGGAATCCATCAAAAGAGAAGCTTCTTGCAAGAGGGATGGATTGCCGGGTCAAGCCCGGCAATGGCAGCCGGAGAAAAATCAGCCATGCGGGTCGTTCGGTTCGGAATTCTGTCTGCGACGCTTCTGCTCGCATTCATCCCGGCCCATGCCGCCGACAATGCCGCGATCAAGGAGAAGGCCGCCGCCTGCGCCGGCTGCCACGGCGAGAACGGCATCTCGCAGACCGAGAACATTCCCTCGCTCGCCGGCCAGCCCGATCAATTCCTGCAGTGGCAGCTGGTGTTCTTTCGCGCCGGTGCGCGCAAGAACGAGCAGATGCAGCCGATCGTCGAGCAGATGACCAACGAGGATATCCGCAATTTCGGCGCTTACTTTTCGCAGCTCCCGCCGCCCAAAGGTCCGGAGGACAAAGATCCGGACTTGTCGAAAAAGGGCGCACAGGTCGCTGCCGGTCGCCGCTGCGCCTCATGCCATACGGACAGCTATGCCGGCACCAAGGGCGTCGCCCGGCTCGCCGGCCAGCGCCAGGAATATCTCGTCAAGGCGCTGCACGACTACAAGGCGGGTCAGCGCATCGGCAACGGCGTCGCTGCGATGGTCGATGTCGCCTATCGCATGAGCGACGAGGAAATCACCGCCGTCTCGCACTATCTGGCGCATTTGAAATAGCGCGAAGCCTTCGCCACAACGCCATTGTCGTCCCGGACAAGCGAGCGCGTAGATCAGGACGACGTTGCAGTGTGCAGTCAGCTCCCCCGCTGCTTCTCATACGCCTTCAGATGCGTATAGGCGATGCGCAGCTTCGGCACCGGCACCTTGGCCGCATCGGCGCGCGCGATCAGATCGCCGATGACGTGGTCGGCCTCGACCGGCAGGCCAGCCTTGATGTCGCGGAACATCGACGCGGTCATCGGCGAGCCTTCTGCGGTGAGGTTGCCCTTCACCCGCTCGAAGAACGGCCCGCCCGGCGGATAGCCGCATGCGGTGGCGATCGCGCTGGTCTCGTCCAGCATGCCGAGCAGGAAATCCCGGCCGCCGGGAGCCGCCAGGATGTCGCCGACGGAGGCGCGCATCAGGCTGGTGGACGCCGCGAGCGAGGAGAGGAACACCCACTTCTCCCACATGTCCTGCATGATGTTCTGGCTCGCGGTGGCGCCAGTGATGCCGCTCTTGAAGGCTTCGTCGATCGCCTTCACCCGGTCCGACATCTTGCCGTCGCGCTCGCCGTAATTGATCGACTGCATCGGCTGAAGCTGCACCACCTCGCGCTTTTCGTTCAAAGTCGCTGCGATGGCGCAGAGGCCGCCGAGCACCCGCTCCTTGCCGAACCTGGCATCCAGCGTGTCGAGATGCTTCATGCCGTTGAGCATTGGAATGATCGCGGTGTTCGGTCCGACCGCCGCGGCGAACGATTTGATGGCGTCGTCGAGGTCGAACGCCTTGCAGCTCAAGAGCACGACGTCGAACTTGTCCTTGAGCGCATCCGCCTGCACTGTCGGCGGATTTTTCAAGGTCACGTCGCCGTTCGGGCTCTTGATGACGAGGCCCGCGCTCGCGAGCTCGCTGGCGCGACGGGGCCGGACCAGGAAGGTGACGTCGCGGCCGGCCTGCAACAGCCTGCCACCAAAATAGCCGCCGATGGCGCCGGCGCCGACCACGAGGATACGCATGCAAGAGCTCCGTTATTGTTGTTCTTCGGACAAAAGCGAATGGCGAACAGGGGGTAGCGAATAGGATAGCAGATAACGAAACGCGAGTAACGTTTCCACTACTCGCCATTCATTACTCGCCCTTCCCCAACACCATTTCCTCGACCTCGCGCAGCTGTTCCTTGCCGAAGAACATCTCGTCGCCGACGAAGAAGGTCGGCGAGCCGAACGCGCCGCGGGCGACGGCCTCCTCGGTGTTCTTGATCAGCTTGCCCTTCACCTCGGGTTCCCCGGCGCGGGCGAACAGCTTTTGCGCGTCGAGGCCGGAGGAGGCCAGCGCCTTCGCCGCGATTTCAGGGTCGTCCATCTTCTTCGGCTCGCGCCACATGTGGTGGAAGGTGGCCTCGACATACTCTTCGAACACGCCTTCGAGCTGTGCCGCGATCGCCGCGCGCATCAGGTTCAGCGTGTTGACGGGGAAATGCGGATTCCAGACATAGGGCTGGACATGGAAGCGCTTGATGAAGCGCTCGGTCTCGATCGCCTGGAATTCACGCTTGTTCCTGATGCCGGCCAGGCTCTCCGCCGGCGACTTGTTGTTGGTCGACTTGAAGATGCCGCCGAGCAGGATCGGCACATACTCGAACTTGACGCCGATCCGCTGCTCGATCGCCGGAATCGCCAGATGGCTGAGATAGGCGTTGGGGCTGCCGAAGTCGAACAGGAATTGCGGGGCAGTGCGGGTCAAAATCATACTCCCTGACGTCGCTTTTTTTCATTGTGGCGCAGGCCGCGCCACGGGTCCACCGTTTAATGACGGTCATAATACTTAGGGTCCCGTCAGACCAGACGCCGGATCGCCTGCTTGCGCCACACCAGGACGTAATAGCCCATCTGCAAGACGAGCATGGCGCAGAACACGATCGGATAGGCAGCCCAGACGCCCTCGAGGCCGATCGCGCGGCTCAGGATCACCGCGGCCGGCAGCTCGATCGCGACAATCGCGAAGATCGACAGCAGCATCGGTGTCAAGGCGACGCCGGCCGCGCGCATCGCACCGGAAAACACGGTCGCCAAGCCGAACGGCACCGAGCTCCACAGGGCGATGTACAGCAGCCGTTTCGCCATATCGAGCACGGCGCCGTCGGTGATGAAGATGCCGAGCACCGCGCGCGGCATGAGGTAGATCAGCGCCACCAGCCCGCCGGTCAGGACGAGGTTGAAGATGAGGCCGGTGCGTACGATGCCGTCGAGCCGCGCCCTGTCGCCGCCGCCGATCGCTTGCGCGCCGAGGATCGAGACCGCGATCGAAATCGACATCGCCGTGAACTGCGTATAGCCCATCACCTGGTTGACGGCGCCATAAGCCGCAGTGGCGTCCGATCCGAAGCCGTTGACGAGGCCGAGCAGCACCAGCTCTGCGATGGCCATGGACATCATGCCGATCGCGGTCGGCAGTCCGATGCCGAGGATCTTTCCGAGCACGGCGCCGTTGAGCCGCAAATGACGGAGCAGTGCGGCGTCCGGCGCGAGCGGGTGCTTGCGTCGCAGCAGATAGACGGCCAGCATGATCAGCGTGAGCGCGTTCGAGATCGCGGCCGCCCATGCCGGACTGGTGATGCCGGTCGCCGGCAGTCCGGACCCACCGCGGATCAGCAATGGCGTCAGGATCAGGCCGATCGCGGTCGACGACGCCAGCGCCAGCAGCGGCGTCAGGGCGTCGCCGACGCCGCGGATCATCGCCGTCATCACCAGAAAGACGAAGCCGAGCGGCATTGTCAGCAACATGACTCTGGCATAGGCGCTGGCCTCATCGAGAATGTCGGCGGGCGTGGCGAGCGCCATCATCAATTGACGGCTGAACAGCCCACCAACCAGTGCAACCGAAATCGACAGCAGCAGGCCGACTGCGAGTGTCGTACCCGCGATGATCTTGATCCGGCCGTGCTCACCCGCGCCAAAGGCCTGGCCGATCAGCACGGTGGCGCCGGTGCTCAGCCCCATGACGAAGGCGAACAGGAAGAACATCACCGGGAAGAAGGCCGAGACCGCGGCGAGCGCCTCGACGCCGATCATCTGGCCGAGATAGACGTTGCTGACGGTGCCGAACAGCGATTGCAGGGCGTTGCTCAGCATCAAGGGCGCGAGGAAGCGGAGGAATGTGGTCCAGAGCGGTTTTGGAGCGGACATGGATCGGCCTTTCATCAGGGCGTGCGAAGCCGTTGCCGCGCAATGCGCGGCTCGGCCGTCGATGGGGTTGTGAAGAGCGCTGCCTTAAGCGCGGTCGCTGTAGGCGAGCTTGACGATGTGGTCGCGGATATCAGTCGGCCAATCGGCGATCAGTCCGGTGAAGCGCCGCCGGTCATCCGCGAACAGCGCGCGCGAGGCCTCCTCGAACTGCGGCAAGTCGCCGGCCATGGTCGACATGAAGTGATAGGCCGCATCGCGCGCCTGGCGCTCGCGGTCCTTGGCGCCGCTGGCGCGCCTGGCCTCGTCGACGAGCTTGCGCAGCGCGACCGAGGCACCGCCGGCTTGAGAGTTGAGCCACTCCCAGTGCCGCGGCAGCAAGGTCACCTCCCGCGCGACCACGCCGAGCTTCGGCCGGCCGCGTCCGCGCGGCTCCGTAGGCGGCTCGGCGCTTTCGGTCGCGGGTGGCGGCATGAGCTTGGCCAGCCGCGCCAGCACCTCGCGATCGTCGCCGCGCAGGTCGAAGTCGATCGACCGGCCCGTGCCGTCGTCGAAGATGATGATCGGCTGATCCAGCGGCTGTGTCGCCCGCTTGACGGCGAGCGCCACGTCGCCTGCCGTGCCGGAGGCCAGCCGGCGCTGGCCGACGAAGGCTGTGAAAGTCGCTTGCATTGGAATCGTTACCATATTGATCGCGTTGGCAGCTTAATACCCGGGTAAATTATTCGCGTCAATATACCCGGGTGAAAATATCTGCACCGACGGCTCGACAATGCGTTCCTAGGCTGGCACGAACGCGCGGCCGATCGACCACGCCAAGCCCTGAGGACCTCGCGATGCTGACCGTTCACCACCTCAACAATTCCCGCTCGCAGCGCGTGCTGTGGCTGCTCGAGGAGTTGGACGTGCCCTACGAGATCGTGCGCTACCAGCGCCAGCCGGACATGCGCGCGCCGAACGAGTTGCGCGCCATTCATCCGCTCGGCAAGTCGCCGGTCATCACGGACAACGGCAACACCATCGCCGAGTCGGGTGCGATCATCGAATATCTCATCGCCACCTACGGCAATGGCCGGCTGATTCCCCCGCCGAACACGCCGGAGCGCCTGCGCTACACCTATTGGCTGCATTATGCGGAGGGATCCGCGATGCAGCCCCTGCTGCTCAAGCTGCTGTTCACGCTGATGCCGAAGCGCGCGCCCGCCCTGCTGCGCCCGCTGGTTCGAAAGGTCTGCAACCAGGCGCTGACCGCGCTGGTCAATCCCCAGATCAAGCAGCACATGGACTATTGGGAAGGCGAGCTCGCCAAGAGCGAGTGGTTTGCGGGCAGCGAGTTCACCGCGGCCGATATCCAGATGAGCTTTCCGCTGGAAGCAGCCCAAGCGCGCGGTGGGCTGGAGCATGGCCATCCCAGGGCGATGGCGTTCCTGGAGCGCATCCACGCGCGGCCGGCCTATGCGCGCGCGCTGGAAAAAGGCGGGCCGTATCAGGTGGGCCGGTAATCACTCTCACCGCCGTTCCCGGCGCGTGCAACCCGAACGACGGTGCGCAATTGCGCACCTGCGCATGCAGGCGACGAGGTCTACTGCCCCGCCGCTTCTGCGCCGCGCGTGCGCGGATCGGACGCGCCGAGCGTTCCATTCGGCGTCACGAGAATCGAATTGGCCGATGTCTGCCCCATTGGCTCGACGATGAGATGGCCCGTGGCCTTCAGTTCGGACAGCACGTCGTCGGGAAAGCCGCGTTCGACGCGCACTTCATCCGGTAGCCATTGGTGATGCAGCCGCGGCGCAGCGACGGCGGCCGCGACGTCCATCTTGTAGTCGAGCACGTTCACGATCACCTGGAGCACGGTCGAGATGATGCGGCTGCCGCCGGGTGAGCCCGTCACCAGCACCGGCTTGCCGTCCCTCAGCACGATCGTCGGCGACATCGACGAGAGCGGCCGTTTGCCGGGGCCGGGCAGGTTCGCCTCGAAGCCGACGAGGCCATAGGCGTTGGATGCGCCAACTGCCGCGGTGAAATCGTCGAGCTCGTTGTTGAGCAGCACGCCGGTGCCCTCGGCGACCAGGCCGACACCATAGCTGAAGTTCAGCGTGTAGGTGTTGCTGACGGCGTTGCCGCGACCGTCGACGACGGAAAAATGGGTGGTGTTGCTGCCCTCGCGCGTCGCGGCAGAAGCGGACACGATTTCCTTCGACGGCGTGGCCCGCCCGGTCGAAATGCCTGCGCGCAGCCTGGCGGCGTAGTCCTTCGCGACCAGCGTCTCGATCGGCGCGTTGACGAAGGCGGGATCGCCGAGATAGCGCGCGCGGTCGGCATAGGCGCGCTTCATGGCCTCGATCAGCAGATGCAGCGATGCCGCCGATCCCTGCTTCAGATCGGCAAGCTGAAAGCCTTCGAGGATGTTGAGCGTCTCCACCAGCACCACGCCGCCGGACGAAGGCAGCGGCATCGACACGATGTCATAGCCGCGATAGGTGCCGCGCACCGGCGCGCGGATGACCGGCTGATAGGCCTTGAGGTCGGCCGCCGTCATGATGCCACCGGCATCAGTCACGGCCTTGGCGAGTTTCTCGGCGACCGTCCCCTCGTAGAATCCGCGCGGCCCCTGTGCGGCGACGCTCGACAGCGTTTCGGCGAGATCGCCCTGCACCAGCCGGTCGCCTTCCTCCAGCGGCGTGCCATCTGGTCGCGAGAAGATCCTGGCCGAGGAAGGCCAGCGTGCCAGCCGCCGGTGCCAGCTTGGCAGCGTATCGGCAATGTCGTCGCCGATAATAAAGCCGTCGCGTGCGAGCGCGATGGCGGGCGCGAGCAGTTGCGCCAGCGTGAACCGGCCCGAGCCGTATTTGTCCAACGCCAGGGCGAGGCCTGCGACGGTGCCGGGCACGCCGATGCCGAGCGCTGAATCGCGTGACTTCGCTGTATCGGGTTTGCCGTCGGCGCCGAGGAAGATCTGCGGCGTGGTCGCGGCCGGGGCGGTCTCGCGATAATCGATCGTGACGTCTTCATTGCGATCGGCGGAATGGATCACCATGAAGCCGCCGCCGCCGACATTGCCGGCACGCGGATAGGTCACCGCCATGGCAAAGCCGGTCGCGACCGCAGCATCGACCGCATTGCCGCCGCGCCGCAGGATGTCGGCACCGACCTGCGCGGAGATCTTCTCCTGCGCCACCACCATGCCGTGCTCGGCGGCGACGGCACGCACGGTGTCGCGTGGTGGCAGGACATGGCCTCGCCGCGCATCCTGAGCGGTCGCGGGAGCGAAACCGAACGCCAGAGTGGCAATGACCGCGAAAAACGTCCGCCGTGTCGAATGAGGCGACATCATCAATGTCCGTCGTGCTCTCGGGCCAGTTCACACCCTTTGCTACAATGCTATACGGTTTGCCCCGAGAGAGGCAAAACTGTTCGTGATGAGGACTGCTGATGACGACGATCGCTCCCGATCTGCGCATGGCCAGCGTGCAGCGGACCTATCCGCCGCGCGCCGCCGTCGTCAGCTGGATCTTCTTCGACTGGGCCGCGCAGCCCTATTTCACGCTGATCACGACTTTCGTTTTCGCCCCTTACTTCGCGACCAGCGTTGCGCCAAATCCCGCCACCGGCCAGTCGCTGTGGGCCTTCGCAATGGCCGCAGCGGGCCTTGCGATCGCGCTGCTGTCGCCGGTGCTGGGGGCCATCGCAGATGCGGCCGGCCGCAGGAAGCCGTGGATCGCAGGCTTCGGCGTGGTGCTGGTGCTGGCGTCCTGCACGCTGTGGATCGGCAAACCCGGCGATGACGCCGTCATTCCGTTGCTGCTCACCGCGGTCGCGCTCGCCAGCATCGGCGCCGAGTTCGCTACCGTCTTCAACAATGCAATGATGCCGACCTTGGTGCCGCCTGAACGGATCGGCCGGCTCTCCGGCACCGGCTGGGCCACGGGCTACGTTGGCGGCATCGTCAGCCTGATCATCGTGCTCGGCTTCCTCGCCGCCAATCCCGGGACCGGCCGCACGCTGCTCGGCTTCGCGCCGTTGTTCGGGCTCGACCCCGTCACTCATCGGGGGGATCGTGCCGCCGGGCCGTTGACCGGACTATGGTTCATCATTTTCGTGACGCCGATGTTCCTGTTCACGCCGGATTATCCGGCGAAGCGACCGCTGCGCGAGGCGCTGAGGGAAGGTCTGTCCGAGCTGAAGCAATCGATCAAGCGACTGCCCAAGCAGAAGTCGCTCGCGGCATTCCTGCTCGCCAACATGATCTACACCGATGGACTGGTATCGCTGTTCGCGTTTGGGGGGATCTATGCCGCCGGCACGTTCGGTTGGCACACGATCCAGATCGGCACGTTCGGCATCATGCTCGCGGTCGCGGGCGCGTTAGGTGCATGGCTCGGTGGCAAGCTCGACGACCGCCTCGGGCCGAAGCGCGTCATCGCCGGCAGTCTCCTGGTCCTGCTGCTGGCGGTGGCCGCGATCCTGCTGGTCGACAAGGATAGCGTCCTGTTCGTCAAGACCGCGCCGCCGCAAGCCGGCGCTCCCCTGTTCTCGAGCGCGGCGGAGCGCGCCTATCTCGTGCTGGGCTGCTTGATCGGTGCAGCCGGCGGCCCGCTGCAGGCCGCCTCCCGCACGCTGCTGATCCGCCTCGCGCCGCAGGATCGCATCGCGCAATATTTCGGCCTGTTCGCGCTGACGGGGAAGGTGACGTCGTTCATCGGGCCGCTCTTGATCGGCACGATCACCGCGGTGACGGCGAGCCAGAAGGCCGGCATGGCCGTGCTGGTCGTGTTCTTCGTCGCGGGACTGGGACTGTTGATGCGGGTGCGGAAATAGCGGCACCACCGTCATTCCGGGGCGCGCCACCTGGCGCGAGCCCGGAATGACAGCAAGCTCAATGCCTGAAGTGCCGCGTACCCGTGAAGACCATCGCGATGCCGTGCTCGTCGGCGGCCTTGATCACCTCGTCGTCGCGCATCGAGCCGCCGGGCTGCACCACGGCGGTGGCGCCGGCTTCGATGCAGGCGAGCATGCCGTCCGCGAACGGGAAGAACGCATCCGAGGCCACCACCGAGCCCTTGGTCAGCGGTTCGGCGAGCTTCAGCTCATGGGCCGCATCCTGCGCCTTGCGCGCCGCGATCCGTGCTGAATCCACCCGGCTCATCTGGCCCGCGCCGATGCCGACGGTGGCGAGATCCCTGGCGTAGATGATGGTGTTGGACTTGACGTGTTTTGCCACGCGGAACGCGAATTTCAGGTCGCGCATTTCCGCATCGGTCGGCGCACGCCTGGTCACGACCTTGAAGGTCATGTCGTCGACCACGGCATTGTCGCGGCTCTGCACGAGGAGGCCGCCGGCCACCGTCTTGGCCGTGAGGCCGGGCGCGCGCGGGTCGGGCAGGCTGCCGGCGAGCAACAGGCGGAGGTTCTTCTTGCCGCCGATGATGGCGATCGCCTCCTCGCTGGCGTCCGGCGCGATGATCACCTCGGTGAAGATCTTCGTGATCTCGCGGGCCGTGTCGGCATCGAGCGGACGGTTCATCGCGATGATGCCGCCGAACGCGGACGTGGAATCGCAAGCCAGCGCCCTGCGATAGGCCTCGACGAGGTTCGATCCCTCCGCGACGCCGCAGGGATTGGCGTGCTTGACGATGACGCAGGCCGCGGTGCGCTCGGCGTCGAACTCGCCGATGCATTCATAGGCCGCGTCGGTGTCGTTGATGTTGTTGTAGGAGAGCTCCTTGCCCTGGAGCTGCCGTGCGGTGGAGACGCCCGGACGCTTGTCGGGCGTCGCGTAGAACGCCGCGGTCTGGTGCGGGTTCTCGCCGTAGCGCAACGACTGGATCAGCCGGCCGCCGAAGGCGCGGAAGTCGGGCGCATCGATCTCGAGCTGGCGGTTGAACCAGTTCGAGATCGCGGCATCATACGCCGCGGTGCGGGCATAGGCCTTCGCGGCAAGGCGCCGGCGCAGTTTCAGCGTGGTCGCGCCCTTGTTGGCGGCGAGCTCGTCGAGCACGGACTGATAGTCCTGCGCTTCGACCACCACGGCGACGTCGTCATGGTTCTTTGCGGCTGCGCGGATCATCGCGGGACCGCCGATGTCGATGTTCTCGATGCAATCCTCGAAGCCGGCGCCCTTCTCGACGGTGGCTTCGAACGGATAGAGATTGACGACCAAGAGATCGATCGGCGCGATGTCATGCGCCTTCATCGCTTCGGCATGGTCCTTGTTGTCCCGGATCGCGAGCAGGCCGCCGTGGACCTTCGGATGCAGCGTCTTGACGCGGCCGTCCATCATCTCGGGGAAGCCGGTCAGCTCGGAAACGTCTTTCACCTCGAGGCCGGCCGCGGCAATGGCCTTGGCGGTGCCGCCGGTCGAGACCAGCTCGACACCGCGGGCGGCAAGCGCCTTTGCGAAATCGATCAGGCCGGTCTTGTCGGACACGGAGAGCAGGGCGCGGGTGACGCGGCGGGGATGGTCAGTCATGAGCAAGATCCTCTGTCTTAGGAGTGTCTATGCCCAGGCGCGCGGCGGTGATGTCCCGCGCTTCCCGATGGTGCTCCATCCAAGGTCGCCAGTCGCGCGAGCGCGTGCTCGATAGCAGCTTTCGGCCGGTTTCACAACGCCGGACAGGACTGACGAACGTGTCTCTACAGCGGTAGTTCCGGCTCCCGCCGCGCGTTGCGCCGGGCATTCGTGACCGTCGGCGACGCCGTGGAGCGCACAAAACTCCAGCGGATCGAGGGGGCCTGACGGGCGTCCTGACGGATCACGATCTGGGCGGTGCGGCGCGGCCCGTCATTGCCGGCCAGGAACACGCTGTCCTCGAGGTCGACCTTGTCGTCGAGCGCCTCGAAGGTCCAGACGTCGCGGTTCGGCAGCACCAGCATCACGCCGCGAGCGTCCGACAGCCGGCTCGCTTTCACCGCCGGATGCAGGTGGAAGCGCAGCGCGAAATCGGCATCCGCGCCCTTGAAGCGTCCGCCCTGCGGCGGCGACAGCGTGTCCTCGCCATCGATGCGTGCGCCGTCATTGGCGATCATCAGCACGCGGCGGTGGATTGCCCCGAACTTGGCGAGATAGCCGTCATGTGAGGTCGTCAGCAGCGTGCCGTTCTGCACGATCTCGCGATAGCTCTCGACCTGGACGGGTCCGCTGGTGATGGGGGCGCCGTGCAAGAGCCGCTTCATCGCCGACATCTCGACGAACTGGCATGACGAGGTCTCGTGATAGGTCAGCGTCGAATGCGCCGCCGTGCTGCGTGCGAACGGCCGCCAATTGTCGCGGCCCGTGGTCGGCATGCCGCAATTGCTGACGATGCGGCTGATGCCGGAAGATAGCTCGAACGACAGGCAGCCGGCATGGGCATCGTGGCTGACGCCGGCCGGCGGCGGTGGGCCGGTGTCGATGATCAACGTGGTCTGGCCGGCATCGAGGCGCTGGAAGCCGGTATGCGGCATGTTCGCCATCGGCGCGCCGTGGGTGTCGTCATAGGCGAGCAGCGTGGCGAGCAGGTCCGAAGACGTCGCGCTCATGCCGTTGAACAGGGCGAAATTGCCGTCACCGTGCCGGAAGAAGCGCAGCATCGGCATCATGCGGTCGATCGCGTTGAGCAACGCCGGCGGCGGCGCGATGTTGCGTGCGGCAAACGTCTGCCGCAGCGGCAGCAGGTCGATCAGGAGCTCGATCAGCGCACCCGGATTGCGGGAGATGTGTCCCCCGTCGGGCAGGATCTGCCGCTGCAATTCGTCGGACAGCTTCTTGGAGGCGCTGCGGATGTGGCGCGTCTGGTTGGCGAGACACAGGGCCGCGTAGCACAGCGCGATCAGCACCTGGAGCTTCGGCACTCCGTCCGGAATGTCGACCATCGTGTAGCGCAGGAAGCGGATCTCGCGGGCCAGGGCGCGCAGATAGCGGCGGTAGAATTTGTTGTCGGTCTCGCTCAGCACCAGCGGCGCCTGCGACAGCAGCGAGATCACGCGCCGGGCCAGCACGTCGGCGCGGCGCGCGACGGGGCGGCGCTTGTTGGCGGGGTTGGCGATCCAGTCCTCGATGAGCGCGCGCGCATTCGCCCGCGTCAGCGCGGTGTCGGCGGCGCGCAAATGACGCAACCAGCCGAAGCCGAGCAGCGCGACCTCCCAATCCTCCGACGGTGGTTCGAGATCGAAGATCGATCGTCCGTGGCAATTGACGATCTTGCCGGCGAAGACGAAGCGGCCGGCATAGATCTCGGCGGCGCGGGTCGCGTCCGCGGTGCGCAGGTCGTGGGGCGCGATGATCAGCCGGTCGGTGCGGCCGGGCCAGACCCGCGAGAGCGTCACGGAACCACCGCTCGCGCGCGCGAGCATGTTCCGCGCGAAGCGGTTCATGACCAGCGTCGAGATATGTCTGCGGTGAGCGACCGACACGCCTTGCCTTGATGGGGGAGAGGATCAGTGACGAATCCTTATTAATCCCAAAATCGGTCGTCTGACACCACCTTGAACGGCGCGAATCAGCGCCCCGGTCGCAAAATCCAGTGCAAAATCAGGATTTAACGAGCCGGGCCGCGAAAAATCCGTCGAGGCCGCCGAGCTTGGGATCGGCGTTCGGCAGATGGCAGGGCAGGGTGCGAAGATCGCCGTCCCGGTTGAGGATTTCGTCGAGTCCCGCCACCTCCGACGCCTCGATGGGGACGCGGCGAAGCGCAGGCTCGGCGGCGAGCAGCGCTGCCACGGCCTGCTCGCCCTCCTCGGGTTCCAGCGAACAAGTGCAGTAGATCAGCGTCCCGCCCGGCTTGAGCAGCGACATCGATTTCCGCAGCAGCCGCTGCTGGAGTGCGGCCAGGGCGGCGATGTCGGATTCCTGCCGCAGCCATGCCACGTCGGGATGCCGGCGGATCGTGCCGGTCGAGGTACAGGGCGCGTCGATCAGGATACCGTCGAAGGCCTCGGCCGGACCGGCCCATTCCACGGCGTCAGCGACGACGGTCTCGGCCTGGAGCGACAGCCGGGCAAGATTTTCGCGCAAACGTGCCACCCGGGCGGGCGAGCGGTCGATGGCCGTGACATGCGCGCCGGCATAGGCCAGCTGCGCGGTCTTGCCGCCGGGCGCGGCGCAGAGATCTGCAATGGATTTGCCATTGACGTCGCCGAACAGGCGGGCGGGCAACGCAGCGGCGGCGTCCTGGACCCACCATTGTCCTTCGGCGAATCCAGGCAGCATGGTCACCGAACCGTGCAGCAGCATCCGCACCGTTCCCGTCGGCAGCGTCTCGCCATGAAGGCGGCTCGCCCATTGTGCGGGATCCGACTTCACCGTCAGATCCAGCGAAGGCTCGTGGCCGAGCGCCAGCGCCATGTCGCGTGCGGTCGCCTCGCCATAATGCGCGCTCCAGCGCGCAAACAGCCATGGCGGCAGATCCAGCGATTGCGTCGCGACCTCCTCGATCAGCCCCTTGCCCTCGCGCGCGCAGCGGCGCAGCACGGCGTTGACGAGGCCGGCATAGCGCGCCGCGCGGCGGTCGGATTGCACGAGGCGAACGGAGAGATCGACCGCCGCGTGATCCGGCACGTCCATCCAGAGGATCTGGGCGGCGCCGATCAAGAGCGCGCTCTGCGCGCGCGGCGCGTCGGAGGGAATACCCTTGTCGAGCAGGCGGGACAGCACATGGCCGAGCGTGCCGAGCCGGCGCAGCACCGTGGCGACGAGGCGTCGCATCAGCGCACGGTCGCGATCGGCCAGCGTCTTCAGTCCGGGATGGGCGCCGCTGCCGTCGAGTTGGTCGTCAAGCGTGCGGTGCTTGTGCAGCACGCCGTCGACGATGTCGGCGGCAATCCGCCGTGCCGCAAGACCAGGCACTTCGGATGGAGGGACGAAACGTTGAGATGGCATGCGGAAGCAAGGTTCTGAGCGAGCGGCAGTTCCGCCGCAATCGGCGCATGCCTTGAGAACCCGATCTCTGGCATGCGAATATGCCAAATGTAAGAATCGCTTGCGGGTTTTTCAGCCCTTCGAGCCGATTTCAGGAATGCGTTATTGGGCATCGCGTTGCGCCCGGTCCTGCGCTAGAAAGCCTGACGATGAGCGACCAGTCTTCCGTTCCCGATCGCAAGCCGTTATCGCCGGCTGCCCAGCGCGCGCTGGCCGAAGCCGAAGCGCGCCGGCAGGCGGCGGCTGCCCAGGCAAAGGACGAGGCCAGGGCGAAGGAGTTGCAGGGGCCGAAGGGCCCCGAGCCCACCCGCTACGGCGATTGGGAGCGCAAGGGCATCGCTTCCGACTTTTGAAGTCGCCGCTTCACGCGCGCTCCTTACAAGCCACCTTGCCGGTTCAGCCGACTCAGCCCTAGCGTGCGCGGATGTCGCGCTTCGATCCCAGCCGTCCATACCGGACTTCATACAGCGGCTCGCCGTTCGGCCGTCGCTTCTCCGGACTGTTGCCGTGGATGTTCGTGGTCGGCGTTGTCACGGCCGTGGTGCTCGGCTTCCGCCAGGGAACGATCTGGCCTGTTCCGCGAGTGAATGACGAACAATCGCGCGATGCCGAAATCATCCTGCAGCAGTCCGGCGCGGCTGGCGCTCGTCAACCGATCGAGGTCATTCGCACCGTCGATGGCGACACGTTTCTGGCGCGCGTGCATCAGCCCAATGGTGCTGATCTCGTCGCGCGTGTTCGGCTGCGCGGCATCGATGCGCCCGAACTGAAGGCGTCCTGCCAGGAGGAGCTGGACAAGGCCGAAGCTGCGGCCCGCGCACTGCGCGATCTGCTCGGTCAGGGCGGCGTGACGATCACCAATCTCGGTTCCGACAAATACGGTCGTGTTCTCGCCGACGTCGCCACCCGGAAGACTGCGAGCGTTGCGGCGGCATTGGTCGCAGGCGGTTTCGTACGCAGTTACAATGGCGGCCATCGCAACGGCTGGTGCGCGCGCGGCTGGCGCTTCTGGTAACAAAAAGCCGCGTCGGTGACGCGGCCTCTTCATCCTGGCTGTTTCAGGCGGTCAGCGCGTGACGACCACCGTCGTGCCGACGGAGACGCGGCCATAGAGATCGGTGATGTCGTCGTTGAGCATGCGGATGCAGCCATAGGAGACGAAGCCGCCGATCGAGCCCGGCACATTTGTACCGTGGATCGCATATTCACCGCCGGCCAACGTCATCGCCGCAACGCCCATCGGGTTGCGCGGCGAGCCGCCCGGAATGACGTCGGGGATATTGGGCTTGTCGCGCTTCACCTCGGCAGGCGGCGCCCAGGCCGGATTGAGATATTTGCCGTCGATCTTCGTCGTGCCGGCCCATTGCTTGCCGGCCTTGCCGACGCCGACCGGATAGCGCACGGCGTGGCCGTTATCGAGGATGAGATAGAGCCGCCGCTCGCTGGTCTTGACCACGATGGTGCCCGGCGAATAGTCGGCCAGGTGCGCGCCCACCAGCTCCGGCCGCGCCTCTGCCGCCGTCGACATCAAGACCCCGGCCCCGATGGTGGCGGCCAGCGCCACCGCAATCCTCATCGACATCGATGCTTCCCCTTGCCCTAAAACGGATCGCTCAAAATTACGCAGAACCCGGCAATCGCCGCGCCAGGCCCTCATAGCGCTCATTCTTAACCGCGCCTGTTAACCGGATGGTTTCCACGCACGGCCGCCGAGGGCCAGCCAGCAGCGGGAACAAAGGAAATGTTCGAAATAAAGTAAATGACATGAAAACAACACTTGGCGGGAAAGGTGCCGGACGCGGCAGGGCAGTCCTGACAAGTGTGTGAGGATGTGAACGGCCGTTGTTTCGAGGAGGCGTTGGCGCGAAAGGCAGCCCTGGCCCGCACGCACAGCAGCGCCTTGACGCTGCTGTGCGTGGAGCCGGAACACGGCTTCTTCATGCGGCTGGGTAACCCCGGTTCAGCAGCGCATCACTTACGGGCTGCGCTGCGTCCGCGGCACGAGAGCGGCTTACGCCGACTTCCGGTTCTGCCGGTTCTTGACGAGGTCGTCGACGACAGCGGGATCGGCCAGGGTCGAGGTGTCGCCCAGGCTGCCCGGCTCGTCTTCGGCGATCTTGCGCAGGATGCGGCGCATGATCTTGCCCGAGCGGGTCTTGGGCAGGCCCGGCGCGAACTGGATCTGGTCGGGCGAAGCGATCGGACCGATCTCCTTGCGCACCCAGGTGACGAGCTCCTTGCGCAGATCGTCGGTCGGCTGCACGCCGGCCATCAGGGTGACATAGGCGTAGATGCCCTGGCCCTTGATGTCGTGCGGGAAGCCGACCACCGCCGCTTCCGACACCTTCTCATGCGCGACCAGAGCGCTCTCGACCTCGGCGGTGCCCATGCGATGGCCGGAGACGTTGATGACGTCGTCGACGCGACCGGTGATCCAGTAATAGCCGTCGGCATCGCGCCGGCAGCCGTCGCCCGTGAAGTACTTGCCCTTGTAGGTCGAGAAATAGGTCTGCTCGAAGCGGGCGTGATCGCCGTAGACCGTGCGCATCTGGCCGGGCCAGGACCGCGTCAGGCAGAGATTGCCCGTGGTCTCGCCTTCCAGCACCTTGCCGTCGGCATCGACGATCTCGGGGACGACGCCGAAGAAGGGCTGCGTCGCCGAGCCCGGCTTCAGCCTGGTGGCGCCCGGCAGCGGTGTGATCAGGATGCCGCCGGTCTCGGTCTGCCACCAGGTGTCGACGATCGGGCAGCGATCGTCGCCGACGACGCGGTGATACCACTCCCAGGCCTCCGGGTTGATAGGCTCACCGACCGAGCCAAGCAGGCGCAAGCTCGCGCGCGAGGTCTTCTTCACGGGCTCGTCGCCCGATTGCATCAGCGCGCGGATCGCGGTCGGCGCGGTGTAGAAGATGTTGACCTTGTGCTTGTCGATGACGTTCCAGAACCTGGAATTATCGGGATAATTCGGCACGCCCTCGAACATCAGCGTGGTCGCCCCGTTCGCCAGCGGCCCGTAGAGGATGTAGCTGTGGCCGGTGACCCAACCGACGTCGGCGGTGCACCAGTAGATGTCGCCGTCGTGATAGTCGAAGACGTATTGATGCGTCATCGAGGCGAACACGAGATAGCCGCCGGAGGTGTGCAGCACGCCCTTGGGCTGGCCGGTCGAACCCGAGGTGTAGAGGATGAACAGCGGATCCTCGGCGTGCATGTGCTCGACCGGGCATTCGGTCGTCACCATTGCCGCGGCTTCGTGGTACCAGAGGTCGCGCGTCGGGTTCATGTCGACCTTGCCGCCGGTGCGCTTGACCACGACGACCCAGTCGACGCCGTCGGCCTTGGCGAGCGCCGCATCGACATTGGCCTTCAGCGGCACCTTCTTGCCGCCGCGCAGGCCTTCATCCGCGGTGATGACGACCTTGGACTGGCAGTCGTTGATGCGCTGGGCGAGGCTGTCGGGCGAGAAGCCCGCGAACACCACGGAGTGGATCGCGCCGATCCGGGCGCAAGCGAGCATCGCATAGGCCGCTTCCGGAATCATCGGCAGGTAGATGGTGACACGGTCGCCCTTCCCGACGTTGCGGGTGCGCAGGATGTTCGCCATCCGGCAGACCTCGTCGTGCAGCTCCTGATAGGTGATGTGCCTGGACTGCGAGGGGTCGTCGCCTTCCCAGATGATCGCGGTCTGGTTGGCGCGCGTGTGAAGATGCCGGTCGATGCAATTGTGGGCGACGTTGAGAACGCCGTCCTCGAACCATTTGATCGAGATGTTGCCGGGCGCGAACGAGACGTTCTCGATTTTCGTCGGCGACTTCATCCAGTCGATGCGCTTGGCCTGCTCTGCCCAGAAGCCGTTCGGGTCCGAGATCGAGCGGGCGTACATCTCCTTGTACTTGGCCTGGTCGACCCAGGCGCGCTTCGCCCACTCCGCGGGGACGTCGTAGATCTTCTCGGACATGCTTCCCTCCACATGCGGCAGGCCGAACGCCAGCGATCGGCGAGCCGACTTGATCATTGACTGATTATGCGTCGGGCTAACCGGACCCGACAAGGAGCACAAGCTGGACCTTCGGCGGGCTGTCGGCCATGCGGAGGATCAAGGCCGCCCGCTGCGACTGTCGCAGATTTGAAACAGGCCTTTTCGGTGTTTACCCCGTTGCGTGGAACGGGCCGGCGCAGAGCCTCATGCAGCGCTAGAGGTATTTAGCAACCTCCCTTCACTGATTCGGGACTCGCAATGCGGTTCGGAACACCCTAAATGGCCAACCCGGGCCCAAAGAGACCCCTCGGAACAAAAATCAGAACAGCGGCATTGAACGATAACAGGCAGGGCTAAGGCATAAAGCTATGATGGATCAGCAGAATCTCGGGACGATGCGGCCCGCTTCAGCCGATCCTGCGGCCATTGCGCTGGCCAAAGCCCTCGGACAATGGCCCAAACCGACGGGTTTCAGGCGCCCCAGCCCGAAAAAGACGTTCGATACGGCGCCGGCGACGGTCGAGGCGCTCGCCAAGGAGCACGGCCTGCGGCTGGGCGACCAGAACGAGCTGACCATCCGGCGCGTCAAGCGCGGCAAGGGCTACTCCTTCGTCCGCCCCAACGGCGCGCATATCCGCGATGCCCGCACCATCCGCCGCCTGCATGCCATGGCGGTGCCGCCGGCCTATCGCGAGGTTCGCTACTCGGCCGATCCGAATTCGCATCTCCAGGCGGTGGGACGCGATGCCGCGGGCCGGCTGCAATACCGCTATCACGCCGATTGGGAGAAGGTCCGCGAGCACCGCAAGGCGCATCGCCTGGAAAAGCTCGTCGGGGCGCTGCCAAAAATCCGGCGCAAGGTCTCGGCGTTCCTGTCGGGCGACGAGCCGACGCGTGAGTTCGCGCTCTCGGCCGTGATCGAGCTGATCGCGCGGACCGCGATCCGCCCCGGCAACGAGTCCTATGCCCGTCTCAACGGCACCCGCGGCGCAACCACGCTGCTGAAATCCAACGTCACGCTCGAGGACGACTGCTTCGTGCTGACCTTCAAGGCGAAGGGCGGCAAGGCTGTGCGGAAGGAGTGCGACGCGGCCAAGCTGGTGCGTGCCATCGGCATCCTGCAGGCCGTCCCCGGCAAACGCATGTTCCAGTACCGCGATGCCTACGGCGTCGTGCGCGCGGTCAGCACCACCCAGGTCAATGCGTTTCTGCGCGAGATCGCCGGCATCAAGATCTCGCTCAAGGATTTTCGTACGTTGATGGCGTCCGCCGTCGTGGTGGAATCGCTGTCACGGATCACGCCAGCCACCAGCCAGCGCGGCCGCAAGAAGCAGGTGCTGGACGCAATCCGCGCCGCCGCAGACAAGCTTTCCAACACGCCGGCGATCTGCCGCAAGAGCTACGTCCACGACACCATCGTCACCGCATTTGAAGAGGGCATCCTCGAGCGCTTCGCCGCGACCATGAAGGGCCAGCGCTCCCAGGCGAGGCGCGAGCAGCTGCTGGCGCAGGTGGTGGCGACCGTCGCGGTGTGATGCGCATCCGGCATCGTAGCCCGCATGAGCGTAGCGATATGCGGGTGGAGTGATCCCGGATGTCGCTGCGCTCATCCGGGCTACGGCGGCGGTGATCTACACCCCGCCCATCTTGCAGACGAGTTTCCACTCCTCCGCCGTCACCGGCTGCACCGACAGGCGTGAATATTTCACGAGCGCCATGTCGGCGAGCTTCTTCTCGGCCTTGACCGCGGCCATCGTCACCGGCGTCGCCAGGGGCTTGTCGGCCTTGATGTCGACGCAGACGAATTTACTGGTCTTGTCGGTCGGATCCGGATAGGCCTCCTTGATGACCTCCGCGATCCCGACGATCTCCTTGCCCTCGTTGGAATGATAGAAGAACGCCTTGTCACCCTTCTTCATGTTCACGAGGTTCTGGCGCGCGGTGAAATTGCGCACGCCGGTCCAGGCCTCGCCCTTGGCGCCTTTCGCGACCTGCTGGTCCCAGGACCACACCGACGGTTCGGATTTCACGAGCCAGTACGCCATGCTTATTCCTCTGCCTTGAAGGGGCGCGTCATCAGCGCCGAGATCGCGGCGTCGATCGTGCGGCGGCCGCTCAGGATCGCCGCGACCGCCTCTGATACCGGCAACTCGATGTGTTGCGAAGCTGCGAGTTCGATCAGCACGGGTGCCGTGAACTCGCCCTCGGCGAGCTTGCCGGCGGGAGGCTGCTCGCCGCGTCCCAGCGCGAGCCCGAGCGCGAAGTTGCGCGATTGCGGGCTCGAGCAGGTCAGGATCAAATCGCCGAGACCCGACAAGCCGGTGAGCGTCTCGCTGCGCGCGCCGAGCGCGCGGCCAAGACGCGTCAACTCCGCAAAGCCGCGGGTCGTGAGCGCAGCCTGGGCCGAGGCGCCGAGCTTGCGCCCGACCGCGATGCCCACCGCGATTGCCAGCACGTTCTTGGCCGCACCGCCGATCTCGACACCCCGGATGTCCGTGGAGTGATAGGGCCGGAACGTCGGCGAGCCCAGTGCCAGCACGAGCGCGCTCGCCAGCGTCTCATCGCTTGCTGCCAGGGTCACCGCCGTCGGCAGGCCGCGCGCGACGTCGTCGGCGAAGCTCGGGCCCGACAGGATGGCCGGTTGCGCGTGCGGTGCGGCCTCGGCGATCACGTCGGTCATGAACTTGTGGGTGCCGTGCTCGATCCCCTTGGCGCAGGCGACGATCGGCACCGGCCTTGCCAGATGCGATACCAGCATGTTGACGGCGCCGCGCAAATGTTGCGCCGGTGTCGCAATCAGCAGCATGTCCGCGCGCGCCGCGAGAGAAAGATCGCTCGTCACGACGATGTCAGGCGCAAGCTGGACGCCCGGCAGCCGCGGATTGTCGCGTGTCGATGCGATCCGCCTCGCATGTTCGGTGTTGCGTGCCCACAGCGTCACGGTACGCCCGGCTCGCGCTGCAACGGTCGCCAGCGCCGTGCCCCAGGCGCCGGCGCCGATCACCGCGACGGAGTCGAACGCCGACATCGCTAGAATCCCGCCCGCGTCTTGCCGTAACCGGCGGGCGCCGTCGCGTTGGCGTCGAGCAGCCATCGTGCGCGCGGCTGCGCTTCCATCGTGTCGGTCAGGCCGAGCGCGAGGCGTTCGGCGCCGGCCCATGCGATCATTGCGCCGTTGTCGGTGCAGAGCGCGGGCGGCGGCACGATCAGTTGCGTCTGCGCTTGATTCGCGACGTCATCGAGAGCGCTGCGGATCGCCTGATTGGCGGCGACGCCGCCGGCAGCGACGAGTGCGTGCGGCGCGCCGAACCTTTCGCGGAAAAGCCTGAGGCCGACGCTGAGCCTGTCGGCGATCGAGTCGAGCACGGCGGCCTGAAAACTCGCGCAGAGATCGTTGACGTCCTGCGGCGTGAGCTCAGCCAGCCGGCTCGCTTCGGTGCGCACCGCCGTCTTCAATCCCGACAGCGAGAAATTGGCATCGGGGCGTCCCTGCATCGGCCGAGGAAACGCAAAGCGCGTGGCGTCGCCGGCTGCCGCAGCGCGTTCCACCTGCGGCCCGCCGGGATAGGGCAGCCCCAGCATCTTCGCGACCTTGTCGAAGGCCTCGCCGATCGCGTCGTCGACCGTGGTGCCGAGCCGTACATATTGGCCGACGCCGGTGACTGCGACGATCTGGGTATGGCCGCCGGAGGCGAGGAAGAGGCAATAGGGAAATTCGATCCCATCGGTGAGCCGAGGCGTCAGCGCATGCGCTTCGAGATGGTTCACCGCGATCAGCGGCGTGTCGTGCACCATCGCGATCGCCTTTGCGGTGGTGAGCCCGACGATGACGCCGCCGATCAGGCCGGGTCCCGCGGCGGCTGCGACGCCGCTCAGTTGGGCGAAGCCGATGCCGGCCTCACGCATGGCGCGATCGATGATGCCGTCGAGCAGATCGACATGAGCTCGGGCCGCGATCTCCGGCACGACGCCGCCGAAGCGGGCATGCTCCTCGACCTGCGACCTCACGATGTTGGACAGGATCTTGCCGCTGCCGTCAGGCGCGCGCTCGATCACGGCAGCCGCGGTTTCGTCGCAGGTGGTTTCTATGCCCAGCACCAGCATTGGCGAATTGTTATCCAATTTGCGCCCTTGCGCTCATCCATAAAGCAGAGTTCTGGTACGTCCGGTAGCATCCCGAGGTCGGCTTGCGCAATCGTGACGCGCGGCCGTCCAGGTCAATGCGTCCGCCACGTGGTTCGGGAACAGCAGCGATGTCCATTCTTGTCACACGGCCGCATCCCGACAATGAGGCGACGGCGGAAAGCCTGCGCGCGCGCGGCCATGCTGTGCTGCTGGCCCCGGTGCTCAAGTTCGAGCCGGTCGCATTCCTTGGCGAGAGTGAGGCTCCCTATGGGGCCGTTCTCGTCACGTCAGCCAACGCGATCCGCGGCCTCGCGCCGCAAATGCCGGGTCTCGATCTCCTGGAGCTGCCTTTGTTTGCGGTCGGCGAGCATACGGCTGCTGCGGCGCGCGCGGCCGGTTTTACCGAGGTGATTGTCGCCGGCGGCGATGCTGCTTCCTTGCGCGACAAGGTGATGCAGAGCGCGCGCGACAAGGTACTGAAAAAGAAGAGCGCACTGCTGTATCTCGCCGGCGCGGATCTGTCGCGCGACCTCGGCGGCGAACTCGGTGCCGAGGGGTTCCGTGTGGTCACGCAGACGACCTATCGCATGGCGCCGGTCACGCATCTGCCGCGTGAGGTTTGCGAGGCCTTTGCCGCCCACGCGGTCGAGGCGGTGCTGCACTACTCCCGGCGCAGCGCACGAGCGTTTCTGGATGCGGCGCGTGACGAAGGCGTCGAAATTTCGGCGCTGGCTATCCCCCATTGCTGCCTGTCCGCGACCGTTGCGAGCGTGCTGCGCGACGCCGGCGCGTCACAGGTTCTGGTGGCCGCAACGCCGGACGAAAGTGCCTTATTCGACACCTTGGAGCGTGCGTTGCGCACCCGTTTGGCGTAAGAGGTCTGGCCGAATCCGACGCAATCTTGTTCACCTGGTATGGAAGTGTGAGGAACCGTCACGATGGCCGACGACAAGCCTGAAGACGCTGGATTGGCGCCCGACGAGGGTCGTGCCAGGCGCACCCCGCCCACCATCGATCTTGAGGCGACGGAAGTCTCGACCCAGCCGCAGCAGGTCGCGGGCGAGCCTGAGGCGCCCGAGCATGCCGCGCAGGAGCAGGCCAGGGTCGAAGAACCGGGATCGGAAGAGATCAAGGCCGAGCCTCAGTCCGAGTCTGCAGAGGAGCAGGTTTCCGTAGCGGCCGCACCCGTGTCGGCGCCGATTTCCCCCTGGGTCGTTGCGCCATTCTCCGGCGCCGCCGCAGCGGCAGTCGTGATCGCGGTGGGCTGGATGCTGGGCTGGCCCGCGGTGCAGGCGCCGCCCGCCGCGCCGCAGGTCACCAGTGCGTCCGTCGATGCGCTGAGCGCACGCATAGCCGCAGTAGAAGCCAAGGCCGGCAAGCCCGCAGCCGATCCGGCCATGGCGGCGCGGATCGACGCGCTGGAGAAATCCGCAAGCAGCCTGCGCAGCGACATGGCCAGTTTGCGTGCGCAGTCCGACAGGACCGCGAGCGCCCTCAACGACGTGAAAGCGGCGGCGCCTGCCGCAGCACCTGATCTTGCCGCTGTCCTCGACCGCATCGCCCAGCTCGAGCGCGCGAGCAAGACGGAGCGCGCCGAGCTCGCACAGCAGGGCGAGAAGATCGCCGCCGCCATGACGGTGGACGACAGGCCGCTGCGCAACGTGGTGGCGGCGGCCCTGCTCGACGTCGCCGTTCGCCACGGCGATCCCTATCAATCGCAACTGATTGCGGCGCGGTCGCTTGCGGCCAAGCCGGACATGCTGAAGCCGCTCGACGCGTTTGCGTCGTCCGGCATTCCGACGCCGGTCGCATTGAGCCGCGAGCTCCTCAACATCGTGCCGAAGCTGTCGCCGCCGGCGGAAGCTCCGGCGAGCGACGCCGGCATCGTCGAGCGTCTCCAGGCGGGAGCGTCAAAACTCGTTCGCATCGAGCGCACCGACAGGGCCGGCAACGATCGCGGCGCCATCGTTGCGCGCGTGACGGCGGCTGCGCTCCGCAACGATTTCGCGGAAGCGCGGCGCGAGCTGAAGACTCTGCCCGAGGCCGATCGTGCCCCGGCGCAAGCCTGGCTCGACAAGGCCGATGCCCGCGAAGCCGCGCTCGCCGCGTCCCGCAAATTCGCCGACGATGCCATGGCGGATCTCGCCAAGCCTGACTCTGTCAAGTCTGATCCGGTCAAGCCTCCTCAGTAAAGGGTCGCGCAACAATCGGCGCGTATAGGGATCGCCATGCTTCGCATCGTCCTCTTTCTCGTCCTGATCGCACTGGCGGCGGCCGGCGCGGCCTGGGTTGCCGATCAGCCCGGCGATCTCGTGCTGACCGCGGGTGGTTTCCGAATCTCGACGACGCTTCCCAGGTTCGTGTTCCTGCTTGGCCTGTTTGCCGCAGCCGTCGTGCTGGTCTGGAGCATTCTGACGACGATCTGGCGCACGCCCGGGCGCCTGCGTCGCCGTCGCCACGAAAAGCGCCAGGCGCGGGGACGCCACGCCATCACCCACGGCCTTCTCGCCATCGGTCACGGCGATCCTGGGCTCGCCCGCCGTCACGCCGACGCGGCGCGGCGGCATGCGCCGAACGATCCGCTCGCGCTGCTGCTGCACGCGCAGTCGGCGCAGCTCGAAGGCAATCGCGACGAGGCGCAGCGCGTCTTCCGCGTCATGGCCGAGCGCGAGGATACACGGCTGCTCGGCCTGCGCGGCCTGTTCATCGAGGCGCAGCGCGCCGACGATGCGGTCGGCGCGGTGATGATCGCGGAGGAAGCGATCAAGCTGTCGCCGTCCTCGACCTGGGCTTCTCATGCGGTGCTCGGCTTCCGCTGCGCGCGCGGGGACTGGAGCGGCGCACTCACGATTCTCGACTCGAATCTGCGCGCGGGGCAGATCGACAAGCAGACCTATCGCCGGCAGCGCGGCGTCCTGCTCACCGCGCGCGCGCTGGAACTGGAAACGATGGACCGCGACGTCGCGCGCGAGAGCGCGATGGAGGCGGTCAAGCTCGCACCGACCCTGGTGCCGGCGGCGGTGCTCGCGGCGAAATTCGAGAGCGAGGCGCATCAGGTGCGCCGCGCCATGAAGCTGGTGGAAGCCGCCTGGCTCGCCAATCCGCACCCCGATCTCGCGGATGCCTATGCGCATGTGAAGCTCGGCGATACCGCCTGGCACCGCCTGCAACGGGTCGAGACCCTCGCCGCGAAGACGCCGGCCGACAAGCCCGGCCATTTCGAAGGCCAGCTCGCGATCGCACGCGCTGCCATCGACGCCTCGGAGTTCGCCCGCGCGCGCGAGGTGCTCGCGCCTTATCTCAAGGATCCGACCCAGCGCGTTGCGCTGCTGATGGCCGAGATCGAGCGCACCGAGCATGGCGACGGCGGCCGCGCCCGCGCCTGGACCTTGCGCGCGGTGCGCGCGCGCCTCGATCCCGCCTGGACCGCGGACGGCTATGTCAGCGAGCGCTGGCGACCGGTCTCTCCGGTCACCGGCCGCCTCGATGCGTTCCAGTGGCAGACGCCGGTCGCGAGCCTGCCCTCGGACAGGGGCGCGATGATCGAATCCTCGGCGTTCGAGGAAGCCATGCTGGCCGCCCCGCCGCCGAAGCGGGTGGCGGCACCCGCAAGCGACATCCCGGTGGAACCGGCAGTGGCGGCTCCGGCCCCGACACCGGCCGCCCAGGACAATTCGCCCCCTGAGGCCAAGGAGACGCCAAAGGAAGCCGCGAAGGAGGCGCCAAAGGAAGAGCCGATGGTCACGCCCGCCGAGCCGGCCGATCCGGCTCCGGCGCCCGCCGAATCATCGCCGCCAGCGGCAACGCCGGTCTTCCGAACCCGGGCTGACCTCGGCAAGCCGGCCCCGGCACCAATCCAGGCCATCATCCCGATCGTCCGCGCACCGGATGATCCCGGGATCGACGACGACGGCCCGACCGATGAATTTACGGAACAAATCGGCACGCCGAAGGCCCAGGCCGGCGGCTGGCGCGGTTTCTGGTCCCGCTGGGGCGCGTGAGGCGATTTCGCCTCCCGCTTGTCCTTGCCAATTCGGGCCGTGCCCGATATCAGGAGCGCGCGTATCGGGGCCGGTATCGTCCGGTCTCCGGCAGGGTTCGCCGCAATAGCTCAGTCGGTAGAGCACGTCATTCGTAATGACGGGGTCGGGGGTTCGAATCCCTCTTGCGGCACCAGCGCCCCGTTTGTCCGGCCCGAAGAGACAGGTTCAGCCGGTCCCGCAAACGCGGCGTTTCGACCAGCGCGTCGGCCTTCATGAAGGCTCGTTCAGCCGGGTGATCGCGATCACATAACCTCAGACATGTCTCCCCTAACGTCTTGGTCACAAAACACGGGGAGACTTCACATGCGCAAGATCATTCTGGTTGCCGTCATGCTCGTGGCTTCTGCGTCTGCCCAGGCAGGCGGCTCACGCAGTCTGTCCTTGGCCGCGGCAGGCGAACAGAGCCCCGCTCCGCAAACGGCGACGTCGGTTGCCACTGTCACGACGCAGGTGAGCGAAGCCGCGCCAGCTACGGACGCTCCAAAATATTCCGATCGTCCGCCGGCGGTGTCGCTCTCCGCGCCGCTTCCGGCGACCGCTCCGACGGTGACCACGCCCACGACGACTCCCGCGCCCGTCACTGCGACCAAGCCTGCTGTCAAAAGCGCGGCAAGGACGGACAAGCCGAAGCACAAGCGCAGCTGGACCGAGCGCCGCATCATCAGCGAACTGCATCGTCACGGCATCTATTGGTAAGCCGCTCGCTCAACGCAAATGGCCGGGCGAAAAGCCCGGCCATGCGCATTTGAATTGGTGGTCTGAGTTACTGCGAAACCGTCTGCACCACGCTCGAGATCGGACGCGCATTCGTGCCGGCGGTCGGCACCTTCATGTCCTTCATCAGCGCCTCGTCATATTCCGGCAGCGTCTGGAGGCTCGTCTTGGCCTTCATCTGCACGACCTTGTAGCCCCCGGCCTTGAGCCGCGCGAGCAGCGTCGGCAACGCCAGGCCGGTGTTCTTCTGGAAATCGTGCATCAGGATGATGCCCTTGCCGAGCTTGTCGAGCCTGGTCATCACGGTCTCGACGATCTTCTCCGGCGTCGCGCCCTTCCTGAAGTCGAAGGAGTCGATCTCGGTCGAGAACATCGCGACGTTGCGGGTGCCGAAATAGGCCACCATCGCCGGGTTGTGCTGAAGCTGCGGGAATCGGAAGAACGGCGCCGGGTTGGTGCCGAGCGCGAATCTCACCGCGCTGAAGCCCTTCTCGACCTCGTCCTTGACCTGTTGCTCCGTCAGCTTCTTGCTGTTCAGGTTGACATGCGACCAGGTGTGCGTGCCGACCGTGTGGCCCTGGGCCAGCACCTGCTTCAGGATTTCCGGATGATAGGTCGCGTGCTTGCCGACGGAGAAGAACAGGCCCTTGGTGCATTCATCCGCGAGCGCCTTCAGCACCGCGGGCGTGTTGACGGGCCACGGACCGTCGTCGAAGGTCAGCACGACCTCCTTCTCGGTGAGGAAGTCGAATTGCTTGAAGTGCTCGAAGCCGAAGCCGGGACCGCCCGTGGTGTCGATCTCGACCACGCGGGCAACGCCAAGCGCGTTCGGATTGGCACAGACCTGCTTCTGCTGCACTGGCATGGCGGGCGCGGGCGCAGGAGTGGCTGCCGCCGGCTTGGCCGCGACGGCCGCAGTGGTCTCGACATCATCCTTGGCGGCGAGCTTCGCCTGTGCCGGCAATGGATCGGCGGCACGGGCGGCAACTGTCTTGGGAGCGCCCTGATCGGCGCGCGCGGAATAATAGAACCAACCGCCGGCGGCGATCACGACCGCCGCAACTACACTGGCCAGCATCAGGCCCAACGCATTACGCATCGCTACTCTTTCCAATTACGCAACCAAACTGGCGGAAACGCCCGCGCGACGAACCATTAATGCGAAGGAACAGTTAACGTGACACCAACGCGACGGCGGTTGCGGAGGAATTTCAGCGAGGTGCGCCAAAGTGACTGAGGTCACAGAGACTCGGCCTGTCGTGACCATCATCACAGTGGAAACGGTTTTGCTGGAGCATCGTAGCTCCCATCAACAACGGGCCCGCCAGCGGCGGTGCCAATGGGAGCTTCAAATGTCCAAGTGCATTTCCGCCAACCCCTCTTCTGCCAAGTGCCATTCTGCCAAGTCCCTGACGAACAAGATCCGCGACACCAGCCTCGCCCTCGGCTTTGCCGCCATCGTCTCGATCGTCTCGACCAGCTCGAGCTTCGCCTTCTCGTCCGAAGCGCAGCAGATGTGCACCGGCGATGCCTTCCGCCTGTGCTCGGCGGAAATCCCCAACATCCCGAAGATCACGGCGTGCATGATCAAGCATCGTTCGGATCTGAGTGCCGGTTGCCGCGCGGTGATGGACAAGACCCTCGCCAAGGGCGCCTCGCGCAAGGTCGCTGACGCCCAGGACCAGCAGTAAGCAACGGTCATCGTTGCGTCGGTAAGCTCCCCTCGCGATGTGCCCCGGCGCGAAAGCCGGGGCCACGCGGCGGCACATGACGCTCCTCAACAAAGCCGTTGCGGCTCCGGGATCATCGCACTAGCTTCGTCCGCGACTTGTTCCGGGCAAGAGGCATTACGCGATGGCCAGATTTCTTTTCACGATCATTTTGCTCCTGTGCGCATCGCCCGCGTCCGCTCAACAGCAGCCGGGCCACGACGCCTGCGCGCGCGATGTCACGCGCTTCTGCCGCGCCGTGATGAACAATGGCGACGGCGCCGTGCTCGCCTGTCTGAAGCAGAACCGTGCCCGGCTGAGCAAGGGCTGCGAAAAGGTGCTGACGGACCACGGGCAATAGTGATCCCCTCTAGCCCGGATGAGCGCAGCGATATCCGGTACGCTTGACCCGCATGTCGCTCCGCTCATGCGGGCTACGGACGGATAAAATCTAAGTGCTACTCCCCGCCGCGGTCGCGACCACCGGCAGCACCTCGTCCTTCGCACTGTCCGGCGTATCATCCTTCCAGCGCACCGAGCCGAACGGGCGCTCCAGCATGCGGCGGATCCGCACCGGCTCGGGGCCGATGTGGAAGTCGATTGCCTGCTGATGCAGCGCGCGTTCGGACTGGGTCGAACGGTTGCGCTGGCGCAGGTAATCGAACCAGGTCGGGCAATGGTAGCGCTCCGTCCATAATTCGGGATCGGCGATGTCGCGTGCGATCGACCAGCCATAGGCGCCGTTGCGCTGCCGCGACAGCTGCACGTCCTGCATCACGTTGTGGAAGGCGCGCGCGTTCTCCTGGGCGACCCGGTACTCGATCTCGACCACGAGCGGTCCGCTGCGGCCGGTCAGCGACAGCTTCACCTCGGGGTCGGCCAGCACGTCGGCATCCTCGTTGCGGGCGCCGACGCGCGGCATCGTGAGCCAGATGCCGAGCAGCGGCGAGATCAGCATCAGGCCGGCCGCCGTCAGTAGCGCGACCTCGACCCCGGCATAGTCGGTGAGATGGCCCCAGCCCCAGGCGCCGATCGCGATGCCGCCGGAGATCGAGGCCTGGAACGCCGCGAGCGAGCGGCCCGCGACCCAACGCGGCGCCGAGAGCTGCACGCCGATGTTGAACAGCGCGATCGCCGCCATCCAGACCGCGCCGGCCAGAACCAGCGCAGTCGCCGTCAGCACCGGCTCGGTGCTCACTGCGAGGGCGGCCATCGCGAACGCCATCGAGATGGTGCAGGCGCGGATCGCGGCCTCACCGCTCATGCGCTTGCGCAGCTCGTGGATGTTGAGCGCGCCGATCACCGCGCCCATGCCGAAGGCGCCGAGCATGATGCCGTAGGTCTGTGCGCCCCCATGCAGCAGGTCGCGCGCGACCAGCGGCATCAGGGCCATGATGGCACCGCCGATCAAACCCATGACCAGCGTGCGCAGCAGCACGATCTTGATCGGCGGCGAATTGGTGATGTAGCGGAAGCCCGAGACCATCGCGCGGTTGAGCTTCTCGCGCGGCAGGCGCGAGGGCTCGGTGTTGCGGCGCCAGAGCAGCAGCACCACCAGCAATGGCAGATAGAGGATGGCGTTGCAGGCGAACGCCGCGACTGCGCCAAGCGAAGCAACGATGACGCCGCCGACCGCGGGGCCGAAGCTGCGCGCGATGTTGTAGCTGATGCCGTTCAGCGCAACGGCCGACGCCAATGCTTCGGGCGGCACCTGCTCGCTGACCGAAGATTGCCAGGCCGGGCCGAACAGCGCGTTGCCGCTGCCGACCACGAAGCAGAAGGCGAGCAGCAATTCGGGGGAGATGAGATTGAAGCCGGCCAGCACTGTGAGCGCGGTCGCGCCGATCAGCGCGATCGACAGCGAAACCACGCTGACGATACGGCGGTCATACATGTCCGCGATGGCGCCGGCGGGCATCGAGATCAACATGATCGGCAGCATCAAGGCGGTCTGCACCAGCGCCACCTTGTCGGCCGAGGCCGCCATCTGCGTCATCGCCCATGCGGCGCCCACGCCCTGGATCAGCAGGCCGAGATTGGAGAGCAGGCTGGCGAGCCAGATGCGCCGGAATACGGTGTACCGCAACGGCGCGGCGATGCCGTCGCCGGCAAATTTCTGGCGGTTCCTCTGCTCGGTCATATCCCCTTCCATATCGGGTGTCAGAAGTTCTCGGGTGATTCCGGCAAATTCAGTGATGCCCGCGAAAGTCCTTCGCTGTCCAGTGGTTAGGCCGGTATAACCAGTGCAAAGAGATGGTTTGCCGGGGAGGAACAGATGAAGCTGTCGCGACGGACGATCCTGCAGGGCGTTGGCAGCTTGCCTTTCGCGGTTGCGAGCTTGCGGGTGGGTGCCCTGGCCCAGACCGCCACGCGAGATGCCGAGATCCCGCCGATCCTGTTCGTGCACGGCAATGGCGACTACGACGCGCTCTGGATGACGACGCTTTGGCGGATGGAATCCAACGGCGTCGCACGCGAGCGCATGATGGCGATCAATTTCACCGATCCGCTGGCGCGCAACGACGACAAGGTCGAGCAGACCAGCCGTTCCTCGACCGAGGACCAGCGCAGAGAGCTCGCCGCCGCCGTCACTGAACTGAAGCGCCGGACCGGCGCGCCGCGCGTGGCGCTCGTCGGCAGCTCGCGCGGCGGCTATGCGATCCGCAACGTCATCAAGAACGGCGGTGCGGGCGATGTCAGCCACGCCGTCCTCTGCGGCACGCCCAATCACGGCGTGTTCGCGACCGATGACCAGCCGAACAACGAATTCAACGGCCGCGGCGTATTCCTGCGCGGCTTGAACGAGGGCGACAGCGAGGTGACGCCGGGCGTCACCTTCCTGACGCTGCGCAGCGACGGCATGGACAAATATGCGCAACCCGACGGTCGCTTCATCGGCAAGCCCGGCACGCCGACCGGCGTCACCGCCGAGGGACCGGAGCTGAAGGGCGCGACCAACCTCGTGCTCGGCGCGCTCGATCATCGCGAGGTGGCGTTTCATCCGCGCGCGTTCCGGGAGATCTACAAGTTCATTGCCGGCCGCGAGCCCACGCGCATCGCGGTTGTGTCGGAGCCGGGCGTGAGGCTGAGCGGCCTGGTCACGGGCACCCCGGGCGGCGCGCCGACCAATCGCCCGGTCGCAGATGCAACCGTCGATGTCTTCCGTGTCGACCCTGATACCGGAGAGCGCAAGGGTGCCGCGCTGTACAGCGCAAGGACCGGTGCAGACGGCCGCTGGGGGCCGGCGCAGGTCGATCCCGCCTGGTCGCTCGAGTTCGTCCTGGCCTCGCCAGGCGCGCCGACCACGCACATCTATCGCTCGCCCTTTCCGCGCTCGTCCGATGTCGTGCACCTGCGGCCTGCGCGCCCGATCGGGCCGGCCGACAAGGATGCGGGAGCCGTCGCGATCATGTCGCGGCCGCGCGGCTATTTCGGCCTGCCGCGGGACGTTGTGCTGTTTGATGGCAAGGAACCGGCCGACGTCAAGCCGGGCGTGCCCACGGATGCGACAGCAACCCTGCGGCTTCCGTCCAGCGAGATCGGGCGTAACGTCGTGGCTCAGTTCGGCGAAGAACGGATCGTGGCGCGAGCCTGGCCGGCCGCCGAGAACAGGATTGCGATTGCCGAGCTGACTTATTAGCTGTTTTACTGCGTCAGACCTGCGGGAGAGAGCCATGAATATCGCCAGCGTGCGTCGGCCCATCGTCCCTCCGGCTCCCCCGCGTGCACCCGACGACATGTCGTTCTTCGCCCGTCTCGCGGTGATCCGGCAGAACATGATCGCGACCTGGGGGCAGCGCGCCTATGAGGAAGAGGTCATCGCGGGCCGCTTCTTCTTCCGCAACAGCTACATCCTGAACCAGCCGGACGCGATCCGGCACGTTTTGCTCAGCAACTGGGAGAATTATACGCGCACGCCGGCCGGCATCCGCATGCTGCGGCCCGTGCTCGGTGACGGCCTTCTGATTGCGGAAGGCCATTCCTGGACGTTTCAGCGCCGCACCCTCGCGCCGGCCTTCACACCGCGCGCCACCGCAAATCTCGTTCCGCACATGACGGCGGTGCTCGACGAAACGATTGCCAAGCTCGACGCGCGGACCGGCGAGCCGGTCGATCTGCGCGAGGTGATGCAGCGGATGACCCTCGAGATCGCTGGGCGCACGATGTTCTCGTTCGGCATGGACCGGCATGGCGCGACCCTGCGCAACTTCATCATGGAGTATGCCGCGCGGCTGGGGCGGCCCTATCTCCTCGACATGGTGCTGCCGGTGTCCTGGCCGAGCCCGATGGATTTCGCCCGCGCTCGCTTCCGCAAGCGCTGGACCGAGTTCGTCGCGATGCTGATCGCCGAACGGCGCGCGGCCGGCAAAAAGGACGGTGCGCCGCCGCGCGACCTGTTCGATCTCATGGACGAGGCGCGCGATCCTGAAACGGGCAAGGGCTTCTCCGACGAGCAGCTCGTCGACGAGGTCGCGACCATGATCCTCGCCGGTCACGAGACGACGGCGACCGCGCTGTTCTGGGCGCTCTATCTGCTCGCGCTCGATCCTGATACGCAGGAGGAGGTGGCGCTCGAGGCCCGCGGCGAGCATCTCGACAGCATGGCCGACATCGACCGCCAGAAGTTCACCCGCGCCGTGACCGACGAGACCATGCGGCTCTATCCGCCCGCCTTCCTGGTCGCGCGAGCCGCGCGGGAGAAGGACAATGCGGCCGGTGTCGAGATCGGCAAGGGCGACATCATCATGATCGCGCCCTGGCTGCTGCACCGGCACGAGAAGTTGTGGGATCAGCCGAACGCATTCGTCCCAAAGCGCTTCATGTCGAAAGAGGCGCCGGACCGCTTTGCCTACCTGCCGTTCGGCGCAGGCCCGCGCGTCTGCATCGGCGCGCCGTTCGCGCAGGCCGAATCGGTGCTGGCGCTGGCGCGGCTGATCGGCGCGTTTCGCGTCGAGCTTGTCGATCCCACGACTCCCGTGATCCCGCTCGGCGTCGTCACGACCCAGCCGGATCACTCACCCATGTTCCGCATCACGCGTCGGTGACAGGCGCTGGTCTGGCCGATGGCGTGATTTACCTTAGATTGAGCCACCATGAGCGACATCCAGGCCCAGTTTTCCGTTCTGAAGCAGACCGCCGACCCGAAGGTGGCCGATGCGATTGCGCGTCTCATCGAAGACGGCGAGGATCACGAACTCAATCGCGTCAATGTCCTCGATTTCTCCAGCCAGCACGGTCTCGAAGAGGAGCGCGTCATCTCGGCGTTCCTGCACGCGGCCCGGCTCGGGCTGTTCGATCTCGGCTGGAACGTGCTGTGCCCGGGCTGTGGCGGCGTGCTGGGTGCGCACTCGACCTTGAAGGCGCTCAAGCCGGACGACTATCACTGCGCGCTCTGCGCTTGCGGCTACAAGGCCTCGGTCGACGACCAGGTCGAGGTCTCCTTCACGGTGAACCCGCGCGTCCGTCGCATCGCCGCGCACGATCCCGATACGCTACCGGTCTGGGAATACTTCAAGCAGGTGTTCTGGAGCTCCGGCGTCGATTTCAATAAGGAGTCGTTTGCGACGCTGGCCAACGAAGTGACGCTGGATACGATGGAGCTGCCGGCCGGCGAGAAGGCGACCATGTCGCTGCAATTGCCTGATGACTTCGTCATCATCTTCGAGCCGGTGACGCACGCCGCGCATTTCATCGACGTCCAGGGCGAGCCGACCAAGGATCGCCAGCAGCTCGCCATCATGTACAACAAGGTGCAGGCCCCGACGGGGACCACGACGATGCGGCCGGGGCCGCTGCGGCTGTCGCTGGAGAACCAGGCCGGCGTGCGGGTTCTGCCGTCGGTGTTTATCGCGGCCGAGGCGCTCCATCATCTCATCGGCAAGCGCAAGCCGTTCCTCACCGCCAAGCGCATGCTGTCGAACCAGACGTTTCGCGACGTCTTCAAGGCGGACAATCTCAGCCTCGACCAACGGCTCCAGATCACCTCGCTCACCTTCCTGTTCACCGATTTGAAGGGATCGACCGCACTGTACGAACGGGTCGGCGATCTCGCCGCCTTCGATCTCGTGCGCGCGCATTTTCATGCGCTGCTCGAGATCATCTCGTCCGAGAAGGGGGCGGTGGTAAAGACCATCGGCGATGCCGTGATGGCGACCTTCGTCCGTCCCGAGCACGCCATCGTCGCCGGCCTGCGCATGCGCGCGGCGATGGATGAGCTCAACAAGAAGCGCGGCACCGACGATCTCATCGTCAAGATCGGCATCCATGAAGGTCTGTGCCTCGCGGTCATGCTCAACGAGCGGCAGGATTATTTCGGCCAAACCGTCAACATCGCCGCCCGCGTGCAGAGCCTGTCGACCGCGCAGGAGATCCACATCACCGGCCCGGTGCTCGATGCGCCGGCCGTGGCGGAAGTGCTGAATCAGCGTGAGATCAAGCCGATCCAGAAGCAGGCCGCATTGCGCGGCATCGCCGACAAGATGGTGGTGTACGAGATACCGTGAATTCGGATCGTCCTTCCGGGTTCGCGCTTTGCGCGCCCCCGAATGACGGCGAACAGATTGCCGAAACGTAATGCAGCGCGCGGAACTGACGCACGTTGCGCCGGTTGAGTTTCCCGCTCATATAATGCTGGTAACGGCCGCGTCCCTCGCGGCGTCATCGATCTCGGTAGGACCTTATGCTCGACGGCTTGCGTCAATTCATTGCCGACATTGTCGGTCCTCAAACCTCGGACCGCGCGTTTGGCGACAGCGATTATCGGCTGGCGGCCACTGCACTGCTGGTCCACGTGGTCTCTCTGGACGGCCAGCCGAGCGGAGCCGAACAGCGCAAGCTGCATAGCCTGATCGAAAGCCATTTCGGGCTCGACCGCGGCACTGCTGACCGCCTGATCGCCGACGCCACCCAGGTCGAGGGCGAGGCGGTGGACCTCTATCACTTCACCAGCGTCATCATGCGCTCGCTCGACGAAGACGGCCGCAAGCGCATCGTGCAGATGATGTGGGAGCTGGTCTATGCCGACGGCCAAGTCAGCGAGTTCGAGGACAATGTGGTCTGGCGTGCTTCCGACCTGCTCGGGATTTCCCAGCGCGACCGGATCGAGCTGAAGCACGCAGTTGCAGAGCGTGCCGGTGGCCAGGTCAAGGACAGCGTCGTCGGCGGTTGAGGGGCTCAGGCCTCGGTGGACCGCGGCCTGCGGACACATGACGAAAGTTTAATCTGCTCGTCGCTCGCGCCGATGCGCCTGCAAATCAACGGTTTTTCAGCACTGCCTGTCGTTCCGCTCAAGCGGCCATGCCGCGAGTGCCGCTTGCATGTTCCGCTCGGCCTATGCTCTCGTTCCGCCATTGCGGAGCCAGAAACTTGAATTCAAGAGACTGCAAATCGTGACCGAGCGGGTGACGCTGATTACCGGTGCTTCAGCGGGCATCGGGATAGAGCTGGCGCGGGTGTTTGCCGCCAACGGGCATCGTCTCGCCTTGACCGCGAGACGGACTGACCGGCTCGAGGCGCTCGCCGCGGAACTCGCCGCCAAGGGCGGCAAGAAACCGATCCTGATCCCGTGTGACCTCCAGAACGCGGATGCCGGCGAGACGATCGCGGCAGCGCTCGCCGCCGAAGGCGTCGAGCTCGATCATCTCGTCAACAATGCCGGCTTCGGCGTGTTCGGCGATGCCATCGAACGCGACCGCGTCGAGCAGCTCGGCATCGTCGATGTCAACGTCCGCGCCTTGACGGATCTGTCGCTGCGCTTTGCCGATCAGCTCATCAGGAACAAGGGCGGTCTTCTCAACGTAGGATCGGTCGCCGGTTTCCTGCCCGGTCCCGGCATGGCCGTCTACTACGCGTCCAAGGCCTATGTGATCTCCTTCACCGAAGCATTGCGGGCGGAGCTTGGGCCACGCGGCGTCCGCGTCACCGTGCTTTGCCCGGGTCCGGTGCCGACCGAATTCCAGGCCCGCGCCGGCGTTGGGTCGCAACATGATACGGCCGTTCTCAACGTCTCTGCCGCCGAAGTTGCGCGAGAGGCGTATCGTGGCCTGATGGCCAACAAACGGGCAGTGCTGCCCGGTCTGGGCATCAAGATTGTGCCGTTCGCGCTGCGCTTCTTCCCGCGCGGCTTCATCCTGGCAGCCACCAGCCGATTCCAGAGGCAGAGGCACTAGGAAGCCGCGCAGCGTCTGGCGTGGCCCGGAGCTTGCTTTCTCGATTGGCGGCGTGTGTGCGCAAACTCACACGAAATTAACCATCGCTTAGCTATGCTGGCGGTCTGAACCGATAGCACTCGCAGAGGCCATGTTGTTCCGGACGGACAGGTTTGGTGGCGCAGAGGTGGTGGCCTTCCCACGGAGGGCGCCGCGCGCCGGCGCCTCTGAAACCCGGCTGCCGGTTCTGATCGTCTTGCACCAGGAATGCTCGACACCGGGCCGCGTCGGCAATGCGCTGCGCGCGCTCGGCCATCGGCTCGATATCCGCCGTCCGCGCTTCGGCGATCCCCTGCCTGAGACGCTCGATCGGCATGCCGGTGCCGTGATCTTCGGCGGCCCGATGAGTGCCAACGATCACGAAGACTACATTCGACGCGAGATCGACTGGATCGAAATTCCGCTGCGCGAGCAGCGGCCGTTCCTCGGCATCTGCCTGGGTGCGCAGATGCTGGCGATGCAGCTCGGGGCCCGCGTCGCCCCGCATGCGGAGGGGCTGACCCAGATCGGGTATTATCCGATCAGGCCGAGCGCTGCGGGCCGTGCCCTCTGCCCGCATTGGCCGGCGCAGGTCTATCACTGGCATCGTGAGGGATTCGAGCTGCCAGTTGGCGCCGAATTGCTCGCCGAAGGCGATGATTTTCCGGTGCAGGCGTTTCGTGCCGGCAATGCTTTCGGCGTGCAGTTCCACCCCGATGTGACCTACGCGATGATGTATCGGTGGACCACGCGCGGCTATGACGGCTTCAGCGCGCCCGGTGCGCGGCAGCGGCACCATCACTTCGCGGATCGCGCCGTCTACGATGTCGCGGAGCGCGCCTGGCTCGACCATTTCATCGACGGCTGGCTCGCGCGCCGGCCGGTGCTGGCGCAAGCCGCCGAGTGATCGCGCCTTCGCGCGGATCCTTGGCGCAAGTCCTTGCCTCATCCCTGGATATGCTAGGCTCGCTGCCAACGAGCGCGCGCGAACGCGTGCCGGCAAAGGGAGAGCATCATGGGTTACGAGCACATTCTCTATGAAGTGAGCGACAAGATCGCGACCATCACGCTCAATCGCCCGGACCGCATGAATGCGTGGACGCCGATCATGGAGCGGGACGTGCGCCACGCGATGGAAGCGTCAGATGCCGACGACGATGTTCGCGTCATTATCCTCACCGGCGCGGGCCGCGCCTTCTGCGCCGGCGCCGACATGGATGCGCTCAAGGGATTGGATCCCGACGACGTCAGACGCGCCACGAACCTGCCGCCATTCGACATGAACCGTCGCCCGGATTGGCAGACGCGCTACGGTTATTATCCGTCGATCAAGAAGCCGGTGATCGCCATGCTCAACGGAGCGACCGCCGGTATCGGCCTCGTGCACGCGCTCTATTGCGATCTGCGCTTTGCTGCCGACAACACCGTATTCACGACGGCATTCGCGCGGCGCGGCCTGATTGCCGAGCATGGCATCAGCTGGATGCTGCCGCGGATCGTCGGTCACGCCAATGCGATGGACCTCCTGCTCTCCGCGCGGCGCGTGTCGAGCGAGGAGGCGTTGCGGATCGGGCTGGTGAACCGGCTCTGCTCGCCGGAGAAGCTGCGCGAGGAGACCTATGCTTACGCGCGCGATCTCGCCGATTTCGTCTCGCCGAGCGCCATGGCCGTGATCAAGCGCCAGCTCTACGAGGTGCCGTTCCAGACGCTGGCCGAGGCGACGATCGAGGCCAACAGGGAGATGATGGTGGCGCTGGGCGGGAGTGATTTCAGGGAAGGCGTCGCGAGCTTCATGGAGAAGCGTCCGCCGAGGTTTACGGGGAGATAGGGGATTCATGGACAAGGTCCGCCGTCGCCCTTCGGGCTATGGCGGGACAGCCTTCGCTCACCTCGCTACGCGAGAGCTGGGCTGGCTTGCCTAGCCGTAGCTCGCGAAGCGAGCGAAGGCTGGTGGAGCCAGGCGGGATCGAACCGCCGACCTCGTCATTGCGAACGACGCGCTCTCCCAGCTGAGCTATGGCCCCTTTGCTGGCCGCTCTGGTGAATGCGGCCGACAACCGGGCGCCATTTAAGTCCCCGCCAAGGTCAAGTCAAGGACGGGCGTAACCCGGTTTTAGCCATTCGGGCGCCGACTTCCCTTGTTTGGGCCTGACGGAACCGATATCTAGCAACAGGCGTCAATCCCGACCGGAGCCAGAGTTTTCAAAGCCATGCGTGCCGTTCTCGACATCGTCATCATCGTGCTCGACCTCTACGTCTGGCTGCTGATCGCCTCGGCGATCCTGTCCTGGCTGATCGCCTTCAACGTGGTGAACACCCGCAACCAGTTCGTGTCGGCGGTGGCGGAGTTCCTGTACCGGATCACCGAGCCGGTGCTGGCGCCGATTCGCAATCTCCTGCCCAGCCTCGGCGGCCTCGACATCTCGCCGATCATCCTGATCCTGATCATCATGTTCATCGAGCGGGTGATCCTGTACTACGTCTACCCGAACGTGATCTGAGCGGGCTGGAGCGCCTTGGTTGTCAAAGATGCTCCCAAAGAACCCTGGCGTTATTCGGCCGCAGGAATCAGCATCGCGCTGCGGGTGACGCCGCGCGGCGGCCGCGACGACATCGATGGGATCGAACAACTTTCGGATGGCCGCAGCGTGCTCAAGGTACGGGTGCGCGCGATTGCCGATGGCGGCGAGGCCAATAAGGCCGTCCTGGTGCTCCTGGCGAAATCGCTCGACGTGCCCAAGGCCAGCGTAAAATTGCTATCGGGAGCTACCTCACGGTTGAAACAGATCGCGGTCGATGGCGATCCGGCGCGGCTCGGAGAAGCCCTGCGTCAGCTCGTGTCGGCCAAATCGAAGGACTGAGGGAACTGACATGACGGCCAAGATCATCGATGGAAAAGTCATTGCCGCGGAACTGCGTGCCCGGGTCGCTGAAGAGGTCGCCCGCGTCAGGCGCGAGCACAATCTGGTGCCGGGCCTTGCGGTGGTCCTGGTCGGCAACGACCCCGCCAGCGAGGTCTATGTCCGCTCAAAACACACCCAGACCCAGGCTGCGGGTATGGCGTCGTTCGAGCACAAGCTGCCGGCCGACGTCTCGCAAGGAGACCTGCTGGCCCTGATCGCAAAGCTCAACCGCGATCCCGCCGTGCACGGCATTCTGGTCCAGCTGCCCCTGCCGAAGGGGCTGAACACCGAAGCCGTCATCAACGCCATCGATCCCGCCAAGGATGTCGATGGGCTGCATCCGAACAATGCCGGTCGGCTCGCCGGCGGCTTCGAGGCTCTGTCGCCCTGCACGCCGCTCGGCTGCATCATCCTGACGAAGAGCGTGCACGCCTCGCTCGAAGGCATGAACGCCATCGTCATCGGCCGCTCCAACCTGGTCGGCCGCCCGCTGGTGCAGCTGCTGTTGAACGAGAACGCCACGGTGACCATCGCGCATTCGCGCTCCCGCGACCTGCCCGGCCTCGTGAGGCGCGCCGACCTCGTCTATGCCGCGGTCGGTCGCCCCGAGATGGTGCGTGGCGACTGGCTGAAGCCGGGCGCGACCGTGATCGACGTCGGCATCAACCGGATTCCAAAGGACGACGGCAAGACGCGCCTGGTCGGCGATGTCGCCTATCAGGAAGCGCTCGGCGTTGCCGGCGCGATCACGCCGGTGCCGGGCGGTGTCGGCCAGATGACGGTGGCGTGCCTGCTGGTGAACACGCTGCGGGCCGCGTGCGCGATCGCAGGGCTGCCGAAACCGGCGGTGTAATCGAATGTCATTCCGGAGCGATGCGAGCATCGAACTATGGTGCGCAATTTGCGCACCTGGGAACCTCGAGACTCTCAGGTGCGCAAATTGCGCACCATAGTTCGCCTCTTCGAGGCGCCCGGGAACGACGACTACGCCTTCTTTTTCTTCTCGCGCTCGATGCCTTCGAGAATCAGCTTGTGCGCTTCCGCGGCGTCGCCCCACCGCAGGATCTTCACCCATTTGCCTTTTTCGAGATCCTTGTAGTGCTCGAAGAAGTGCTGGATCTGCTGGAGCGTGATGTCCGGCAGGTCGGAATAGCTCTTCACCTTGTCATAGCGCTGCGTGAGCTTGGATGACGGCACCGCCAGGATCTTCTCGTCGCCGCCGGCTTCGTCTTCCATGAACAGCACGCCGACCGGACGCACGCTCATGACGGCGCCGGGAATGATGGCGCGGGTGTTGATGATCAGCACGTCGCAGGGATCGCCGTCATCCGACAGCGTGTGCGGGATGAAGCCGTAGTTACCGGGGTAACGCATCGGCGTGTAGAGGAAGCGGTCGACCACCAGCGTGCCGGCCTCCTTGTCCATCTCGTATTTGATCGGTTCGCCGCCCACGGGGACCTCGATGATGACATTGACGTCGTGTGGTACGTTTTTCCCGATCGAGACCGCATCGATACGCATTCAAGGCTCCGTTGTTGCCGAGGTGAAATCGCGCCCGGCAGCGATTTTGGCGCTGTCATACGCGGGCTTGGCCCGCTGATCCATCGCGTTCTTGTGAAATAATGAATCCCGCGATCACCGGCTCGAAGGCAACGGTATCGACGGACTGGGAAACGCTGCCGAATCAGGTTTCAGCAGGTCAATTGGTCCAAGCGAAGGCAACCTTGTCGAGCGACTTCGGTCCGAACCGCTCCGACGAGCGCGCCACCATGCGACCGCCCAAGGCACGGTAGAACTCCGTTGCCGGATCGTTGTCCGAGAGTGCCCACACCACCATGCTCTTCAGTCCGCTCTGCATGAGGTCGCGGCGGGCGGCCGCGAACAGGCGGCGGCCGAAGCCGAGCCCCTGGAATTCCGGACGGAGATAAAGTTCATAGATCTCGCCGTCGAAATGCAGGCTGCGGGCCCGGTTGCGGCCGTAGTTGGCGTAGCCTGCGATCTTGTCGCCGAACACGAGTACACTGACGCGGCTGCCCTTGCGGATCGCGCTGTCCCACCATTGCGGGCCGCGGCGATTGATCAGCTTTTCAAGCTCAGCGCCGGGAATGATGCCCTGATAGGCTGAACGCCAGGCTTCGTCATGAGTGGACGCGACCGCAGTTGCATCTGCAGCTTTGGCCGGCCGGACCTCGATCAGGGTTGTGCTCATGGATACGATCAAATCAAGTCGCCGCGCCGGCGGCAAGACCTATCGTTAATTATCGGTTAACCTGTGGACTTTCTGCATCAGTATTTCGACCATGTTGTACCGAAAAAGGACAAGCCGCTGCCTCGAACCGCAACCACGTGCCGCGCGTCGGTCCAAAACGACGTCTCGGCGGCGAGGGGACGGCAATGTCAGCGCAGAAAGTCGGCCGAAATTGATTCGTTCCTCCTAGTCTGGCTGTCGCTGTTCGCGCTCGCCCTCGGCCAATTCATGCGGCTCCTCAACACCATCGCGCTCCTGCCCGTGTTGGCTCTGCTGATTGCGTCCCCTCTGTTCGCCCAGGTGACGTTTGGCCCATCGGGAGGGGAGGGCGCACCGTTTCGTCGGCAAGAGTGGCGGGTGCCCGCGCCGGATACCGATGTCGCTGCGCATGCCCTCCTGTTTCGTCCCCCCGGCCCAGGTCCGTTCCGGCTCGCGGTGATCGCGCACGCCTCGACGCAGAACGCCTTGCGTCGAGCGCAAATGCCGCAGCCGGAATACCGTTCTCTCGCCGCCTATCTCGTCGCGCGCGGCTTTGCGGTGCTGGTGCCGGAGCGGCCCGGCCATGGTGCGACCGGCGGCCGCTATGTCGAGGATCAGGGCGGCTGTGACGAGGCCGACTACGCCCGCTCTGGCCGCACAACGGCCGACGCGATTTCGCTCGCGCTGGGCTTCCTGCGAAAGCAGGATTTCATTCGCAAGGACGCGGCGATCGTGATGGGCCATTCCGCCGGCGGATGGGGTGCGCTCGCGCTCGCCAATGCCGATCCGAACGCGATCTCCGCGATCACGGTGTTTGCGCCAGGGCGCGGCGGCCATGCCAATGATGAGCCGAACCGAATCTGCGCGCTGCATGCGCTGCTCGCCGCTGCAACGGAGTTCGGCATGGCGGCGCGCATTCCCGTCACATGGCTTGTCGCAAGCAATGACAGCTATTTCTCGCCCGCATTTTCGCAAAAGCTTGCCGATGCGTTTCGAGGAAGTGGCGGCAAGGCCGAGCTGCGATTCCTGCCGGCCGTTGGTAGCGAAGGTCACTGGATGATCGAAACCGAAGCTGGCGTCAAAGCCGCAGGCAGTGCGCTCGAGCGCGCGCTGAACCCGCCCAAGCCTGTAGCGACCAAGAAGCCATGACGCTGTATTTTCTGGTCAAGTTTCTTCATGTGCTCGGCGCCATCGTCATCCTCGGCACAGGAACCGGCATCGCCTTCTTCATGCTGATGGCGCATCGCACGCTTGACGTGGCGTTCATCGCGCGTACCGCTTCCGTGGTGGTGATTGCAGATGCGATCTTCACACTGTCGGCGGTAATCCTCCAGCCCGTCAGCGGCGGCCTGCTGATGCTGCTGTCTTCCACATCGATCACGGAACGCTGGCTGCTCGCTTCGCTGGCGCTCTACGCCATCGCCGGCCTGTTCTGGATTCCCGTCGTGTTCATGCAGATCGAGATGCGCGATCTCGCGCGCAAGGCCGCCGCTCAGCGCGCTTCGCTCCCCGCGCGCTACTTCGTCCTGTTCCGCCGCTGGTTCACGTTCGGCTTCCCCGGCTTCGGGGCGACCCTGCTGATCCTCTGGCTGATGATCGCAAAACCGTTCTGAGAGAAGCGATGAGTGAGCGAACCATCCTGGTGCTCGGCGCCTCCGGCCTGATCGGCCGCTTCGTCACCGACGATCTGCGCGGGCGGGGCTTTCGCGTCGTCGGCGTGGCGCGCAGCCTGTCGCCGGCGCAGGCAATGAGCGCGCTGGACATCGAGCTGCCGATCCTCTCGCTCGATGCGACCGCGTTGACGCGTCTCCTCAGCGATCATGCCGTCGATGTCGTGGTGAACTGCCTCGGCGTGCTCCAGGATGGTCCCGGCAGCAACACGAGCGCGGTGCATCGCGAATTCGTCGCGCGCCTGCTTCAGGCGATCGGCGGTAGCGGCCGCGCGATCCGGCTGGTGCATATCTCGATTCCCGGCACCGCCGAGACGGATCGCACCGCCTTCGCCACGACCAAGCGCGAGGCCGAGCGCTTGATTACGGCCTCTGGCATTCCCCATGCCATCCTGCGGCCCGGCTTCGTGGTCGCGCCGTCAGCCTATGGCGGCAGCGCCATGCTCCGCGCGCTTGCCGCCTTCCCGCTCGATTTGCCGGCAAAGGAAATGGCAACGCCATTCCAGCCCGTCGCGATCGAGGACATTTCGGCGACCATCGCCTGGCTCGCCGCACGCGACATCGACGATGCATCCGTGACGGCGGTGAGCTGGGACCTCATGCAGGCGGAGCCCGTCACGATGGCCGGAGTGATCGAGCCGTTTCGCCTCGCGTACGGCACGGCCGGTTGGCCGCGTTTCGCGATGCCGCGCCTCATGCTCGATCTCGGCGCGAAGATCGGTGATCTCGCCAACTATTTCGGCTGGGTGCCGCCGATGCGTTCCACGGCCATCGCCGAGCTGCGCCGCGGCGTGCGAGGTGATCCCACGGCGTGGATCGCCGCCACGGGCATCGCGCCGAAGACGCTGGCGGATGCGGTTGGACGCCGTCCCGCCACCATCCAGGACAAATGGTTCGCGCGGCTGTTCCTGGTCAAGGCGCTGATCTTCGCGAGCCTGGTCGCATTCTGGATCGTCTCGGGGTTCATCGCGCTGTTCGTGTCCTATCGCGCCGCCGCCGGAATCCTGATCGCGCACAATTTTCCGCCGGCGCTGGTCGATCTTATCACCATCGGCACAAGCCTGATGGACATGAGCATCGGTGCCTTGATTGCCTTCCGCCGCACCGCGGCGATCGGGCTCGTCGCGGGCATCGTCGCCTCGCTCGGCTACATGTTCGGTGCGGCGATCCTCACGCCCGACCTCTGGATCGAGCCGCTTGGCGCGCTGGTGAAGACGGGACCGGCCATCGTACTGATGTTCGTCGCGCTGCTCATGCTGGACAATCGCTGATGCCCAAATGGCCCGACGATGACGTGATCCTGTTCGACGGCGTCTGCATCTTCTGCTCGCGCTGGGTCCGCTTCGTCGCCAGGCGCGACGCGGAGAAGAGGTTTCGGTTCACGCCGATCCAGTCGGACTATGGGGCTCGGCTTGCGCGCACGTTCGGCATCGATCCGGATGATCCCGACACGAACGCGGTCGTCCACGGCGGCGAGGCATTCATGAAGTCCGACGCCGCGCTGACCGTGCTGTCGAAGTTGTCCGGCTGGGGTTGGACGCGCGTACTATTTGCCGTGCCCAAGCCATTACGTGACGCCGTCTACAGCCTCGTCGCGCGCAACCGCTATCGCATCTTCGGCAAGTATGACGCCTGTTTTGTGCCGGATGCCGATTTGCGCGCACGGGTGATCGAGTAGCACTCGCAATAACGCAGTGTGGGGTTACGGCTTACCCAATACCGCCAGCACTTCCTTTGCCGCCCGCTCGCCGCTGTCCCTCGCGCCATGCGCCGTCGTGAAGAAGGTCGGCGACGTTGCTTCGCCGGCGAAGAACAGCCGGGCATCCACCGGTGCGGCCAGCACCGCGCGATCGCCTGCGTGCCCGGGCAGTGCGTGAGAATAGGATCCCCGCGCGAACGGATCGCGCGCCCAGCGCGACTCGTAGAGCGGCTTCAGCTTGCGGCGGATGTCGTTGCCGAGGAAGCCCGCGATCTCGTCGATGCTCTGCGCGGCAATGGCGCCCTCGCCGGCGTTTTCCAGCTCGCGCGCGAAGCTGCCGCCGAAGAAGCCTTCGATGCAGGGCTGGCCGAACGGGCGGATGTGGTAGGTGCCCATGTCCGTGCGCATGGTGGCGCCGCGGAGGTTGCCTTCCTTGGGAAAGGCCTCGGCGTCGTCGAGCGCAAGCGTCACCTTGTCGTCGACGCCGAGCGGCAGGCCGGCGGCGGCATCGACCTTGGCCGGAAGCGGCGGTGAGAAGCGAATCGCTTCCTCAGCGATCAGGTTGGTCGGCACCGTGACGATCACCTTGTCGGCTGTCAGTGTACCCAGCGATGTCTCGATGCGGATGTGTTTTTCAGAATGGTCGATCAGCGTGACGTTGCAGCTCAGCGCCACGGGGCAGGGTGCACCATACGCTGCAACCAGCGCGCCATAGCCACGGCGGACGCGCCAGTTGAGGCCCGTGTCCTCATAGGCGTCCCAGTCCAGCGTGGACATGTCCTTGAGTTCGCAGCCGTTGATGTAGGTCGAGATCGCGTCGATCATCGGGTTCCAGCGATTGCCGGCCTCGAGGCTCAGGTTCGCGGGTTCGTCCTTGCCCTTTTGCGCGGCTTCCCACAGGCGCTCATAGAACGCGTCCATCGCGCGCATGAAATCGTCGCGATCGGCCTGCGGGAAAGCGTTGCCGAAGGCGCGCTCGCGCCAGGGCGGCAGGTCCTTGTTGAGCTCGAAACCGAGCTTCCGCGCGATCGGCACGTAGGAGTTCTTGTCCGCGGAGTGAAGCCAGCCGCAGCCGACGTCGAACGTCACCTCGGGCGAGGCCTGCACGGTCCAGGCGCGGCCGCCGAGCCGGTCACGGGCCTCCAGCACGATCACGGACAGGCCGGAGCCAGTCAGCGCGTGCGCCGCGCCGAGGCCGGCGGCACCGGCGCCGATGATCGCGACGTCGACGGAGGAGGGGAGGGAGGCCATGGTCGGGCTCTAGCACGTTCGCGGGGTGGCTACCACAAACGAGCTGTCATCACCCGCGAAGGCGGGTGATCCAGTATTCCAGAGACCATCGTGATTGACGGAGAGGCTGCGGCGTACTGGATTCCCCGCCTGCGCGGGGAATGACAGTGATCGAGAACGGCGGCCTTACGCCACCGCTTCCTTGGACTTTTCCGCGCGCTTGCGCTCGTTGGGGTCGAGGTGCTTCTTGCGCAGGCGGATCGACTTCGGAGTGACCTCGACGAGCTCGTCGTCCTCGATATAGGCGAGCGCCTTTTCGAGGGTCATGCGGATCGGCGGGGTCAGGCGCACGGCTTCGTCCTTTGAGGTCGTGCGGATGTTGGTGAGCTGCTTGCCCTTGAGCACGTTGATCTCGAGATCGTTGTCGCGCGTGTGCTCGCCGACGATCATGCCCTTGTAGACCTTCCAGCCCGGCTCGATCATCATCGGGCCGCGGTCTTCCAGCTTGAACATGGCATAGGCCACCGCCTCGCCCTGGTCGTTGGAGATCAGGACGCCGTTGCGGCGGCCCTGGATTTCGCCCTTGTACGGGGCGTAGCCGTGGAACAGGCGGTTCATGATCGCCGTGCCGCGGGTGTCGGTGAGCAGCTCGCCCTGGTAGCCGATCAGGCCGCGGGTCGGCGCGTAGAAAACCAGGCGCTGACGGTTGCCGCCCGAGGGCTTCATCTCGATCAGCTCGGACTTGCGCTCGCTCATCTTCTGCACGACGACGCCGGAGTGCTCCTCGTCGACGTCGATGACGACTTCCTCGATCGGCTCCATGGTGGCGCCGGTGGCCTCGTCCTTCTGGAACACGACGCGCGGACGCGACACCGAGAGCTCGAAGCCCTCGCGACGCATGGTCTCGATCAGGATCGCGAGCTGCAATTCGCCGCGGCCCGAGACTTCCATCGCGTCCTTGTCGGCGGCTTCGACCACACGCAGCGCGACGTTGCCCTCGGCCTCGCGCAACAAGCGGTCGCGGATCATGCGGCTCGTCACCTTGTCGCCTTCGGTGCCGGCGAGCGGAGAATTGTTGACGATGAACGACATCGAGACGGTCGGCGGGTCGATCGGCTGCGCCGGCAGCGGCATCTCGACGGTCGGATCGCAGAACGTGTCGGCGACGGTGCCCTTGGTGAGACCCGCGATGGCGACGATGTCGCCGGCTTCGGCTTCATCGAGCGGGGTACGCTCGAGGCCGCGGAACGCGAGGATCTTGGTGATGCGTCCGGACTCGACCAGCTTGCCGTCGGCGTTCAGCACCTTGACCTGCTGGTTCGGCTTCAGCGTGCCGGAGGAGATGCGGCCGGTGATGATACGGCCGAGATAGGGGTTGGCTTCGAGGATGGTGCCGATCATCCGGAACGGCCCCTCTTCGACCTTCGGCGGCGCGACGTGGCGCAGGATCAGATCGAACAGCGGCTCCATGCCCTTGTCCTTCGGGCCCTCCGGGCTCTCGGCCATCCAGCCCTGCTTGGCCGACCCGTAGAGGATCGGGAAGTCGAGCTGCTCCTCGCTGGCATCGAGCGCCGCGAACAGGTCGAACACCTCGTTGATGACTTCGGTCGGACGCGCATCGGGACGGTCGACCTTGTTGATGACGACGATCGGCTTCAGGCCGACCTTGAGCGCCTTGGACACCACGAACTTGGTCTGCGGCAGCGGGCCTTCCGCGGCGTCCACCAGCACCAGGGCGCCGTCCACCATGTTCAGGATGCGCTCGACCTCGCCGCCGAAATCGGCGTGGCCGGGGGTGTCGACGATGTTGACGCGGGTGTCCTTCCACTGCACCGAGGCCGCCTTGGCCAGGATGGTGATGCCACGCTCGCGCTCCAGGTCGTTGGAGTCCATGGCGCGATCGGTCACCTTCTGGTTCTCGCGGAACGTGCCGGATTGCTGGAGGAGCTTGTCGACCAGGGTCGTCTTGCCGTGGTCGACGTGGGCGATGATGGCGACGTTACGAAGATTCATGAGTGAGCTTCTTTGCGGTCGAACAATGGGTTAAGCGCGATCTCGCCGGTCGGACCGGGACCTCTTCTCGAAACAACGCTGGAAGACTGGAAACAGGGCGCTTTGCGCCCAAAAAGGAAGCCCGGTCATATCGACCGGGCGCCCTACGCGTTGCGGCGCAATATATGCAAAAACCGCCAAAAAACAATGTGTTCTTTGGCCGTTGGTTGATTGAATTTTGTCCGGGAATTTCCGGAGCTTAAGGCCGGGTTCCTGGGTGAGCAGGTGCCTTTCGCCCCTTGATGGCCGCCCAGATCAGGGCAACGCCCCCGATCCCGACGACCAGCCCCAGGAAGACCAGCGGAGCGATGTCGGCGGCGATCTTGCCGTCCTCGAACACCGACATTCCGCCGAACAGCAGCGCGCAGGCACCCGGCAGCAGCATGAAGATCCCGAAGATCGCCATGAGCGCGGTCAGGCAGCCGCTGCGCTTTTGCGTCAGCGGAGGAGGCGGCGGAGCGGGAGGTGCGGGCGGCGGTGTGTCGCTGATGCTCATGCCTGCAAGGCTCCTTGGGTCGCCTGAGCGGCCAGCCTGGCGCGGATGCCGTCGATCTTTCCGTTCCGATAGAACAGATTGTAGGTGTCGAACGGAATGATCGCGCCCTGCTCCGTCACGAAATGGATGCAGGAGCGCTTGACGTTGCCGACGCAGAAATTGAAGCGGTCGAGAAACTGCACGATGGTGACGCGGAAGACGTTTTCGTAAGTGAGCCCGTCCGGGACCTGAAAGCTCGGCAGGCAGCACAGCAATTCGCAGACGCGCTCGCTGGTGTTCAGTGGCCCCGACGACAGCGAGAACAGGTCCAAGAACTTCTCCTGGAATTTCTCCCGCAGCATCGGATATTTCTCCGGGCTGATGGTGTTGGGCATCACCGCGACCAGCTGTTCCTGCGGAATCAGAGAGGTCAGCGGCAGCACCTTGTCGCCGTTGCGCAGGCCATAGCCGATCGAGATGCTCTCGGGATTGCAGGGTAGCGGGATCATGTCCTTGTCGCCGAACACGCCGGTCTCGATCACGCGCTTGCGGATCTCCGACAGCATGATGCGGTCGGTGGTCTTGTCGAAATCCTCGTTGCGACCGGCATCCTGCACCGGCTGGAGCGTGACACCGCGAACGCATTTCCAGGCCAGCGCGTGGCGCACGATGTCGCCGATCTCGGCATCGTTGACGCCGCGCTTGATGGTCGCGACCAGCGTGGTCGACACGCCATAATGCTCGAGATTCTCCAGGGCCTGCTGGCGGATCTTTCGCAGGTCCGCGCCGCGCAGATTGATCAGGGCATCGCGCTGAAGCGAATCGAACTGGAGATAGACCTCGAGCCCGCGCCTGTTCTCGGCGAGCCGCGCCACGAAATCCTTCTCGCGAGCGATGCGCAGGCCGTTGGTGTTGATCATGACATGGCGGATCGGGCGGGCGCGCACGGCGTCCAGGATCTCGAAGAAGTCGGGATGCAGCGTCGGCTCGCCGCCGGAAATCTGCACCAGGTCAGGTTCGCCCTCGCTCGCCACCAGCGCGTCCAGCATCTTCTCGACCGTTGCGAGCGGGGTGAATTTCGTCCGTGCAGGCGCCGATTCGGCAAAGCAGACCGGGCAGGTGAGATTGCAGTGCTCGGTGATCTCGATCAGTGCGAGGCAGGAATGCTGCTCGTGGTCGGCGCAGAGGCCGCAATCATAGGGACAGCCGAACTCCGTGCGGCTCTGAAAATGCAGCGGCCGGTCACCCGGCTTGATGAAGTCCTTGCACAGACGCCAATAGGCCGCGTCCGTCGACACCAGCGTCGATTGGACGCCATGCTGCTTGCAGCGCTTTTCGTACCAGACCTCGTTGCCGAGAATCTGGATCTTGGTCGGCACCAGCGTCAGGCAGGTCTCGCAGAGGGACTGAGTCTGGCCCCAGAAGACATAGGGACGCGACTTACGCAGCGGCGCGTTCATGCAGGGACCTCGCTTCGGGCGCCGTCGCCAGCATGAATGCGGCGTAGAGCAGGATGGATAGCGACAGCAGGTGAAACAGCGTGAAGGGGCCGATCAGCGTGCCATAAGGCTTGAGGAATTCCCACAGGAAGCGCTGCGCTCCATAATAGACGAGGACGAGGTAGAAACCATTGGTGATCACGAACGCGTTTCGGTTCAAGGCCGCCACGACGTAGACGATCGCGAAGACGGCCATGGCTGCGCTCTCGTAGAGCTGCACGGGATGGCGAAGGATGCCATCGCCGAAATCATGGCCGAAAGGCTGCGTCGTCGGTGTGCCATAGGTGAAGTCGTCGAGGCCGGCGAAGTAGCAGCCGAGCCGGCCGATCGCGATGCCGAGCGCCAGGGGCAGCGCAAACCGGGCGCCGGTTCGCACCGCGATCCCCGCGGACCATTTGTAGAGCTCGATCGCCACGATGCCGCCGGCCAGCGCGCCCTCCACCGAGCGCGCGATGCCGCTCTGGCCCGAGAGCCAAAGATTGGCCGACCCGAACAGATAGGCGCCAAGGCCGGCGCCGAACACCAGAGCGGCGATATACGGTAGCTCGAAGGATTGCGCCGGAAACTGCAAGCCCTGTCGCGCCAGCCACCAGACGGCGGCGGCCGCCGCCAGCCACGCCAAGACGTCGAAGATGGTGTGAAGAAAAGCCCCGCTCATGCGGAACCGACTATAGCACGCTTTCGATCAGAAGGGCGCGCCGCTCATTGCTGTGCCTTCTCCCCTTGTGGGCCCTTGTGGGAGAGGGCGTCACCCCTCGCAGACACAGGCTCACTGGGGTGAGGGGTCTTTCTCGGCAGACGAACTCGCGGAGAGAACCCCTCATCCGACGCGCGCACTGCGCGCGTCACCTTCTCCCACAAGGGGAGAAGGAAGAAGCCTTTTGCTAACCGGCTTCCCGCTCCTCGGTCGGGTAGACGCCGCGCAGCACCTCCTCGAAATGCATCTTCACGGCATCGTTGCACAGACAGGCGCGAAGCTTCAGGCCATCGCGGTTGCGAACCAGGATCGAACCCCGCCTCGTGTCGAGAATCCGTTCCGCCTTGAACGATTGGAGCACGCGGCTGGCATAGCTGCGGCCGACGCCGAGCAGCGTCGCGAGCTGTTCGTGGGTCAGCGGCACGCTGGTTTCGTCGCCGGTCCGCTCCATCGCCGCCAGGATCCATTTGGCGGTACGCTGCTCTATCGAATGGATCGCGTTGCAGGCGGTCGACTGGAAGATCTGGGCCAGCAGGCAATCGGCATAGCGGGCAAAGATGTTGCGCAGGGATGCCGAGCGCTGCTTGGCGGCTTCCAGCTTCCCGACATGGATCCGCGCGAACGGCCCGCCGAACTTTACACAGATGCGGGTGTAGGCCGGCAGGAATCCCTCGCTGACGATGCCGCCCACCGCGCCTTCGCGGCCGACCAGGATGGTTTCGACGTCACGGCCGTCCTCGTTGGGGACGAGGAAAGTCGCGAGCGACGGCCCGCAGGGGAAATGGACGACCTGTACGTCGTCGCCGGGATTGTAGAGCAATTGCCCTGCCGCGGAATCTTCGACGGTCACGTGCGATGCAAGGAGGGCATAGTCCGCCTGGCTCAAACGCCGCAGCAGATTATTGGCCGGCCGACTCTCGACCTGGGTGACCTTGGTGATGTGCGCGTCCATCCTCAACTCCCGTCCTTGCTGTCACCTTAGCGAGTTCCATCCGTTCCCTATGTGCACAAGTGGACAGACTGGAGAACGTTGATGTGGTGAGTTTCGTTCCGGGAACCCTCCGATGTGCTGCGCGCAGGCATCGTGTCGCGGCAGTCCTGATCCGAAAACCCCAACGCACGATGCGATCATGGCACCCGTACCCTCCGACGGCTCCGGCTCGCCGGCCGATGTTCTGATCGTCGAGGACGATCCGATCATCGCGATCGATTACGAGGACCGTCTCCTCGGCTTCGGTGTGACGAGCGTACGCACCGTCGGTTCGGTGATGCAGGCGCTGGATGCCATCGCAAAGCGTACGCCCGATTTCGCGCTGCTCGATGTCGAGCTGATCCGCGAGACGAGCTTTGCGATCGCCGAGCGGCTGATCGCGTTGAAGGTTCCGTTCGTTTTCGTCACCGGCTACGGCGCCGAGGCGCGTATTCCGCCCGAACTGGCAGGTCGGCCGCGGTTGCAAAAGCCGTGTTCGAGCGACGCGCTCGAAGCGGCGCTTAACGTGCGCTGACCAGCGATCAGCTCTGCTTCGGGTCAAGCGTCGTCGACCACAGTGCCACGTCGGCGCGGTCGCGCAGGGTCACCGTCATCTGGCCGGACGCGCCGTCGATCTTGACGTGACCGAAGAACTGCATGCCCGCGGACGGCGGCAGGTTCTGGCTGCCCTTGCCCGGCGCCTTGACGAAGCGCACCTCGGGCCCGAACGTGTTGTCGAGCGCGTTGGGACCGAAAGTTCCGGCGTGCAGAGGGCCGGACACGAACTCCCAGAACGGATCGAACTCCTGGAATTGCGCCTTGTTCGGATCGTAATAGTGCGCGGCGGCGTAATGCACGTCCGCCGTCAGCCACACGGTGTTGCTGATCGGCGCCATCTTGATGAAGCGCAGGATGTCGGCGATCTCAAGCTCGCGGCCACGCACCGGGCCGTCGCCCTGCGCAACGGCTTCCGAGCCTCCCTTTGGCGTGTCCGAGACGATCAGGCCGATCGGCATGTCCGACGCGATCACCTTCCATGTCGCCCGCGAATTGAGGAGGCCGCGCTTGAGCCAGGCGATCTGGTCCGGGCCGAGGAAGTAGCTTGCGGGGCCGTAGGCGGCCTCGAGATTGGGCCCGTTCGGGCCGCGATAGCTGCGCTCGTCGAGCACGAACACGTCGAGATGCGGGCCGTAGGAGATCTGGCGATAGACGCGGCCGGGCTCAGCGATGCTCTCGCGCATCGGGTACATCTCGTGGAAGGCGCGCCCTGCGCGGGCCGCGAGCAGCGAAATGTCGCGCACCTTGTAGGCGGCCGGCAGCTCTTTCGACGGCGACCAGTTGTTGGTCACCTCGTGATCGTCCCACTGCACGAAGATCGGCACCTCGGCATTGAAGGCGCGGAGGTTGTCGTCGGTGAGATTGTATTTGTGCGCGGCGCGGTACTCGTCCAGCGTCTCGGCGACCTTCGCCTTCTCCGGGATGGTCAGATTCTTCCAGATCTTGCCGTCGGCGAGCTTCACCTCGGATTGGATCGGACCGTCGGCATAGATCGTGTCGCCGGAATGCAGGAAGAAATCCGGCCGGTGCTTGCGCATCGCCTGGAAGGTGAGCATGCCGCCGTCGTCGGGGTTGATGCCCCAGCCCTGGCCGGCGACGTCGCCGCCCCAGACGAAGTTGACGTCGCGGCGGTCGGCCGGCGCGGTCCGGAAGCGGCCGACCACGGGCTCGCCCTCGACCGCGCTGTGCGAGAGATCGCGGAAGCGGACGCGGTAGAAGATGTCCTGGCCGCCCGGCAGGTTCTCCAGCAGCATTTTTGCCGTGAAGTCGCTCTCGGGAAGCGCGGCGATCGGCGGCAGCGCACGGGCATCCCTGAACGTATCAGTCGTCGCGACCTCGACCAGCATCTGCGCCGGCCGGTCGGTACGCGCCCAGACCACACCGCCGTCGACGGTGACGTCGCCAGACTGCAAGCCATGGGTGACCGCCGGCCGGTCCGCGGCGCGCGAGAGATAGGGCATCGCGACCGCGCCAAGTGCGCCGGCGCTTGTGGTGAGGAAGCGGCGGCGGGAGAATTTGATGTTCATGAAGCGTTTTTTCGAGAGCTGAGATCGCGCAGTGCGCGCTCCGGAATGACGATGAACTATATTGAGACGATGTGACGCAGCAATTACGTGCGCAAGGCGTTCACGCGTTGCCGGCAGCTCTGAACTGCGTGCCGGCGCGTTGCAGGTTCTGCGGCAGGCTCATCAGCAGCGCCTTGCGGTCGGCGACCGCGGAGTGGAACTGGTCGAGTGCGATGTTGAAGGCGGTGAGCGCGCCTTCCTCGATCGCGCCGTGATCGTAGCAGCGCAGCGTATCGCGCAGGATGTCGTCGGCCTCGGTCTGCATCTGATCGAGCTCATCGGTCGTCTCGCACTTGCGTGCAGCGGCGATCATGTCGAGCAGGCGTTCGCGCTGATGATTGTTGCTGTCGCGCTCGTCCTTCTTCAGATAGCCGGCGAACCAGGCACCGATCGAGCCCATGGCCGAAAGCGCCATCAGGCCCCACCAGATGTAATCGCTGTATCTGTCGAGGAACGTCTTTTCCTCGCCGTCGACGAAGGCGGCTGCACCCGGGTGCACCGGGATCACCGCATCCTTGTCGGTGTCGGGCGTTTCGATCTTCGCCGCCAACGGGAATTCCGTCACCAGTTGCTGGCGCACGGCGAAGAGCTGCCGCGTGAACGCCGCGATGGTGGATTCGGACACGCCTCTGCGCGCCACGATGTGGTGCGAGAAGCTGATGGTCTTGACCTCGTCCTCGGGGCGAGCGGGCGAGCCACCATAGGTGCCGGCGGGAATCTCGGACGCTTCGTAGACCGGATGGTTTTGCGCGATCGCGTCCGCCGAATCGATCGCGAGGAAGGTGGGAGCGCCGAAATCCTTGGTGGAGGCGGCGATCGCATCCGACGTGATCTTGCTGTTGACGGGGCCGGCCGCGAGATAGACGTCGGCCTTCTGCGCCTTGATCGCCTCGGCTGCTTCGTTCGCCGGGAATTGCACGATCTCGACCTTGGCGGGATCGACGCCGTATTGCTGGAGGATCACCTTGAGCAAATTGACGTTGGCCTGGGTGCGGCCGACCACACCGACGCGATGGCCGGCGAGCTGCGCGATCTTGGTGATCTTTGGGCCGCGCTTCTTGCCTTTGCCCGGCACGGACCACAGCACCACGACGTTCTTGCGCAGGGTCGCGACCGCTTGCGCGTTCTTGGGCACGTCGACGTCGCCGCGCACGATGGCGAGATCGACCTTGCCTTCCTTGAGTGCCTCGGCGCTGGCTGTGGCGCCGTCGGTCTGGAACGGCCGCAGCCGCACATAGCTCTTGGTCTGCGTGAAGGCCTGCGTCAGCGTCTGCACGACCTTGACGTCGTCGCTGTTGGCCGGACCAACTGCGATTCTCAGCGTCACCGGACGCATCGCGAAGTAATAGCCGCCTGCGAGCGCGCCGACGATCGCGAGCACGAGCGCCAGAGTCACGAGCGCCGTCTTCCGCGCCGCGGATCGCGGCGAAGGAGGAGGAGGGGGCGCTTCGGCCAGGTCCAATCCCCCGGTCATTGATCTCCCAAACAGGCGCTTCAGGCTCAGTTTCATCTTGAGCCGGCGGTGTACGCTCGTAATTGTAGCAAATTTCCTGTCCAGCCGGGGTTACATCTCCGTCATGGTTAGCGGATGCAGGAAATCCCGTATGAACCCGGGTGCCGGCGCGGTGTTAGGGTAAAGTTCCCCTAACGGACGGAGACGACACAATGGCAGAACGGCTTTCGGCGGAGGCGCGCAAGCAGGCGATGGGCGAACTACCGGGCTGGACCGACGTCCAGGGCCGCGACGCCATCGCGAAAACCTTTGTCTTCAGGGATTTCAACGAGGCGTTCGGCTTCATGACCCGCGCCGCGCTGGTCGCCGAGAAGATGGACCACCATCCCGAATGGCGCAACGTCTACAAGACGGTGGAGGTGGTGCTGTCGACCCATGACGCCGGCGGCGTCACCGCGCGCGACATTGCGCTGGCCAAGGCGATGAACGCCATCGCAGGTTCAGGCTGACGACAAGCTGACGTCTTGCAGGGACCGGCGGCATCCCCATGTTGTGATCAGCCGGGATGGCGCGATCCGCCGCCTCCGGCAAAACGGGGAGTATGGAGCATGGCTGCCGAGCACAGCGTCGGCTTCGAGCCGGCCGATCGGCTCGCGGAAGATCGCGAGAGCGTGCGCCGCCGCTTCTGGCGCAAGCTGAAGCATGTCGCCGCGCGATTGCCGTTCGCGGAAGACTTGCTTGCCGCCTATTACTGCGCGTTCGACCGGCAGACGCCGCGCCACGTCCAGGCCTCGCTGCTCGGGGCCATCGCCTACTTCATCCTGCCGTTCGACTTCGTCGCCGACGTGATGCCCATCCTCGGCTTCGCCGATGACGCCGCCGTGCTCGCCACCGCCATCCGCATGGTTGCAGGCCACATCACGAACGAGCATCGCGAGGCCGCCCGCGCCGCGCTGAAGCGCGGGGTGGGTGAAGCGGAGGCGGACGCAGCGCAATAGATTCGCCACCAGCACACTGTCATGCCCCGGCTTGACCGGGGCATCCAGGGCGGATTCAACCGTTCGTCG
>NZ_LSIC01000074.1 GCF_001556045.1 Bradyrhizobium sp. CCH5-F6
GTGTCCAGGCTCTCGCTGGTCTCCGTCAAAAACTCCCGCAACAGATCATCCATGAGCTACGCCTTACTGACCTGGATCTGAACTCGACGCCTGAGCCACCCTTGGCACGCACGGACGTCCTAATCCTGGATCGTTAGACATCCCCTTTCACAGTCCCGTTAATTTCATGCTCCGTGCTACTACGGATATTGAAGAGAAGTTTGCGGTTTGACGGCGTGATGCAGCGCTTTTCGGCAAAACCGGCTCCGCGCCGCTACGGAGGATACGTGCGAGGTAAACGGGCGGATAACGGCAGGGCGAGGCGCGCGGGAAAACTCTGCTCGTGAAGAACGATAGAGACGGCCTGCATGGCGTTGGACCCGACCGCCCGCAACCGGCGGCGCTCCCGTCGGCCCGCGTTCTGTGCCGTGCCGTCATCCCTGCGGTTCACGCATGAGGTAAACGAACGATTACGCTGCGGCCATAGCGGCGCCTGCCGCGCTAACCGAGCCGCGCGGCCGCGGCAATGTCGCTCTCGGGGCGATGCTCCGCCAGGCAATCCTTGATGACGGCGAGCAGCGCGTGCGGCGTGAAAGGCTTGCGCAGACAACGTGCGGCTCCGAGCTCCAGTGCCATCCGGAGGAAATCGGGTGCTGGCGAATTCAGATCTGCGAAAGCGTAGCCAGACATCGCGATCAGCGGAATGACCGGCGCCCGCTCGTGGAAGGTCCGGATCGATTCGAATCCGCGCATGTGCGGCATGAAGATGTCGACGATCATCAGATCGAACCGTTCGTGTTCGAGGGCGCGCAGTGCGGCTTCACCTCCCTCGGCGATCGTCACCCGAAAATTGTTGCGCTGTAGACAGACCTCGATGGCCATGCACACCATCGGGTCGTCGTCGACGACGAGAATATGGCGCAGATCTTGTGGCCGGATGTAAGCTTCCTGTCTCGGCGATTCAACGATTTGACCGTCGGTCACGCCCTTCCTCCTTGCTTCCGATAGAGACATGGACCGAACGTCGTCTGCGGAGGCGGACGCGGCTACGCGGGCCGCGTCCACGTTCGATGGCCCGCACAGGTGCAAGGCTTTCCAGCTCATGGAGGCCCCCCTTACCGGTTTTTCCTGAGCGCCGTTTACATGACGGCCGCTTCGTTCTTCAGCGAATCAGTGCGCCTCCCTCAATTCCGCCGCAAACGAAACAACCTGTCTGCCCTCTAGCGGGTATACGGACAGTTCTACAATCTCAGGAATAGCGTCGATTCGTCGTGCAACTAAATGACGAACGAACGCCGCGCCGATGTCCGTCGAACCCGCTGGATTGAACTGCATGACCGCGAGCCGCGCCCGATCAGCGCCGCGGCTGCTTGACGTGGCACCGTGCCGTTTCGTCGTCGCAAATGCGATCGAGCGGGCCGGCATCATTCGCTACGGCCGCCGCCAATCGACATCGTCGATCTTGCAGGCGTCTGTGACGACGTCCTGCGGTTGCGGTGCGGCGGTGGACGCTTACCACCTACGCCCGATGGGAGCCGCGCCGTGACTGGATCACGGCGCAATGCGGCGCGCCTACGTGGACGCAGCGTCGCAGGATCAATCGCCACGGCAGGACAACTTGCCCCAATTGCCAATATATCCCGAGATGAGCATGATGAATCCTTCCACGCAGGATCTGGTTTCACGTCGCGATTTGAAGTTGCAGGAACGGGAGAGGCAGCTTTGGAAACGATGGGGCGTCCATGCAACGGCTTTCTGTCTGCACTGTCGGCAGACGACTATGAATTGATCCGCCCGCACTTGCGAACGGTCGATCTGCACCATGAGACGGTGCTGGTTGAAACCGGCGAGATGCTCAAGCGCGCCTATTTTCCCCACCGTGGCGTCATCTCACTGGTGGTAGAACTTGCCAGAGGGGAGCATGTGCAAGTCGCCATGATCGGCCGCGACAGCTTGCTCGGAGCGCTCTCGATCATGGGCGATGCGTGTGCATTGAACACCGCCATCGTGCTCGTTCCCGGTGTCGCCTCGGTTGTGGATCTGGACCGGCTGCGGATCGCCGCCGACCAGAGCAGCACCCTGCGCACGCTGCTCACGCGCCACGGGCTGGCGGTCTACGCCCAGATGCAGCAGACCGCCGGTTGCAACGCCGCCCATCCGGTGGAGTCGCGGCTGTCGCGGTGCCTTTTGCACACTCATGACCTGTCGTGCGACTCCAGGCTGCTGCTGACCCAGGAGACCATGGCACAGATGATCGGAGCGCGACGCAACAGCGTGTCGCTCGTCGCCAACTCCTTGCAGCAGGCCAACTTCATCCACTACAGCCGCGGACACGTCCGGATCATCAACCTGGACGGCCTGCGCCAGACGGCGTGCGAATGCTACGCCACCGTGAAGACCCAGTACGACCGGCTGGTGAGCGCGCGCTGAACGCCGCGATCGACTGGTAAACCGCCGGCTAATGCCGACCTGCAAACACCGGCCATCCTGCTACCGGAACTGAAATTCGAATGGCGTAGACACGGGGCATTCGTCGCGCGCCACGTCACCCGCGACAACGAACCCTGATCAGGGCAGGCAAGGTCATGTTTGACGCAACAATCGCGCCCGCGCAGAAGGCGCCCGATGACGAACCCGCGCGCGAACCGCGCGCGTACGAAGCGCTGGTGCGCGAGATCGGCGAGGCCGGCGCCTTCGAGGTGCGCGAAGTGTTCTGGAGCGAGACCTGCGCGCGTCTGCAACTGTTTCGCACGCTCTCGCTTGCTCAGCACCACGCCAGGATCGCGCGCGAAGCGCATTCGCTGAAGAGCGCGGCCGGAACGTTCGGCTATGTCAGGCTCGCGGCGCTGGCGCTGCGGCTGGAGAAGACCGTGGACGGTCTCGGCGACGCCGAATTCCGCGCGCTCCTGGACCTGATGGATTCCGCCTACGCCGCCGCACGCGCGCAGGAGCCGCAGGTCTAGAGCGCGAGACGGAGTTCGCGCGCCCGCGTTGCCGCGTTTTGCTCGCGCGAACCGGTATCACTCCCCTCGAGAACGCTCCGGCACAGACCGCACCAAGCCCGCCGTACTTCTACGGTTTGGGATTTTCACGGAAGGCTAATCATAGCTGGCGATAGTCCCGGAAAACCAGGAGGGTTTTCCATGTTCACCTACGAAACCGCAGACCAGAAGGAGGTTCGTCGCTTCCGCATCGCACAGTTCAACGGCCGGATGGCAACGGTGAAGACTGGCGAGACGACCGTGACCGGCTTCGTGCGTTCGGTGCTGGAGCAGGAATCGAGCATGCCCCCCCGCTGGACCATCACGATCATTCCGAACGCGCCGAAGGAAGAGATCAAGCCGCTACGTCCCGCCTCGCGCGCACGTCCGTTCGCCGAAGACTATTTCTGAGCGCGACGGGCTTCCAAGCTTCCCCAGAGACGTCCAGGCCTCGCCGCACCGCCTGACGGCGGCGCGACACGCCTCAGTCGATCGAATGCAGCAGCGCCGCACGGACGAGGTCCGCGGTGTTGCGCGCACCGAGCTTGCGCATCGCCTCGGCGCGATGGCTCTCGAAGGTGCGCGGACTGATCTGCATGCGAAGCGCGCCCTGCTTGTTCGAGTAGCCTTCGCTGATCAGCCTCAGCACCTCGCGCTCGCGCTTGGTCAGCCGCTTCTGGCCCGACGGCCCGAGGAGCTCGGCGCTCGGCACACGCTGTTGCTGCAGCGCGCGGGCGGCCTTCGCTTCTGCCTCCTCGGTGCTGGACGGGATCGGCAAGCCGCCCTTGTGAGGACCGGCAAGCTGCTTGACCAGACCGCAAACGCGCTCGGTCTGTGCCAGCGCGTTCTCGACCACCCGCTGCAAATAGGCACGATCGCCGGTAGCGGGCGCCAGTTGGTCGCTGTGATGCTTGATCTCGCCCATATAGAGCAGGAGCGCAGTCAGGGGGCCGTTGAGCTCACGGGCGATGGCAGCGGCCATTTCGTCGGCCGCCTTGGCGCGGATGGCGCTCAGGCGGATATCAGGCCCTTCAGCTGAAGCAGCGGCGCCTTCGTGCCATTCCGACGGCCGCGAATCGGTGGCCGTATCGTTCGGTGACTCCATGCCACTCGTGTAGCGGAACCCGGGCCGAATTGTGGTTAACTTTTTGCTCCGTAAGACTACGGTGATTTAGGCCGTTTTGCGCTAAAATGGCGACTTAGGCACAATTTTTGCGTGCGTGATGTCGTCTTCGACCATGCAGGGGTTGAGCTTTCCGCCAAAATCCCGGGCGGAGAGGCGGGAAACTCCCTGACCACCGCCGTCCGCCGATATCCGCTTCCTGGGGTTTTACGGATTAATTAACGGCGACTTGCTTCTCTAGGGCGGTTGAGAGCGCGCAAATGCCTCCACGCAATTGGGCCCGCAAGCCCGCGGGACACGCTGCGAAAGATTGCGTGCCATGAACGAGATCGATCGGCTATCGGAGTTCCTGCAGAGGCTGACGCCGCTGTCGCGCAGCTGTCTGCTCAGCGAGCTCGAACGGCTCGAGCTGTGCGGCATCGACATGCCGGGTTCGGCAGAGATCCAGTCCCGCTTGCGCGCCGAGTTCCGCAAGGACGGATCGACCCAGGCGCGCGCCACCAACCCGTCGCGCTATTTCTTCGCGCCGCTCGAGCTGCTCCTGATCGACGGCGCGCCCGAGCACGCCAACATGGGGCGGATCTCGCGCAACACGCTCACCCCGATCTGGGAATGGATCTGCCGCGACCTGCTGCCGACCATGGCGCGCGACTACATCAAGGCGATCACCGACCAGGTCGCGGCCAACAACCCGAAGGAAGTGCAGAAGATCGCGTCGACCTTCCAGACCAAGGTCGTCAAGGTCCTCGAGAACACCCTCAGCTCGCCGGAGAGCACCGAGTTAGCGCGCGCCAAGCTCGCGCAATACACGGCCTCGCGCACCGCCTTCGACGACGTCGTGAAGATGCTCCACGTCCTGCGCGCCGGCGACGCGCTACCGAAGTTCAACGAGAAGCTGCCCGAGAAGATCCTGAAGTTTGACGACGGCCAGGTCGCCCAGATCACCGCACAGCTCGACGACTTCAGGAAGGCGCATCCCGAGGCGCTGCCCTTTGCGCTGGCGCTGGTGGCGCGGCGCCTGAAGACGTCCTGGCAATTGGTGCGGCTCGCCACCAAGGCCGCGGCGAGCAAGGCCGCCGCAGACGTTGCCGCCGCGCCCTATGCCTGCGTCGTTCACATGGCCCTCGACCGGCTCGACGACAAGCGCCTCGCGCTTCGTGTCGCGCTCCGGAACAACCGGGTGCTGGTTGCCCGCGACCTGCTCGCCGAAATCTATGACACCGAATATGCGCTCAAGGTCCGCATCGACGGCATCGAACATTGCGACTGGGGTGTCCGCCTCCAGCAATTGATGGACGGGATCGCGACGCTGGTGTCCGCCGAGGTGAGCCGCTTCCCCGCCGATGTCGGCCACATTCTCGGATCGCGGCGCCTGCGCAGCCACGATACGATCGGCGGCAAGCTGACCTATCTGGCCTGGAAGGGGCGCGACGCGATGCACGAGGGCGCGGCGGCATTCCGGAAATTGATCGGGTAAACCGGGGCGCCTTAGCTTGGCGCGCGGGGCAGGCTCAGGAAGCGATCGAGAAACCGCCCTGACAGCACGAACCTGAACCACCAATACATCATACGCCGCGTCGTCATCGCTGTAGTCCTTCGACAGCCCACCACCGGCTCCGCGGAGCACTAGCGCAGGTTCCGCAATGCGCGTGTGATGCAGTTCACATTCGCGGCGTGGCGCCCGCGCGTGTCGTCGCATCGTCACGAGCGAAAAGACATGCGCGCATCGCGCGAAGCGAATTGACCACCGATCCTCGCGAGCAACGCGGCGCCGCGCGAGAGACATTCCACCTGCCGTCATCGGCGTTGCTTGCGATCCGGGCATGCCAACGCCTTTCTAAAACTCTGTCGACAAATTAGCTCGAATTGGAGGGCTTAACGTTACTCAGATAATTCAAGAACGATCTGAAGCTCTCCTTATTTGGACCCACGCTCGCCGTTTAAGAAACCGTCACGGAACGGGAGTGGTGTACGATGAACGATGGGATGATTGAACTCGTCGGACGAAGGCCTGTGACCTTCGGACGGCGGAAGGTGATGCCGCGCGCCTGCGTGGCCGACAGCAAACGTCACTTGCGCGCCTTCCTCAGCGAGATTCTCGAGGATCTCGGCTTCGTCACCTGCGAATGCGCCAGCGCCGACGAGCTGAAGACCGTGCTCGCCACCGAATTGCCGGACCTGATCCTGCTCGGCGTTGCCGCCGACGGCATCGAGCCGGGACGATTCCTCGAGATACTGGTGCGCGAGGCATTCGGCGGCAGGGTCCTCGCCGTCGGCGCCCGCGATTCGATCATCGTCAAAGCCGTGCGGCAGGTCGGTGAGGAATATGGCCTCGCGATGCTGCCGCCGCTCACCACGCCCTTTGCCGCGGAGACGCTGCGCGAGCGTGTTGCGATGCTGCTGCCGGACGAGCCGGCACCGAGCCCTGCCGTGCACGTCAGCGAGGCCTTGCACGCAGGCTGGCTCGAACTCTGGTACCAGCCCAAGATCGACACGCGCACCCTGACCCGCTGCGGCGCCGAGGCGCTGGTGCGGATGCGGCATCCGACCTGGGGCGTGGTGCCGCCGGCCTATTTCATCCCGGAGCCGCACGATCCGCATTTTCGCGGCCTGTCGGAGTTCGTGATCGATCGCGCCGTGCAGGACTGGCACTATCTCCTGGAGCAGCAAAGCCCGGTCGATCTCTCGATCAATCTTCCTGCCGCCTATCTGGGCCTGCCGCAGGCGGTGCGCGATCTCTGCCGCCGCGTGCCGACGCATCCGGCCTTCGGCGGGCTGACGGTCGAGATCGACAGCGAGGAGGCGATCCGCGAGCTCGATCTCCTGACCGAGGTCGCTCGCGAGGTGGGCCTGCACAATATCGGCCTGTCGATCGACAATCTCGGCGCCAACTGGCCGTCGCTGATGGGGCTGGACAAAATTCCCTTCGTCAAGCTGAAGGCCGACCGGCAATTCGTCACCGGCAGCGGCGGCGATCGGCTGAAGCGCACGGTGTGCCGTCACATCGTCGAGCTGGCGCAGGGCTTCGGCGCGCGCGCGGTGGCGCAAGGGGTCGAAAGCCGCGCCGACCTCGTCGCGGCGAACGAGGTCGGCTTCGACCTGGTGCAGGGCTTCCTGTTCGGCAAGCCGATGCCGCTGAAGAAGTTCGCGAAGGCCGCGCTGACCCGGACGGTCATGGGGCAGGCGTGAGGCACAGGCCTCACGCAAACCGGCGTGCGAAGAAGACGCAGACCACCACGAGCGCGGTCGCAGCGATCATGCTCCAGGCGACCGGCTCGTGCAGCAGCAGGCCTGCGAGCGCGAGTCCGAAGAACGGCTGGAGCTGCTGCAACTGGCCGACGCGGGCGATGCCGCCGGTGGCGAGCCCGCGGTACCAGAAGATGAAGCCGACGAACATGCTGAAGACCGAGACGTAGGCGAGCCCGATCCAGGCGGGCCCACTGATGCCGCTCCAGGCGGGCGGCCACGTCAGGATTGCGAGCACCGCCATCAACGGCAGCGCGAGCAGCAGCGCCCAGGAGATCACCTGCCAGCCGCCGAGCCGGCGCGACAGGGCGCCGCCTTCGGCATAGCCGAGGCCGCACAGCACGATGGCGGCCACCATCAAGAGGTCGCCTTTGAGCGAGGCCGAACCGTCGCCGGAGAGCGCAAAGCCGGCCACCGTGGCGCTGCCGAGCACGGCGAACAGCCAGAACAGGGGTTTCGGCCGCTCGCCGCCGCGCAGCACGCCGAAGATCGCGGTCGACAGCGGCAGCAGGCCGATGAAGACGATCGAATGCGCCGAGGTGATGTGCTGGAGCGCGAGCGCGGTCAGCAGGGGGAAGCCGATCACGACGCCGATCGCGACGATGGCAAGGGACGCGAGATCCTGCCGCTGCGGCCGCCTCTGCCGGAGCAGGCCGATCACCGCCGCGGCGATCAGCGCCGCGATGACGGCGCGCGCGGAGGTCAGGAACAGCGCCGAGAAGCCGCCGACGGCAACCCGCGTCGCCGGCAGCGAGCCGCTGAAGATGATGACGCCGAGAAGCCCGTTGCCCCAGCCGGTGGTTGCAGATTGCATGTCACCTAGTCCCTGACCCGGCGATCTATCCCCTTCGACCATGGCAAAGCCAGCGACAATCCCATACAATTCGACAGAACTGTATGGGCATGGAAAGTAATACACATTGGGCGGCGACACGGGAATGAAGGGTCGCAACAGCACGCGGACCGCCGACGTCATGAGCGCGGTCCGCGCCAAGGTCGCGGGCCGCGCGCTCAGTGCCGGCGACCGTCTGCCCTCGATCCGCAGTCTTGCCGCGACGATGGAGGTTTCGCCATCGACGGTGGTCGAGGCTTATGACCGGCTCGCGGCCGAAGGCCTGATCCGCGCGCGCCGCGGCTCGGGCTTCTATGTCTCTCCGACGGCAGCGCCGCCGCTCGCGCTTGCCGAAGTCGAGCCGCGGCGCGACCGGGAGGTCGATCCGTTCTGGGTGTCGCGGCAGTCGCTCGACGCCGATGCAGCCGTGCTCAAGCCGGGTTGCGGCTGGTTGCCGGCAGACTGGATGCCGGAGGCCGGCTTGCGGCGGGCC
>NZ_LSIC01000075.1 GCF_001556045.1 Bradyrhizobium sp. CCH5-F6
GCTCCGGCTCCACCGCCGCCACCGCCGCCGCCCCAAATCTTCCCGCCGCTCGACGTGTCGACCGTTACCGCCCGACGCGTGTAGAAGGCGGCGCCGCCAGCGCTGCCACTAGACCCATTGGTGGGGTTGCTCGGGTTCGCGGCACCGCTTCCTCCGGCGCCGCCGTAGCCGCCAGCACCCTGGATCAGGCCGTTGACGATGACATTTACGGTCACACCCACCGGCCAAGAGCCAACGTCGAAGCTTGGAGCCGCCGGAGAACTCGATCCGATCGTCACACCCGCGTTGATGGTGCAATTCACGACATCGCTGGATACTGGAGCCGGATAGAGAGAGTCGTGGATGACGCGCAGGTTCACATTGTTCAAGGGCGCGTCGAGAACGATGTTTCGCGTGCCCGTATCCACCGATGGCACGGACCAGAGCACCTCCTCCGCCTCGATTGACGATGTCCCGTCCATCCACGGATTGTAGCGCGTGACATGGATCGGGATATTGGACTGCGCGCCCGTTGCGTCCTGCACGGTTCCATGTTCGACGCGATACCCGATACCCAGCGTGACGTCCGTGCCGGCGTAGCGCTGCAATCGAAATTGCACATTGCGCGGCGGGTCACGGTAGCGTCCGAGGATCACGGCACCGACGCGATCGGCGACCGCACGGCCGCCGTCTGGAATCCATCGCGACGTGATGGTCCTGATCGCCGGCGTGCCGTAATCGGCCTCTGCATCCTCGTCGATCGACAGCGAGCTGGAGCGATAATTATCGAGGTTCGACAGCGGCTTGGTCGGATCAATCCGGGCGAAATAGACCTGCACGCGCGACACGCGCTTGTCTGGCTGCTCCTTGATCTTCAGCGACTTCTCGACGAAATTGTCCGGCGTGAAGGTGTCGGCATCGGTCACGACCGCGCGCAGCACCTGGAGGCGGAGCTTCTGGGCGGCGACATCATCCCAGATCACCAGCGCCGCCTGCTCAACCAGCTCCGAGACCAGTGTCGCCACCGACGTCGGCTCGCAGATGACTGCGGTATAGACGTTGCCGAGAAACGCCGCCGTCTCGGCCTGCCAATCCGCAAGATCGATCCTGGCCGGGTCGACGCCGGCATAATTGGTCAGGAGATGATGAATGATGTCGGCGGCATCCTGCGCGCTATAGTACACGGCCAACTGAACCCGGTCCTGCGCCCTGTGAGCGACCGCGAATGCGCCGCGCGAGATCGTCAGCGAATCACCCGAGCGCGTGAACGACACCACCTCGTTGCCGCCGATGCAGAGATAACCAGACGTCGGATACTCGGCGTTGCCGATGCCGGACGGCAGCAACGACGCGCTGGTGGCACTGCTGGTGATGTCGGCCGCAAGAAACCCGTTAGACAGCCCAGGCGCCTGCGCGCGATCACCGTCGGCGAGCTTAAGCAGATCCTTGGCAATGATCTGAAACTTGCCGTCGGGATCCGGACCTGTAAAGCTTTCGATGACGAAATGCCACGTTTCCATCTCGGCGAGATCATCGCCGACGATGCCATTGATCCAGCGCAGGCTGCGACCGCGCAGGAATGGTTGGCGCGCCCGAAACTTCCCCCAATACGTCCCCTGAGAATACGGATCATAGGCCCGCTCGGTGCGGTATTTATCGTAACCCTGCCCGGTGTCGGAATGCGGATGATCCTGAAACGTGACGGTGAGCGAGGCCCGCTGGCCAAGATCCTTGCCGAGCGAGACTGTAGCCGGCGAGAAGTCCACGGAGATGACTGAAGGGATGCAATCGATCTCGCGCGGCAGATACTCCGTCGGCTTGGCGAAGCGCAGCGTTACCTCGGACTCGGTGAAGTTGTCGCGGTCCTGACATGTCTTGATCGAATTGAAGCACTTTGCGGCGCCGGTCGTCGGGATCGAAGCCGTGCACGGCGCAACGCCGTAAGTCAGAGAGCAGAACGGAATATCGATCTCGACATAGGTAACGGACTGCGTCATCAGACGATCCCGCTCACTTTGAGATCGAACGCGATGCGATTTGACGGTGACTGCGGCACCGGCATCGGATCATCGATCGTCCAGCAGTAGCCGATTTCATACGGATAAGTGGCCGGCCGCCAGCCGAAGAAGAATGGCGTCTCTGCCGCCACTGCCATGAATTCGTCGCCGCCATGATCGCGGTACCAGGACGGCGATAGCAGCGAGAGCGGAATAGTCGTTTCGCGCCAAGCGCCGAGTACGATGCGGCCAAGGAAGTTTCCGGTCTCGCTGCGGCCGTTCTGGACATTCATCTTCCGCGCGTGTTTCAGCGGCGTGTGCCCGACATAGATCTTGCGCTCAAGCACCAGAAGCTTGCCGACGTAGACCACGGCCGCGCGCGGCAACTTGCCCGTTCCGGCAGCCAACTTGATGTCGACCGTCGCCAACGACTGCGCCGTGAAGCGAAACAGCGCCGGGCTGTCGTCTGGCAGCATAACTTCCTCGACCAAGGCGTTGCCGGAGCCGTCTTCGATCGTGACGGGAATCTGCTCGCTGCCGAAGTTGTGCCGTGCAATGCCGACATAGTCGATCTCGTCGACATATCCCGTCGTCACTGTCAGAAACTGCTCTCCATCAGCGTCCGATCGCCACTCCTCATGCGTGGCCGGGTTGGCAAGGTTCGAGGCTGGAAAGTCCGGATCCTCGTTATCGGCCACGATGTTTGCCGTGGTGACAATGTTGTGCCAGCCGATTACGGGATGATCGAGCGTGACCGGAAACTCCGGCGTCGAGTCGGTCAGGACGAAATTTTGCGAGATCACGAGAGACATCAGGCCGGCACCACGTTCAGGCGATAGCCGTCCGAGAACATGCCGTTCAGGCCATCGATCAGCGCGCTCAGCGCGTCACGCGTGGTCACGATCGGCACCGACATGTTGACGATGTTTTGTGCACCGACGCTGCTGCGCTGACCCTGACCGCCACCGCGGTTAGGCGTGATGTCGATCTGCTCGCCCGGCTCGACCATGGCCTGGAACAGCTTGCTATCCCCACCGCCGACGCCGCCAGGAACGGTCATGGACAAGCCATCCTTGAACCCTGTCGGAACGGACTGGCTCTTGATCTGCGAGACCAGCCGCGCGCCTTGGGCGAGCACGGCCGCCATGGCGGCTATGTTGGCCGGAAACGGCAGCTCCAGCGCCTTTGCTGCACCGGTGAACATCGATATCGTCGCCTGGATCGCGCCGAAAATCTGCGCCGCCTTCGCCATGGCGGAGCTCTCTTTTCCGAACGAAGCCGCGATCGTCGCAAAGCTCCCCGCCATGGAGGCTCCGGCGACGTTCCAAGCGGTGCCGGCGCGCTCGGCAGCGCCCTGCATGGCCTGCTCATAGGTCTCGGCGCTGATCTTGCCAGCGTCGAATAGCGCCTGGATCTTCTGCAATTCGACCTGATAGAGCTGGGTCGGCGTCAAGTTCGATTGCGTCATTTGAAGGCCGGCCAGCGTCAAGGCGTAGTCGGACGTCTTCTGCTTCAGAAGGTCGAGCTGCACCTGCTGCGCGGCGGTGATCGCCGTGTTGTTCGAGCGCGCGATCGACTCCGCTTGCAATTGCAGCTTCATCGCTTCCATGGCGCCAGGAAGTAGGCCATAAGTCGCGACTTCAGCCTTCATCCCCTCAAGCGACTTGCTTTGCGAGGCAATGAACTGATCGACGGCATTCTTTCCGCCGAGAGCCGAAAAATTGAAATCCTTCTGTGCAGTCGACGCTTTTTCGGTCGACGCCGCGGCGGCATCTGCCCCGGTCTGTGCGCCCTTCCACAAGTTGTCGACGATGCCGAATGTCGCGGTCGCGGTCTCCTGGATTCCGGCGACACCGCCCTTCACCTTCTCAAAGGCAGCGGTGAATTCGCCCTTCAGCACCAGCGATATCGCACTCGACACGGTCGAGATGTATTCGGCCAGCGACTTGAAAACGGCTCCGACGATCACACCGCTGGTGACAAGCGCCTTCATTGCGGTCGAAACCGCGGTGAGCGCGGCGCTCAGGAACCCGGAATTCTTGACGGATTCGACCATCGCGTTCGTGATCGCGACCATCGACGGCAGCACCTGGGACATCGACTGTGTGACAAGGCCGGTCCATGCGGCTTTCAGCCTGGTGATGTTGTCGTTGAAGGCTTCAGCGGCCTTGCCGGTCTTCGCGTCTAGGATCAGGCCGAACTTTTCAGCCTCGTCCTTCATCTCCGTGAGGCCATCGCGGCCGTCATTGAGCATGGGGATTAGGTCGGCGCCGGTCTTGCCGAACAGCGCCATGGCGACGGCGGTCTTGCCGGCACCATCCTTCAGGCCGGAGAACCTATCCGCTACTTCGCCGAGAACTTCGTCGGACGATTTCAGCCTGCCATTGGCGTCCGTGACTGAGATCCCGAGCGCGCGGAAGGCGTTGGCCGCGTCTCCGGTCGGCTTCGCCGCCGCCTCGGTCATGTTCTTGGAAAGCTTGCCGACGGACTTGCTGAGCGCCTCGAAGGAGACGTCGGAGAGGTCCGCGGCATAGGCGAGCGCGGAAAGCTGCTCGATCGGCACGCCGAGCTTTGCCGACGCCTTCGAGAGCTTGTCGGCGTCGTCGATGGTGTGCTGTAGCGCGATGCCGATCGCCACGCCGGCGGCGACAACGGCGGCCGCGGCCGCGGCCATACCGGTGGCGACGGCTGAGCCGAACGCGGCCAAGCCGGACTGCGAGTCCTTCAGGCCCTTGTCGAGAGCGGCGGTATCCGCTCCCAACACGACCCGGAGTGCACCGATGATTGCGCCACCAGCCATTTACGGCCCTCAGTTCGGCTTGCCCTTGACCTCGCCGCCGAGCAGCAAGGTCCATTGTTTGGCGATCGCCAGCATTTGGTCGGGGGATTGCGGCTTGCGATCGCGCGTCAGCAGCGCTCGTAGCTTTGGGAACTTCTTCAGCCGCGGGAGGGCCGCGGTGTGGTAGGCGAGCCAAGCCCGCTCATTGTGCTCGCGCGTGAACTGCGCTTGCTTGCCTGCGAAGATCAGGGCGACCTGCCGCGGCGTCTTGGACCAGAAGGCGTCCGGATCGAGCCCGCACGCCACCCAATCCATCAGGAGGGCCGGCCAGTCCCAGCCCGGCGCGGCCCCTGCTGAGGGCCCGGCTTGGCGTCCTTCTTGGCGTCCGGGAAGGCGGCGCCGAGCGCCTCGGTGACCTTCGCCATGACCTTCAGCGCGCCGCCGGCGGATAGGATGAGTTCGCCCGCCTCCTTGAGCGTCAGCTCAGGATGGCCCTCCTGGAGGCCGCTGTGCAGCACCTGACGCACCACGGAGACGGACATCTTGTTGATATCCGACATTTCCGCGGCGATGGCCGGGAAGCCCTTGCCCAACGCCGCTTCCATCGAGCAGATCGCGTCAATGGAGTACCTGAGCGTATAGGTCTTCTCGCCGGCCTGAAGCTCGACTTCGCCCTTATGCTGGTTCGCCATGGGTTACGCCTGCACCAAGGAAGGCTTGCCGGTGACCTTGAAGGTGACCGAGGCGGCCATCTTGTCGTCGATCGGCGCGTCCGGCTCGAAGGCGGTCAGGATGCCGGCGAACGAGAAGTAGGAGCCATCCGGGAACACGATCTGACGGTTCTTGCTCGCGCTGGAGCCGTCGAGGTCGAGCTCGGCGGTCAGCGCCAGCGCCGCGGAGCCGCCAGGCACGAAGTTCAGCTCGAGCGAGACCTCGCCACCATCCTTCAGGCCGGCGATGAACTCGCGCCACGCGCCGGGGCTTTCCTCGTGGGTGGCGTCGACGGTGTCGCGCGCCATCGCCGGCGGCGTGATCGCGGTCACCTCCGCAAGCGTCGTGAACACCTCCGGGGAGGCGCCGTTGCCGGACTTGAAAACCGTGCCGTAGCCGATGCGCGCCTGGGTGGTCATCGCGATTTCTCCATTGTCAGAAAGGGTTATTTCCCGGCTGCAATCTTGGCCGCGAGCCGCTCGGCCTTCCTCGCCAGACGCTGGCGCGCCTTATCGATCTGTCCCGCGAGCGAATCCTTGATGCCGTTCAGCACCTTCATCACGTTAGCGTCGAAGGCTGGCCGGAGATGCGGTTGCGCCGCCTGGTGCGCGTTGCCGAATTCGGTCTGGACGCCCTTCGCCGCCGGGCCCGGCCCGATGTAGACCTCGACGTCGCTCTCTTTGCGGTTCATGCTTTTCTGCCGGCGCGAAAGCTTCGTGCCGACCGTGTAGGAAGCCTTAAGCCCGCCCTCGTCCCGCGGCGCGTTGCGCTCGCCGTCCGCCCTGATGGGCTCGCCCTGCTCCTTCAAGGTCCGCAGCAGCACGTTGCGCGCGGTCGCCTTGGGAAGCTCTGACAGAGCCTCGTCGAGCTCGGCCAGGCCCTCTATTTTGAAAGTTTGCCGCGCCATTTCCCGCACCGGACGGTAGTGTGGCGACAGACGAAGTCCGCAGCCGCCTGCGGATCGACGCTAAGCCACCCCAAATCGCTGAAGAACTTGAGCGCGCCGACATATGCGCGCCACCAGAACGGCAGCTTCACCGAAAGGGTAACCGTGAGCATCGATTCGACGGGTCCAGCCATCACAATTCCTCGTGGTGCACGAAATAGTCCCGCATCACGCCATAGAGTTGCACGACATCGTCGTATAGCTCACGCTCGTCGGTGCAGAAGGCGCCCTGGATGAACACCGATGGATTGCCTACCGCGCCGGTGAAGCCGCTCAGGCAGTCCTTGACCTTGTTCGCCAGCACGGTGGCGGCGTCCGCCGTCGGCGCCCAGGCCACGATCTGCATGCGCGAGCGCGCGTATCCGGAGGCGCCTTCCATCTTGTAGTCGGTGTCGCCGGAAATGCGCGTGTAGACCACGCTCGCGACCTTCACGCCCTGCGGCATCCGGATCGGGTAAACGCGCGTTCCGACCAGCGCCGCAACGCCGGCATCGCCCAGCAGAAGGGACTGAAGCGCTGGGCGAATATCCTTCATCAGGCGGAGACGCCCGAATAGCCGAACAGCAGTTTCATGCTCGTGGTCGACTTGGCGATGCCGATCACGTCGTAATATTCGCCGGTGCCGACGTCGGCGATCGGGCAGATACCGCCGGCCGTGCCGCTGAGATAGTAGGTGACGCCGGCGGTGAACGCGGCGTTGAAAGTGATCTCGCCGGACTTCTGAACCTTGATCGGCTGGCTTGCAGACGCGCCGTTCAGCGAAATTGCCTTGGCGTCGCGCGCCAGCGCGGTCGCGGAGTCGGCATCGGCCTTGTACCAGAAGCCATCGGCCGCCTTGTATAGCGCCTGCCCTGCGGTGATGGTCTCGCCGGCGGTACCGTCTTCGGTGATCGCGCCAGCGCCAGGCAGCACGCTTGCGGGAGTTACGGAGATGTCGACCATGGCTCAGAGTCCTTTCGATGGTGAGATGATTTACGTCGTAGTCACGTCGGCGCGTCGGAGCGTCTTGATCGAAAGATCAACCTGACGACCGACCTCGTCCGCAGAAATGATGTCGTAGACGAGATACCAAGCCGGGCTCTGCGTATTCGCCGCGATGCCGTCGACCGGATAGATGATGCGATCACCAGGCGCGAGAGGCCGGGATGCAGAGGCGATTTCGTGAAACCGGATCGTGAACGTCGTCTCTTGGCTCGCCACCTTCTCTGGATCCGCGAACTTCTCGGCACCCTTCGTCGGCGCCACGAAGGCGAAGCACTTATAGGCCATGTCCGCCCATGTCTCGATAGGCTCACCAGAGCTCGACTGCGTCAGCGTCTTGCGCTGAATGATGATCTGCCGATCGTAGCGCCGCTGCATCAGAACCTCGTGCGGCGATATGGGCTTAGCAGCGCGTCAACAGCAAACGGAAGCGGCGCGACGGTTTGCCCGACGATGACCGCGGTCGGGTTGTCGAACCAATGCCGCACCAGCAGAAGCATCGCCTGCTTGATCGCATCCGGGACGCTGCTAGTCGGCGGATCACCGGCTAAATCCGCATAGCCGGCCTTGTACTCCACCCGTACCGCTGCCGGCATAAACTGCCGAGTATTCGGATACGCGTAATTGTAGACGAACTCAACATACGTCCCGAGATCATCGGTCAGGACGTTGTAATTCGCGCTCGACACCGTCTGTTCGACATTCTCCGTGTCGGTGTACTTCACGCTCGACACCGAGATCACCGGGAACAGCGGCAACCGCAGCCTGTTGCAGAACGCATCATAGTCCTGCCGCCACGTCTGCTCGCAGAGCGCCCGGCCGAGAATGCCAGTCCAACCATCGAGATGCGCCGTTGCGGCGGCAATCAGCCCGTCGATCAGCGGATCCTTTTCGGAATAGCTGATGTCGAGTTGAGCCTTTGCCTCGGTGCGCGTGATCGGCTTGATGGCCGGCGGCGTGACGAGCACAGGACGATACATACGAGCAACCCGCCACAAGAGTGGACGCCCCAGGGCTAACCCCAGGGCGTCATGTCATCAGGCCGGAGGATTTGCCGCCGGCATGCGCAGCGGGCGCAGCACCCACTCCGCCGACACGAAGATATTGCCGGAGTCGTTGCCGGTCGGCGTGATGGTCGCGCGCAGATAGCGCTTGATGCCGACATATCCGATCTTGCGCAGCTCGTTGTCGTCGTCGAACGCGAACCCGGCCAGAGCCTCGGTGCCGTTGAGATATTCATCGGCGACCGCAGCATAGGTCGAGTTATCGTCGCTGTCTTCGATCAGAACAGCGAAGGTCGCGTTGGCGTCGGTGTTGGCGCCGATATTGATCGCCAGCATGGCGCCGTCGTAACCCTTGAGATCCGCAACCGTGGACACGATGGCGGTATTGTCGGTGCGCGCTGCCTGAGGGGACACAGCCCGCTTCAGGTCGAGCCCGTTCATGATGTCACGCATTGAAGCGTTCCTTTCGATGGTGGTGAATGGGAAACAGGAAGGCGACCGGCGGCGTTTAACCGCCGGTCAATGCGTCAGGATCAGGAAGTACCGAACTTCATCAGCTTGATGGCTTCGAAGTTAACGACGCCGCCACCGGTGCGCTTGGTGGTGTAGAACTTCGTGTACGGCTTCGAAGTCAGGTTGTCGCGCAGCACTCGGATGCCCTGCCGATCGACGACCTGGTAAGCCTGCTTGAGGTCACCGAACGCGAGCGAGAGGCTGTCGGCACCAAGCGCCGGCATGTCTTCCATCCGAACCACGGGATATCCCATGATCGTCTCAGGCTGGCCGGCGATGAACGAAGGCTGCCAGAGATAGTTGCCCTGACCGTCCTTGAACTTGCGGATGGCGGTGATCACCGATCGGCGGGTGAACCATGCGGCGTTGATGAGGTACTCGTTCTTGAGCAAGCCCATCAGGTCGTACAGCTTGTCACCCTTCGCCGACGCGGCAAAGTCACCCGAAACGCCAGTGGCGAGGTAGCCGATGGTGCCCCAGGTCACGCCGGAGCCGGAATCCGCCGCCACCGTATAGCCGTTGACGAAGCCGCGGATCTTGTTCGCGGCACCGGTGATGAACTCCGAATTCTCGAAGCGGCCGAATTTCGCGCCGACCTTTTCCATCAGCCAGCCTTCGATATCGATCGAGGCATCATCCAGGAGGTTCTGGGTGGCCTTCGGCTCGGTATCGAGGTTGAACACCGGAATCTTCCACTCGCCGACCTGCGGCGTTGTGGTATCGCCCGAAGTCCCATGCTCGCCGGCATAGCCGACGCCAGCCTCGCCAAGGTCTTCGATGCCTTCAAGGGCATCCGTCGAGATCGTCCGCACGCTGGCATACTGGCGAACCGGGCTGGTCTCGTAGACCTTCTTCACGATCCCACCGGTGGTGTCGGGAGTCACCCACACACCGCCATCCGGGTCCGAGCCGACCGAGAGCGTCTTTACCTCATCGGCAGTCAGCATCTCGCGGCCACCGCGCGCGAAGCTGTCGAAGGCCGACTTGTAGTCCTCGTAGCCCTTAGCATCGAGCGGAGTGAAGGGCCGGCGCCGATCGATGGCGACAGCGTTCAGCACATGGTTGAATTCCTTCAACTCGAGCTGAAGCTTTCCGTTCTCGTCGTTCTTCAGGCCAACGCGGTTGAGCTTCAGTTCGAGCGCTTCACGCTCAGCCTTCTCAGCCTTCACGGCCGCTTCGATCGCAGCCTTGGCCTCGACTGCCGCATCAAGCGACTTCTCGATCTTGCTGAGGCGCTCGACGAGCACCGGATCGTTGGCGCCGCCCTTCGACTTCAGTTCCTTGATCTGCTCGTCATGCGACTTCTGGAACGCGTCGAACGCTTCGCCCTGCTTCTTGAGCAGGTCTTCAATGGTCTCAGGCATGTTGCCTATTCCTTCAGGTTGAGAGTTTTGCGATGTTGCGGCGAATGATTGCCGCCAGATCGGCGCCGTCCTCATCCCGAGGGTCCGTTGCCTTGAAGCCGCCGGCGGCGATTGCCTTGGCAGCAGCGTGCGAGTAACCGCCTACATCCCGTAGGAAGTCCTCGAATTCACGAATGGTGCTCATGGATTTCATGCCCCCCGGTTTTGCCGAGGTGAGCGCTTCGTATGCGCGCTCCATCATGCGCATCATTTTCTTTTGCGACGCCATATCTGTCGGCTCGTCGCCATCCATGTGCTTCTGATGCAAATCGATAGCATCGCCGAGTTCTTTGACCGCCGTTCGCAAATCGCGATCGATTGCCTTAACGGCCCCGATGCGCGCCTTGTCGTTGGCCGGAAACGTCACGATCGAAAGCTCCATCAGATCGAGCTTTTCGAGATATCGGTGCGGCTCGCCAGCCTTCGTGCCGTTGCGAAACTTGATGGTCTTGTAGCCAATCGACATGCCGTCGAGCGCGCCGGCCTTGAGGCCTTCGTAGATATATTGGCCGCGCTCCGTGTTCAGCGCGAAGAGCTCGCCCTCGACCTTCAGGCCCTTGGAGTTCTCCTCCATGGAGGTCCACTTTCCGATCGGCAAGAGGTCGTCGGCGGTGCCGCCGAACATGCCGCCACCGTGCTGCAACAGCATCGGCGGAAGCTTGCCTTTGTCCTCCCATGCCCGCAGCGTGCTCTTGAAGGCGCCCTTTTCGATCACGTCGCCATACGAGTCGACGTTGCCGAAGATCGCTCCATAGCCGGAGAACACCCCCGTCTTATCGGAAGCGAACTTGACCTCCATGTCGAATCGCGCGCGGTCCATCATTCGTCTCCGGCATCGTCCGCAGGTTCAGCGGCTGGTTTCGGCGCGGCCGTAGCGGCCGAAGGTTGCGGAAGCTTGTCGGCCTCCGGCTCGGTCGAGCGGTCGAGGTCTTCGAGGTCGCGGACCTCGTTCTGCGTCAGCCAGCCCTTCGCGCTGCCAGATCCCAAGGCCTTCTGGTAATACTCGGCCTTGTCCTTCGGCGCCGTGCTCATGAGCGCGTTGACGACGAACTTGGTGTAGTAGCCGGCCTTCAATTCTTCCGGCGACAGCAGGTTGACGTTGGCGCTCTGTGAGATGCGCCGGTACATCGGATCGAGCGTGTAAGTCTTGTGCGCCTGGAAGAACTCCGACGCGCTCGCGAACGTCGGAGACTGGTCGCCGGCGTGCCCGATCATGATAGGCCACACGCGCAGCGCGCGGCAGATTTCCTCGATCTGGAACTTGCGCGTCTCGATCAACTGCTGATCGACCGCGGACATAATCTCGTTCGTCAGCTTGGCATCCATGTCCAAGATCATCGGCTTGCCAGCGCGCTCGCCGCCAGGCAGATGCTTGTCCATCCACGCCGCGAGGAAGCCGAACTTCTCAGGCGTCAATTTCTCCTTGACGGCATACACCGCCGACGTCTGCAATCCGTTCTTCTGGCCTTCGCTCTGCCCGCGCTCCAGCGACAACGACAGGCCGATGGCGTTTCGCGCCAACCCGATCGGATCCATCCCGATCCACGAATTCCACGACGGACCGCGCAGATGCCAAATCGCATCCTGGCCGAACTCCTGCTCCTCGCCGGTCTTGCCGCGCACGAAGTAGCGCAGGCTGTAGTCTGGCCTCTGCTCGACGCGCACGCGGCCCGGCTCAATCGGAATGAGTTCGCGGATCTCACGCGCGATCCCCACCCGGTTGACGAACACATAGGCGTTGTACGTCAAGTCCAGGTGGAAGCTGATCGTCTCCAGGAATTCCAAGCTCGTCTGCCAATCATTCGGCCGACGGCTGATCCGCATATGGAGCGGATGGTCTACTGCGATCACCCGGCCGCCCTTGGTCTCCTGGTAGAGGCGGAACGGAACTGAGAGACCTTCGGCGCGGACGCGGCAGCACGCCAGCACCGTGGTCACCGTGAGCGCCGTATTCCAGTTGACAGGAACTCCTGCCTCAGAAAGCCGGGCCCCGTAAACTTGCTTGAACAGCTCAAGAGACGAAGTGATCGCCTGATCGTTCGCCGCCTTCCGCCCGATGAACCTGTCCCAGAAGCCCATGGGCGACGATACCTCTTGGCGCTATGCAGCTTCCCAAAACGATTTCTGCGGCTCACCGTCGTATGCGAGCGCCGCACCCACCGCCATTGCGAGCGCAATTGCGCAGTCAATCTTTTGCGTGGACTTCTCTTTCGTCAGCCAGTAGTTGCCCCAGCGGTCCTTGTCGGTTACCGCGGACATCATCGCTGAGATTAGGACCGGATTCGACTTGATCCGGATCCTCTTTTCGAGAAGCAACTCCTCAAGCTGACGGATGCTCATCGGCATCCAGAGACCTTCCGGCTCACGATCGGCGGCCTTGGCGGCCTCCTTCATCGCATCAGTCGGTAGCCCCTTCTTCGTTCCGCCCTGCGGATGCTCGACGAACTCGACACTTAGGCCGAGCTTGTCGCACTCCGGTTCAAGCCCTCGCTTGAACGCATATCGGTCATAGGCAAGGCAGCGGACGTTGAACTCGTGCGTGGCCTCCGCAATCGCCTGCGCCACATGGAGATAGCTGATGCTGCTTCCCGGCGGCGCGTTCAGGTGGCCGTCCCGCACCCAGATATCGTATGGCGCCTTGTCGCGATCTTGCCGCGTCTTCACCGTGTCGCCAGGTGTGAACGCCTCAATCCACGCATCGAATGTCGGCTTTTTCGCCGTGACGCTCTGGCCGTCCTTCTCGACCTCGACTGTAACGTCACCGGTCTTCACAACAAAGCCGAGCGCCGTGATGTCCTTGTTCTGCGACAGGTCGCAGCCCATCCAAGCGTCGCGTCCGTGGTGCTGCACCACGTCGAACTGAGCGAGGCACGGTTCGAGCGTCGCTCGGGTCATCCACGCCGTGTCGGCTTCAGTCCAAACACAGAAGTGAAGCCGGAGGATGTTGTTCAGTTTCGCAGGGATGTCCTTGCCCTGCTTCACCACTCCGGCGAGGTATTCCTCGGTGATCGTAACATTCAGCAGCGGGTTCGCTTTTGCCCAGCACGAAGGATCCTCCAGAGGATCATCACCAGGATCAAGCGCACACACATAGCTAAAAGTCGTGTCGTCAATGACCTCGCCCAGGTAGAACGGATCATCGTCTTTCGCTTCGCGATTGCCGGCCGCGACGCGGATGGCGTGCTCGTGCTCAGTGTAGCAAACCGAGTTGCGGTCACTGCCGCTGTTCGTGATCATCACCAGCATCGGCTGGCGACGGAACTTGAAGCCGCGCTCCAGTATCTCCAGCACGCCGCCGTCTGGATGCTCGTGGAGCTCGTCGACCAGAGCGAAATGAGGCCTCGGCCCAGAGCCGGTCTTCTTCGTCTCTCTCGACACCGGCCTGAAGAACGAATTCGTCTTCAGGTACGCGATGTTATGTTCCTTGCCTTCGCCGCCGCTGAACTTCAGACGCTGCTCCAGCGCCGGCGATTTCTTCACCATCTTCACCGCGTCGGCGAAGAGGATGCTGGCCTGCTCCTTTGTTGCGCCGGCCGAGTAGACCTGCGCTCCCGCCTCACCGTCCGCGGTCAGGCCGTAGAGCCCGATGCCGCCGGCTAGCGGCGACTTGCCGTTGCCCTTACCCTGCTCAATGTAGGCCCGCCGGAAGCGCCTGGTGCCGTCAAGCTTCTTCCAGCCGAACAGCGAGCCGATGATGAAGTCCTGCGGCGGCGCCGACTTGAACGGCTGGTTATCGAACTGGCCTTCGCTGAGCTTCAGCCGCTCCTCGAAGAACCGCAGCGCCTTAGCTGCGGCCTCCTTGTCGTAGATCAGATCCTTGCGCTTCAGGTCGTCGAGATGGCGCCGACATGCGTTCCGAACGTGCGGTCCGGCTACGATCTTCCCAGCAACCACCGCCTTTGCATAGGCGGTAGCGCGATCGACCGGCTTAGTCGTCGAAGAACTCGTCCTTGTCTTTTTTGCTTTCATCCAGCACGCGATTCCGCTCGTCGGTAAGGCCGAGCTCGCTCATGTAAGCGCGCAACTGGCCGTGCTTCGCTGCCGGAAAACTGGTGGGCCCGTACCGGAATTCGGACCACAGCTCGCAGAACGCGATGGCCGCCGGCTCTCTGGATGCGTCGAGCCACGAAGCCGGCTCGATGTAGCGCTTCCACGCTTCGAGCGCCTGACCCTTCAAGCCCTTCGGCCGCGTCAGCTTGCCGAAGCTGGCGAGCGCCGCCTCGACACCAGCGCGCTGATCGTCCTCTGATCCGTGCCTGGTTACGTTCGTGGTCCCGTCGACCAAGCGAAGGTGCGCAGGCTTTGGCTTTGCGCCGCGCTTTGCCACTTTCCGGTTCCTAACTGTTGCAGATTAGCCATTCCGGGACATCAATCTGCAAATCTGCGAATTTTTGGTCGCCACCGGTCGAGAAACCAAACCTTGTAGACATCGAGACCGGGGGTGGGAGTGTTCTGAAAAAAGAAATCGTCATTTTATTTTTATTTTTGCGAAGCACCATCAATAGGCCAACCATCACTGCCTACCACCTGCCTTGCCCTGCCACCGCGCTCGATGCGCTGCTCGTCTGTGTCGTGGCATGGCTTGCATGATGAGGCGAGATTGTCAGGATCCCAAAATAGTTTTTGGTCACCCTTATGTGCTCGCTTGTGGTGCGCAATGGTGGCCTCGACCACCTTACCTCTGTCCTTGCAGCGCTGACACAAGGGCTCCTTCCGTAGCTGCCCTAACCGAGCTGCCTGCCACCTTGCTGTGCCGTACCATGCGCGCCATGGGTTGTCAGCCTTGCGCCTAGCATCATGCTCTCGGTTGCGTTGGCGTAGGTCGAGAGGCTTAGGCATCGCTTCCGGTCACATGATACGCTCCAAGCAGACAAGCCAACACCGCGCACAAAGGCGCGGACTACCGGTTATTCCGGCGCGCTGCTGTTCCACTTACCGCCCGAAGGCGCGGCCTCTAACCGGGTATCCAGCATGCGACTTCTGTCTAGATTCGAGCGCTATGTGATTTGCGGAAAAGCAACAATGGCTGTTTTGCTTATCCACACGCATCCCACAGGCTAATGCCTCGAAAGCTGAAAATGGCGCTCTCTATCCCCGGCATAATCAAGATCTGGCTGGAGAAAGACGAACAAGCCGAAAAGAAAAATCGACAAGGTCAAAAGAAACAAGCTTCTCTTCAAAAGAACCTCCTGCCTACACACGTCCCGTTGGGTAGGTTGCTATCTACAACCATGAAGCGAAACAAATCAACCAGATCCTCGCTTTCACCCCTTCTGATCGATCGCCTTAACCGGACTGAAGTAGCCGTCTCGATCGCCGTCGGAGATCTTGTCTCCGGCCTTGATCGGCGCCGCCGCCACCCCTTTATAGCCCTGCTTTGCAGCTCGATACCACTTTCCGTCAGGACCGCTGTAAATCGCCATACCAGCGTCCATATCCTCGCCGGCGATGCCCTTGACCATCAGACCTTCTCCAATCGCGTGCCGCTCGTCTCTTCGCGCTCATCTGGCGGAGCAATGAGCACGACTTCAGTAAACGGCTGATTCTCGTCAGGAGCAGCGTGGCGGCCGAAATACCAACGATCCTTTGCCGATGGATCGCGAGGACTGACATTTGAATCCAGAACTGCACCTATCTTTTTCAGCGCCGCTACATCGTCAAAGCCTAGTTCATAGCCAGGAATAACGACACGAGCCGACGGATCGAACTTAGCGAGTTCCGCGATGAGTTCTGCAACCGTCATCTTGATTAGACCTTCTCCAATTGCGCCCCGTCAAACACGACCTTCGTCTTCCGACCGAACAGGTTGACCAGCGCGGTGATCGCCCCCTTGGGATCTAGCGAGTATACTTCCGCCGCGAATCCGCTGAAAGGCCCCTCAGCCACACGCGTAGGCTCGCCTTCGGCGAAGTTGTGCACGCCGCTGATGGCGCGCTGAGCCCGCTCCATCTCAATCCCTTCCCGGCGCCGGATCGCGTTTATGGCGCCCTCCTGGATGGCGCAGGGGATGCCCTCGAAGCGCAGATAGTCCCGCACGCCAACGACCCGCTTTGGAATGCGGAAGTCGTCCACGCCCTCGACCAGCTTGGCGAACAGGTAGCCCGGAAACAGCGGTCGCTCGACCTCGACCTTGCGGCCCCGCCGGACCATGCGCTTCAGCACCTTCGGCGCGTAGGCGTCGATGCCGCGCTCCCGCAGCCCTTCCGCGGCGCGTCCTTCGCGATTCGGTTCGGCCAAGATGATGAACCAGTTCGGCCGCTCGTTCTGCATCATGCCTCGTTCTCCGCCGCTCCAAGGCCGTCCTGGGACGCCTGCACTACCAGCTTCCAAATCCGGTCTCGCTCTGTCGGCCCGACGCCTGACATCGCCTCGGTGATCTCCGACGCGCGGCGCCTGTCGACGCCCCGCGTAGCGCCGATCTCGATCCGCTTGAGAGGCGCTCGGTGTTCAATAACTGACATGACGCTAGGCTCGTTCGGCTGACCGCGGCGCTGAATGTCTACCGTCTCGCCCTTTGCGATTGTGTTCAGTCCATCGAGCAGATTGCGCATCTGCCGTGTGTCAGTAATGCGTCGAGCAATGACGATCAACTTTCCGACCTCAACAAGAGCATCACTATCGTGCATCTGCTCTACCCCGCTCTGCCAATTCTGAAGTCTCATGAAAGACACCGTGACATTTCGAACAAAGCACTGTCAGATCCTCCGGTAGCTCCTCGCCCCTACGCACATATGTACGATGGTGAACTTGCAACCGCTGTCCCGAGCAGCAGACTTGGCACCTAAAGCGCGCCCTCTTCAACGCTGAAGAACGAACATTCTGCCAATGCTCCGTTTGCAGATATTGCCTGTACGGCATACCATTCAAAAATCTGAGATTGCTATCGCGCTCCTCTCGCTGGCGCGATGCGCAACAATCAAACTCATACTGCGCCAACGAATAGACGCCGCGCCTGTCAAAATCCCGCTTCTTGTCGACGATCGCCTTTAGCTGAGATCTAGACCTTGCCTCGATATCCCCATCGCAATACGCGCATGGCCACTCAACCTTGCAAGGACCAATTACTCGCAGCAGTTCATGCTGATTTTTAAAGCCAAAGGCCGCGATAATCTCGTTAATTGGGACGTCGAGGCTCCAATAGAACGAATTGATCTCCATCACTTGGCTAGGACTAAACCTCACGCTGCGTCCTCCGATGCTGGAGCGATGCGCTCGCCGAAATCGTTGAAGCCTGGCGGAAACAGGGTCGGGCAAAGCGCCGCGTTGTCGACGATCGTCCCGTCATTGCGCTTCTGCTTGCAGAGGAACAGCGGCCTCTCGCCGCGCTCGCGCCGCACCACGTTCCAACAGGTGTGTTCCAACGTCCCGCCGACGACGATTTGCCACTCGCTGCGATCCTCGACTGGCTCAGCAGGCTTTTCGGCAGCCGGCCTCCAGTCCGGATCCTTTTTCAGCTTGAATTCGAGCCACCTGTCACAGAACAGCTTAAACGCCATGTCGGGGTTGTAGCTCTTCGCGCCCGTCGACATGCTCAAGGCGATGAACTTGCTCAGCTCGGCATTCAGGTCGGCCTTTTTCATGCCGAGGCTGTAAGCATATTCGACAGCTCGATCTGACGGCTGGTAGGTCTCGTCGATCTTGGTTGGCTTGCCTTCCTCAATCACCTTCAAATCAGGGCGAGCGAGTTGCGGTCCCTCTCCCTTCCTAGGTACAGGTACAGGTACAAGGTCAGCATCGAGGCCTCGCGAGCTTTCGCGAGGATGCTGCGAGGCGTCGCGATATTCAGGCAAGCGAGACGGAGACGGGCGATCAATCTTCTGATGCTCCAACCACTTAACGATTTCCAGATACTCTGACCCGTCGACCACGTATCGGCGTATTTGCTTTTGCTGCTCCAACTCGGCCAACCACCCATCAATGAGGCCTGGAGCATCGTCGTCGTATGGGTAAAGAAGGCTCGCGAGCAATCGCGAGGCCGCGCGAGCCCTCCCAGCATCGTCAGCGACGGTAAAAAGCTGGATGAAAAGTAGGCGCGCATCGCGGCTCAGCCGGCCGATCGACTGAGACTGCGGAAGCTCCGGCTTGATGGTGCGAATCCTAGCCATCGATCTTCGTCCGCTCCTGCAAAGCCAAGAAGGCACCGCGCAATATGAGCCGCTTGGCCGTCGTCACGCTCACCTGAAACATCCCCGCGACCGCCTTGCGCGCCTCTGCGTTCGTCAGGTTTTTGCTCACACCGAGAGCGAGGCGCGCCATGTCGTCACGCTTCTCTTTCGGGATGTGGCCGTTCTCATTTTGTTTCACGTGAAACGCCTACACGGCAGTGTATTTGAAGACCTGAAGCCCCAAAGCGTAAGCGGTCGCGACCTCGGCTTGCGCACCCTTGCTCTTTTCCCAGCCCGGCAGCACGGCCACGGCGTCCGCGTGGAGGCAGATGAACTCCAGGTCGTCCTTGAGCGCCTCCCGAAGATTGAAGCCATGGACGGCCGCCGCTAGCGCTTCGTCGCCTGCTTCGTTGCCCTTCGATATGTCGACGCCGTGGTGCTCGATGTCCCGCTCCGCCGGGTTGAATACCGTGTGGCCTTCCGCGCGCAGTCGAGCCGCCGCGGTGTGGAAAGCCGGGAAGTTGAATTCTGCGATGCCGCGCATCGGCCCCGCCACGTAGATCTTCATTTTGACGCCCCTTCGAACAGTTGGATTTGCTTTGGAGCCGCCGGCAGCGGCACGAACATGTCAGGGCGCGCCAAGGCGTCCGAGATGCGCTCCGCGGCGATGTCGAAGTACCGGCGATCGCGCTCAATGCCGATGAACCGCCGACCAAGCCGCACCGCGGCAACGCCAGTCGAGCCCGAGCCCATGAACGGATCGAGGACCATGTCGCCCGGATTCGTGAACTTCTCGACGATCTCGCACATGAGCGAGATGGGCTTTTCGGTCGGATGCTCGCCGTGGCGATCGGCCTGGTTTGTCAGGTGCGTGAAGACGTTGCGCCCGCCGCCCTCGTTCCAACTTGAAAAGCCCTTCCCGCACCATGCGGTGACGAAGCACTCGGCTCCCATGGCTGGCCCCTGCCCGTTGAACTGCGGCGCGCTGTCCGGCTTCACCCAGATGCAGGCGCGCTTGTAGCGAGCTCCAGCGGCCTCAATAGCGTCACGCCACGGCGCGACGCCCTCCGGCGTGCAGAACGCGATTAGCCAGCCCGAGCACCGCTCCACCAGCGCGGCTGTCACCGGAGCCCGGATGGCCTCCACCGAGCTGAAATCGATCGCCTCCAGCTCGGCAGCGCCGTCGGCGCGCAGCTTTCGCGACCGCCTCTGTTTGGCGTCGTGCATGTGCTGCTCATACGGCGGATCGCCGATGACGTGGTCTACAGGCCCAAGCGTTGGAATGACGTCCAAGCAGTCGGCGCAATAGAGCCGCACGTTATCGGACAGCGTTTCAGCTCCCACGATTGGCCTCCCGAATATGGAACAGCCGGTTTGCGACCTGCCATTCGAAGACATGGAGCTGCTTCGCGATCGCGTAGGTGTCGAGGCCCTGCTTCCATAGAGCCACGATCAGGCCATCGTCGACGTCGGTAAGCGGCTCTGGAGCGTGCTGGAGGCGATGCTTCACGCGCGCCTCCCGTGGAAGACGCCGCTGCGATAGACCGGATAGACATGGGCCTTCTTGACCACGTCGGTGGCGCATCTACGCCTCCCGACCTCGCCGAGCAGGACGCCGTCTTTCATGGCGCGCCGCCAGACACTGCCTGCCGCATTTGGGTGCAGCGGCTTCACCTTGACCAGCGGAAGGACGTCGTCAGCGTGGACCTCGCACTGGCGTCGAGCTACGTAGCAGATCGCGGCGTACAGCGCATCGCAATAGCTCGACCCGGACAGAACCTCCGCGAACTCGGCCTCGATCATGCCCGCGTCGCGCGCCTGCACGGCCTGGCGAGATGTGTAATCGTCAAAGGAGAGCTGTTGCGCCATGCTCAGCCCTCGATTGCCACCTTGAGCGCGTGCACTTCGGCAGCGATCATGGCATCTCGATCGACCATCTCAGTGATTTTTCGTACCGCATGCAGCACCGTGGTGTGGTCTCGGCCGCCGAATCTCCGGCCGATTTCCGGCAGGGAGCGCAGCGTCATGGTCTTCGCCAAATACATGGCGACTTGCCGCGGTCTGACGATGTTGGCGGTGCGTCGGGACGACATGAGGTCAGCACGCGAACAGTTGTAGCTCCGCGCCACGACCCGCTGGATGTCCTCGATCTTGACCCGACGCGGTTCGATCGGAGACAGCACCGAATGCAGAACCTGCTCCGCTTGCTGGACTTCGAACCGTCCTGATACGAGATGCATCGCGTGAGCGACCAAGCTCGTGCCGACGCCAACCATCGCGTGCCCGCTCCGGCCAGAGGTGTTCTCCGCAACGAAATCGAGAACCTCGGCAGATATCTGCGGGGCACAGTTGCCGAGCACCGCCCGGCGCTCCGGACACCCGAGGCGGCCGAGCTCCAAGACGAGGCCGCCTGCGAGGCGTGATTTCGTCCTGTCATCCGCATCCAGCTCTGCCGGAGGTCGATCGGCGGTTATGACTACCTTCTGTCCGTAGTCGATCAGCGTCCGGATCAACTGGAAATATTCGGCCGTGGCCTTCCGGTTTCCGAGCACCTGGATGTCATCGATAAGGAAAACAGATGCGCCGCGCAGCGTTTCCCGCAAGGATACCGACCTTTGCGATTTCATGGCTTCTGCAAATTCATGCATGAAGCGGTCTGCGGTTAGATAGATCGCATCCGGATTGGCGTGCGCGATTGCCTGGATCAGGTGCGTCTTACCGAGTCCAGAGTCGCTAAAGATGAACAGTGGGCTATAGGCCGACGTCTGGGATGGCTCGCTGTCGGCGACCTGCAAAGCGGCAGCGTGCGCCAGTGCGCTCGATTTTCCGACCACGAAACGGTCAAACGTCATATTCGGATTCAAGGACGACCCGAGCGGCGGCTTTGGCACCTGTGCCTGAGGCTGGACCGAGAGGCCGAGAAGCGGGCGCGGCACCCGAACCGGCTCATCCTCTGTCGGCCGGCCACCAAAGAATTTAGCACGGCGGCGAAGGACCGCTTCGCGCCGCTGCTCTTGTGTCATCTTCAGGTACGGATCGTCCTGCACAAGCTCGGTGAACGCCTGCATTGCCTGCATGGTCCCTGCCCTTCCTCGTTAAGAATCCCGCCCCGCTCTCGCGAGGTGATGCGCGAGATCAGTGCTCAGCGCCGCCGCGTAGCCAGCGGACGAGCCGGGTAAGGCTGGCCCGAATAGAAATCCTCATCCTGAAGAAGCAGGGCAGCCGCGTTCGGCGATTGGTTGGCGTCATCGAGCAATTCCCGGAGTTTGCGGCGCTGCTTGCGTTCGGCGGTGGCAAGATCAACGGACGCCATCCACGCCTTGAGCTTCATCCACCAGCGCGGCGTGTTGTCCGTCATCACCGCTGCAAGGAATTCGCGGCCCCATTCGCTCTGAAGCAGCGCCGCAAGCGCGTCACCTGGAATTGTCGCCTTTCCGGAGAGCCAGTATTCGCAGTTGCGCAGCGAATATCCCGTGATGTCAGCAAGATGCAGCGCGGTCTTCACAGGGAAAACGGCCCGCGATCTCTGCATGAGTTCGACCGTCAACCGCAGAGCTCTGCGGCGCTGACCGCAACGATCTGCGGTGACGTAATTTGCGCGATTATCCGATATGGCCTTAGCTGGCGCCATGATGACTTACACCCCTGATTTCGAGATTGATGGTTGTTGTTCCGCGATAACGCTCGCGGCTGCGACTCGGAACGTGCGAGAGTTTTTGCGAACGCGATCAGCGGTCGCCACCGACGCAGAACCAACGGCGGCAACCGCTTCACGGACCCGGACTCCCCTCCGGATTTCAGAAGAAAATGCGGAGGCGCCTCGTCGAGGCGCCTCCGCCAGTGACGACGCGCCGGGAGGAAACATGGGGGGTGAGCGCGTCGGTCTGAAAAGGTTGACGGCCGCCGCCGGCGAGCCGGGCTGGTGGACCACGGCGGCGGCCGTCTGCTTCGCCGGATGGCGAACTGAAAAACCCAAGAGGATCTGAGGATGGCAAACAACCACACGATCAAGGCGCCGTGCCCCGTCTGCGGGTGCCGCACCGCGAAGCTGGCGCGATGGTTTCGCGCTGTCCGGATGCTGGTGCGCTACATCGTCGTGTACGCATCCATGGACGGGAGGCGCTGACATCATGCCGCGCTCGCCTCCTGCCGGGATCGGATGAAGTTGCGGACGCGATCGATCGTGACAACGCTCGGCAGCCGACCCTTGCCAAGGTCGCCGACGAAGTTGCGATCCTTCAGGGCCTCCCAGCCAAAAGCGCTGGCGCTCATTCCCGCCTCGCGACAGAAAGCATCGATCTCAACGACAAGGGCCTGAATGGACGGGTGCAGCGTCATGGCTGACCAGAATATAGGGACTTTCCTATCCGTCAAGAGGAAAAGTCCTATTGGACAGGGATATAGGATAGTTCCTACAAGTTTAAGCTATGGATGCAGTGCGGAAATTGATTCTGGAGAAGATCGCGGAGCGCGAGACCAACATGGCCGAGGTCTCTCGGCGCATTGGGAAGAACCATGCCTATTTGCAGCAGTTCATTTATCGGAACATTAACCAGGAATTGCCGGAGAGGACCAGAATTGCGCTTGCTGAGGCGCTCGGCGTGGGTGAAGCAGAACTAAAACCGCCGTCTCTAAAGGAACATAAGAACGGTTCTAACACCGCAGCCGTAGGACTACCGCCACGGGACAATTTAGTTGATTTAAACGCTACACGGGTGTCACAATTAACCCGCGATAAAGACCTGATCCGGCCGGCCGCAGACCTATTTGGAGCCGCGGATTTGCCAGTTTTTGGCACGGCCGAGGGGGGCAAGGGGGCGTTAATTGTGACAGACCAGGCGGTGGACTGGGTGGTTCGGCCGGAGCCACTCCTCCGGGTCCGGGACGGCTACGGCATCATCATCACCGGCGATTCGATGTCACCGGCGCACGAGTCGGGGTCGACCGCCTTGGTTAACCCGCATCTGCCGCCGCGCGCCGGCGACACCTGCGTTTTCCGAGCGCATGGCGACGATGGCACCGTTCACATGTGCATCAAGAAGCTCGTGCGGATCACCGAGGACGCCTGGCACGTCATGCAGCACAATCCTCAAAAGTCTTTCAAGTTGAAGCGTTCGGAGTGGCAAGAATGTCACGTCACGGTCGGGAACTATTCGCGCCGCTGATTGCGATCGCGCTATCCACTCCGCTCATCGGCTGCCAGACGAACGCCTCCACCGTCGCCGACGCGGCACCACCCGACGCGCGCGCGGCGATCCTGTCGAGCAAGGGCAGCCTTTGGAAGGATCCCGACAGCATCAAGAACGCCAGCATCACGGCGCCCCGCAGGCACATGGGTTTCATGTGGCACGTCTGCGTCAGGGCAAACGCGAAGAACAGCTTTGGCGGCTACACCGGCGAAAGAGACATGCTGATCGGGCTCTACGACGACGGCCGGCCGCCGGCAGTTCTTATGGCCGACGCCACCGGCTACTGCGACTACCCGCACGAGCCTTTCCCCGAGCTGAATGCTGGTTATAGCCCCACATCAGCCAGCGCCCCTCGCCGCCCCGACCGAACCTGAAAATAGTACCTTTCCTGCCCAGGAACATTTTTAGAACCTCTATATAGGATTTTTCCTATTGACTGAATAGGAATAGTCCTATAGTGTCCTCCCAATCGAATTGGAGAGGACCGATGAGCGTCAAGCAGCTCGCACTCGCCACTATAGACGCGGCTTTGATCGGCTTCTTTTGCTGGTCGGTCTATGTCCTCTGCGGCCTCTTTGCCGGAGCGGCGTGATGTGGACCGCGTTCATGCTCTGGATGATCTCACAGGAACTCGGCCTTATCGCCGGCATCGAGATTGCGCGCGCGCGAGGTCGTCATGATGACTGATCTCGCCCCTGAGATGGTCGACCTGCTGCGCGCAGGCGCTGCCCATGACATCGGCAGCGTCTGCCGCCCCGGACAGGTCCGGAAGCTCTGGCCCGTCCTCCGCGAAGCCGAGCGGCTGAAGCTGATCGTATTCCTCGACCTTGAGCGCCCGATCATTACGGACATGGGCCGGCGCGCCATTGGCGCCCCGACGCAGGCTGACGCCGACCGCGCGCGCCTCGTGGCGCTATGCCGCCGCAAGCCGCTCCAGCCTCGCCGCAACGAGGATCCGCGCACGGACTTCGATTATCGGTCCTACCAAGCCATGGGCTACGTCTGCACGCTTGTCGTGCGCCAGCCGGACGGCCGCTACAACCCGACAACGGTGCGCGTCGGTAAAACCCTGACCAGCGACCCGCAATTCCTCGGACCGCGGAACGCGATCATCCTCCCGGAATGCGAGGGGACGCCGTTCGTTCTCGCGCTGATGCCGAAATGGCTGCTCGATCGCGCCGGCTTCCCGACCTGTCCTTTCCCGCTGGATGACGAGGACGCGTCTTGGTCCGCCGACGATCGCGCGACCTGGGACCGCCTCCGGCAGGTCTGCATGTCCGTGAGCATCCGCATCCGCCGCGGCGGCAATCGCCAGCCAACCGGCAAGCTTGCCTATGGAGAGTATGCCTGATGTCCAACGTCGTTCCGTTTCCGCATGTCGACGGCGCCGCGGCGACGTCGAGCACAAACCTCGGCCTTTCGCGCGCAGAGCTCCGCGACATTGCTTGGCGGAACTACTACGCCGCAGAACGGCGCCTCGGCACAAGGCCAGAGATCGCCCATCAGCGAGCCGACGAGCACGCTGCGCGCTTCGAAGAACTCCTGGCAAACGTCGGTCACATCATGTCGGAGGTTGGGTAATGGACTTTGCTCTAGGTCTTGCGCTTTTCATCATGGGTGCGGCGTTCGGCGGCTTGGTCGTGCTCGCGCTGATGTCGGACCGACCACGCTACGCCGAGATGCACTCGTATCGCGACGACATCGAACAGCGGTCGCGGAGAGTCCAGTGATGGGCCTGCGGCAGCGCGACCCCCGGCAGCGAGACGAGAAGCATCTTGACTTCGTGCGCCAGCAGCCGTGCTGCCTGCCGTTCTGCCGGCGCCAGGCCGAGCCCGCGCATCTCCGCATGGATAACCTCGCGATCGGCAAGGAGCTGACCGGCAAAGGCGAGAAGCCTCACGATCGCTATACGGTTCCGCTGTGCCCCTACCATCACCGGATTGGCGTCGACTGCCAGCACAACAGCAACGAACGCGAGTGGTGGGAGATGCGCGGCGTCGATCCGTGGAAGATCGCCGCCTCGCTCTGGATCGAGTCCGGAGGCGCCGCGCGTGCCCTGGAGCCGAAGCCAGCGCCGCGCCCCCGGAAGATCAAGGCGCGCAAGCCGAAGGACCAACGCGCCAAGATCCCCGCCGGACGTCCGTTGCGCTCGCGCGGATTCGAGAAGCGAAGACAGGAGGCGCGGCCATGACGCTCTACGAAGCATTCATGCTGTGGCTGATCTTCAACGAACTCATCGTACTGGCGACGTTGTAGCTATGCCCCTCGTCATCATCTTCCTCGGCGTGATGCTTCTGTTCGGCCCGCCGACATGGTTTGTCGGCGTCGTGCTGATCATCATCGGCGCCGTGCTTGCGGTGCTGCGATGATCAGCCAGCCGGTCATCAACCAAACGATATTCTGGCTCGTCGTGTTCATCTTCTCGCTCGGCATCGTGACGGCATTGAACGCTATCCGCTGCTTGGTGCTGCGGCTCATTAGGAGGATTTGACCATGGGCGGGATGATGGCTGCTGCGTACATATTCGCATGGGGGGTCTTGATCGTGGTTGGAATCACGGTTGGCTTCATCTTGATCGATGTCGTCGTCAGGATCGGGAATGCGCTGGGATTTGGGGCCTGATGGTCCCGCTACGACACCATTGATGCATTGAAAGAAAAGATGAATGTCCTCGACCTCTTCAGCGGAATTGGCGGCTTCAGCCTCGGGCTCGAACGAGCCGGAATGCGAACCGTCGCGTTCTGCGAGGCCAACGATTTCTGCCGGCGCGTCCTTGCCCATCACTGGCCCGAGGTTCCGATCTTCAATGACGTCCGATCTCTCACCGCGCAGCGCCTTGCTGCCAATGGAATTGCCGTCGATCTCATCGCCGGCGGCTTCCCCTGCCAAGACGTTTCGCAAGCGGGCCGCGGCGCCGGTCTCGACGGCGAACGAAGTGGTCTCTGGCACGAATTCGCTCGGCTCATTCGAGAACTCCGACCAGATTGGGTCATCGCTGAGAATGTTCCTGGTCTCCGAACTCTCGGAGCTGACCGGGTACTCGATGACTTGGAAGCGGCAGACTACACCGCGAGGCCGCTCGTGGTGGGTGCTTGGCACGCCGGCGCGCCGCACAGGCGAAACCGTGTCTGGATTGTCGCAAACGCCAAGACGGTGCAGTGGGCTCCGGTCGCGCGGCATCAACCAAACCGAGATCACGCGCTGGCTGTTGCCGACGCCGACGCGATCAATGGGCAGCCAGGGGCCGCGGAGCGGAGACCGTCCGTCCAAGGAGGGGAAATCGCTTCGCGACTTAGCGAGTGGCGAGCTTGGAACGGCGGCCCTCCTGACCTTAGTCGAGTGGATGATGGGTTACCGAAGGGACTGGCTGAGAGTGCTTTGGGCGCCTTCGGAAACACTCTTCTCCCGCAAATCCCAGAAATCATCGGACGCGCGATCATGACCAGGTACGCGCTCTCATCGCCAGTGCTCTGAACCACTACAAACAAAGGGGAATTTCTATGTCGGAAGTAACTTGGAAGGTTGGAGATTGGGCCGTTTTCGACCGCGGTATTTTCCAGATCAAAGAAATCCGCGAAAGCGGATCGATCGAGGTTTCGGACGGCGTATGCAGCACGTTTGGGTATCTCAGTGACAGGCTGCGCCCTCTCACCCTCCGCAACAAGCGGATCGGAGAATGGTTCGATTTCTACTATCGCGAGCTTGGCCGCATCAACGGAGAGCGCGGGTTCAACTATCCGGACATCAATCGTCACTTCAACGAATTGGCGCTCCGCGCGATTGACGGATCCGATGAGGATAAGTCGCCTTATGAGCAGGCGACCGACTTCGTTAGGATGGCCCGTGACTACACGCCCGTAATCCAAGGCGTGCCGCTCTTTCGAGCGGCGGCATAACCAGTCACCTCTCCGAACCATTCAACGGGTGAAGCATGAAGCCGTTCTTTATGAAGTTCAGGCAAGGCAAGGGCGACGCGGAGCGCGACGTCTACGTCAACATGAGCCAGGTTTGTTACATCGCGACGGACGGAGCGAATGGATCGGTTCTGACGTTTGCAGCCGTCCTTCAGGACGAGCCGGCCTATCTCTGCGTGAACGAGGCGCCAGATGAGATCGGCGCGCGGCCGGAGTGGCGGCAATGACGGGGGTTCACGACGGCTCCGCTGAGAGTGAAAGTGAGCCGCGCGTGGTGTGCCGCTTCTCATGCGGCGCGGCCTCCGCAGTGGCTACAAAGCTCGCAATCGCGAAATATGGCATCGACCGCGTTGTGATCACATATTCCGACACCGGCTCGGAGCATCCGGACAATCTTCGTTTCCGCGCAGACTGTGAGCGCTGGTTCGGAAAACAAGTGCAGGTTTTCAAGTCGGACAGGTTCAAGGATACATGGCACGTTTGGGAAAAGGAGCGCTTCATCACCTCGAAGCGTGGCGCGCCGTGCACTGGTGCTCTCAAGCGCGAGCCTCATTTTGCGTTCGAGCGCCCCACCGACATCATGGTTTTCGGCTACACCGCCGACAAACCGGACCAAGTTCGCGCTGCTAATCTGCGGAAGCAGAACTTCGAGAGAGCGATCGAGACGCCCCTGATCGACGCCAGCCTGACGAAGGCCGATTGTCTAGCCATGATCGCGCGCGCCGGCATTGAGCTGCCTGCAATGTATAAACTCGGCTTCCAGAACAACAACTGCATTGGCTGCCCGAAAGGCGGCATGGGCTACTGGAATATGATCCGGAAGCACTTTCCGGAGCAATTTGAACGCATGGCGGCTTTGCAGAGGCACCTCGGGCCTGGATCATTCTTCTTTCGGGAAAAGGATGAGACGCGGTTCGGCCTTGATGGCTTGCATCCCGATCGCGGCGACATCCGAACGGAGCCGAATATCGAGTGCTCCGTGATGTGCCACACCGCTGAACTTGAGATCGCCGAGGCCGCAGAATGATCAACAGGACCGCTGAAACCATCAGATTCGATATCTTCATGGCCGGCGACATCGCGCAGGCCAAGCAGGTATGCCGTGATTTCTGCTTCTCCGTTGGCCTGTGTGTCACCGTAGAGCCCGTCACCTTCATCTACACAGGCGGTGAGGAAGCTGGCTTCCGCATCGGTCTGATCAACTACCCTCGCTTTCCGACCACGCACGAGGCGTTGCGTGAACGAGCATTAGCGCTCGCGGAGAGCCTGATGCATCAACTTTTTCAGCAGAGCTATTCGGTCATCGGCCCCGATCAAACCGAATGGTTTTCACGGAGGCCGGCCGATGTCTGACACCTGCGAATGCGGCTTTGTGCCAGACGCGTGTGCGGCCAATCTCTGCCTCCGCAAGAAAACCCACTTGGCCGGGCTGTTGCCGGGTAGCAACTGGCCCAATACCGGGTCAGCAGGGAACGCAACAGAGACAACCGGGGACGGGACCGGAAACGGCCGCACCACCAAACCTGAATTGACAGGTTCACCCAGCGGGACGCCGCAAGGGGCCGGTAATTTTTCAGAGCGATGGGAGATCGGCAAGAACGGCTGGGATGCCTCCGACGAAGCCGATCCACGGGCATGGAACGATATTCATGTGATGCGCCGAGATATCCGGCAGCGGGAGGCGCTTGAAAAGGCCAGCGCGATCCTTTCCCTCGCCGCCCAGCCGCCGGCTGCTCCGGTCGAGACGGCGCACATGACCTACAACACGATCAAGGCGGCGTTCGACGAGTTTCGAAAGACCGTCACTGTCGTTGAGGAGAAGCCGAACTTCAACAGCTTCAGCCAGGGATATGTCGCTGGCTGGAACGCCAAGGAGGCGGCTCAATGCTCCTCTGCCGGGACCGGCGAAGCATGGAATCCGACAGACGAGCAGGTCCGCTCTGCCTGCATGTGGTATCGGCACGATATGGGCCTGTTGACGGTCTCAGAGGCCGCAGCAGTCAAGACTGAAGCACGCCTTTGGCTCCGCGCATGGCAGAAAGAGATCGCTGGCATCAGAGCAGTACCGCAGTCATTGTGGCAGCCCATCGAGACGGCACCGCAGGACGGAACGCGCATCTTGGCGACTGGAGGCGGCCTCGGGAAGGAAGTCGAAGCCGTAACCTACAATGAGCGCGTCGGCTGCTGGAGCGCGGAAACCTGCACGCTCGACGACACTGACCATGAACCCGATGGCTACAATCGTCCGACGCACTGGCAGCCAATGCCTGACGCGTCCGCGCTTTCGCGCCCGCAGCTCGAGGCCGGGAGCACAGAGTTGCCTTCGCATCAAGGAAAGGCCCCATGAAAATCGCGCTCTACATCGAAGACGGACTTGAGCAGATCGTATTGACGCCGACCTCGGACACCGAGGAAGCGATCCTGGAGAAGATCCACGACGGGTCGCGCCAGTTGTCGATCAAGCGTGGCGAGTTCTATGGCTGCGCCGGCGGATGGACCCGGCAGAAGAAGCGGTACAATTCGCCGTATTACAGCGACGAGCCGAACGACAAGAGCACGATGATCATCTTGCAGCCGGCTCCCGACTGCCCCCAGGACACCACGGAGCCGTCCAATGGCTGAGATGTCGCGCGACTACGTCATCCGCAAACGTGGATACTTCTACCGACCGGAAGCGCAAGGCTATTGCGCCGACGTGCGCGACGCTGGCCGATGGACCTACGAAGACGCCATCGCATACCAGAAGGGTGTCGAGGGCGTAACCGTTCATCATTTGCGCGAGTTTCCGGAGCCGCTGCCCGAAGGCTCGTTAGGCTCCGAAATGGAGGCACTGCTGCGCGAATGCCTTGCCGACTATGGGCACCCGAACTTCACGGATCGCCGTGGCATGGCCGATCGCATCCGGGCCGTACTCAGTCGTGTCAAAGGAGCGTGAGATGGTGGCTTTTTCGACCATCAAGCCTGGTGACGTGCTTTGGGATTGCCATCGTCAGAAAATGGGCAACACCAGAATGTCGCAGATGGGCTCGTGGCGCGTCGTTGTTTACGAGGTAGACCAGGAGACACGAAGCGCCCTGGTCTCCTGGAACGGAAACCCGCGAAAGGTCTGGAGCGAGCGCAAGCTGAAGTCGTTGCGGCGATCCAGGCCGGGCAGTCGCCATCCTGTGGGAGGAGGGAAAGAGCCATGCTGATCACGGCGAAAGAGGCCGCGACTAAACGTTGCCAAGAAGGATTTGCGTCCGCCCCGGTTATGAACAGCGGTGGCGCTAGCATGATGGTAATGGCCGGCAGTTGCTTTGCGCAAGCCACATCTCCGATGTTCTGCATCGCGGGCCAGTGCATGGCTTGGCGGTGGACTGATCAGCGCACACTAGATGGCGGCTTGCTCGGCTTCTGCGGGAAGGCTGGCCCTGTGCCTCCGGCACACCAACCAAACGCGACAACCGATTGAATTTGCTCGCGCCAGTCAGTCACCATTTTTCAAGTAAGTCAGTCGTTCCAGAAACCCGAAAGCGAGCGTAGAATACGCATATGAGCCGCAACCCCAGCTTCACCAAAGCCCAAGTACGCCGAGCGGTTCAAGCCGCGGAGAGCGCCGGCCTGCGTGTGCGTCGGGTGATGATCGGCCGGGATGGTTCGATTGTGGTGGACGGCGGAGACGCGTCAGTGGTTCCCGTTGACAACCAGGCCAAAGCACTCGCAGCGTCATGGGATGACGTCTGATGGGGGCGCGGGTGGCAAAGATCAAGCTGCGATACGTCGATGAGTATATCGACCGAACGGGCAAGCTACGTCGGTATTTCCGGAAGGGCGGGAAGCGGATCGGCCCGCTGACCGGAGAGCCCGGCTCAGAAGAGTTCATGGCGGCCTATGCCGCGTATCTGGCGGAGAAGCCGGCGGCGGCCAAGGTCACCCAGCATGCGGACTCGCTCGGCAAGCTGATCATCGATTTCTACGGCAGCCGCTTCTATACGGATCTGAAGCCGTCGAGCCGACAGCTCTACAAATACGCGCTGGAGCCGATCGCCAAGGCGCACGGGCACCGTTCCGCGAGCACCATGCCGACTGAGGCAGCCGAGAAGATCATCAACCAGATCGGCGCCGAAAAGCCGGGGATGGCGAACCTGACCCGCGCCGTGCTGCGCCGGCTGTTCCAGTTCGCAATCAAGACCAAGCGCCGCAAGGATAACCCCATGGTGGGGATTGATCCGTTCAAGGTCGGCGAGCACCACACATGGACCGACGCCGAGCTGAAGCAGTTCGAGGACAAATGGCGCCTAGGAACGCGCCAGAGGCTCGCCTATGCGCTGTTGCTCTACACGAGCCAGCGCGTCGGTGATGTGGCAAAGATGAGCCGGGCGGACGTCGCTGACGGCCTGATCCACGTCGTACAGCAGAAGACAGGAGCCGACCTATGGGTGCCTATCCATCCGGAACTACAGCGAGCAATGAAGGCATATCCTGCCAAGGGCCTAACTCTGGTGGGCGATGCCAATGGGCGACCGCTAAAACGCCCTGCCTTAAGTGCCCTGATGCGATCGGCAATCAGGTCGGCCGGCCTCTCATCCCGCTGCGTATCTCACGGCCTGCGCAAGGCCTCTATGAGACGACTTGCTGAGGCTGACAGCACAACGAACCAGATAGCCTCGGTCTCCGGCCACAAGACGTTGAAGGAAGTCGAGCGCTACACGAAGGCTGCCAATCAGAAGAAAATGGCCCGCCAGGCCATGGACAAACTGCCTAACAGAAACGGCAAGACTGCCTAACGCAGCGAAAAGCCAAATGGTTTCAATGTCGAATTGGGATCGAATCTTAAAGCCGCGTAAAGGTTAAGTCTGGACAGAACGCCCGGGCCGCGGCTGCGAGGTGCGATTGCCGTCCAGCGACAGGAAACTCAATCATTCGCTAACCATACCGGCGCCGCCGGAACGACACTCGTGCTGCGTCCCTGCGCCGCATCGAGGAATAGGATCATTTGGTATCTTCTGGGGGTGGGGCATCCTCATGGCCCGGAGCATTGCCATGTTGACGCTGTTCGGTCTGCTCACCGCGTTGCCCGCCGTACTGGCGCTCCATCTGCTCGAGCCGGAGCTGGTGCTGCCGGCGTTCAGTATTCTGCTCTTTATCGAGGCGGCCTTCGCCGTAATCGCAGCGCGCTTGATTCACGTGCCCGATGATGCGAACGGCATCACCCTGTGGGATCTCGCAGGCGGCTTCACCCTGATCGGATGTGCCGCCGCAATGTTCGGCGAGCCGGATCAGGCCGCCCTGTTTCTTGCAGAGCAAGGCGGCCCACGTCCGGCGTCACCTCCGTAAGTCGGTCGCGTTAGTGGATTTCGGCCGAGCGCTTCAGCGCGGCCTTCAGCTTCTCCAGCGAGAAATCGGGGCTGCGGGCGATCTCCAGGATCGGCGTTTCGCGGCGGCCGCAGAGTTCAGCGGCCTCCGGCAGCTTTGCGGCGACGTCGAGCGGGATCACGATGGCACCGTGCCGGTCGGCGTGGATGAGATCATCGGACTTCACGGTCATGCCGGCGACGCGCACTTCCCCGCCAAAGCTTTCCGCATGCACCCAGGCATGCGACGGGCCGATCGAGCCGGCCAGCGCCTGGAAGCCTGGGGCCCATTGCGGGATGTCGCGGATCGAGCCGTCGGTGATCACGCCGAGACAGCCGAGCGCCTTGTGCACGTTGCTCTGCACTTCGCCCCAGAACGCGCCGTAGCCGACATCGGGGCCGTCGATGTCCTGGATCACCGAGATGCGAGGACCGTGGCCGGTGCCGACATACTCGTAATATTCGATACGGCGCCTGGACTGCTCTTCAGCCGGGAGGGATGATTTCAGCACCGAGCGGATCGTCACCGTGCGGGCATAGCCGACGATCGGCGGCAGGTCGGGGAACGGGCAGACCAGCTGCTTGGTGGTGTAGCCGATCAGCCGCCGCTCGGGCGCCACGATCTCCATGGCGTTGCAAATCGTCGGCGTATCGTAGCGGCCCAGCGCCTCGAGGACGGAAGCGGGCAGCGGCCCGGTCGCGGAATTGGTCACGGCGTTCTCTCCCAGATTAGCGGCGGCTTGATTGCGCGATGCCGCCGGCTCAAGGGCGATATAGCCGAGATCGGGCCTCGACCCAACTCAGACAGGTCTCATGGCAGATATCCGCGCCCGACCGCTCAGTGCAGCCGTCCGGTCCGGTCCTCATCGTGCGGCGGCTCCGACAAATTCGCCACAGTCGGCGCCGAGGGCGGCGAGGAGAGCTCGCCTTCCGCCGGTGCGTTGGCTTCCATCGCGCGCGCCTGGTCGCGATAGGATTTGTAGCCGAGCGGCAGGCAGAGCAGATAGAGCACCGTGCCGATCGAGAGCACGTGCCAGGGATAGGCGATCAAGAGCGCGATGAAGACGATCACGGCGACGAAAGCCGGCAGCACCAGCTCCGGCGGCACGCGCATGCGCTTGGTCTTGCCGGAGAACACCGGCAGGCGCGATACCATCAGAAAGGCGATCAGAAGCGTATAGGCCGCCGTCACCGCCACAGGGGTGCGGCCGAGATCGAGGAACGCGATGTAGATCGGCAGCAGCACCGTGATGGCGCCGGCGGGCGCGGGCACGCCGGTGAAGAAATTGGCCGCGAAGGCCGGCTTGTTCGGATCATCCATGGTGGCGTTGAAGCGCGCAAGCCGCAGGCCGCCGGAGATCGCGAACACCATCGCGGCGATCCAGCCGGCATTGCCGAGTTCGTGCAGCTGCCAGAAGTACAGCATCAGGCCCGGCGCCACCCCGAAATTGACGAAGTCGGCGAGGCTGTCGAGCTCGGCGCCGAACTTGGACTGGCCCTTGATCATGCGCGCGATGCGACCGTCGATGCCGTCGAGCGCGGCCGCGAACACGATGGCGTAGACGGCGAGCGTCATCCGCCCCTCGATCGACAGCCGGATCGAGGTCAGACCGGCGCAGATCGCCAGCAGCGTGATGACGTTGGGCACCAGCATCCGCACCGGAATCGGCCGGAACCGCCGGCGGCGCGTATCGGGGTCCTTGAAATCATAGGGCGTCATGGCTCGTCCTCACCTCACGGCGAGATATAGCAAGCCGCATCCCCCTCCGCCATTGTGGCGGACCGCCCGGAAGGGCCGACTATTGGTTAATTGGCGCGGTAGGCGCGGCTCGGGTCGTCGCCGGCAAGGTCGGCCAGGATCGTCTCTCCGGCGATCGCGGTCTGCCCTTCCGACACCAGCGCCTTGGTGCCGACCGGCAGATAGACGTCGAGGCGCGAGCCGAAGCGGATCAGGCCGAAGCGCTCGCCGGCGCCGATCGCCTGCCCTTCCTTGACGAAGCAGACGATGCGCTTGGCGACGAGGCCGGCGATCTGGACCACGCCGATCCGGGCCTCAGGCGTCGTGATCACCAGCGAGTTGCGTTCATTGTCCTCGCTCGCCTTGTCGAGTTCGGCATTGATGAAGAGACCCGGGCGGTAGGCGATGCGGTCCACCCTGCCCGCCACCGGGCTGCGGTTCACGTGGCAATTGAACACGCTCATGAACACCGAGATGCGCGGCAGCGGTCGGTCGCCGAGGCCGAGCTCGGCCGGCGGCAGCGCCATGGTAATCATCGAGACGCGGCCGTCGGCCGGCGACACCACGAGGCCCTCGCGCACCGGAGTCACGCGGACGGGATCGCGGAAGAACAGCGCGCACCACACCGTGAGGATCGTGCCGATCCAGCCCAGCGGCGACCACAGCCAGAACAGGATCAGGCTTGCCAGCGCGAAGCCGCCGATGAAGGGATAGCCCTCCTTGTGGATCGGCGGGATCTGGCGCTGGATCGAATCGAGAATGGACATCGCTATCTGCCGCTCGGGGTTAATGGCACGGGTCGTCGCGCGCGCTTGTTTAGGCCAGAGTTGGGACCGGAGACAAGGTCAGTCCACCGCGGCAGGCGTCGTCAGGACGTCATCGACCGGCGGCGGCTCCCGGTTGGGCGCCGCGCTGGTGTCGGCCATCCTGGCCAGTTTCTCGCGCGCCGCCTCGGCCTCGCGCTGCCTGTTCCACATGCTGGCATAGAGGCCGCCCTGCGCGAGCAGTCTGGCGTGGGTGCCGCGCTCGGCGATCCGGCCCTGGTCCAGCACGATGATCTCGTCGGCCCCGACGATGGTCGAGAGCCGGTGCGCGATCACGAGCGAGGTGCGGTTCTTCGCCACGCGTTCGAGCGCGCCCTGGATCTCGTGCTCGGTGTGGGTGTCGAGCGCCGACGTCGCCTCGTCGAGCACCAGGATCGGCGGCGCCTTCAGGACGGTGCGGGCGATCGCGACGCGCTGCTTCTCGCCCCCGGACAGCTTCAGGCCGCGCTCGCCGACCTGGGTCTCATAACCCTTCGGCGCCAGCCGGATGAAATGATCGATCTGGGCCAGCCTCGCCGCCTCCTCGACTTCGGCATCGCTGGCGTCCCAGCGGCCGTAGCGGATGTTGTAGCGGATGGTGTCGTTGAACAGCACGGTGTCCTGCGGGACCATGCCGATGGAGGCGCGCAAGCTGGCCTGCGTGACCTCGCGGATGTCCTGGCCGTCGATCAGGATCCTGCCGCCGGAAACATCGTAGAGGCGGAACAACAGGCGGGAGATCGTCGACTTGCCCGCACCGGACGGGCCGACGATCGCGACCGTCTTGCCGGCCGGCACCTCGAAGCTGATGCCCTTGAGGATTGGCCGCGTGGGCTCATAGGCAAAGCGAACGTCCTCGAAGCGCACGGTGCCGGCGGAGACGACCAGCGGCTTCGCATCGGGTGCATCCTTGATTTCGGCCTCGCGGCCGAGCACGCCGAACATCTTCTCAATGTCGATGATCGCCTGCTTGATCTCGCGATAGACCATGCCCATGAAGTTCAGCGGCTGGTAGAGCTGTATCATCATGGCGTTGACCAGCACGAAATCGCCGACCGTATTGGTGCCGTTGCGCACGCCGATCGCGCACATCAGCATGGTCGCGGTCAGGCCCAGCGTGAAGATCACGGCCTGGCCGGTGTTGAGCACCGCGAGCGAGGTATAGGTGCGGACGCTCGCCTCCTCGTAGCGCTCCACCGACTTGTCATAGCGCTGCGCCTCGCGCGCCTCGGCACTGAAATATTTGACGGTCTCGTAATTGAGCAGCGAGTCGATCGCCTTGGTGTTCGCCTCGGTGTCGGAATCGTTCATCTTGCGGCGGATGCCGATGCGCCACTCGGTCGCGATGTAGGTGTAGTACATGTAGAGCGTGACCGTGATCAGGGTGGCGACCACGTAACGCCAGTCGAACTGCCAGAGCAGCACCGCCAGCAGCAGCGAGACCTCGACGATGGTCGGGATCAGCTGCAGGATCACCATGCGCACGATGACCTCGATGCCCTCGCGTCCGCGCTCGAGCACGCGCGTCAGGCCGCCAGTCTTGCGCTCGAGATGGAAGCGCAGCGACAGCTCGTGCATGTGGACGAAGGTGAGGGTCGCGAGCTTGCGCACCGCATGCATGGCGACACGGGCGAAGATCCCGTCGCGCCATTGCGTCAGCACCGCCATCAGGATGCGCATCACGCCGTAGCTCGCGGTCAGCAGCAACGGCGAGGCGATCACCCAGAGATGCCAATTGTCGGCTTGCACCGGCGCGGTGTTGGCGCCCGTCAGCGCATCGGTCGCCCATTTGAAGCTGAACGGCACTGTGAGCGTGATCAGCTTGGCGGCGAGCAGCAACACCAGCGACCAGACCACCCGCATCTTCAGATCGACGCGATCGCCCGGCCAGATATAGGGCCACAAATGGGCCAGCGTGCCCATCAGCGTGGCCCCGGCCGGCGGTCCTCCGGCGGGAGGATCGGGAACGTCGGCGCCGTCGAACGATTGAGGTTGGTCCATCAAGAAGCCTGAAAGCCCGCCGGATGCGGGCGCAACTGCAATTAACGATTTTCGTCCGTCATATAGAGCCTTCCCGATGCCAACGCACCCCGCCAAATGGCGAATCTTCGATTGTTTATCGTCATTTACCGGTAGATTTGCGGGAGTATCGAATCACCGATTGGGCTTGACGCCTCTTCGCTGCAATGCATCATGGCACCAATGAGCACGATCAAAACCGTCTGTGTCTATTGCGGCTCCGGCCCCGGAACCAATCCCAACTTCATCGAAGCGGCGAAGGCGCTCGGCAAAGCGCTGGCGGAAAGCAATATCCGCCTCGTTTATGGCGGCGGCTCGCTCGGCCTGATGGGGGCGGTCGCAACCTCCGTGCTGGATCACGGCGGCACCGTCACCGGCATCATCCCGGACTTCCTCCGGATGCGCGAGAACGCACTGACGCGCGTACAGGAGATGGTCGTCACCCCCGACATGCACGAACGCAAGCGACTGATGTTCGAGCGCTCCGACGCCTTCGTCGCCTTGCCCGGCGGGCTCGGCACGCTCGAGGAGCTGGTCGAGCAGCTGACCTGGCAGCAACTCGGCCGTCACGCCAAGCCCGTGCTGCTCGCCAATGTCGACGGCTTCTGGGAGCCGCTGTTCTCTCTGGTGGCCCATATGCGCCAAACCCAGTTCATCCGCGCCGGTCTTTCCGTCGATATCCTGAAGGCGGACAAGGTCGAGGAGATCATCCCGCGGCTGCGCGCTGCGGCTGCGCAGATTTCGGACAGCCAGCGGGATCTCGCGCCCGAAGTGGCACGTAAGCTGTAGCGCCCTACTCTGCCGGAAAAGTCACCGCCTCGATGCGGTTGCCGTCGGGGTCGGTGACGAACGCCGCGTAGTAACGCACACGATCGTGCGGACGGATGCCGGGCGCACCGTCCGAGGCGCCGCCGGCGGACAGCGCTGCGGCGTAAAACGCATCGACCTCGCTTGTCGTCTTTGCCCGCAGGCAGATATGCGCGCCGCTTTCGGGGGCTACGGGCGGCATGGCTTCGCGCAAATTGATCCAGAACTCCGGATAGGCCTTGCCGAAGCCCACCGTCCGCGGCCGGGTGACGAGACGCGCGAGACCGAGCGCCGAGAGCGTCGCCTCGTAGAAGCGAGCGGAGCGATCGAGATCGCTCACGCCGACGGAGATGTGGTCGATCATGGCCCCGCCCGTCCCCTATCGCTCGTAGCCCGGATGAGCGAAGCGACATCCGGGAAAGTCTATCGGTGCGGCATATACCATCCCGGATATCGCTTCGCTCATCCGGGCTACATCTTTCTCACGCCGGCGCGCCCGATCTCACGAGCTTGTAGATCACCGAATCCATCAGCGCCTGGAAGGAGGCGTCGATGATGTTCGGGGAGACGCCGACCGTGGTCCAGCGCTCGCCATTCTCGTCCTCGCTCTCGATCAGCACGCGCGTGACGGCGCCGGTACCGCCATTGAGGATACGGACGCGATAGTCGATCAGGGTCAACCCCTCGATGTACTTCTGGTACTTGCCGAGATCCTTGCGCAGGGCAACGTCGAGCGCGTTGACGGGACCGTTGCCTTCGGCCGCCGAGATCAGATGCTCGCCGGCGACGTCGACCTTGACCACCGCGAGCGCCACGGTGACCCGCTCCCCTAGAGCGTTGTAGCGCTGCTCGACATTGACGTCGAACTGCTCGACCTCGAAATAATGCGGCACCTTGCCGAGCGTCCGGCGCGCCAGCAGCTCGAACGAGGCGTTGGCGGACTCATAGGCGTAGCCCTGCGCCTCGCGCTCCTTCAATTCCTCGACGAGGCGCGTCAGCTTCGGATCGCTTTTCTCATACGGGATGCCGGCCCGGTCGAGCTCGGCGATCACGTTGGAGCGGCCGGCCTGGTCGGACACCAGCACCTTGCGGTGGTTGCCGACGAGTTCCGGCGACACGTGCTCATAGGTGTGCGGATCCTTCAGCACGGCCGAGGCATGAATCCCGGTCTTGGTGACGAAGGCGCTCTCGCCAACGTAAGCCGCATGCCGGTTCGGCACGCGGTTGAGCATGTCGTCCAGCGTGCGCGAGACTTTGACGAGAGTCGCCAGCTTCTCCGTGGTGACCCCGATCTCGAAAGCGTCCGAAAACCCTTTCTTCAGTTTCAGCGTCGGGATCAGCGAGCAGAGATTGGCGTTGCCGCAGCGCTCGCCGAGACCGTTCAGCGTGCCCTGAATCTGCCGGGCGCCGGCGCGCACCGCAGCGAGCGAATTGGCGACCGCCTGCTCGGTGTCGTTATGGGCGTGGATGCCGACGTGATCGCCGGGGATGTGCTTCGTCACCTCGGTGACGATGGCCTCGATTTCATCGGGCATGGTGCCGCCATTGGTGTCGCACAGCACCACCCAGCGCGCACCCGCCTCATAGGCGGCCTTGGCGCAGGCGAGCGCGAAGCTCGGGTCTTCCTTGTAGCCGTCGAAGAAATGCTCGCAGTCGAGCATGACCTCGCGGCCGGCGGCCTTCGCGGCTGCGACGCTGTCACGGATCGAGGCGAGGTTCTCCTCCTTCGTCGTCTCCAGCGCGACGCGCACCTGATAGGCCGACGATTTGGCTACGAAGCAGATCGCGTCCGCCTTCGCCTCCAGCAGCCCGGCGACGCCAGGATCGTTGGAGACCGAGCGCCCCGCCCGGCGCGTCATGCCAAACGCGGTGAAGCGGGCATGGGCGAGCTTCGGCTTGGCCGCGAAGAATTCGCTATCGAGCGGATTGGCGCCGGGATAGCCCCCCTCGACATAGTCGATGCCGAGATCATCGAGCATCGCCGCGATGACCTGCTTGTCCGTCAGCGTGAAGTCGACGCCATTGGTCTGCGCACCGTCGCGCAGCGTGGTGTCGAAGAGATAGAGGCGCTCCTTGCTCATTGCGGCGCTCCGAGCGTCTTCTTCATGGTCGTGTTGGCGAGCCATTCGTCGTTGATGGTGACGCTGTTGCGCTGCTGGGCGGTGTAGCCGCGCTTGGCGAAGAAGCCTTGCGCGTTGTCGCTGGCATCGACCGACAGGCTCGCCGCACCGCGGCCGCCCGCAAGCTTCTCAAGCGCGTCGACCAGCATGGTCGCGATGCCCTGCCCGGCCACTGCCGGATGGACATAGAGCATGTGGATGTGATCGTTGCCGCGCAGCGAGGCGAAGCCGACGGGTGAGCCCTCCAGCGTCGCGATCAGCGTCAGGTCGGACGCAAGCCGCTTGCCGAACTCGTCGCTTTCCGCCGCCGCCATCCAGGCTTCCTGCTGCGCCTCGCTGTAGTCCTCGCCGGTCAGCTCCTCGATGCTGGCGGTGAAGATCGCGGCGAGCACCGGCACGTCTGCGGGCAGGAAAGGCCGCAAGCCGGGCTTTGGCAAACTCTGTCCCATCGTCTTCACCACATCCCATAGAGCTTGAGCACCAGCGCCACGGCGCCGGCGAGCAGCGCGATCTTCAGCGCGATGTAATAGAACCAGTGCCGCGGGAAAGGCGTGTCCGGCCGTTTCATCGCGCGATCTCCCAGGTCGTGCCTTGCTTGGAGTCCTTGATGGCAACGCCCATCGCAGCGAGCAGATCGCGGATACGATCGGACTCTGCAAAGTCCTTGCGGCTACGGGCGGCCGTCCGTTCGGCGATGAGGCGCTCGACCTCCTTCGCATCGACGCCACTCGCCTGCTGCTTGCGCCCTTCCCATTGCGCGGCGCTCTCGGACAGGAATCCGAGCAGCCGCAACGAGCCCGCCCGGGCGCCCACGTCGTTGCCGCGCAGACCATGCAGCGCCGCGATCGCCAGCGGCGTGTTGAGGTCGTCGAGCAGCGGCTCGACCACGGACGCGGCGGGCTTGCCGGGCTCGACATCGGCCGCGACGCGATACCAGTCGTCGAGTGTCCTAGCGCTCTCCTCCAGCGACTTCATGGTCCAGTCGATCGGCGAGCGATAATGCGTCTTCAGCATGTTCAGGCGCAGCACCTCGCCCGGCCAGTCGGCCAGAAGCTCATGGATGGTGATGAAGTTGCCGAGGCTCTTCGACATCTTCTCGCTCTCGACCTGCAGGAAGCCGTTGTGCATCCAATAGTTCGCCATGCGCTCCCGGTGGAAGGCGCAGCAGGTCTGCGCGACCTCGTTCTCGTGATGCGGGAATACGAGATCGATGCCGCCGCCATGAATGTCGAAATGCTCGCCGAGATGCTTCCAGGCCATCGCCGAGCACTCGATGTGCCAGCCGGGGCGGCCCTGCGCGGCGATGCCGGCCGGTGACGGCCATGATGGCTCGCCGGGCTTGGACGGCTTCCAGAGCACGAAGTCGGTGTTGTCCTTCTTGTAGGGCGCCACATCGACGCGGGCGCCGGCGATCATCTCGTCCAGCGAGCGGTTGGACAGCGCGCCATAGCGCGGCAGGCCGGAAACGGCCGCGTTCATCGCCTGCGGCGAGAACAGCACGTGGTCCTTGGCGACATAGGCAAAACCGCCGGCAACCAGCTTCTCGATGATCTCGCGCATCTCGCCGATATGCTCGGTCGCGCGCGGCTCGACAGTCGGCCGCAAGCAGCCCAGCGCGTCGACGTCGGCATGAAACTGCCGCCCCGTCTCCTCCGTGACCTTGCGGATCGCCTCGTTCAGCGGCAGTCCCGGAAAATCGCGCGCGGCGCGGTCGTTGATCTTGTCGTCGACGTCGGTGATGTTGCGGACATATTTGACGTGCGCCTCGCCATAGAGATGGCGAAGCAGCCGAAACAGCACATCGAACACGATCACCGGCCGGGCATTGCCGATATGGGCGAAGTCATAGACGGTCGGTCCGCAGACATACATGCGGACGTTGTTCGCATCGAGCGGCACAAAGGTCCGCTTTTCGCGGCTCAGCGTATCGTAAAGACGCAATTCCATGACAACCCATCCCTTGCGGCCGGGCGTCCAGTGCTCTCAATGTTTTTTGAGAAAAGACGGCTCCAGCCAGCGAATCGCTAGCTCGTAATCTCGCGGCAAATGGCGCAAATGGCGAGGAGACCGTTCATCCCGCCACATATGGGCTATGAGGCATCCCCGCGTCAAGAGAGCCGCGAAAAGGCCATTTTACCTCCACAAAGCGCGGCGTTTCGCCTTGATGGTTCATCATCCTTAACCATTTGAGCCCATTCTGGAACCGGCAGTTCCCCTTTTCGCCCCCGGTGCTTTTTCATGCGATTCTTGCCCACGCTCATTTCCGGCGCCCTCATCATTGCGGCATCCAGCGCGTTCGCCGAGACCCGCGTCTTCATCATCGCCAACCAGGGGGTCGACCACTGCCTGGCCAAGGGCGACAAATGCGGCGCCTCCGTCGCACGCACCTATTGTCAGTCACGAGATTTTGCCCAGGCGTCGGCCTATCGCCGGGTCGATCCCGACGAAATTACCGGCTCTGTCCCCAAATCCGGCACAAATTGCTCCCATGGCCATTGCGACGAATATGTCGCAATCACCTGCCAGCGCTGAATTCACTCGGAGCTGGCGCAGCTTAGGCCGGTCATTTGGCCCCCGAAACGACGTGACGATGCCGCAGGAAGCGGCTATTGGGAGGGCGCGCTTCGGCCGCCCAAGTCACATTGGGCCGTGACCTCGCTAGAATGGCGGATATGCCTGAATTCCTGTCTTCCTCCCGCGCTTGCATTCTCCTTGCCTGCACCGTGCTTTTGAGCACGGTCGTGCTCGTCACCGGCGCCTTCGCGCAGGCCGGACCGCCCGGGCCGCCGCCCCCGCCCGGCCAGAACGGGCTTGGACCGAACCCGATGTGCGTGCGGCTGGAAGGCCAGCTCGCCGCGCTCGATCGTGGCGGCGGCGACCCCGCGCGCGAAGAGCAGATCCGCCGCTATCAGGACTCCCAGGCCAAGCAGCAGGCCGAGCTCGACCGCGTCACCATGCAGGCCAAGCGCATGGGCTGCGATTCCTCCGGCTTCTTCTCGCTGTTCAACGGACAGTCGGCGCAGTGCGGCCCGGTCAACACCCAGATCCAGCAGATGCGCGCCAATCTGGACCAGATCACCGTCAATCTCGAGCGGCTGCGCGGCGGCTCCGGCGCCAGCCCTGAGCGCGACAATCAGCGACGCTCGGTGCTTTTGGCGCTCGCCCAGAACAATTGCGGCCCGCAATATGCCAACGCCGTGCAGCAGCAAGGCGGCGGCAACTTCCTCAGCAACCTGTTCGGCGGCAACAACGCAGGCAATCCGCAAGCCATGCCGCCCGCCGATCTCGGCCCGCAATCCGGCACTTTCCGCACCGTTTGCGTGCGTACCTGCGACGGCGCCTATTTCCCGATCTCGTTCGCGACGGTGCCGGCGCGCTTCCCCGACGACGAGAAGACCTGCAAGAATCTGTGTCCGGCTGCCGAGGCCGTGCTCTACACCCATCGTAATCCCGGCGAAGACATGAACTCCGCGGTCTCCATCGGCGGTCAGCCCTATACGGCCTTGCCGACCGCGTTCAAATTCCGCAGCGAGTTCAACCCGTCCTGCTCCTGCAAGGCAGCCGGCCAGACCTGGGCGGACGCGCTGAAATCGGCCGACGACAAGGCATCGGCCGAGCAGCAGGGCGACATCATCGTCACCGAGGAGAGCGCCAAGAAGATGCAGCAGCAGCGGCTCAACAGGGGCACGCCTGCGAATGCCAAGAAGGGCGCAACTCCCGCGCCGATGACGGCGAATGCACCGGCTGCAACGCCGCCCACGGACCCGAGCCCCGCTGCGAGCTCCGAGAACAAGCCGATCCGCTCGGTCGGGCCGACCTTCCTGCCGCAGCAGCAGAAGTAGGTGTCCCCTTCTCCCCTTGTGGGAGAAGGTGGCGCGAAGCGCCGGATGAGGGGTTCTATCC
>NZ_LSIC01000076.1 GCF_001556045.1 Bradyrhizobium sp. CCH5-F6
AGCGGGCGCCCAGCGGTCGCTTCACCTACGGTCTGAAGGGGGCGTCGATCCTGGCGGCGCTCGCGAACGCCGTGTTTCTTCTCGTCGCAACCGGCGCCATCGGCTGGGAATCCATACTCCGGCTGTACGAACCGGAGCCCGTCGCCGGCCTGACCGTCATGGTGGTCGCCGCCATCGGCATCGTCGTCAACGGCGCCACCGCCATGCTGTTCGCGAGCGGACGCAAGGGCGACATCAACATCCAGGGCGCATTTTTGCACATGGCTGGAGACGCCGCCGTTTCGGCCGGCGTCGTCGCGTCTGCCGCGCTCATCCTCTGGACCGGCTGGCTGTGGCTGGATCCCGGCATGAGCCTCACTATCTGCGCCGTGATTCTTTGGAGCACCTGGAGCCTTCTGCGTGGCTCGGTCGCGATGTCCTTGAGCGCGGCGCCAGCAGGGACCGACATGGATGCCGTCCGCTCGTTTCTGCTGCAGCGCCCGGGGGTCTCCAAGATCCATGACCTGCACATCTGGCCAATCTCCACGACGGAAACAGCGCTCACGTGTCATCTCGTCATGCCCGCCGGGCATCCTGGCGACGAGTTCCTGATGGAGTCGGCCCGACTGCTCCGGACGGAGCACAAGATCGGACACGCGACCCTGCAGATCGAAGTCGACGAGAACAACGCGTGCGCGCTGGCGCCCGACGACGTGGTTTGACGTGGATGAGGCCGAGAACAAGCTCGAGCGCCTCCATCGTCTCAAGTCGGCACTCGACATCGAGATCGGCGGAGGAAAAGAAAGAGGGAGGGTGGCATGCCCGAACTGTCCGCACGACGGCGACTGGCGAACCGAGGTCGGCGGTTGGGTTTTTTCCTGCGAGGAATGCGGTGTGCGCCTAGACGGCAGGTTTCCCGCCAGACGCATCGCGAATTGAGGGCGGTCGTGACGAAAACAGCTCGGAACGGCAATCGGTCCACGGAGAGAATCGACACCGGAATTCTTGCGAAGGGACTGAGGTTGCTTTTTGCGGCGTCCAGTCTCCTGATGCTGTGCTTGCTGGCTTCGCCGTCGGCCGCTCAGACCTCACGTGAGTTCGCGCGGGAAGCGTTCGCGGCCAAGGACCGGAAACAGTTTCCACTGGCCATCCAGTTGTTCAACGAAGCCATCAAACAAGGGCAATTCACTCCGGAACAACGTGGCTTTATCCTGTACGGGCGAGGGGTCTCATACGACGCGCTCGGTCTGCGCGATCTCGCTCTGGGTGACTTCGACGCGGCGATAGCGCTGTTGCCCGACTTCCCGAACTCCTACGTGTATCGCGCGCTAGCGTGGAGCGATCGACGGGAGTTCGACAAGGCACGTGACGATCTCATGCAAGCCCTTCGGTTGAATCCGACCAGCGCGCTCATTCACAACAATCTTGGATCGGTCTACGAACGCAAGGGCGAGGTGGACCGGGCCATCGAAAGCTACGAAGAGGCGATCCGGCTCGATCCCAAGTCGGCACAAGCCTTCTACAACCGGGCCCACGCCTTCATCGCGAGGCAGGACTATCGGGCCGCAATATCGGACTACGACCGGGCGATCGAACTGCAGCGCGACTTCGCGGACGCCTACAGCAACAGGGGCGGCATGTATCTCCTGCTGGGCGACACTGACAAGGCGATCGGGGATTTCGACGAGGCCATCCGGCTCAAGGGCACCGATCCGATTTTCTGGTCGAACAGGGCGAGCGCCTATATGACGATGGGGCGCTACAAGGATGCGTTGGCCGATTTCGACCGCGCCCAATCGATCGATCCCGGCAACCCCGCGACCTATCTCGGGCGAGGAAGAGCGCGGCTCTATTCGGACGAGATCGCGGGAGCGATCGAAGATCTGCGTATCGCTGCGAGGTTGAGGCCGACGAACGCCTTTCCCGCCATCTGGATGCACATCGCCCGCATTCACCAGGGCAACCCGGATCGAGAGGAACTTGAACGCAACGCGGCGAGGGTGGATCGCTCCCAGTGGCCGGGTCAGGTCCTAGACTTCTACTTGGGCAGACTCGACATGGACCGGGTGCGCGAAAATGCCGGCGGCAGTGCGGGCGCCGAGGGCGAAAGGCGGCTTTGCGAGGCGGACTTCTTCGTCGGTGAGTTCCTGAGCCATGGCCGACAGAAGGATGATGGCCGCAGGATGCTGCGGACCGTCGTAGATCGGTGCCGGCCGGTGGACATCATCTTCGCCGCCGCGCAAGCCGAGCTGCGCGAGGAAAAGACTTCAAAATAGGAGCCCGCAGCCGTTGCGTTTTTGCTTCGTCGTTGGTTATTGGCGCTGATAGCGTTGTCATCGACGGCGATTGGGATTTTCTGCATCGTGCATTTCCCGAGAGCCTGTCGCTCACCCTCATTGGTCCGCTCGGCGCTACAGCTGCGGTGATTGTCACCTTGTTCGGCTAAGCTCGGCTCTATCCATGCCGGTGGCAAGAACGGCCGGCGTGGCTCTTCTCGCCATGCCGGCGGCCAGTCAGGATCGACTGGCCCATGGGCGCCTTGGTTCGGTGGCCAAGTCGCCTAGCTACTTGCGACCTTCGTGCTGCCAGTGCGCCGTGACTTCGTCGCCTGATTTGGAGAGATGGACGTGCTGGTCGACATGATCGACCCAGGACACAGGAATGAAGTGGTGATGGTCGCCGTCGGGCGAGCACTGCTTCGTCAGCTTGATCTTGTCGGTCCCTTCCATGTGGTCGACCTTGCCGACGATTTTCTTGTCGGACGAGATGACATCCATATGTTCCTTGATCTGCGTCGTGCCCGGCATCGGAAAGCCTCCTATGAATTGAACAGTTTGAAACGCGCGGATCGATGCAAAGTTGCCCGACGGCAAGTGCCCGGCTCGATCCTTTTCCCTTGCGTTCGCAACCGCAGTCGTCCGCCGAAGGGAACGCCACGACGACGTGTGACTTGGGTAAACACTGGAGAAAGGGAATTGAAGATGAAGAAGCTTGGTCTTTTGGTAATCGGCTTGGCCGTGTCGTTCGCCCTGCCGGCTTCGGCGGAGACGGTGATTGTGAAGAAGGGACATCATGGTGGACATGGCGCGCGGGCCGAGATGCGCGGGTACCATGGCGGCGACATGCATCGCGGCATGAGGATGCACGGCAACCGGACCGTCGTCATCAAGCGCGGGCACGGCCATCGCTATTGAAACTTCGCGCGACGCTGGGCGGCGATGTCCTCCAAACATCCGCCAGACGGTCGATCGAAGACGAAGGCCGCCCTCGGGCGGCCTTTTAGTTTGCGGTGCTACGCGATAGAGCGGTGGGCTGCTCAGAACTGCGAGCGCACGCGCACGCCGAAGATCGACGCCGGTCCGCGGTCGCGGTTGTATCCCGGGTTGACGACAAGCTGGTAGTCCAGCGTCGCGCGCCACGACCACATTGGGAAGCTGTAGTAGGTTTCGAGGATCTTCTCCGGGCCGGAGTTCGGCAGGCGACCGTCGCCGACGAGAATGCCGAGACCTCCGGCATCGAGATACGTCCGGCGGGCTTGCGAGATCCCGTTGACCACGCCGGCGAGGCCAAACGTGTCGTTCGGCCTGTTCCAGGCAGATCCCGCGAGCGAGAGGCCCGCCGCGACCGTCGTATCGATGTCGGTGAATTCGTAGGACTCCTTGGTGCCGTCGGCGAGGCCGGCTCTAGCGAAGACGCCGAGATCTTTCGTGACCTCCTGCTCCAAATTGACGCTGATGCCGGCGCGGCTTTGGTAACGCCGGACCAGCGCGGCGTCGGTGGCAGTGCCCGTGGCCTGCGCGAGGGCCACGGCGTCATCGAAGCGGCCCATGCGCCTGCGCGTCAAGAACCCCGTCACGGCGACCTTGCCGGGCTTGCCCCAGATTTCGTGGCGATGTTCGATCTCGCCGATCCATTGGAATTGCGAGAAGCTCGGATCCAATTCGGTGCTGTTGGGAACGATCGAAAGGTCGAATATGCTGCCGCGGAAGGTCCAGTCGCCCTTGTACCACTCGAGGGAGGCGCCGTATGTGAAGCCCCAGGCGTCGGCCGCATAGTCGAACGTGCCGGTGTCGATAACCGACCAGTTCATGAAATCCTTGCGGGGATCGTGGGCGTACCTGTTGGTGTCGAACACGTCCGTGACCGCGAACTTTCCGACGGTCAGGACGACACGGTCGGTGGTCTGCGTGCCGGCGAACTGGTTGATGTCGGCGTCGACCTTCTTGGTCTCTCCGCCGAGATCGAAAGTCTGGCGGAAGAAGGCGCGCGGAATGCGGGCGTAGGGCGCTGCGGCCCCGACCTTGTAGGCCTCGCCGCTCGGGAAGCCCGCAACGCCCAGGGTCGAGCTCAAGCCGAATCCCTGATCAATCTCCGGATTGACCCAGAACTCTCCGCCGGCCCAAGGTCTGAAGCCGGCGTAGAGCGTCACGTCCCAGGTCTGCCGGGTCTGGTTCGGAATGAGGCTGTTCGTCCCAGTGTAGGGCGAGCGGAATGGGGCTGCGTACTGCTGCAGATAGGTCGTCTGCCCATGGATGCTGAACTGGTCCGTGTCGAACGGCGTCAGGCCGTCTTGAAGGGCCTTCTGTCCGTTCTGCCCGAAGCGGTAGTTGACGGCGAGGCGGGCGGTCTGCACAGCGAGATCGAAGGACAGGCGCTCCGTGCCGCTGAACGCTTTCTCCTTCGACCCGAAGTCGGTGTAGAGATAATCGAACCGCGCCGACCAGTTCGCCGAGAGCGCGACTTCGGCGCCGACACCCCATGCTGTACCAAGGCGAGTGAACCCGATCTTCTCGCCCAGAGTGCCGTCGGGCGGACCGAGCGTTGCCCGGTCGTAGCTCCATGCGAGGCCGCCGGTGGCGTAGAACAACCAGGCGCCGGGCGAGTACCCGAGGCGTGCCCGCAGCGTGCCTGAGGTCAGCACGGTCTCGGTGAGGGATGCGGAACCCTGCGCGCCCAGGACGGGAGCGGTTCCGGAAATCGTGTTCGGGAAGGTGAGATCGCCTTCGACGCCCAGGACCACGCGCGAGGGCAGCATGTAGTTGTAGCCGGCGCCCAGTCCGATTGCGTAGGAGCCCGTCCCTTTCATTGCATTGATGGAGTTCGACAGGTCGATCGATCCGGACGACGGGGCCTGACCCTGATCCGGCGAAGGAATACTGGGAACTACCCATGCCATAGGCAAAATGGCTGCCGACGAAGGGGCCGCTCCAATCCACGGCTTCGCCGGCACCGCCCTTGCCGAAGTCAGCCGAAAATCCCTCTACGGCCGTGCCTGCCGCCAGGATTATGCCCAGGAAAGCCGTTTTCATCGCTTCAATCGTCCGCCTCTCTGGAAGGTATTCGACACAGCTACGGAGGCTTGGCAACTATTAAGTTCCAGGCCGTGTGATGCCGACATCATGTCGAGGTTGGTCGCGTTCGGTTCAATTGCATCGCGGTCCTCCGGAGGCCTTCCACGATTTTCTCAGGCTGAGACCGCGGCAAAAGGCGTAAATGCGCTTGAGATAGAGACCGCTGCTCTCTGTACCTTCAGCGCGACGAGCGGCGATCCGCTGTCTGCTTCGCGCATCACGAACTCGATGGCGCCGACGGCGGACTGCCCCCTAAGCCGGGGGATCGTCGTCCAAAAAAATTGGAAGCCGACTGACATCCTGGAACCAAACCCTAGCCTTACCACTTATAGGTTTATAAGCGCATGCCTCAGGTTCGCCGCCAAACGGTGGTCAATAAAGGTGGCAGCCTCTTCGCTAGGCGCGTTGCAAATGCGATCGTGGGGTGCTGGCGATGACGCGCATCGCTTTCCTGAAGTCGCACCGAACTTGGGAAGATTATCTTGGCATCTTCCTTGGTATACTTATTGTAATGACCCCCTTTTTTATTGCGGGCGCAACGAGAGGCCACGTTTGGCACAATTCATTCCTGGAATTTATTATCGGGAGACCAATTAACCACGCCTTGATGCTCAACGCGTTGGTCGTTGGTCTTGTAGTGTTTATCTTCGCCACCTTTGAGCTGACTCATCGTAATCGCTGGGAAGAAGTCGGCCAGGTCTTGGCGGGAATTTGGCTGATGGCCTCGCCCTTTGTGCTCAGTTATGCCGCAACTGGCCAACTGAGATGGTGGCACTTTTTCTTAGGCGCGCTGGTCGCGCTCCTCGGGTTTTATGAGTTCTGGCAAGACTGGAGACTGAGCGACGAGGAATTGGCGCGATACGAACGCTAGTCTAGCGCCTTGGTCTGGATAGACGCTGCTGCTTCGCGATCGCAAGAAAAGCCCAGTTGGAGACTCGGGGGTTTTGTGAGTCGCACGGACTGATCATTTGCACTTCATCAGGAAGGCCGTCGAGGTCAGTCGTAAGCATGCTAGTCTACTCGATGAGTCTACTCGATTTTTCGGCCAGCCGGGAAAGTAGCGGTCACCGGATAATGCGTCTGCGGCGGCTGCAATCACGACAAGGACGACTGAAGTTCTCATCGTGCGCTCTCCCGCGCCAAGGCGAATGAAATGGATTGCCGACGAGGCCCTTCATGGTGGCAACGGCGACGCGGTAATTTTGATATGCTTCTTGTTCGCTGGAGTCGCGCCTGCGTAACGTTCGCTTGCGCGTCCACCCATCGCAGGCGGAGTGGTTAAGAGGAAGCCGGTGAACCGTGCCTCGGGCGCGGAATTCCGGCGCTTCCCCGACAACTGTCAGCAGCGAGCTGCTTCCGGACAATCGTCACCGGTGCATTTGCATCGGGAAGACGGGAGCGAGCGACGAGCTGCGAGCCGAGGAGATCTGCCGTGAATACCTGAACGTCCACGGGCGAGGTGTACCGGCGGTCATTTGCATGCTTCGCCGGTAGCCCTCTGCTGGCGATTTTGCAGCGTCTGTGGGTACCTCAGCAACCTCGGCATTGCGGTTTGTCCGATTCTATCTTAATATACTGATATTGCAGCAGTATTTCGCATAACATAGATTTTGGAATTTATTCCTAGCCGACCAGTCCATGAGGCGCGGCAACGCCAAAAGTTCCCAATCAGCTTGGGACAAAGGGAGGGAGGCCCAGCAGCTGGCCAGGAACTTTAGGGGCGTTTCGTTTATTTCACTTGTTGCGTTTATTTCGAATATAGCCTATACAAAAGGCCGTATAGGGGAGAAAATACGATGACGATGCCAGCCTACGCTGAAGAGCTGGGAGGTACTCGCCTGCCTTCCGCGAGCGAGAAGGCGGCAGCCAACCAGCTTCGTCAGATACTCGCTTCGCATGCGACGGGAGATGCCAAACTGCGAGTGCTCGACGATGCACAGCAGGCTGCTGAGATAACCTTGTCGCCGGCCCTGTCGAGTCTCTTGATGGAATTGCTGCGGCATATCGGTCGCGGCGATGCGGTGACGCTTGTGCCTGTGCATGAGATGTTGACTACGCAGCAAGCTGCCGACATCCTGAATGTCTCGCGTCCGTTTCTGGTCTCGCTGCTCGAGAAGGACGAAATTCAGCACGTGACAGTGGGGCGTCATCGCAGGATTAGGGCAGAGGATCTATTCGCCTATAAGCGCACGCGTGATGAAAAGCGGGGCAAAGCGCTTGCGAATCTCGCTGAGCAGGACGCGGAGCACCTGTAAGCTTGTTTGCAAACCGCTTCACCGCATTCGTCGATGCGTGCTCGCTTGCAAGCGCGCTCAAAAGGAATCTGCTTCTCTCCTTGGCGGAGGCGGAATTTTTTCGTCTCCGCTGGTCGAGCCCCGTCCTGGATGAGTCCGAAACAGCTATCGAGGAAATTTTGACCGGCAAGGGTTCGCCGACGCCGCGGCGCGCGCAGAGCGGGCGCGCGCCAGCATGGAAGCTGCCTTCGAAGACGCCATGGTTACAGATTTTGATAACTTCTTGCCGGTTGCGGCGGGTCTGCCCGATCCCAACGATCACCACGTTGTTGCTGCGGCGGCCAAGACGGAAGCCGCAATGATCGTAACGGAAAACCTTAAGGACTTTCCGGCGGCAATTCTTTCCGACCTGAACATGGAGGCGAAATCGGCCGACGCTTTCATTGCGGATACTATCGCACTCGACGAAGCTCGCGCTGTTGCAGCCATTCGGCGTATGCGCGAACGCTTCAAGAAACCGGAAATGACGCCGGCGGAGCTCTTGCTCGTAATGGAAGCTGCGGGACTGATTGAGACGGTTGACGTGCTAAGGCCGCACGTGGAATCCCTCTAGGTCAGTAGCCAACCAGACGGGCTTTTGGCAACGCGATCTTGATGCAAACTCGACTTCGGATATTCCATAATGAGTATTATGCGAATCAATCAACGATGCGAACTCACATCGACGCCCATCTCCCCAGATCAGCCGGACCTGCATTGATGCGATGTCGCATCCTCGGCCAAACTGTTGCGCCTCGGACTCGATGATCAGGCGCCCTGTGTCCCCCGTTGCGCAACGCTGGAACAGGGCAGCGTTGCGGCAGGATGAAAACAGCCGCTATTGATTTTCGACATAATGGCATCAAATGGATGACGTTTACCAAGGGTCTGCTTCCATGTCGACGGCGTGGTTTTTTCCGACAACCGTGTCTTAGCGGGTTTGGTCGATTAGATATCCGACTCTGCCTCAACTCGCTAAAAATGTAATACCTTCTATACCCTGGAAATGAGGTGCCGTTGATCGTACTCGGCAACGAATCCCAGGCGCTGTTGCGCGTGCGAAAGGTCATACAGCGGCGCAAACGGCTGCCGTCTATAGACCTCCGGACTGCGGATCTCGACGGCGCTCCCGTGCAGAAGACGCAACCGATCAAGCGTTGGCTCGGGTGAAAGCGTGACCTGCGACGAGAGATAGAATTTCTCGAAGCCGCCTTTCGGCATCCTCATCTCCATGGCGAGACGGAATGCGCGGGCGAGATCACGGGCATCGATGTGATGGTGAAGCGGGCCTCCTCCGGCCGATGACGGCCCCCCGGCCGCTGGCCCATGATAGTTCTCCGGATCCTTAGCACGGGCGACAATCTCCGGTGCCATCTCCGGGTAGGCGACAAAGACCGTCCGGAGAGCCACGACCGACATTCCGCGCAATGCGTAAGCTCGGGAGAGATCTTCGCCCAATATCTTGCTGACGGCATAGGGATCGGTGGCCAGCAACGGATGGTCGAGATCGAGTGGCGCATAGAGTGGCTGCAACATGCGACCTTCGCGCACCGTATAGCCTGCTACCGAATCGCTCGAACAGAATACGAAGCGCTCGATCCGGGCGGCCTCGGCAGCCTCGAGCACCGTGTAGGTACCTTGCACGTTGACACGCATGATGGTCTGCCCGTCCCCCGACCAGATATTCGGCACGGCGGCGATATGGAGAACGGCCTCGACGTCCTTTAGCGCGTCGGCGACCGCAACTGCATCCGTGACATCCGCGACACGCCAGTCGATATCAGCCTTGCCGCGTCGGCGATCGAAGCCGCGGACGCGATATCCACTGGACAACAATTCTTCGACGACAAACCGACCGAGGAGTCCGGCCGCCCCGGTAACCAGTACAAGCTTTGTCATGACGGGCGTCCCGTCGATTGTGGCGGAAAGCCTACTTTTGCCAGAAGGTGATGGCTCTGAGGGATCGCGGTCCCCGGATCATCCGCGAGGATCTCGAGCATCGTTGGTCCGTGGTAGCCGATCTCCTTGAGGGCGGCGGCGACCTCAGCGAACGGCACCGTGCCGGTGCCGATCGGATCATGACGCCAAATCTTCCTGGTCGTGTCGGAGACGTGCACGATGCGCAGGACGTCGGCGAGCTTCCGAATTCCCTCAGCGGGCGACTCACCAATGAAATAGGCGTTCGCGGCATCGTAAGTTGCGCCGAGGTCTTCAGATTTGAAACTGCGGACGAATGTCCCGAGGGTATTCGCATCGGGGAACGATGCCATCGGGACATTCTCGATGGCCAGCTTGATGCCCTTCGCCTGGGCGTAGGGCAGCAATTTCTCGATCGAGTCACGCATCCAGTTCGTACGAGCTTCGACGGTAGGCGGCGCCAACGGGCTCATTCGGCCGGGCACGGTCACCACCCAATGCACATTGATGTCTGACGCCAGATCGATTGTCTGCTTGAACATCTCGATTGAAGCCGCCCGCACCTCGGGCCATGGGCTCGCCAGGTTGTGATCAAGACTCGGAAGGTTCATCGCGCAATCGGAAGCCTTTACCTCGTCCAACAGCGCCGCGAGCTTGCGTCTTGAAGACTGGTCGAAGTCGGCAAGCGGCAGATGAGGAGGGTGAACCAGGAACTCGAATGTTCGGTAGTTGAGGTCCGCAAGCTGGCGCACGCAATCGATCACCGGCGTCGTCCAGGCGTAGGCGTAGGTATTGATGCCCATCGTGATCATGACCTGCTCTCCTTCAGTGGCATTACGCTCGTGGCTAACGCGCATCCTGGTGTGCCTTGACCGCTTCTTTGCCGGCGATCCATCCGAACACCAGAGCCGGACCCAGCGTAATTCCCGGTCCCGGGTAGGCCCCCTCCATGACTGACGCCATGTCGTTACCGCAGGCGTAGAGGCCCGGTATGGCCGTCCCGTCCGGTCTGAGAACCCGTGTCGAGGCATCCGTCACGATGCCCGCCGACATGCCCAAATCGGCCGGCACGACCTTGACGGCATAGAACGGTGCCTGCTTGATCGGTCCGACGCACGGATTTGGTTTCACGTCGGCGTCCCCGAGCGAGCGCTGGTAGACATCACCGCCGCGACCAAACTCCGGATCCTCCCCCTTCTCTGCCCCGACATTGAAATTGCGCACAGTCTCATCCAGGGCCGCGACCGGCACGCCGATCTGCTTGGCGAGGTCCGCAAGGGATGCAGCCTCGATGAGATAGCCAGACGCGATATCGCCTTTGATCGATGTCGAAAACGGCTTGATCTTGCCGAGACCGTATTTCCAGAGGAAGCCGCAGTCGCAGATCAGCCAGGCTGGAATCGCACTGTTGGCGTGCGAGAGTTGCGCACGAACGAACTCGTGGTAGGACAGAGCCTCGTTGACGAACCGCTGGCCATTGCAGTCGACGGCGATCAGGCCGGGTTTGGCGCGGTCGGTGACCGTGTGAGGAAAGACGCCTGCGCTGCCGTCCGCGCGGACAAAGGTAGAGGCCGGAACCCAGAACGCCCCTTCCCTTGTCGATGACGACAGGCTGGCACCCAAGGCACTGGCGAGGACGGCTCCCCGCGGCTGCGGACCGGATTTGACCGTTGCAGTCAGCGTTCCCGCAGCTTCGGGGACATAGTTGCGACGGATCTCGGGCTGATGCGAGATGCCGCCGGTGGCGAGAATGATGCCGCGGCGGGCCACGAGCCTGGTCGATCGTCCCTGCGCATCCTGTGCAACGACCAGCGAGACACGGCCGTCCGGTCCGAGCTCAAGGCTTTCGACGCCGACGCCGGTCCGTATCTCCACCTTGAGATCGAGTGCGGACCGAAGCAGGCGCGCGACCAATGCATTGCCGAGATACAACGACGTGCCACGGCGCGCCTTGAGGCGCTGGAGGAAGTAGTCCAACAGAAGCCGCGTGACGCGCAGGGTCGACGGCAGCGACTTCATCGCGCGGCGAAAGTGTGGAATGTCCTTGCGGCTGACCATCATGCCGCCGAACAGCGTGAACTCCGGCAGAGGGTCCCGCACGAGCCCGAATGCACGGCCCAACTGCCTGCCGTCGAACGGCACAGGTTCGAGAACGCGTCCACCCGCCGTTCCGCCCGGCAGGTCCGGATAGTAATCCGGATAGGTCGGCACGGGCTGGAATCGAAGCGACGTCGTCGCCTCCAGATCCCGCAGCGCGTCGTCGGCCCGCGCCAGAAAGGTCTCGAGCTTATCCCGCCTCTTGCCGGGCACGGTAACCGATAGATAGGTCCGCGCAGCCTCGATACTGTCGGGCTGCCCGGCTTCGGCCATCTTGTGGTTGACCGGTAGCCAGACCATGCCGCCCGAAATCGCGGTCGTGCCCCCCACGACATCCGCCTGCTCGAGCACGAGCACGGATTTTCCCGCAGCGGCCGCCGTACAGGCCGCGGTCAGACCAGCCGCTCCCGCGCCGATGACGATGGCGTCCCAGGCATCGGCCACCGCAGGGGTCATATCATGCCGCCGTTGGGCCGGATGATCTGCCCCGTGATCCACGAGGCGTTCTGCGAGGACGCGAACAGCACCACCTCGGCAATCTCTTCCGCGCGGCCAATGCGGTTCAGCGGGCTCATTGCCGCCGATCTTTGCTTGGCTTCTTCCGTCTTTCCCGCGCGGAACAGGTCAGTATCGACCGGCCCCGGAGCGACTGCGTTGACGCGGACTTCGCGGCCCGCCAGTTCCTTCGACATCGACCGCACGAGACTCTCGACCGCCGCTTTCGTTGCGGTATAGGGGCCTCCCCCGGGAATTCCCAAACCGGTCATCGATGTGGTCAATGCCACGATCGAGCCGCCCTTCGGCACGCGCCGCGCGGCCTCGGACAGCACATTGAACGCGCCGACGATGTTGACGTCGACGAGCTCCTGAAAATCCGCCAAGGGGAAGTCCGCCATCGGACGCGGCGGCCGGTTGATGCCGGCATTGGCCACGACAGCAATCGGCGCGACGCCGAAATCCGCGGTCACGCGCTCAAAGACATCGGCCACACCCTTGGCATCGCGGATATCGACCTTGTATGCACGCCCGACCGGCTTTGCGGGCGCGTCCGCCGCATAGGTGCTGGCCACCTGCCAGCCCGCGTTCTCGAACGCACTACAGCAGGCGGCGCCGATGCCGCGCGAGCCACCGAAAATCAGAACTACGGGTGAAGGCTTGGTCATTTCTGTTCCTCGAACTCTCGCTTACCGTAAGCTTGCCCGGGTCGCGGCGATCGTCGCCGCGATGCCCTTCTTGATGTCGTATTTCGGCTCATAGCCGAGCTCGGCGCGCGCACGGCTGATGTCGAGCGCCCCCTTGACGGCGGTCGGGACCACGCCGCCATGGCGATAGACACCGCTGTCGCCGACCGTAATGCGGGCCCCCGGGATCGCCTCATTGACCGCATCTGCGGTGTCCCGGAGCGTCGGAGCCTCGCCCGTTGCGATGTTGTAGGCATCGAAACGATGCTTCTCCTTGTCGAGCGCGAGCAGGGTGCCGTCGACCGTGTCGTCGATGAAAACCTGATCGACGGCCAGATTTGCACCCTCCGTCTGATGATAGGGCTCGCCCCGGAGTGCCGCCTCGATGAAGGTGCGCGGCAATCGCAGGCGCGGCAGGTGCGGACCGTAAACCCAGCACGTGCGTACGTTGATGCACTCAAGGCCGTGGTCGCGTGAATAGACCCGACCGTAATGCTCTGCTGCCAGCTTGGTGAGACCATAGACGCTGGCCGGCTTCTGCGGATGGTCCTCGTCGATCCTGGGTGCCTGGAAATCGCCGTAGGTCTCTTCCGTCGAGATATGCACGACACGCCGAACCTTGCGCAGCCTCATCGCCTCGAAGACGTTGATCGAACCTTCGACGTTGACGCGCAGCGTCTTGATCGGGGCGTCCGCTGCAAAGACGACGCCCACGATCGCTGCCGTGTGCACTACCGCATCGACCGGATGCTTTTCGAACAACCGCACGACCTGATGCCACTCGCCAAAGTCGACCGCCTCGGCCGACAGCCGGGAATTGCTCGCGGCAAGCGCGGTCATTGCGGGCGAAACCGCGATATCCGCGGCAACGACCGTATCACCCCGGTCGAGCAGCGCCCTGACGATGGCGCCACCGAGCCAGCCGCAGCCACCCGTAACGAGAATCTTCTTGCTCACGATTTTTCTCTCAACGCGGCTCCGGCTCTTCGTCGGTCGGCGGGCTCGTGATCACGAGGAACACCAGAGGGTCGATGCCCGTGTTGTGGAACTCATGCACGACGCCCGGCGGGATGAAGGTCACGTCGTTGGAACGCACCACGCGACGCTCGCCGTCCACGACCAGCACGCCTTCGCCGGCAAGCACGTGGTAGATTTGCTCCTGCACCTTGTGGACATGGGATTCCACATGCGCACCTGCCTCGTAGGTCGAAATGCGGTGATCGAAGAACCGGCTGCCCGTGGTTTCGGGCGTGACGATCGCCTTCGACAGAGCCTGGTTGAAGTGGCCCGGATACTGGATCCACTGCAGTTCGGCGAGGTTGCGAGTCACCGCGTATTTTTTCTTTTCCGCATCCGCAAATGCGTTTGGGGCGGGCGCCACGATAGTCATGCGTTGTCTCCAGTCGTTGATCGGTTCGAATTTCACATTGTCGCAGGGGTGCGCTGCCCCACCTCATCGGCCTGGACAACGCCGAGCAGCCGCTCGCACTGCGCCTTGTCCATCGCCAAGGTGCTTGCGGCACCACCGTAGGCTACACGACCATTCACGAGCACATAGGCACGGTCAGCCATCGCGAGGACGCTCTCCGCATGGTGCTCGACGATGACCATGCTCGCCCTCGTCGACAGTCGTCCAACGGCGTCGCGCACTTCCTGGACCACGGCGGGCGCCAAGCCTTCGAACGGCTCGTCAAGCAGGATGAGCCTGGACGGCACCATCAGGGCGCGCGCAATCGCAACCATCTGCTGCTCACCGCCGGAGAGGGTTTCACCGCGCGAACGGATTCGAGCTCCGACCTTCGGGAACAGGTCGAATATCTCCTCCATCGACGCGCCCCCCGGCCGCGCGGCAAGCCTGAGATTCTCCTGTACTGTCAGGTTCGGAAACAGCCGCCGCCCCTCGGCCACCAGCGAGATGCCGAGTCTGTTGATGTCGCTGGGCCGCAGCTTCGATATATCGCGGCCTTCAAACGACATTTGTCCTTCCGACGGGTGCAGAACACCCGTAACCGCGCGCAGCAGCGTGGTCTTGCCGACGCCGTTACGCCCGAGCAGGGCGACGACCTCGCCCTTGTGAACGGCCAGATCGACGTTCTCGAGCACGGTGCTGCCGCCATAGCCAGCGCTTATTCCCTTGAGCTCGAGGAGCGGGGCCTGGTCGGCCGGCACAGCCGCGCCGCCCTTCCTCGTCGGAAGAACCACAACTTGCCCGCTCTCCTGCACCGGATGGGCATCGCCGAGATAGGCGGCGACCACTTCCGGATGCCGTGCGACCTCCGCCGGCTTGCCGTCGGCAATCAGACGGCCCTGATGCAGAACCGTAATGCGGTCCGACATTGCCAGGACCCGATCAATGTCATGCTCGATCAGAAGGACGGCATGGGATTGCGCCAGACGGCGGATGAGTTCGCCGACGATGCGACGATCGGATTCCGCCAGACCCGCCAAGGGTTCGTCCAGCAGCAGCAGCTTGGCGTCGATCGCGAGCGAGACCGCGATTTCGAGGAGGCGCTTTTCGCCGTGAGACAGCGAGACGCAGAGTTCAGCCGCTCGTTCGGTCAGGCCGACGGCCTCCAGGAGGCCCCAGACCCGCGCATTGACGCTCTCCGAGGCATGTGCGTCGGCCCACAGGCTGAAATAGGTCCTGTTGGAGGCCTGCACCGCGACCCGCACGTTTTCGAAGGCCGTCAGATTGGGAAACACGCTGAGGATCTGGAACGACCGCGCAATCCCCAGCCGCGCCCGCTTGTAGGGCGGCAGGCTGTTGATCGACCCGCCCTCGAACAGGATCTCGCCGGAGTCCGGCTTGTAGCGGCCGGTCAGGAGATTGAAGAAGGTGGTCTTGCCCGCGCCATTCGGTCCGATCAGGGAGTGTAGACCCGTCCGGCTCATCTCCAGCGAGATGTCGTTCTGGGTGACGATGTTGCCGAAGCGCTTGGAAAGGTTTCGGACCTGAAGGATCGGCGCGCCCCCGTCGCCTGACCCTTTCGCGGCGGCCGGCGTATACGGCACGATCTTCGCGGGACGCGGTGAAATGCCGTCGCGCGTCAGCGTCCAGCGGTCGCGCCTGACAAGACGCTGGAAGATGCCTTGCACGCCTTCATGCGACAACAGAGCGAATGCGATGATAATGGGCGCAAAGAACAGCCACCAGTTCTCGGTCAGGGCGCTGAGGCGATCTTCGAGTACAATGAAAATGATCGAACCCCAGAGAGGTCCGAGGAAGTGATGAACTCCGCCCAGAGCCGCCATTAACACCGGATCGCCGGCGTGCTGCCAGCTCAGATTGTTGGCGTAAGCTCCCTGCAGCAATAGCACCATCAGACCGCCGGCGATCCCGATCGCCCCGCCAGCGATGACGAGGGCGACGAGTTTCGTCTGATACGTGTTGTAGCCCAGACTGGCGACACGCTCCTCGTTGTCGCGCAGCGCCTGCATCATCCGGCCAAACGGGCTATGAGCGATCCGCCACAACAGCCACAACATGCCGAGGACGACGACGAGCGCGAACCAGTGAAACTCGAGCGCCGAGGTAAACAGGGGCCGCGCGACATCCTGGATACCGTTCTCTCCACCAGTGACGTCCGTCCACTTGAACGCGATCTCGAAGGCGATCTGTGAGCAGGCGAGCGTGAGCAGTGAAAAGTAGAGGCCTCGCCGGCGGAGGATGACCGCACCGACCGTCAGCGCCAGCAGCATCGAAAAACCGGCTGCGACCAGAACGTCGCCCAGTTCGTTCCCGCCGAGAAGACGCGTTCCGATCAGCGCCACGGCGTAACCTGCAGTCCCGAAGAAGAACGATGCGCCGAACGGGACCAAGCCCAGATACCCGATCAGGAAGTTCACCCCGGCCGCATAAAGAGTGTAGATCGCAATCTGAGTCACTCTTGCAACCGGCATGCCGATGCCAAGCGCAATGGCCGAGGCAACAAGCAATACGGCGGCAATGATCGCAATGGGATGGCGCGACACACGCCCGAGCAACGCCCCTTTCATTCGAAGCGCTCCCAGCGTTCACCGAACAAGCCGCGAGGGCGCAGAAGCATGATCGCGAACATCAGCACGTACATCGAGGCCGTCGACGCCGCCGGCCAGAACTGGATGGTCAGAGCGGTCACGACACCAACGGCGAGCCCCGCCACCACGGCGCCCCGCAACGACCCAAGCCCACCAATTGCAACAATTACAAATGCGGGCATAACTGCATTCGCCGCCATCGACGGAGAGACGGTCCAGAGCGGGGCTGCAAGCAGCCCCGCGATCGCGGCAAGCCCGCAGCCCAGGCCGAATACCGCCGTAAGGACGCGGGGCAGCTTGATGCCGAGCAGCTCAACCATCTCGGGATCGCGACTTCCGGCACGCAGAATCCGCCCATAAGGCGTCCAGGACAGGAAAGCCCAGAGGCCGAGCAATGCCGTCGACGTCGCGGCCAGAACCGCCACCCGGTATTTTGTGATCAGCAATGGTCCCAGCTCGACGATGCCCGCGAGCGGCGGCGGCGGGTTGAATGGTTTGCCGTCCGCGCCCCAGGTTGCGCGAATGAGAGCCTCGATCAACAAGGCCAGTGCGAACGTCACGATGAGGCTCAGAAGAGGCTCGCGCCCGTAAAGCCGACGTATCAGCAGGAACTCCGTCGCCATGCCTATGGCAGCAACGACGATCGGAGCCAGGGCGACAGCTCCCCATCCGAACCAACGAAAGAGTTGCCAGGACACGTAAGCGCCCAGCGCGAAGAAAGCGCCATGCGCGAAATTGATGACGCCAAGAAGCCCGAACGTGATCGACAGGCCGACCGCGATCAGGACGTAGAGAAAGCCCAGGACGAGGCCGTTGGCGACTTGCGAAATGATGATGTCGGTCATGTTTCCAACTCGCCAACGGGTATCAAAACGGGGGCTACTTCAGAGCGCCGGCATGTTGCAGCCGATCTCTTCCTTGGTCCCGAAGGCTTTTTCGGTCTCTTCCGCCGTAGCGGAGGTGTCCTTCAGGACCTCGAAGAAATCCCACTTGTCGGTGATGTTCTTCTTGACCTGCACGATGACGGCAGGCCGGACCATCTGATGGTCCCATTCGCGGAAGTAGTACGGCAGCAATCCTTCCGTGTTTTTCCATTTCTCTAGAGCGACAATGATGTCCTGAGCTTTGGTCGACTTCGCAGCCTCGATCGACTCCAGCAGCGCGCGCATCGCAATCCACCCCGACCAAGTCTTGTCCGACGGCGGCTGGCCGTACTTCTTCTGGAACGCTTCGGTCATCGCCTTCTCGGCTGCCGTGTTCTTGGGATTGTTATAGTACCAGGGCTTGATGTAGATGCCGCTGGAGGCCTGCGGGCCGACGTCCCAGAAATCCGTATCGGTCACCGCTATGGCGCCGTACGGGATTTTCTCCTTCATCCCCATCTCATTCCACTGCTTGAGGAAGGTGGAGAAGTCGCCGCCGACAAGGCCGCCGATGATCGCGTCCGGCTTGGCTTGCCGTATCTTGAGGATGTAGGATGAGTAGTCAGCCGTGTTGATCGGCACCTCGTCGGAGCCCGCTTCGGTCAGCCCGGTCTTGCCCAGCAAGGCTCGCGACGATCGCAGTATGTCCTGACCGAACGCATATGAGGCTGTCAGGAAATAGACTTTCTTCCCGATCGATGCGATGTAGGGCATCAGACCGCTCGTCTGCACCGGGACTGTCGCCTGGGTACGGAAGACGTAGCGGCTGCAGCTCTTGCCCGTGATTTCGCTCGCGGCTGCTCCCGGCAGGATGAGCGGAATCTTCGCGCGATTGGCCACGCTCATCATGGCGAGCGCATTCGAACTGTAGTTGCCGCCCACGACGGCGACGACCTTATTTTCGTCCACGAGCCGCTGCATGTTCTGCTGGGAGCCTTGCGGGTCCGATTCATCGAGCCAGATGACCTCGATCTTGCGGCCGAGCACCTTGCCGCCGGCCTGTTCGACGGCCAATTCGCTGCCGCGCTCCAGGAACTGGCCGATCGACGAGCCGGGTCCCTGCTTCGAATAAATCATGCCGATCCTGATTGGATCATCCGTCTGAGCGCTGGCACCAGTTGCAGCCGCGAGGCTGGCGATTGCTGCAGTCGTCAAACGGGCAAGCAGCTTCCGGCAAGCACTATCCATCCAACCCATAACGTTCTCCTCCCTTGTTGATCGACTTATTGCTTCAGATCAGCCGCTGCGGTTTACCGAAGACCGGCTCCTTGTACGGCACGGGCGGCAATTGCCACGTCCCCGTGGACGGTGGACGCACCTCGGCATCGACATGCAGATCGATGACGCAAGGTCGGCGATTCTTGATCGCCGTTTCCACGACACCGCGCAGATCCTCGCTCCTGGTGACCGTGTAGCCATCGGCGCCGCAGGCACGCGCCCACGCTGCGAAGTCCGGATTGTATCGTTCGCCGCCGGGCCCCTGATTGCCCTTGTAGAAGGCGGTCCCGAGCTCCCTGCCTCCGAACATTCCATATTGAATGTCGCGGATCGCACCCCAGGCGAAGTTGTTCCACACGATCCAGATGCAGGGCAGCGAATACTCGACCGCGGTCGCAACCACATGGGGCGCCATCATGAAGCCGCCATCGCCGACGACCGCAACACAGGTGCGGTCGGGCGCCGCCAGGTGCGCACCGAGAACGCCGCACACGCCGAAGCCCATCGACGAATAGCCCCAGCTATTGAGCATGCTCTGCGCCCGGCGGGGCTTCCAGAACTGCATGAACCAATTGTGATGCACGCCGGAATCTAGCGACAGGATCACATCGTCGGGCAGGATGTCGGTCAGCGCGTCGACCACATATTCCGGCCGGATCGGCGTCGTCACGTCCTTGAAGTGAGGACGGACGAACGCGTCCCATTCGGCCTGCCAACCGGCAACCTCGGCGCGCCACGGCTCGAAGTTCTCCCGCCGAATGTCCTTCCGCTCGGCCATCCCGTCGAGCAGTTGCGCCGCGAAGGTCTTGGCATCGGCGATGACGCCGAGCGTCGGCGGATAGTTGCGCCCGAGCTCCGCGGGATCGATGTCGGCCTGGATAAGCTTGGTCTCCGGGAAATTCCAGGAATAGCCCGGGTGCCATGACGATGACGAGCGGTCGTCGAAGCGCGTTCCGATGCAGATCACGAGATCGGCAAAACGACCGGCCTGATTGGCCGGATAGGCACCGTTGCGCCCGATAAAGCCCAGCGTCAGCGGGTCGCCGGAGGGCACGAGACCCATGCCATTCGGAGACGTGATAACCGGGATGCCGTATTTCTGCTGAAGCGCCGTGATCTCGGGGCTGGCTTCGGACAGCGTCGTCCCTTGCCCGACAAAGAAAACCGGTTTCCTGGAAGCGCTCAGCAGGTCGAGCGCCTTCGCAATATCCGCGGGGCTGGCATTGGGGCGATGCCCGCCGTGCACGTGTGACGGCGCCGGCAGTTCGACGTCATCCTCCTCCTGGAAGACATTGTATGGAATATCCAAGTTCACGGGGCCTGGCCTGCCGGTCACCATCGTGTCGAAGCCCTGGCGCAACGCCAGGGGCAGCATGTCGACGCGCGTGGGCTGGAACGTCCGCTTGACCACCGGCCGCATGACCTGAGCAAAGTCGGCCTGATTGTGCGCGTAGAGCTCCTGGAAGGGTCCACGATTGGCCTGCGACGTCGGCACGTTTGCCGTGATTGCCATGAACGCCGATGAGTCCGACAGGGCTGTGATCAGCGGCATCACGATATTCGCCGAGCCCGGACCTGTTGACGTCAACGTCGCGACCGGACTGTGCTTGACGCGAAAGTAAGCGTCAGCCATATGGCCCGCCGCCTGCTCGTGCCGCGGCGAAATCAGGCTGATCTTGTCCCGCACCTGGTAAAGCGCATCGAGAATGCCTACATTGCCATGGCCGCAGACGCCGAAAATGAACGGCACCTTCTGCTTGACGAGATACTCGGCGATGACCTCGCCACCCTTCATCTTGCTCATTTCTTGTTCTTCTCCGGCTGCGTTTCTCGATCAGGCCAGGATCGTGACCATGCGCTCTTCGCTCATCTCCCGGATCGCATAATACGGGCCTTCCCGGCCAAAACCGCTATCCTTCGAGCCACCATAGGGCATGAGATCGACGCGGGAGCTGGGAGTTTCGTTGATGTGTACGCCTCCGACCTGGAGCTTCCGCGCCGCCTCGAGTGCATTCCCGATATGCTGCGTGAAGATTCCGGTCGCGAGACCGTAAGGGGTCGCGTTGACTCGCTCGATCGCCTCGTCGAACGAGTCGAACGGCGCGACCGTCAGGACAGGTCCGAAAACCTCCTGACAGCCCAGCGGTGTTGCCTTCGAGACGTCGGCCAACAGCGCCGGATGAACAACCGAGCCGCTGCGACCGCCGCCGACCAGAAGGCGCGCGCCGCTCTTCACGGCTTGTACGATCCAGGATTCAACTCGAACCGCAGCCGCTTCGCTGATGACCGGACCCACCACGGTATTTTCGTTCGCCGGGTCGCCGAACGGCAGCGCGGCGACGAGTTCCGCCAGACGGTGCTCGACCTTGTCCACGAGCGATCTGTCGATGAGCAGCACCTGGATCGACGTACAGACTTGACCTGCCTTGCGATAGCTCGCGTTTATGACCTTCGGCAAGGCGACATTCAGATCGGCATCATTGCAAAGAATGCAGTGCGCGATGGAGCCCAGCTCCATCTGGGTTCGGCGCAGACCGACGCGCTGCTGTATCGCGCGACCGACCTGCGTGCTGCCGGTGAACGCGTAGAAATGAATATTCTTTTCGTTGATCAACCATTGCGCGACCTCCGCATCGCCGTGGAGGACAGACAGCAGACCGGGCGGCAGGCCTGCCTCCAGCAGGCACTCCGCCATAATGCAGGATGTCATCGGCGTATGGAGCGACGGTTTCAGAATTACGGCATTGCCGGCCGCGAGCGCCGGGCAGACTTTGTGCGCAACGGTATTCAGGGGTGCATTGAACGGCGTGATCGCGCAAACCACACCAAGAGGCATTCTGAGCGTAAATCCGATCCGACCTACCTGCCCTGCGGCCGACTCCAGCGGAATCATGTCACCCGAGAGGCGTCGCGCCTCCTCAGCGGAGAGCCGGAACGTCGCGGCACATCGCTGCACCTCGCCCAGCGCATCGCGCCGAGGAAATCCCGCCTCCTGACGCAGCACCTCGACGAGCTGGTCTGCACGCGCCTCGAGCCTTGCCGCTGCACGATCAAGAATGGCGCCTCGCTCATAAGGAGAGAGCGCATTGGCCTTGAAAGCCGAAAATGCAGCCTCCACACACACGCCAACCTGTTCGGCACTTGGAAGTTGCGCCACCATCGCAGGACGATTGTGAAACTTGTCAAGGACGTCCACTTCGCTCGCGCCAGACTGCCATTTCCCGGCGATCAGGAGCCTGCAGGCGGGTAATTCCCTGGTCGACAGTCGCTGCGCGCCGATGGTTACCACCCCGTGCTCCTTCCTGTTCGTTCACGGATGCAAGCTAGGGCAGGTTTGACAATCGCAAAAATAGGGTTTTCCATTGATGGCTATAAGCGCGCCGTATAGCCAACTCGCGGCGCCTCGGGGATGAGGCTTCCATGGACCTTCGTCAGCTTCGCTATTTCGCTCAGATCGTTGAAAGTGGAAGTCTCTCCAAAGCATCCCGCTGCCTTTTCGTCGCCCAACCGGCGCTGAGCCAGCAGGTCGCCAAGCTTGAAGACGAAGTCGGGAAACCGCTGCTTCAGCGCTCCTCGCGCGGCGTCGTCCCGACGGAAAACGGGCTGGCCCTCTATCATCATGCCCGCTTCATGCTGCGTCAGATGGACCAGGCGCTGTCGATTGCGAGAAAGGATGTCACAGACCTGCAAGGCATGGTGTCCTTGGGTTTGCCACCGACTACTCAGCGGGCCATCGGACTTTCGCTGATGAAGCGTATCCGGAACAGATATCCCGGCATCCTGCTCAATGTCGTCGAAGGAATGAGCGGTCATGTCGCTCAGATGATCCGCCTTGGGCAACTGGACATCGCTATACTATTTACTAATGACGTCTCGTCCAAGCTGTGCGCCGAGCCCCTGCTGGAGGAAGAGCTCTTCGTGATCTTCCCGGAAAAAAGCGGCTATATCCCCCACAATCGAAAATCGGTCTCGATTTCGGAACTTGCCCAGATTCCCTTGATCCTGCCAACCAGCTCTCACGGCCTTCGCCGACGTGTGGTCGCGGAGTTCGAACAGCGGAACATGAAGCCGAACGTGAGCGTCGAAATCGATTCCCTGACGCTTCTGATGCAATGCGTGAGCGAAGGGATGGGTGCCACGATCAAGCCGATGTCCGCATTGCACGAGGCCGACGAGACGTTGGGCAAGTGGCGCGCCCTTTCCATCAGCGACGCTCCCATCACGCGAACGAACTATCTTTATTCGCTATCGGCAGAACTGATGACAGATGCCGCCCGGGCGGTTCTAGGAGAGACGCGGGAAGTTGCCCGCGAATTGATCGAAGGCCGAAAGTGGAAAGGCGTCCAATTGATCGAGCGACGAGAGGCCGCGTGACGAAGCCGGTTCGAGCAGTAGTAAAGGCGATCCGAAGCGTCGAGGATCATTCCTTCGAGCACGCGTTCGCGCTGTGACATGACCAAGCGCCGCGAGGCGGTCGATCGTTCGTTTGAATCCTGCAGCGCTTCGCTGAATATACCGGGATGAATCAGCGTTTGTTCCAGCAGACAGTTTCGCCAGTCTGGCGCGTTAGGTAAACCAGAATGACGGAGTGAGACGTAAACTGGTGGCGCGATTCAATGGTCTGTTCTTTAGCGACAAGGCCATGACTCTTTTGGATCGGCTTCCTTGGACTCTGTAGGTTATGGAACAACATCATGCTATGAGACGACATATTCATGCCAACTCGATTTCTGCATAACATAGATTATGGAATATATTCCTATCTCCCGAAAGACGAAAACCGCTGGTTAGCTAGGTTTATCACGACGCAATCGCTCGTCTTCGCCGGAGAGCGTCGCGTTGGCGTCGGCTTCGTTTCCGCATGCGTCGAGTTGGAGCTATCGAAGACATCGGTGACAAAGTCGTGGTTGGTGTCGGCTCCTCCGTTGCTTGGACCGGTGCAGGCCGAGCCTCCATGATCTCGAGAACCGCGCGTCCTTTATCAGTGACACGCCAGCCGCCGTTCATCCGCTCGATGAGACCTTGGGAGAAGATATCCAGGTCGGGCACGCGGGCCGCCAATCGTTTCGTACGCTCGCTCCAGTCCCGTCCGCTGGTCGCCAGAATCGCCATATCGCGCTTGAGTTCGGCCATGGCGGCGAACCCGCCTGGATAGCTGACCAGCACCTTGAGAACCGTCACCTGGAAGTTCACTGCCCCACCCGTACCCGGCTCCGCGAACTTACTCCCGCTACATCTTAGGAGAAGTCGATAGCCCTGTCGACCCACGACATTCACCCGCTGGTTTTTGTTGGAAATTCGCAGAGAGATCCGCGTTGGGCATGACAGTAGCTGAAGACTCCGAATTCAAGGTCCGCAAAGTATCCGCTGCACGGCGGCGCAGGCCGCCAGGGGACGCATTGCCGCCCTCACAGAGCTTCTCAAGCCGCCGCTCGTGCAGTTCGTCGCAAAAGTGAAGGACAATGTGATTGCGACCCTGGCAACGGCCGCTGTTGCGGCAATCGTCGCCTATGTTTGGTCATAGTCATATCTGCGGATTCCGCTCGATGTCGCCCAGCATTCCGAGATGATCTCGCCCACCATTC
>NZ_LSIC01000077.1 GCF_001556045.1 Bradyrhizobium sp. CCH5-F6
CTCGCCATCGCAACCTCCTTCGCTGAAGTGTTGCGACGAACGGTTGAATCCGCCCTGGATGCCCCGGTCAAGCCGGGGCATGACAGCGAGAATGTGGATGCAGCTCCGCGTCTAATCGACGCCGTCTCACTCCACCGCAGCGTAAACCAGGTCCCGCACCAGCGTCCGCGTGTAGTCGCGCTGGCCTGGGCCCTGGCTCATGAACACCGCGAACAAATCCTCCTTCGGATCGATCCAGAAGAACGTGCCGGCAATGCCGCTCCAGAAATACTGGCCGACGCTGCCGGGGAAGGGCGCGATGCCGGCCTCCTTGCGAACGGCGAAGCCGAGGCCGAAGCCGTGGCCGGGCGAGAGCAGGGTGCCGTTGATCGCAACACCCGGCTCAAGATGATCGGAGGCCATCAGCTCCAGCGTCTTGCGGCCGATGATCCTGTTGCCGTCGAGCGCGCCGCCGTTGCGCAGCATCAGGCAGAAGCGGGCATAGTCCATCGTGGTCGAGACCAGCCCGCCGCCACCGGACTCCATCACCGGCTGCTCGAGCATGTTGAACAATGCGACCTTGTCGCCGGTCCAGGGATCGGCCGCGAACGGCTCGGCGAGGCGCCCGGCATTGGCCTCGGAGGTCGAGAAGCCGGTCTCGGCCATCTTCAAGGGCGCGAGGACCCGCTCGGCGAGGAACGTGCCGAGCGTCTTGCCGCTGACGACCTCGATGATGCGGCCCAGAATGTCGGTGGAGCGGCTGTAGTTGAACTCCGCGCCGGGCTGGCAGACCAGCGGAAAGCTCGCCACCAGCGCGGCGTGCTCGGCGTTGCTGATCTTGCGGCTGCGGACGCGGGACTCCTGGTAGAGCTTGTGGACGGGGCCGTCGCCCTGGTGCTCGTAGGTGAGGCCGGAGGTGTGGCGGAGCAGGTCCTGCACGGTCATGGGCCGCATCGGCGACACCAGTTCCAGCTTGCCGTCCTTGACGACGCCGACCTTCTGGTTCGCAAATTCCGGGATGAATTTTGCGACGGCGTCGCCGAGGAGCAGGTGGCCATCCTCGACCAGCGCCATGATGCCGACCGAGACGATCGGCTTGGTCATCGAGAAGATGCGGAAGATCGAGTCGCGCGCCATCGGCGCGGCACCCGCCGGGCTTTGCCTGCCGAGCGCCTCGAACCAGCCGATCTGACCGCGCCGGGCCACCAGCACGGTGACCCCGGGAACGGTTCCCTTGTCGATCTCGCGCTTGAAGGCGTCCGACAGAGCCTGGAGACGGGGGCGCGACAGCCCGAGCGTCTCGGGGCGCGCCTCCGGCACAGGCGGGGTCTGGAGCGCGGTCGTAGCCTGTGGGGCGGCTGTGGCGGTCGCTGTCGCGGTCATGGGCACTCCCGGTTGTTTCTCGTTGTCGTCAACGGACTGTGGCCCAGAACCCCCGGCACAAACAAGCGAAGCCGGCGCGGTTCACCCTTGCAAACCGGCCGTCCCTTGTGCTTGAAAGCGCGCCTGATCCGCGGTGACGCGGGTTCGTAGGAGTGTAGCTCAATTGGTAGAGCACCGGTCTCCAAAACCGGGGGTCGCAGGTTCGAGCCCTGCCACTCCTGCCAGTAAATTCAATCACTTAGATTAGTGCTGGCGGGATAGGGACGAGCCGTCCCGTGGGAATCGCCCAAAAGCCAGCCAAAACCGCTGGACGCCTTGAGCCAGGGGTCCGCGATGCGTCAGAGCGCGGGGGTTCGTTCCGCGTCGGCGGGAATTTGCCTGAGATCGACGTTTCGGATGGGAACGCGGCGCAGCAGCGAGACGATGGTTCCGCCGAGCTCGAAATAGGTGCGCAGCCGCAGCGCACGTGAGGAGCCCTTCAGCTCCGCGTTCAAGCTCACGGGCACCTGGACATAGGTAAGGCCGAGCTGGAGCAGCGAGATCAACGCGCAGATCTGATAGCCGTAGCCGTCGGCCTTGACCGCAATCTGGCGCAGCCATTTCACGGGGTAGACGATCATGCTGTGGTAGTCGGACAGCCAGAAGCCGAACAGGCAGTTCAGGATGAACCGCAGCGAATGCGACTGGATGGAGCGATTGACCGAGCGGTCCGACTGGTTGTCGCGATAGGTAATCACGATGTCGGCGGCGCCCGCCGCCTTGAACATCCGGGCAATACCGTCGTTCTGGAAGGCGTGATCGCCGGGAATCAGCGTGATCGCATCGAATTTCGCGCGCGACAGCGCGTATTCGAAGCCGGCACCGACACCGCGCCGTTCGGCGTTGTGATGCACGATGATGCGCGGCTCGCCGGCAGCGAACTCGTCCATGATCGCGCCGGTGGCGTCGGTGCTGCCGTCGTCGATCAGGATTATCTCGAAATCGTCGAGCAGCTCGCGGGCGAGCGGCAGAACACCGTCGATGGTGTCGGCGATCTTGTCCTGCTCGTTCAGCGCAGGGATGACGATCGTAAGCCGTTTTGCCGCCCTGGAAGGTGTCATCTCATGCCGCCTGTTGTCGGCCACTCTTACTGGTGGAGCCCCGGCGCAACTCTAGGTCATCTGAGCCGGCCGAACAATGTGGCCTGCAGCTGTGGTCCACACGAAACCGGCGATGTGTGTGTTCCGCGCAACTAGTCGGGAAAATCATACAGGCTGGTATCGCCAATGCCGAAGGCGCGGCGCAGCCATCCGACGCGGCCTGCTAAATTCCGGCCCGCCGCGGTGGCCACGTAGTGCGAATCGACGGGTTCGACCAAGCCTCCGTCGACCAGGTTCCCAATCCGTCCCCGGAACAGATCTGGAACCTGCCGTTCGATGATGTCCGAAAGCGGCGCCCTCCGACCGGGCCGGTCGACGAGGCTGAGCAGGATGTCCAGCGAAACCGACTTATACACTGCGCCAAAGGCGAAAACGTAAGCCATAACGCAAAATCCGAAAATCGACGCGGCGTCCCAATATTGAAATCGCGGGACGACGAAGATTCCGAGCATCACGCCCAGACTATGCGAGACAACGGCGGCGATCGCGAGCAGGGTCACGGGGCCTAGCGGCCATGCGCGAGCGCGGGCCATGAGCTGCAAGGCAGGCGCCAGCAGGACGAAGACGACCACGGCGACGAATCCGATCGCGAAGGACATCGTGCCGCTCACCCAAGACCCGTCGACAGGCGAACGAGCTTGACGAGACGCGCGACCGCTACCCCCTTGGCCGTCGGGGCCAGCGTGCCGCCCGCCGTGATCACCATCCCCGCGCCGACCAGGAGCTTCAGGCGGTTGTGCGTGAACATGCCGAGATCTCCGCCCTGCATGTAGGCCTCGGCCCATTGCTCAAGGGTGAGGGGACGTTCAGCCTGGACGAGTGCCGTGAGCAGCGTCAGCGTGAAGCCCCACGCCAGCAGGCTGAACAGGATGTAGCAGAACATCATCGCCGTTCCCAATAGCAGCAGACCGCCAATCACGTCGCCGACGTGGCGTTGACCTGGAAGTGCCAGACACGCGATCGCGAAGAGCACGATGACGCTGACGCAGCCCAGCCGAAAGCGGCGGCCGGATCCGCCTGTGGCGGCAATGCGCGCGTAACACAGCAATAGCAGTGGAAAGGCGATGCTGAGACCAATCGCAGCGGCTTGCGCCGGGCCCGGTAGCAGGTTCATTGCGGCAAACGTCCCGGACGCCTCTCAGGCCCAGCCAGAATGAAAGTCTATAGGAGGTCGCATTTTTGTGGTCAAGGGAGCCCGACGTCCCGCACTTGCGGTCGTCACACGGGCGTGCGAATCCTTGCCGGCGATGTCCTCCCTTTCCCGTCCGAGCTTGCCCCCGTTGCTGCGCGCGATAGCTGTTCTGATCGTCGCGTTGCTCGTTGCGCACGCGCCGATGCTCCTGAACGACGGCCTCTTCATGGACGATTGGCTGGTGCTCAAGCCGCGTCCTGACTATCTCGTCGACATTGATTTCCTGCTGAACGGCGCCGGCCATCCGATCTTCTACGGCTACGACACGTTCGCGAACTGGACAGGGACTCCGGTTGTCGTGATGGTATCGCTGGCGATCGCCGGAATTGTGCTCGGCGCGGTGTGTCTGATGCTGACGGCGATACGGCTCGATCTGCTCGACCGCGCCGAGGCGGTCGGCTTCGCGCTGATCGTCTGGACCTATCCCGGCTATCAGCTGTGGGCGGGCAAGGCCAACGCGGTCTACGTCTTCAGCCTTGGGCTTCTGTTCATCGGTGCATGGCTGTTGACGCTCGCCTTCCGCGCACGCGGCCTGCGGCGCGCGCTGCTTCGCGTGGCCGCCGCGTTTGTCTTCCTGCTGAGCTTCGCGCTCAACTCGACAATCGTGCTCTATGCCTTCGTGGTGCTCGGCCTGTTCGTTGCGATATGGCGGGGGGGTGACGCGGCGCAGGGCTTGGCTCGCCGTACATGGCTCGCAGCCTGGCGCTGCGTCCTGCGCTATCCGGAATTGATGGTGCTTCCTCTGGTCTATTGGGGCACGCTCAATGTCTGGTTCAAGCGGATAGGCGTCTACGCACAGCACTATGACGCCCATCTGCCGACGCTCGGCGAATTGGCTAGGGGGTGGTGGGCGTTCTTCCTCACGGGCTACAGGGACGTGGCGACCCACGCGATTCGCGCTGCGATCCAGGTCCCGGCGCTCTTCATCGCGTCTGCGGTCCTCGTCGGCATCGTCTTGCTGCAGCTGCGTCCGGACACGAAGCCGACCGCGTCCAGAGGCGCGATCGCCATGCCGCTTGCGCTCGCGATGGTTTTGTTTCTGGCATTGTCATCGCCCTATCTGATCGCCGGCCTGCGGCCATCTTCCACGCATTTCTACGAGAGCCGTCATCTGCTGATGTTCGGCGTGCCGTTGGCGCTCGCACTGCTCGGGTTCAAGCGACTGGCCGAACGTTGGACCACCCCACGCGCCGCCTTTGCCGTCATGTTCGGAGTGGGCTTGATCGTGTCGATCGGCATGCTGTGGAACGACTACGTCTTCATGCAGGCGAGAACCCTGAAGCAGCAGGCCTTGGCACGCGACCTTGCCGGCCGTGTGCAGCCGGCTGCGACGGTTTATGCGCTCGATGACGGCTTCTTCGACTACCCGTCTCGGCATGTGCCGTTCGGCCTCGCCGAAGTCACCGGCATGCTTCGCCTTGCCTGGGGCAATCAACCCTTCTTCGGATTTGCCTTGCGTGCCGAGCGGCCCGACATCCTCCGTGGGATGGACGAGGCGCGGAAAGCTCCGGGAAGTGCATTCCGTCACTTCGACCCCTCGGGGCCGCAGGCGACGATCTTGTTGCAGCCGGGCCCTGGAGCCGCGCCGAACCAGACCTTGGTCCGGAAGTACTACGTGTGCCGGTTGCTGGCGCGCTGCGATGTTGCAGAGCTTCTGGCTCAGCTTGCGCAGGTCACGATCAAGTTGGGCCCAATTGCGGGCGTCCTGCCGCTCGAAGCCGCGAGCAAGAGTGTCACGCCTGGTCGCTAATTCGCCGCTTCCAGACCGCCTCTGCAACCGCGATGTCGGTTACCGAGTCCTCGCCGGAAGTAAGGGGCTTGCGTCGTTCGGCAATATCGAGAACGAAGGCGTCGGCCTGGCGCCGAAATGCCCAGCTCGCTTCACCCGTCAGCCGCGTGCTGTGCCCATCGCGATCGAGGATGACCTCCGCCTCCTGCTCGGCAAAGGGCGGAGGCAATTTCAACGTCACCGCGCCGCGCTCAAAATCGATCGTCAGCCCCTCGCGCCAGGCGCCTTCGGACCCGTTCACGAGATCCAGTGTGCAAGCGATGCCGTCGAAGTCGAGGGTGATGCGCGCGGCTCCCGATGTCTCGACAGAGCTTTCGGCGACCGCTGGCGACGATCCGAGCAGGTAGCGCGCCAGATTGATGATATGGCTGAAGACATTCAGAAAATTGTCGTAGCCGGGGCGCATCGCGCGCGGCATCCAGTCGGGACCATCCTCCCAGAGTTCGAGCCCGTCGGGACGCGCTTCGCCGGTCATCACGAAATTGTCCTGCGCCCGGCCCGTGTCGCCGCCGAAGCACCAGCCTCGCGCGGCGACGATGCGTCCGAGCGACTGGTCCGCGCGGATGCGCGCCAGCTCGGCCAGCGCGCGTGCCACGCCGGCGTCGTGTCGTTTCATATAGCCGATGCTGTAGATGAGGTCCTGTCGCCTGGCGGCTTCGACCAGAGTCTTGGCCTGAACCGTCGTGTAGGCCATCGGCTTTTCCGACAGCACATGGCGGCCGCTGTTCAACGCGTCCAGGACGATCGGCCCGGTCGCGCGCCGCTTCGTCACGACGACCACGGCCGACACGTCGCTGTCGGCAAGCAGATCCCGATGCGTGCCATAGACCCGCGAGATGCCGAACTTCTGCGCTGCGGCGGCAGCTAGATCCGGCCGGAGATCGGCGACGGCCACTGACCTGAGCCCCAACTTTCATCCACCGATGAGTAGAGTCCCGGTGACATTTGAG
>NZ_LSIC01000078.1 GCF_001556045.1 Bradyrhizobium sp. CCH5-F6
CCCGCCGAGATGCAGCTTCAGCCCGGTGGCGACCCGGCGCGTCGCCTTCATGATGCGATCATCGCAGCCGCTGATGATCACGATCGCCATCGCGCGGAGGTTTCGCTCCGCGACGAAGCGCAACAGCTCCACCCCGTCCCGCTCGCCGAGCGACAGGTCCAGCGCCATGACGTCGAAGGCTTCACGCGCCAGAAGCTCGGTTGCAGCCTCGTACGACGGAACAACGACGGAATCGTATCCGAGCTTCGAGCCGATCTTGCTGATCAAAACCCGCTGCACCAGGTCGTCGTCGACCACAAGAAGACGGCCTCTCGTCGCGCTCATCATCAATCTCCCTTGATGGCTTGCACGCTAGAGCGGCGGCCTCGCTTGGTCGTGAATACAAGACGGCTAAAACTTTCCCTATCGGGAAGCATTTGTTAGCCACGTTTCGTAGCCATCCAAACCTTTGATTTTAATAGATTATTTTGATCACTTCGCGGCCGTCTGGCGAAACGGTATTGGAATGACGCGTCCGATGTGCGCGTGTGATGAACGTGTCATGAAGCTTTCTATCGGGAGCTGGCAAGCGCGTGCGGGAGAGGTGCGCGCGACTAGCCGGCCGGCCGCTGCCGGCGAAACCAAGCCCAGGTCTCGCGCGTCGTTCTGATATAGCCGCGGCCGCGATGGACGATCTCGCCATCGACGATCTCGTTCAGCTTCGGCAGCGCGTGAAAGGGGATCGAGGGATAGGCGTGGTGCTCGACATGATAGGGCATGTTCCACGCGAACCATTTGACGAACGCGCCCGTGTACGTCGTGCGGGTGTTGTGGAAGGCGCTGCGGGTGCGGTCGCAGCCGGTATGCTCGGCATAGAGGTAGGGCCGCAGGAAGAGCTGCCCGATCATCAGCGGCACGACCCAGACCCAGAGCAGCAGCGCCGAGGAAAGCCAGAGTGAGAGCGCGAGCAGCAGTGCATAGAGCGCGGTATAGATTCGCGCCTCCGCCACGACGGCGGCGCGCTTGCTCTCGGGGATCCAGGGCACGGTGACCTTGCCGCTGACCGCATGGCCGAGCATCAGCCGCAGCCGGCCGGCCACCTGAAGCAGGCCGCTATAGGCGAGCGCGAGCTGCGTGTCGGAGGTCGGCTTCACGCCGACGATCAGCTCCGGGTCTTTCTCCGGATCCTGGGTGTAGCGGTGGTGGTCCCAATGAAACAGGCAGTAATATTCGTAGGGCAGTCCGATGAGGAAGGCCGACAGATGGCCGACGACGAGATTGAGGGAGCGACTCTTGAACGCGGTCTTGTGCGCGGTCTCGTGCACCGCCATGAACAGGAAGGCGACGACATAGCCCTGCACCACCATCAGCGGCAGCGCCCAGAGCACGCCCCATGTCGACGCAACCTTCCAGATCAGGGCGCCGACCAGCAAGATCACGCCGTAATGACCGAGGCTCTGCGCCGCACCCCTGGGGTCGGAGCGAACCGACAATTCGCGCAGCATGGCCGGCGTCAGCGGCTTGAGGCGATGGCTGTTGTCTGAAACGGTTGCGTCGCTCATGATGGATTGCCTGGCCTACTTGCGGAGAAGCTCGGCGATCTCGGCCTTGATGAAGGCCAGGTCGCGCGGATTGTTGACGGGGTTGCCGGCGCGATGCCCATGCGGCGACGGGATCGGATGCAGCACGGCGGATTTGGCGTTCACCAGCCGGCCGAGTTCGTCCTCGTTGTCGCGAACGTCGAAATAGCGATCGGTCGCGCCCGGCATCAGCAGCATGTGAGCCTTGATCGCCCCCAGCGCCCGATCGAAATCACCCGCGAATGTCGGGCAGCGGCTGACGTCGCCATTCTGCCAGATCCCGATCTGCGCCAGGAGGTCGTTGGCGTCGCGCCGCGCAAATGTCGCGTCCCAGGCACGGACGAGATAGTCCTCGAGCGAGGTGAAGCCGACCTCACGCCAGAGCTCGTCACGATAGAAGCCGTGCGACATCGCCCAGCCGGCATAGACGCGCCCCATGGCGCGATAGCCGGCGACGGGCTTTTCGGCGAAGCGGCCATCGCGAAAGGCAGGGTCGGCAGTGAGCGCGGCCTTCACGCTTTCCAGGAACACGTAGTTGTAGGGTGCACAACGGGCGCTGCCGCAGACGACCGAGGCGTGCGCGACCATGTCAGGGTGCAGCGCCGCCCAGTGATAGGCCTGCATCCCGCCCATCGACCAGCCATAGACCAGGGCCAGCTTCGAGATGCCGAAGCGCTCAATGAGCAGCCGGTGCTGAACCGCGATGGCATCGTGATAGGTCACCTCGGGGAAGGGCGCGGGCGTATTCGAGGGCGAGGACGACAGGCCGTTGCCGAACAGGTTCGGGATGATGATGAAATAACGCGTGGGATCGAGTACGCGGTCCGGCCCGATCAGCCATTCAGTATCAATGTGCTGCGCGCTGAACGAGGTCGGATAGAGGATGACGTTGTCCCTGGCCGCATTCAGCTCGCCATAGGTCTTGTAGGCGAGCTTCAGCGAGGGAAAGACGGTCCCGCACTGGAGCAAGACGTCGCCGGCTTCGAAAACCTCATAGTCACGCTGCGCCGTCATGCATACAGCTCCCGTCACGGAGGTCGCAAAACCCCTGTGGCTTGCGCGATGCATCGATCATGCCGGCCCCCGCCGATGCGTCGTTGCATCAGATTTATAATTGTACTTTTAGTACAGTTATTAGAAGCCGGCAAGATAAATCCGATCCGTACACCCGCTCAGGCGATGGCGGACAGATAGCGCGCCACCGACGCCGCAAAGGCGGCCTTGGCGCCCGCGGCGATGTTGCGGCCCCACCAGGCTCCGTAGATCCGGTCGAAGGCGAACGGCTCGACCGCTGCCGCGATCCGCCGTACCGCGGCGGCGTTGAGCGGCATGTAGTTCGGGTAGGAATACATGAAGCTGACGAAGCGCCGGTCCATCGTCACCTGGGCGACGTCCCCGGTGAGCAGCGCGCCCTTGCCCTCCGCACCGCGCGCATAGTGCAGCACGGTGGCACCCGGGAAGTGGCCGCCGGTGCGCAGCAGCAGCACGTCGTCGGAGATGCGATGGCTTTCGCCGGTCCAGTGCACAATCGCCGGATGAGGCCGTGTGACGAAGGCGCGATCGTCGGCATGCAGATAGACCGGTACGCCGCCGAACGTGTCGCTCCAGTCGGCGACCGCGCCGTAGTAATGCGGATGCGAGATCGCGATGGCCTTCAACCCGCCGAGTGCCGCGACGTACTGGATGGCCTCATCGGATGCGAGTGGAATGCAATCCCACATCACGCAGCCGTCGTCTTGAGGCACCAGCAGTGCGCGCTGCCCGATGGCAAAGCTCGGCTCCATCCCGATGCCGGTGAGGCCGAGATCGTCTCGTCCCACGACCTGGTGCGTCCGCGCGAGCTCCTCGCGCGTCAGAAAGGTCTGCCCCTTCCAGTTCACGAATTGCCGCTCGTCCTCGCAAATCGGGCAGGAGCCGGGCGGTGCTCCGCGTGAGGGAAATTGAGCGCCGCAGGTTTCGCAGGTCCAGAGAGACATAACTCCCGCTCCGTTGGAAGAACGCAGGATGACATTGCAGGCAAGCGCCCGGCAAGATCGATGACCGGCAGCAGCGGTTGGAACCAACGCGGCGAGCGCCATGTTCCTGCCGATCCGCGGCGTGCTCGCCTTTTTCGTCACGGGATGGTGGGGCGTCGTACCGATGCAGGTGCTCGGCGGCTCCGGGCTCGCGTCGATCGCTCTTTGGCTGGCCTTCGGGGCGACAGCGAAGAAGTCTTGAGCTTCAGCGCACAGCACCGACGTCACGGCGCAGACTGCCGATCGAGACCGATCCGTCGGGCGGAAAGCCGGCAAGTTGGGGCATCGCCTGGCGCGATCCGAGGGCACTTGGCTGCGGCACCCGGTCGCTGGCCCATTGCGCAGTTGCGGGTGGCTTTTCGCGCAATCCCGGGCCTTTCTGGTTGCCGCAGTTCGCCGTACGGAAATACAATCTGCGACAGATGACCGACGAACGTTTGTCACCCGACCGATGATCCAGCCTCAACTCTCATTCGACGGCGACCCGAACGGTCCGGCCTATGAACGATGGCGCGAGCAGTTTTGCCGTCAGGTGGCGAACGTCGATTTCGTGCCGGTGGGCGACGGGCGGGTTCACCGGACCATTGCGCCGGCCATTCTGCCCCGCCTCAGGCTCTCGGCCTCCTTCGGCTCGCCGATCTCTTTCGTGTCGTTGGGGACCAACGACGAATTGGTGATTACGATGTCGCCCAATTCGGCACTCAGCGGAGCCATGGGACATCGTGCGCTGGAGGTTGCCGCAGGCGACGTCACGATCGGCGACCCCTCGATCAAGGGCGCCCAGATCACCCAGATCGGGCATGGCAATTTCAAGACCGCGCTGCTGCCGCGCAAGGCCCTGCTGCGCGCGTGCCCGAATGCCGAGGACCTGATTGCAGGTTCAATCCCCGGCGCCAATCCGATCACGTCGATGTACCTCCGCTATTACGACCTCGCGCATATGTATGCCGACAAGCTCGCGGCCGCGGAGCTGGACGCGGTCTCGCAGCATTTGTTCGATCTCGCTGTGCTGATGATCGGAGCCCGCGGCGACGTCGCGGAGGAAGCTCGCGCGCGCGGACTTGCTGCGGCCCGCCTCGAAACCCTGAAGGCCGACATCCTGGCCCAACTGGCCAGCCCCGCGCTGTCGCTCACCGGCCTGTCGGCCGCTCACCGGATCAGCCCGCGCACCATCCAGCTGCTATTCGAGCGGGCCGGCATCACCTATAGCAGCTTCGTACTGGAGCAGCGGCTGCTCCGCGCCGACCGGCTGCTGCGAAATCCCGCCATGCGCATGCGCAAGATCATCGAGATAGCGCATCTCGCGGGCTTCCACGACGTCTCCTACTTCCACCGCGCGTTTCGCCGCCGCTTCGGGCAGACGCCCGACGATGTCCGCAAGCTGTCCGGCGGGACCAACTAGGCGAACTCGACCACGATCTTGCCGAAATGGCCGCCGTGCTGCATCAGCCGCATCGCGTCCGGCACGGCATCGAAGCTGAACACACGATCGATCACCGGTCTCATCCCATTGCGTCCGATCGCTCTCGTCATGGCCTCGAACATGCGGCGGCTCCCGACGGAGAGGCCGATGACGTGCAGGTTCTTGGCGAACAGGCTCGAGATCGCGATCTGCTGCGATGCGCCCGTGAGTATGCCGATCACCAGAATGGTGCCGCCGACGCGCGCGGCCTCCAGCGATTGCGAGAACGTATCCTTGCCGCCGACCTCGACGATGTGGTCGACGCCGCCGCCGGTCCACTCAGCCGCGACCTTGCCCCATTCCGGCACTGACCGGTAGTTGATGGTGTGGTCGGCTCCGAGCGCCCGGGCACGTTCGAGCTTCTCGTCGCTCGACGACGTCACGATCACGCTCGCCCCGGCGAGCTTTGCGAATTGCAGCGCGAAGATCGAAACGCCGCCGGTGCCCTGCACCAGCACGGTATCGCCGGGCTGCACTTTCGCTTCCTCGAACAACGCGCGCCAGGCGGTGAGCCCGGCGCAAGGCAGCGTCGCGGCCTCCTGGAACGACAGATGCGGAGGGATGTGGCTGACGCCCTCGGCATCGAGCACCATGACCTCCTGCAGAACGCCCGGCCGCGTGCCGCCGAGCGCGTAACGGCGGCTGGCCGCCGCCCCATGATTGGAAGAACATCGGAGAGACCCGATCGCCGACCGCGACGCGGGTCACGCCATCGCCCACCGCGACCACTTCGCCCGCACCATCCGAGAACGGAATGAGCGGCAATCTTGAAACGCCGCCCTTGCCCTGCACGGTGAGCAGGTCGCGATAGTTCAGCGACGCCGCCCGCATGCGCACCGCGACCTGGCCGGGGCCGGGCGTCGGGTCCGGCAGATCGACCAGATCCATCCCCTCGATCGACCAATCGCGTGTCACCTGCCAGGCTTTCATGGCGATCGCTCCGTCTCAGGTCCCGAAATTCTTCTGGATCGCCTTGTCGAGCGTCTCGCCGCCGACGAAGCGTTGGCGCAGCTCGCGCTTGAGCAGCTTTCCGCTCGGATTCTTCGGCAGGCTGTCGACGAAGATGACGCGCTTGGGCACCTTGAAATGTGCCATCTGGCCGGCGCAGTGCTTGATGACGGACTCTTCGTCCAGCGTCTCGCCGCTCTTGACCACGACGATCGCGGTCACCGCCTCGATCCAGCGCGGATCGGGCAGGCCGACGACGGCGACCTCGGACACTGCGGGGATGCGGTAGACCATCTCCTCCACCTCGCGGCTCGCGACGTTCTCGCCACCGGTCTTGATCATGTCCTTGACGCGATCGACCACAGTGATGTGGCCCTCGTCGTCGACGGTGGCGAGATCTCCCGAGTGAAACCAGCCGCCGGAAAATGCGGCCGCGGTCTTCACCGGATCGTTGTAATAGCCGGAGAGCAAATGCGGCGAGCGGTGCACGATCTCGCCGACTTCGCCGACCTTGACGTCCTCCATCGCCGTGTTGACCACGCGCGTCTCGACGTTGAGCACGGGCTTGCCAGCTGAGCCCGCCTTTCGCAGCTGGTCCTCCGGCCGCAGCACGGTTGCGAGCGGCGCTATTTCGGTCTGGCCGTAGAAATTCCAGAACTTGACGTTGGGCAGGCGGCGCTGGAGCTCGAGCAGCACCTCCACCGGCATGATCGAGGCGCCGTAATAGCCTTTTTGAAGCGTCGACAGATCCGTCTTGTCGAAGTTCGGCGAGCGCAGCATCGCGATCCAGATCGTCGGCGGCGCGAAGAACGAGGTGATCCTGTGGGCCTGGATCAGGGTCAGGATGTTCTCGGCGGTCGGCTTGCCGGTGATGACGCCCGAGGCGCCGAGATAGATTTGCGGTCCCAGGAAGACGTCGAGCTGGGCGCAATGATAGAGCGGCAGCGCGTGCAGGAACTTGTCCTCCACGCTCATGCCGCCATCGATGATGCAGCTGACATACTGCCACATCACGGCTTCATGGGTCAGCATCGCGCCTTTGGGCAGCGACTCCGTGCCGCTGGTGTAGACGATCTGCGCCAGGTCCCGGCTGTCGACGGATGCCTCCAGGAACGAGCCGTCGGCATGCAGGAGATCATCGAAGGTGGTGAGGCCCGCAGGCGCCGTCGCCACATCCTCGCCCGGCAGCCAGATCATCTTCTCGACCGCGCAATCCCGGGCGCTGGCCGCGCGAGCCTGCTCGACGAAGTCCGGTCCGGTCGCGAGCAGCCTTGCCCCGGAGCTCTTCAGGATGAAATTGATCTCGTCCGGGTTGAGCATGAAATTGATCGGCACCAGCACGGCGCCGATCCGCGCCACCGCGAAGCGCAGCGCCGCGAAGGCGTGCGAGTTGCGCGAGAGCACGGCGACACGGTCGCCCTTCCTGACGCCGAGGCCGAGCAGGCCGCGGCCGAGCCGGTTGCAGATCGCATCCATCTCGGCAAAGGTCCAGCTGACGTCGCCGCAGCTTGCCGCGAGCTTGTTCGGTTCCCGGCCCGCCGAGCGGCGCAAGAGATCGCCGATTGAATGCTCGCGCGCTTTCGAGATGATGGCTGCGGTGTCGCCGGTCATGTGTTCCTCCATGTGATGTCTTTATTTGTTGGATCTATCGTTTGAAATCTTGCGCTATCGGCGCCGGGTTGCCTGGGCGTGCTCCATGTACATGTGCTCGACCGAGCGATCGAGAGAAGCGATCTTCTCGAAGCCGCGTCGCCAGTCCTGCAAGTGCCGGCGCGTCCACAGCACGCCGGCTTCGCGGTCGCGGCGGCGGATCGCATCGATGAGATGGCGGTGCGCCGCGACGAGGCGCGGGCCGCCTTCGGCGACACCGGTCACGATCATCTCGGTGGTCGGATAGAACAATTGCGCTGCCGGCTCGCGCGCGAGCTGGAGCACGCGGTTCTGCGAGGCCTTGGCGACCAGAACGTGGAATTCGGCATCGCATTCGGCAAGCATCGCGGCATCGCCGACGACGGCCTCGCTGCGCGCGAGATTGCCGGCGAGCTCGGCGATGTTCTCCTCCGTCGCCCGTTCCACCGCGCCCTCGATGCTGGCGACCTCCAGCGTCATCGAGGCCTCGTACAGTTCTCGGAAGGTAACCTCGTGCAGGACCAGCGCGCGGCTGAGGCGGCTCGCGAGCTTGCTGTAGCGCGGCAGGCAGGCGTGCAGGCGGCGCGAGGAATCGCGCCGGATCAGCCCGCCCTCCTCCAGCACGCGGATGCCCTCGCGAATGGTCGAGCGATTGACGCCAAACTGGCGGACCAGATCGTGCTCGGTGCCGATGGGATCGCCCGGCTTGATGCGGCCATTGACGATCTCGCGCTCGATGGCGTCGGCGACCTTCTGATAGGCGGGCGCAACATCGATCGGGCGAAACAGCGGAGCGACAGGCACATCAAACTCCATTGGCGATTGTCCGACAAACTGTATGCCTGTCCGGAGAATGCGTCAAACTCTCGCATTTGAGCCTCAGACGCAAGAAATTGACTCTGCCGGAACGTGGTTCTAGCTTTGTCGGACAAAGGGACAGAATAGCCCCGCATAAGAGGAAACGTATCCAATGAGACCTATCGCGGCACTCGTGTCTGCGGCCGGATTGCTGTCGGCTGCCTTGATCACCCCCACCTCGGCCCAGCAGGCACCGCTCAAGATCGGCGTGCTCTCCGACTTCTCGTCCGTCTATTCCGACATCGGCGGCATGGGGAATGTCGAGGCCACCAAAATGGCGATCGAGGACTTTGGCGGGCAGATGTTCGGCAAGCCGATCGAGATGCTCAGTGCCGACGTGCTCAACAAACCCGACGTCGCCTCCACCATCGCGCGCAAATGGTGGGAGACCGAAGGCGTCGACATGATCATCGATCTGCCGACATCGGCGACCGCGCTCGCGGTGATGGAGCTGTCGAAGCAGTACGAGAAGATCATGATCGTGACGGATGCGGCGAGCTCCGACATCACCGGCAAATCCTGCTCGCCCTACACCGCGCACTGGACCTACGACACCTACGCCAACGCGCACACCGTCGGCAGCGCCATCGTCAAGAACGGCGGCGACACCTGGTTCTTCCTGACCGCGGACTACCTGTTCGGCCATTCGGTCGAGCGCGACACCGGTGACGTCGTGAAGGCCTCCGGCGGCAAGGTGCTGGGCAGCGTCAAGCATCCCCTCAACACGGCGGACTTCTCCTCGTTCCTGCTTCAGGCCCAGGCTTCCAAGGCCAAGATCATCGGCCTCGCGAATGGCGGCGGCGACACCATCAACGCGATCAAGCAGGCCGGCGAGTTCGGCATCGTCGCCGGCGGCCAGAACCTGGCTGCGATCGTGATGTTCATCTCCGACGTGCACAGCCTCGGGCTCAAGCTTGCGCAAGGGCTGATCGTCACCGAGGCTTACTATTGGGACCTCAACGACAAGACCCGCGCTTTCGGCAAGCGCTTCCTGGAGCGCGTCAAGCGCATGCCGACCATGAACCAGGCCGCCACCTACAGTGCGACCCTGCATTACCTCAAGGCGGTGCAGGCCGCCGGCACCCGCGACACCAAGACCGTGATGGCCAAGATGCGCGAGCTGCCGGTGCGGGACGCCTTCACCGACAATGGCACCCTGCGCGAGGACGGCCGCATGGTGCACAGCATGTACCTGTTCCAGGTGAAGAAACCGGAGGAATCGAAGGGGCCGTGGGATTACTACAAGCTGCTCGCCGAAGTTCCCGCCGACCAGGCGTTCCGCCCGCTGAAGGACGGTGGCTGCCCGTTGGTGAAGTGAGACGGCCCGAATCGAGCCGATAGTAATCCGTTCAGCGAGTCTCGCTCGTCCGCTCGAGGCGGACGAGCGGTCATGAGCGCAGGCCCAAAATAGAGGCAGGACGCCTCGCGCCGCGGGCTGATCTGCATCAAGTTGCGATGCGGAGTTCGCTGCAATGTTGAGTCAGCCCTTCCGCACGATCTGCGGCCGGGCGTTCGTGTCTCAACAATGGGCGCCGCCGCACGGCGTTATGAACAGATGAACTTTACACCCGGTCGCGTTGTCGCCGCGCTCGCCATCCTGCTCGCGGGCGGCGGCTATTACTATTGGCAGCACCGCGACACCAACGCACTGCCACCGGGGTTCGCCCGCGGCAACGGCCGCATCGAGGCCGTCGAGATCGACATCGCCACCAAGACGCCGGGACGAATCCGCGAGATCCTGGTCAACGAAGGCGACTTCGTCAGCGCGGGCCAGGTTCTGGCACGCATGGACACCGAGCAGCTGCAGGCCCAGCGCCGCCAGGCCGAAGCGCAGCTCCAGCGCGCCATGATCAATGTGGAGACCGCGAAGAGCCTGGTGAACCAGCGCGAGGCCGAACGCAAGGCCGCCGAAGCCGTGGTCGACCAGCGCATCGCCCAGCTCGACACCACGAGCCGCAAGCTCGACCGGTCCGAACAATTGATCAAGACGAGTGCGGTGTCCCAGCAGGTCCTGGACGACGATCGCTCCGCCAACGCCACGGCGAAGGCGGCACTCGCTGCTTCGCAGGCCCAGGTGGCGGCATCGGAAGCTGCGATCAGCTCCGCGCGGGCCCTGGTGATCGATGCCGGCGCCGCGGTCGACGCGGCCAAAGCCGCGATCGAAAGCATCAACGCCGACCTCAACGACAGCGTGCTGAAGGCGCCGCGCGACGGTCGCGTGCAGTATCGCGTGTCCCAGCCCGGCGAGGTGCTCGCTGGCGGGGGCCGCGTCCTCAACATGGTCGATCTCGGCGACGTCTACATGACGTTCTTCCTTCCGACGGCCGATGCCGGCCGCGTCGCGATCGGTGCCGAGGTTCGCCTCGTGCTGGACGCCATCCCGCAATATGTGGTTCCCGCCAAAGCCAGCTTCGTCGCCGACGTCGCGCAGTTCACGCCCAAGACGGTCGAGACCGAGGAGGAACGCCAGAAGCTGATGTTCCGCATCAAGGCGCATATCGCGCCCGATCTGCTGCGCCAGCACATCGAGCATGTGAAGACCGGCCTGCCCGGCATGGCCTATGTGCAGCTCGATCCGGCCGCGCAATGGCCCGACAACCTCAAAATCAAGCTGACACGATGAGCACGACTGCCGCAGCCGAAGCGCCGGCTGCCGTCGGCAGCGTGGTGCAGCTGGACGGCGTGGGCCTGAGCTACGGCAAGACCCGGGCGCTCGAGTCCATCACGCTCGACCTGCCGTCCGGCTGCATGGTCGGGGTGATCGGCCCCGACGGCGTCGGCAAATCCAGCCTGCTCGCCCTGATCGCGGGCGCGCGCGAGATCCAGCAGGGGCGCATCCACGTGCTCGGCGGCGACATGGCGAGCGCGCGCCACCGCCGCATGGTCTGCCCCGACATCGCCTACATGCCGCAGGGCCTCGGCAAGAACCTGTATCCGACACTGTCGGTGTTCGAGAACATCGATTTCTTCGGCCGCCTGTTCGGACACGACAAGGCGGAGCGGAACAGGCGGATCGCCGGCCTGCTGCGCGACACCGGGCTCACGCCCTTTGCCGACCGGCCGGCGGCAAAACTCTCCGGCGGCATGAAGCAGAAGGTCGGCCTGTGCTGCGCGCTGATCCACGATCCCGAACTCCTGATCCTGGACGAGCCGACCACCGGCGTCGATCCGCTGTCGCGCCGCCAGTTCTGGGAACTGATCGCCTCGATCCGCGACGGCCGGCCCGGCATGAGCGTGATCGTCTCGACCGCCTACATGGAAGAAGCTGCGCAGTTTGATTTCCTGATCGCGATGAACGCCGGCCGCGTGCTGGCGACCGGCACGCCCGCTGAACTCAAACGGCAGACCGGCGCCGATACACTCGATGAGGCCTTCATCCGTCTCCTGCCCCACACGGAGCGCAGCAACCATATCGATGTCGTCATCCCGCCGCGCGGCGAAGGTCACGAGGAGATCGCGATCGAAGCCGACCACCTGACCCGACGGTTCAACGGCTTCGTTGCCGTCGACGACGTCAGCTTCCGCATCAGGAAGGGCGAGATCTTCGGCTTTCTCGGCTCGAACGGTTGCGGCAAGACCACGACCATGAAGATGCTGACCGGCCTCCTGCCCGTCAGCGAAGGCACCGCGCGGCTGTTCGGCAACACCATCGACGCCCGCGACATGTCGGTGCGGCGGCGCATCGGCTACATGTCGCAGGGCTTCTCGCTCTATTCGGAGCTCACGGTTGCGCAGAACCTGGATCTGCATGCGCGGCTGTTCGATCTGCCGGCGGACACGATCGCGCCGCGCATCCGCGAGATGATCGCCCGGTTCGATCTTGCCGACGTCGTCGATGCCCTGCCCGACGCCTTGCCGCTCGGGCTGCGGCAGCGGCTGTCGCTGGCGGTCGCCATGATCCATGCGCCGGACATTCTCATCCTCGACGAGCCGACCTCCGGCGTCGATCCCGTCGCTCGCGACCGCTTCTGGCAGATCCTGGCCGAGCTTTCCCGCAAGGACAACGTCACCATTTTCGTCTCGACTCATTTCATGAACGAGGCGGAGCGCTGCGACCGGATCTCGCTGATGCATGCCGGCAAGGTGCTGACCTCGGACTCGCCCGCAGCCATCGTGGCTGCGCACGGCACGGCCACGCTGGAAGAGGCCTTCATTGCCTGCCTGGAGGCAGCGATCGCCGACACCGGGGACTCAGCCGGACCGCCTGCGGTCGGATCGCCGGCGCCCGCGGAGACCGCGGCGCTTCCGCGCAAGCACGGCGCGAGATTCAATCCCACGCGCATGCTCGCCTATTCCCGGCGCGAAACGCTCGAGCTGCGGCGCGATCCGATCCGCGCCACGCTCGCGATCCTCGGCAGCGTGCTGCTGCTGTTCGTGCTCGGCTACGGCATCAGCATGGACGTCGAGAATCTGACCTTCGCCGTGCTCGACCGCGACGACAGCGCGATCAGCCGCGACTACAGCCTTCAGATCGCGGGCTCGCGCTATTTCACCGAGAAGCCCCCGATCACAGACTACGCCGATCTCGACCGCCGCATGCGCGCCGGCGAGATCGGCCTCGCCATCGAGCTGCCGCCGGGTTTCGGCCGCGACGTCAGCCGCGGCCGCCATGTCGAGATCGGCGCCTGGGTCGACGGCGCCAATCCGACGCGGGCCGAGACGCTGCGCTCCTACGCCCAGGCGATCCACGCGAGCTGGCTCGCACAGAAAGGCCGCGAGCTCTATGGCGATGCTGCCATCGCCGGCGCCTACCAGCTCCAGCTGCGCTATCGCTACAATCCTGATGTAATCAGCGTCGTCGCCATGGCGCCGGGCATCATCCCGCTGCTGCTGGTCATGATTCCTGCCGTGCTCGCCGCACTGGCTGTTGTGCGCGAGAAGGAGCTCGGATCGATCGTCAATTTCTACGTGACGCCGGTGACACGGCTGGAGTTCCTGCTCGGCACCCAGCTGCCCTATGTCGTGCTGGCATTCGGAAACTTTCTCCTCCTCGTCGGCTTTGCCCTCGCCGTCTTCCGCGTGCCTTTCACCGGGAGCTTTCCGACCTATGCGCTGGCCGCGCTGCTCTACGTCACGGCCACGACCGGCTTGGGGCTGGTGATCTCGGCCTTCATGAACAGCCAGATCGCGGCCTTGTTCGGCACCGTGCTGATCACGCTGATACCGGCCATCCAGTATTCCGGCCTGATTGATCCGGTCTCGTCGCTCCAGGGCCTGGGGGCCGCGATCGGGCGGCTCTATCCCACCACCTACTTCGTCACGATCTCGCGCGGCACCTTCTCCAAGGGCCTCGGCTTCGACACCCTCCACAACGATCTGCTGGCGCTCGCCATCATGGTGCCCGTGCTGATGGCGGCCGGCGCAATGCTGCTGAAGAAACAGGCCCGTTGACCATGCGCTTCGACAACGTGTTTCAACTCGGCATCAAGGAATTGCGCGGCCTGGTGCGCGACCCCATGCTGCTCGTGCTGATCGTCTATTCCTTCACGCTCGCAATCTATGCCGGGGCCAAGGCGCTGCCGGAAACCCTGAACCGCGCCGCGATCGCCATCGTCGACGAGGACCGTTCCCCGGTTTCCAGCCGCATCGAACTGGCCTTCACGCCGCCGTACTTTTCCGCGCCGCGCCTGATCTCGCAATATGAAATGGACCGGCGGATGGACGCGGGGCTCGACACGTTTGCGCTGAACATTCCGCCGGAATTCCAGCGCGACCTGCTGGCACGGAAGTCGCCGGCGATTCAGCTCAACATCGACGCAACGCGGATTTCGCAGGCGTTCAACGGCGGCGGCTATATCGAGCAGATCGTCAGCGCGGAAATCGCCGAGTTCCTGGCGCGGACGCGCAATGCGCAGACCCCGCCGATCGAGCTCACCCTGCGGGCGAGGTTCAACCCGGAACTGAAGAAGTCGTGGTTCGGCGCCATCGATCACGTGATCACCTCGATCACCATGCTCTCGATCATCCTGACCGGCGCGGCGCTGATCCGCGAGCGCGAGCACGGCACGATCGAGCATCTGCTGGTGATGCCGGTCACGCCGCTGGAGATCATGGTGAGCAAGGTCTGGTCGATGGGAGCGGTGGTGCTGCTCGCCTCGGCGCTGTCGATCGCCTTCGTCGTCAAGGGCTGGCTGGCGGTCACCATCGACGGCTCGCTGGCGCTGTTCCTGGTCGGCGCGGCGCTGCAGCTGTTCGCCACCACCAGCATGGGCATCTTCCTCGCCACCGTCGCCGGATCGATGCCGCAGTTCGGACTGCTGCTGATCATGACCCTGCTGCCGCTGCAAACCCTGTCGGGCAGCATGACGCCGCGGGAGAGCATGCCGCAATTCGTCCAGGACATCATGCTGGCGGCGCCCAACACGCATTTCGTGATGCTGGCGCAGGCGATCCTGTTTCGCGGCGCGGGCCTGGAGGCGGTCTGGCCGCAACTCCTCGCGCTCGCCGTGATCGGCAGCATCTTCTTCGTGATCGCGTTGCGCCGGTTCAGAGCGTTCCTGGCGTGACGCGAAGGGCAGCGCTTCAAAACGGTGAAAACAACCCCATGCACAGTAGCGATGTCCTTGTTTTGGCTGAGGGATTTATTTGATCTGTCGGGCAGGATCGTGCCTGCGGCCACCCTGAGTGGGGCGGGAGCGCAGTCCGCTCAACTCATCGCCCTTCGCTCGTTTCACTTGGCTTGCGTTGAGTGGCGCGCCCCTTCGCAGGGCTGAGCAATCGCCAATGCCGTGCCCAAAACAGAAATGGCCCGCTCATCGCGGGCCATTTTCGTATCGGATCCGGTCAAACCGAATTTGGTTGCGGGGATAGGATTTGAACCTATGACCTTCAGGTTATGAGCCTGACGAGCTACCGGGCTGCTCCACCCCGCGTTAAACACTTGCACGCCTTCGGTTAAATCCCGGGGACGGTGGATTGAGGGCCGCGCTGTTCGCGTGGCTTGCTTGTTCCGTCCCAAAGGCTTCCTTGGAAGGCGACCCGGGGCAAAGCCCGTCGGGTGCGGGGCGTATGTATCAAGGCGGGCTGGCTTTGGAAAGGGCCGCGGGAACGTTTTTTTCGACTTTATGACAGGCGGATCAACCGATTTCCGGTCCCTTTGCCGTGGTCTTGCCAGAAGTTCCACAAAGGGCCAGCTTTGCGGCAACGAGAGCAAGGCGGAAACGCCGGACGAGGGAGGAACGCCGTGGACAAATCCCTGACGAGCGCCCCGCTGCGGGCGCTGGAGGATGGCTTCCATGCCATGGTCGCGCGGACTCGGAACGAGCCGGCGCCCGACCTTGCCCAGCGGCTCGACCGGCTGGCGCGGCTGCGCGCCGTGGTCGCCGACAACGAGGAGCGCTTCCGGCAGGCGATCTCGGCCGATTTCGGCCACCGCTGCGCGGTCGAGACCACCATCGCGGAGACCATGCTGGTGTTCTCGGAGATCCGGCATGCCACGAAGCACCTGAAGACCTGGATGGCGCCGCAGCGCGTCGCGACCGCGCTGCAATTCCTGCCGGCGCGCAACCGCCTGATGCCGCAGCCGCTCGGCGTCGTCGGCATCATCGCGCCGTGGAATTACCCGCTCCAGCTGACGCTCGCGCCCGCGATCGGCGCCATTGCCGCAGGCAACCGCGTCATCATCAAGCCGAGCGAGCTGGTCCCGCACTTCTCGGCGCGGCTCAAGGAGACGGTCGGGCAGCGATTCGATGCAACGGAGGTGTTCGTCACCGGCGTCGAGGACGAGATCGCCAAGGGCTTTGCGAACCTGCCGTTCGATCATCTGGTCTTCACCGGCTCGACGCGGGTTGGCCGGCTGGTCGCGGAGGTCGCCGGGCGCAATCTGACGCCGGTCACGCTCGAGCTGGGCGGCAAATCGCCCGCGATCGTCGACGCCTCGGCCGATCTCGACGAGGCGGCCGAGCGCATCGCCTACGGAAAGCTGCTCAATGCCGGGCAGACCTGCATCGCGCCGGACTATGTGTTGGTGCCGGAGGTTTCGTTGCAGGCCTTCGCCGAGAAGGTGCGCGCGCAGATGCGGCGCATGTTCGGCACCGATCCCGCCAACAAGGATTACACCTCGATCATCTCCGACCGGCACTATGCCCGGCTAGAAGGTCTGGTCGCGGATGCGGCGCAGCGCGGCGCAAAAATCCTGCAACCGGCAAAGCCCGATGATCCCAACTGGAAGGCGCATCGCAAATTTCCGCCGACGCTGATCGTCGGCGCGAGCGAAGCAATGGCGGCGATGCAGGAGGAGATCTTTGGGCCCGTGCTGCCGGTGCTGGGTTATCGCGAGCCGGCGGAGGCGATTGCTTTCGTCAACGCCCGCGACCGGCCGCTGGCGCTGTACTGGTTCGGCAGCGACCAGAGCGCGCGCGACGCGGTGCTGGCGCGCACCGTTTCCGGCGGCGTCACGATCAACGACTGCCTGTTTCATTTCGCGCAGATCAACCAGCCGATGGGCGGCGTCGGCGCGTCCGGCACCGGCGCCTATCACGGCGAATGGGGCTTCAAGACGTTCAGCAAGCTGAAGCCGGTGTTCTACCGCTCCCGGTTCAACCGCCTCGCAGATCTCTATCCGCCCTATGGCGGCAAGATCGCGCGGCTGGAGAAGTTGATGCGGTTCATGTCGTAGCTCGTCAAAGCCGTCATTGCGAGCGCAACGAAGCAATCCAGAGTCCCTCCGCGGTGACAGCCTGGATTGCTTCGCTGCGCTCGCAATGACGAAAAAGAAATGCAGGGGGAAACATTGACTGACACATTCGATTTCGTCGTCGTGGGCGCGGGCTCGGGCGGCTGCACCGTCGCGGGCCGGCTGTCGGAGGATGCGGCGACGTCCGTGGCGCTGCTCGATGCAGGCGGACGGAACGACACCTGGCGAATCACCACGCCATTCGGGCTTGCCCTGCCCTACAAAACGGCCAACTGGGCCTTCGATACCGTACCGCAGAAGGGATTGAACGGCCGCATCGGCTATCAGCCGCGCGGCAAGGGCCTCGGCGGCTCCTCGGCGATCAACGCCATGGTCTACATCCGCGGCCACAAATGGGACTACGACCACTGGGCCTCGCTCGGCAACACCGGCTGGTCCTATGCCGACGTGCTGCCCTACTTCAAACGCTCGGAGAACAACGTCGATTTCGACGGCGAGTATCACGGCAAGGGCGGCCCGCTGCATGTCAACAGGCTGCGCTCCGAAAACCCGATCCATGACGTGTTCCATCAGGCCGCGCGCGAGGCGCAGTTTCGCATCCGCGAGGACTTCAATGCCGAGGATCATGAAGGGCTCGGCGGTTACCAGGTGACGCAGCACAATGGCGAGCGCTGGAGCGCAGCGCGCGCTTATCTCGATCCCCACGTGGGCAAGCGCACAAATCTGCGCGTCGAGACGGGCGCACACGCCACGAAGATCCTGTTCGAAGGCAGCCGCGCGGTCGGCGTCGAATATCTGCAGGGCAAGCAGACGAAGACGTTGCGCGCCCGCCGCGAGGTGATCCTGGCCTCCGGCGCCTTCCAGTCACCGCAATTGCTGATGCTGTCGGGTGTGGGCGATGGCGACGCGCTTCGATCACACGGCATTGGCGTCGTGCACCATCTGCCCGGCGTCGGGCGCAATCTGCAGGACCATCCGGATTTCGTGTTCGTCTACGCCTCCGACTATCCGCACTTCGTTCACGCCTCGCTCGGCCGGCTACCGTCCCTGCTCCGCGCCATCCAGCGCTATCGCCGTGAACGGCGCGGCCTGATGACCACCAATTTCGCCGAGTGGGGCGGCTTCCTGAAGAGCCGGCCCGACCTCGACATACCCGACATTCAACTCCACTTCGTCATCGCGATGCTCGACGACCACGGCCGCAAGAAGCACAAGGAGGCGGGCTTCTCGTGCCATGTCTGCCTGTTGCGGCCGAAGAGCCGCGGCAGCGTATGGCTGAAGAGCGCCGATCCGCTCGCAGCGCCGATGATCGATCCGAATTTCCTCGGCGAGGCAGAGGATATCGAAGCGATGGTCGCAGGCTTCAAGACCACGCGCCGCCTGATGGAGACGCCAGCGCTGCGCGCTTTGCAGAAGAAGGACATGTTCACGTCCAACGTGAGAACCGACGACGACATCCGCGCCGTGCTGCGCGAGCGTGTCGACACCGTCTATCACCCGGTCGGTACCTGCAAGATGGGGACGGATGCAATGGCCGTGGTCGACCCAACGCTGAAGGTGCACGGCGTCGAAGCTTTGCGCGTCGTCGACGCCTCGATCATGCCGACGCTGATTGGCGGCAACACCAATGCGCCGACGATCATGATCGGGGAGAAGGCGGCGGACATGATCAGGGCGGAGATGCGGTAAAACTTCTCACTCTCCGTCATTGCGAGCGCAGCGAAGCAATCCAGAATCCCTCTGCGGAAAGAGTCTGGATTGCTTCGCTGCGCTCGCAATGACGATGCGGATGGAGCATTCGTTAGCCAACGGTATCGAGCCGGCGGAGAGCCCCCTCACCCGGAATTTGCTCGCCGGCCTCTCTCCGCAGGCGGGGAGAGGCGAAGAGACGTTCAATTCAGCAGAAACCCGCCATCCACCGTCACCACACTCCCCGTCATGTACCGCGACGCGTTGGACGCCAATAGCAGGATCGCGCCGTCGAGGTCGGACTCGGCGCCGACGCGGCGCTGCGGGATGCGCTTGGCGAGGCGCTCGCCCGCCGGCGTCGACCAGAACGCATGGTTCATTTCGGTATCGATATAGCCGGGCGCGAGCGCGTTGATGCGGATGTTCTGCCCCGCCAGCTCCAGCGCCATCGCCCGGGTCGCCTGGATGATGCCGGCCTTGGAGATCGCGTAGGGCGAGACCGCCTTGAGCACGCCGGTGCCGAGCACGGAGGCGATGTTGACGATGTTGCCCGGCTGCTTGCGCGCAATCATGCGCCGCGCGACTTCCGTCGCGAGGAAATAGGCGCCCTTGAGATTGGCGCCGATCACCGCGTCCCAGTCCGCCTCGGTCTGCTCGGTTGCGAGCTTCTCGATGGCGATGCCGGCATTGTTGATCAGCACCGTGACGGGGCCGAGGGCGGCTTCGACGGCGTCGACAGCCCTGGCGATCGAGGCCGTGTCGGTGACGTCGAGCGCGACCGCAGCCGCGCGGCCGCCCTTGCCGCGGATCTCCTCCTCCAGGCTCTTCAGCTTGTCGGCCTGCCGCGCGGCGAGCGCGACGGACGCGCCATGCGCCGCCAGCACCCGCGCAAACTGCCGGCCCAGCCCCTGGCTCGCGCCCGTGACGAGGATGGTTTCTTTACTGACGTCGAATAGGTCTGACATGACGATTTCCCTGGCGATTTCCGTGGGTTTCTCGGGCGCAGTCCCGCGAGCTTTGGGGCCATCAATACAGACGATTTTAGCGATCTGAAACCGGAATGATCGGTCCGGCGTTCACCCGTTCCGTCGAGGCAGGGTTTTGCTCATGAACAGTTTCGATCTTGCCGTCTATGCCGCCCTCGCCGTCGCGGTCGGCTTCGGGTTCAGGACCGGCCTGCTGCGCAGCGCCATGACCATCCTCGCCTATCTCCTCGCCGCGCCGATCGCGGTTGCGTTGATGCCGCTGATCGCACCGCAGATTGCCGGAAATCCAAACTCGCCGCTGCTCCAGAACTGGATCTGGTTCTTCGGCATCTTCGTGGTGGTCGGCATGCTGTTCGGTCACATCGGGCGCATCGCACTGAACGACACCATCGGCGAGGCCGGCATCGGCGACCGGCTCGGCGGCGCCGCGCTCGGCGCCATCAGGGTCGGCCTCGTCGCGACCACCCTGGTGCTGGTGTTCGACCAGATCGTGCCGGCCAACCGCCAGCCGCCTTTCCTCGCCGGCTCGCATCTGCGGCCGCTGTTCTCGACGGCAGGCCAGATGGGCTTCAAGTCCCTGCCGCCGGAGGCGGCCGCCGCGATCGACCGCCTCAAGCAGGAACGGCGCATCTGATCGGGCGCATCTGCATCGCCGCGCGGGCGCGCCATGCATTTTGGTGCGAGCCCATCCCTTATCAGCGGCACCGAGGTTGGCTAAAGTGACGGCCGTCCAAAACCTGCCTGACATTACGGGAGTGAAACAGTGGATCTTGGGATCAAAGGTCGCCGCGCCATCGTCTGCGCATCCAGCAAAGGCCTCGGTCGCGCCTGCGCCATCTCGCTGGCGGACGCCGGCGTTCACGTCACGCTGACTGCGCGCGGCGCCGAAGCCCTGAAGAAAACCGCCGATGAGATCCGCAAGGCCTACCCTGACGTGACGGTCACCGAGATCGTCGGCGACATCACGACACCCGCCGGCCGTGAGGCGGTGCTGAAGGCCTGTCCCGAGCCCGATATCCTGATCAACAATGCCGGCGGCCCGCCGCCCGGCGATTTCCGCAACTGGACCCGCGACGACTGGATCAAGGCGATCGACGCCAACATGCTGACCCCGATCGAGCTGATCAAGGCGACGGTGGACGGCATGATGGCGCGCAAGTTCGGCCGCATCGTCAACATCACGTCGGCCGCCGTGAAGGCGCCGATCGACATCCTCGGCCTCTCCAACGGCGCGCGCGCCGGCCTCACCGGCTTCATCGCCGGCCTCTCGCGCAAGACGGTGATCAACAACGTCACGATCAACGGCCTGTTGCCGGGCCCGTTCGAGACCGATCGGCTCACCGGCACCGCCAAGGCCGAGGCCGACAAGCGCGGCGTCACGCCGGAGCAGATCCTGGCCGAACGCGCCAAGCTGAACCCCGCCGGACGCTTCGGCCAGCCCGACGAGTTCGGCTATGCCTGCGCCTTCCTGTGCGGCGCCAAGGCCGGCTTCATCACCGGGCAGAACATCTTGCTGGATGGTGGCGCCTTCCCGGGAACGCTGTAAGACACCTTCATCGCATCCAGGACGGCGCGGATCTGCGGAAGATCGTCATGCCCGGGCCTGCCCCGGGCAAGACGATGTGCTTGGGAATTCACCGCTGCTTCGTCGGCTCGTCTTCGTCCTGCTGACTTGGGCCGGACGAATCCGGCGTCGTGCGCTCGCCGGTCCAGTCGATGCCGAATTCCTCGAGCCCGTTGGCGAGCAGGTCGCCCAGCATCGGCTCGCCGAGCAGATAGTGAACCGTTTCGCGGCGCGGGCTGCGATACTCACCGCGCGCCTCCACGGCGCGGGCGCGCAGATCGTCCCAATCATCGATCGTGCCGTCGCCGCGACCAAGCCAGGTCAGCGTGACGAGATCGACCTGCTCGTCCTCGTTCAAGGCGATCATGAAGCTTCCGAGCTCGTTGACGACAGGGTCGGAGCCATCATCCTCGAGGACATCGAGCGCATCGTCATCGCTCGGGTTCGAGCCGGAATCCGGATCGGAATCCCCCTCCTTGACGTCGAATTCACGCGCCTTCTCGATGATGAAGGCGACCTTCTCGGCGGAAATCGTAAGCTCCGGCATGGCTTTCTCCAGGGTTCCCGCGATAACGCCGCATCGCGTCAGATGATCCATTGCGCCAAGATGCGGAAAGTGTGCATGTTTCGCCCTCTTTTCCCGTCATTCCGGGGCGCCACGCAGTCGCGACCAGGAATGGCGGAGATGGTGAAGCAAGGACATGGGAAGGTGCCGGATGCAGTGGCAGGTGGGCAAGGTCAAAATCACCAAGGTGGTGGAATTGGAGACGGTCGGCTCGACCCGTTTCATCCTGCCGCTCGCGAGCAACGAAGAAATTTGCAAGCTGCCCTGGCTGATCCCGCATTTCGCCACGGAAGAAGGCCGGCTGAAAATGTCGATCCATTCGCTGGTGGTGGAAACGCCCGGCAAACGCATCGTGGTGGATACCGGCCTCGGCAACGACAAGCAGGGCCGCAACGTCCCGACCTGGAACAACCGCAGCACGCCGTTCCTGGAGACGATGACGGCGGCCGGTTTTCCGCCCGACAGCATCGACACCGTGCTGTGCACGCATCTTCATGTCGATCACGTCGGCTGGAATACGAAACTGTCCGGCGGCAAATGGGTGCCGACCTTCCCGAAGGCGCGCTACGTTTTCGGCAGGACCGAATACGAATACTGGCGCGACCATTCGACCGAGCCGGACAAGCAGGCCGTGTTCGGCGATTCCGTGCAACCGATCGTCGATGCCGACAGGGCCGACCTGATCCCGAGCGACCACCGTCTCTGCGAGGAGATCAGCATGATCCCGACTCCGGGCCACAGTCCCGGCCATATGAGCATCCTCATCCAGTCGGACGGCGAGCAGGCCCTGCTCACCGGCGACGTCGCGCATCACCCCTGCCAGATGGCCCATCTCGACTGGTCCTCGACAGCCGATTCCGACCAGGCGCAATCCGCCGCGACGCGGGCAGCGCTGTTCGGCCGCTTTGCCGACACGCCGACGCTGGTGATCGGAGGACACTTTTCGGCCGGGCATATCAGGCGGGATGGGGACGCGTTCAGCTTCGTAGCGCTGGGGTGATCTCCGTTTTGGGCGGTTGAATTTCCTGCCGCCCTGTTCCATGAAGCTGTTAACCGACCGGTCCAATCTCCAGGGAGAAACGAGAATGAAGCTTGTTCGTTACGGCGAGAAGGGTGCGGAAAAGCCCGGCCTGATCGACAAATCCGGCCAGCTGCGCGACCTGTCGGCGCATGTGAAGGACCTCACCGGCGAGGCCTATTCGCCCGAGTCCCTGAAGAAGCTGGCGGCGCTCGATCCCGCCTCGCTGCCCGCCGTCTCCGGCAAGCCGCGGTTCGGTGCGCCCGTCACCGGCATCTCGAAATTCGTGGCGATCGGCCTCAACTACAGCGACCATGCCAAGGAGACGGGCGCCGACATTCCGAGCGAGCCGATCATCTTCATGAAGGCCAACACCTCGCTGTCCGGCCCGAACGATCCGGTCGAGAAGCCGCGCGGCTCGACCAAGCTCGACTGGGAGGTCGAGATCGCCGCCATCATCGGCACCCGCGCGAAATACGTCTCGGAAGCCGACGCGCTCAACCATGTCGCCGGCTATTGCGTCTGCAACGACGTCTCCGAGCGCGCATTCCAGATCGAGCGCCTGGGGCAGTGGACCAAGGGCAAGTCGCACGACACGTTCGGCCCGCTCGGCCCGTGGCTCGCCACCAAGGACGAGATCAAGGACGTGCAGGACCTGTCGATGTGGCTCGACGTCAACGGCCAGCGCCGACAGACCGGCTCGACCAAGACCATGATCTTCTCCATGGCCAAGTGCGTCTCCTACGTCTCGCAGTTCATGACGCTGCTGCCCGGCGACATCATCACCACCGGCACCCCGCCCGGCGTCGGCCTCGGCATGAAGCCGCCGACCTTTCTCAATGTCGGCGACGTCGTGACGCTCGGCATCGAGGGCCTCGGCGAGCAGCGCCAGGAGATCATCGCGGCGTAACGGCCTCCGGCCCTCATCCTGAGGAGCGCGCAACGCGCGCGTCTCGAAGGATGCGCCACAAGCACGATCACCCGACGTTCGCGCCGGGTGACGAGAGACCATCCTTCTTGTCCATCCTTCGAGACGCGCGCCAAGGGCGCGCTCCTCAGGATGAGGACCGTGTGTCTGGATAGAGGTTATTTCCCATGAAGCTCACCTTCTCCCCCGCCTCGCCCTTCGCCCGCAAGGTGCGCATCGCCGCGATCGAGCTCGGGCTGATCGACAAGATCGAGTTCGTGCCCGCGGCCGTGACGCCGGGCACGGCCAACGAGGACTATTCGCGCATCACGCCGCTGAAGAAGCTGCCGGTGCTGATCACCAACGACGGCGACGTCATCCTGGACTCCTACGTCATCGTCGAATATCTCAACGAGATGGCTGGCGGCAGCCTGATCCCCGACTACGGTCCGCGGCGCTGGAAGGCCAAGACCAACCATTCGCTGATCAACGGCATGCTCGATTCCATGCTGCTGTGCCGCTACGAGAAGATGGTGCGCCCGCAGGGCTCGCAATGGCAGGCCTGGTCGGACGACCACTGGAACAGGGCCTGGACCGGCATGGCGCGCTTCGAGAACATGCCCGACGTCCTGAACGGCCCGTTCGACATCTCGCAGATCGGCCTCGTTTGCGTGCTCGGCTACGCCGACTTCCGCTTCGCCGATTGCGGCTGGCGCAAGGCCTATCCGAAGCTCGACGCGTTTCACCAGAAGATGCTGGAGCGGCCCTCCGTAAAGATCTCGGTGCCGCCGGCCGCATAAATCTCGGGAGTTCTCATGAGCCTGAAGTTCTCGGTCGGCGATCTCACCATCCATCGCGTCATCGAGCAGGAGACCTCGTTCGTCCCTGCGCTGGAAATGCTGCCGGGACTGACGGCGGAGGTGCTGGCCGAGAATCGGGCGTGGATGCGGCAGGCCCGGGCGCTGGACGATCAGGACGTGCTACTGCTGTGCTTCCAGTCCTACGTCGTGAAGACGCCGCATCATACGATCCTGGTCGACAGCTGCATCGGCAACGACAAGCCGCGGCCGCGGCCGAAATGGAACATGAAGACCGACGACACCTATCTGCGCGGGCTCAGCGCCGCCGGATTTGCGGTCGAGGACATCGACTTCGTGATGTGCACGCATCTGCATGTCGATCACGTCGGCTGGAACACGCGGCTGGAGAACGGCCGCTGGGTGCCGACCTTCCCCAAGGCGCGCTACGTCTTCGCCAAGCAGGAGTTCGACCACTGGTCCGAGCAGAATGCGAAGGCGGAGATCCCGCCTTTCGCCGACAGCGTGCTGCCGGTGGTCGAAGCCAACAGGCACGAACTCGTCGGCAACGATCATCAGATCGGCGATCATGTCCGCATCCTGCCGACGCCCGGTCACACGCCGGGTCACGTCGCCTTCGCGATGGGCCGCGGCAAGGACGAGGCGGTGTTCTCCGGCGATCTCATGCACTCGCCGTTGCAGACGCTCTATCCGGAACTGTCGATCAAGTTCGATGTCGATCCGGCCAAGGCAGCCACGACGCGCCGCAGCTTCCTCGATCGCTATTGCGACACCGACACGCTGTGCTGCACGGCACATTTTCCCTCGCCGTCGGTGGGGAATATCCGACGCAAGGGCAGTGGGTTCGTCTGCGCGGCGGTGACATAGTGCGGGGGTTTGGAGCCGCTGCATGTCATGCCGCGGCCCCATCCTCCGGCTTGATGCGGAACCAGGCCACGTAAAGCGCCGGCAGGAACAGGAGAGTCAGCACGGTGCCGACGATGATGCCGCCCATCATGGCGTAGGCCATCGGCCCCCAGAAAACCTCCCGCGAGATCGGGATCAGCGCGAGGCTGGCCGCGGCGGCGGTGAGCAGGATCGGGCGCATCCGGTGTTCGGTGGCTTCGATCACGGCCTGCCAGGCGGGCTTTCCTTCGTCGCGCAGATGTTCGATCTGCACGATCAGGATCACCGAGTTCCGGATCAGGATGCCGATCAGCGCCAACACGCCAAGGATGGCGACGAAGCCGAGCGGAGCCCTGCTCGGAAGCAAGGCCGCGACCACGCCGATCAGCGCGAGGGGCGCCACCGCAAACACCAAAAACAGCCGGCTGAAGCTCTGCAACTGGATCATCAGGATGGTCGCCATGATGAACAACATGACGGGAATGACCGCGGCGATCGGCGCCTGCGATTTGGCGCTCTGCTCGACGGCACCGCCGATCACGACCTGGTAGCCCACCGGCAGTTTCGCCGAGAATTCGGCGATCGGCTGCTGCAATTGCTTGACGATGGTGGCCGGCTGCACGTCGTCGAGCACGCCGGCGGCGAGCGTGATGGTAGGAAGTCGCGAGCGTCGCCAGATCGTCGGCTGCTCGAGCTGGTAGCGGAATTGCGCCACGGCCGCGAGCGGTACGGACTGACCGCTGGTGCCCGACAATTGAAGATTCCGAAGGGTTTCGATCGAACCTCGTTCCGAGTCGTTGGCGCGGCCGAGCACGTTGATCAGATAGATGTCGTCGCGCACCTGAGTGATTGAGGTTCCATCGACGATGCCGTTCAACGTCGATGCGATATCCTTGGTGGTGACGCCGAGTTGGCGTGCCTTGTCCTGCAAGACTTCGACCTTCACGACGCGGGCCGGCTCCATCCAGTCGAACACCACGCTGCCGAGATGCGGATTGTCCGACATCAACCCCGCAAGTTGCTGGGCATAGGCGCGGACTTTTCCGACGTCCGGACCGCTGAGCCGGTACTGCACCGGCCGGCCGACCGGTGGACCGATGTCGAGCAGCTTCACGTTGGCGTCGGTCCCGGGAAACGTCTTCTTCAGGTAGGCCTGCAATTCGCCTCTCAGCCGGTCACGGGCCTCGAGATTCCTCGTGACGATCACCATTTGACCGAAAGAGACGTCCGCCGGCTGCACGTCGAAAGACAGCACGAAGCGCGGAGCCCCCTGCCCGACATAGGTCGACCAGTGATCGATGTCGCGCTGCCCTTGCAGGGCTTCCCGCTCGAACTGCGCCATCTGCGCGTTGGTTTCCGCGATCGAGCTGTTCTGCGGCAAATTCCAGTCCACGATCAACTCGTTGCGATCCGACGACGGAAAGAATTGCTGCTGCACGTAGCTCAGGCCGAAGACCGAAAGCAGGAAGGCGCCGAGGGTCACGCCGATGGTGAGCCAGCGGTGGTTCATGCAGAACCTGAGTGCGCGGCCGAAGGCGGCCGAGAACCAGCCCTGTTTCTCGTGATGGCCTTCCATCCTGCTCGGCAGGATGGCAACCCCGAGCAGAGGCGTGAACAGCACCGCGACGATCCACGACACGATGAGCGAGACGGCGATGACGACGAACAGGGTAAAGGTGAATTCGCCGGCCGCGCTGCTGTTGAGGCCGATCGGGACGAAACTGGCGACGGTGACCAGCGTGCCCGTCAGCATGGGAAAGGCTGTCGAGGTATAGACGTAAGTTGCCGCCTTGGCGAGCGTATCGCCCAATTCCAGCCGGGCCACCATCATCTCGACGGCGATCATGGCGTCGTCTACCAGCAGGCCGAGAGCGATGATGAGCGCGCCCAGCGAAATGCGCTGCAGAGAGACGCCGGTGTAGAGCATGACGACGAAGGTGATCGCAAGCACCAGCGGAATCGATATCGCGACCACGAGGCCCGCGCGCAAGCCGAGGCTGATGAAGCTGATGGCCAGCACGATGACGATCGCCTCGAACAGGGCACGGGTAAAGCCGGAGACCGCCTCGTCCACGATCTTCGGTTGGTCCGATACCAGATGGATCTCGGCGCCGACCGGCAGGTCGCCGGAGATGCGTGCCATCTCTTTCTGCAGCGCCTCACCGAACTTGAGCAGATTGGCGCCCGGCTTCATGCCGATGGTGAGGCCGATCGCCGGCTTGCCATTGAACCTGAACAGCGACGTCGGCGGATCGACGTAACCGCGACGGACGGTTGCCACGTCCGTAAGGGGGAAAAAACGATCGTTGACGCGCAGATTGATCGACTTCAGGCTCTCTTCGGTGGTGAACTGGCCGCTGACCCTGACGAGAATTCGTTCCGGCCCCGCCTGCAGCACGCCCGACGGCGTGATGGCGTTCTGGGCCTGGAGCGAGGACTGTATCGATTGCTGGTCGAGCCCGAGCGCCGCGACCTTTCGGGTCGAGAACTCGAGATAGATCACCTCGTCCTGCGCGCCGACGATATCGACGCGTCCGACGTCCGGGACCTGCAACACCTTGGCGCGCACGTCCTCGACGCGGTCGCGCAACTGGCGCTGTGTCAGGCCGTCGCTGGTGAGCGCGTAGATGTTGCCGAAAACGTCGCCGAAGCGATCATTGAATGCCGGGCCGACGACACCGCTCGGAAAGTCGCCCTGGATGTCGGCGATCATGTTGCGGACGCGCAGCCAGGTCGGGACCACGTCGCGGGCCTTGGTGGTATCGCGCAAGTTCACGAACACCGTGGTTTGACCGGGCGTCGTGATGCTCTTCGTGTAGTCGAGCGTTTCGAGCTCTTCCAGCTTCTTCTCGATCCGGTCGGTGACCTGCTTGGTGACCTCCTCAGCCGAAGCGCCCGGCCATTTGGCCTGGATCAGCATCGTCTTGATCGTGAAGGCCGGATCCTCCTCGCGCCCCAGATTGACATAGGCATACAGGCCGACAGCCATGAAGGCGATCATGAAGTACCACACCAGCGCGCGGTGATGCAGCGCCCAGTCGGAAAGGTTGAAGGGTTTCAATTTGCGGGTTCCTGTTCGAGGCGGACCTTCTGGCCCTCCTTGAGATGATGCACACCGGCGGTCACCACACGGTCGCCGGCCGCGATACCGCTCGTCACGTCGACCGAGCCATCATCGTTCGAGATGACTTCGACATTGCGCGTTGCGACCGACCTCGTCGCGGGATCGAACACCCAGACGCTGGACTTGCCGTCCCGGGTCAGGATCGCCGACGACGGCAGACGAAATCCCGGTACCGGCTTGCCTGGAATGAATGTCGTGACCGTCGATCCCAGGCGAAATGTTTCGGGCGCCGATTCGAGCGTGATGCGAACACGGCGCAGACGCGTCAGCGTGTCGGATTGCGGGCCGATCTCGCGCAACTTGCCCTCGGCGCGGCTGTCGGGATCGAGCTGCAGGCTGACTGTCAGCGGCATGCCTGTTTGCAGGGTTTCGGCCAGATCGGAGGCGACGTCGATCACCGCCTCGCGGACGTCGGGCCGAGCCACGGTAACCACGGTCTGGCCGGGACTGACGATCTGTCCGACCTGCGCGCCGACGGCCGTGACCACACCGGCATATTCTGCGTTGAGTTTGGTATAGCCGAGTTGCTCGCGCGCCTTGGCGAGATCGGATTGGGCGCGAACGACCCCGGCCTGTGCCGCCGCATAGCTTTGTTCGGCGGAGTCGAGGCTTGCTTGCGTCGTGGCACCGGTTTCGAGCAGGGTGCGCTGCCGCCCCGCCGTGCCGGATGCGTTGGACAGCTGCCCCTGGGCGGTGGTCAGCGCCCCCATGGTGGACCTCACGGCCAGTTCGGCCGCGGTCGCATCCACGGCCGCGAGCGGCTGCCCCTTCTCGACGGTGTCGCCGACATTGACTCGCCGCGCGATCAGGCGGCCCAGCATGCGGAATCCGTAGTCGGTCTGATATCGCGGCTGGATCGTTCCAACCACGCTGATGCTGGCGGCGCCGCGCGGGACAACCACCATTGAGAGAACCGGCCGGATCGGGTCGGGCGCGGCGGGCTTGTCGCCACAACCGGCGAGGATCGCGCAGGCCGCGATCATGCCAAGGGTCCGGAGGCGGCTCATGCGTCGTTCCCTTCAAAGGTCACGATCTGGCCAGGCCGCAGCAATTTCCCGCCGCTCGTGACGACGCGCTCGCCGAGAGCAAGCCCGGCGCCGACCACGAAAGTGCTTGTTTCGTAGCTTTCGACGACGATGTCCCGAAGTGAAACGGCATGGGTCGCGGGGTCGATGACCCATACGGCCGGCCCCTTCAGGGATGCCGACATCGCATCCCAGGGCAACACGATCTTGTCGACGGGCCGGCTCTTGCCTTCCCCGATGACGATGCTGCCGAGGGTCATTTCCGGCGGCGGATTCAGGATATCGATCTTGACCTTGACGGTCCCGGTCTTGGGATCGAGCGTGGGGGAAATTTCGCGAACCTTGCCGAGCGCGGTAATGTCCGGCTTCGACACCAGCGCGAGCTGGATCGTGTCGCCTTCGGGCTTTTGCAGGAAGATGGATTCGTAGACGTCGAAGACCGCGTCGCGCGCACCGTCTTCGGCGAGCGTGTAGGCCGATTGGGCCGATTGCGCGACCTGGCCGACCTCGATGTTGCGGGCCGTGATGATGCCTGCCGCACTCGCCCGAAGCTCCGTGTATCCGAGCGCATCGGTCGAAGTGCCCAATTGGGCCCTCGCGGCTTCGAGATTTCCTTCGGCGGTATGGAGCGCTTCCTGCGCCTGATCGTAAGAGGGCCGGGTCGTGAATCCGCTGGCCATCAAGGTTTTCTGACGCTGGAAATTCGCTGTGGCCACCCGCAATTGCGCTTCGGCCGATGTCACGGCGGCCTTCGCGCCTTCGAGGTCGGCGAGCTGTTCGGTGGGATCGATCCTGGCCAGCACTTCACCGGCCTTGACGTGGTCTCCAACATCGACGAGCCGCTCGGTCACTCGTCCGCTCACCTGAAACGACAATTCGCTGCTGACGCGCGCCTGGACATCGCCGGACAAGCGGATGGCCGTCTGGCGCGGCTTCAGGCTGACGACTTCGGATTTGACCAGCGCCGCAGGGCGAACCGGCGCCTGGTCTCTCCCGCAGGCGGAAGTCGACACCGCCAGCAAGACCAAAAGTTGAATCCGGAAGAGTGATCGCATCGCCTGCCTCTACAGAGTAGCGTGCCGGGATTATTATTGACTGACGGCAAAGTCAATAATAATGTGGTGACGGTGATTGTGTGGTGGTAAATGACAGGTGAACCCAAGAAACGAGCCCGTCGGAAAGCGGAGCGTCCCGGGGAAATTCTTGAAGCGGCTTTCGAGGAATTCGTGAAAAGCGGTTACGCGGCCACTCGCCTGGAAGACGTGGCTGCGCGCGCCGGGGTGACGAAAGGGACGATCTATTTCTATTTCGACACCAAGGAGCGGGTCTTCGACGAGATGATCCGCTACAAGTCACAGTCGTTCTTTCCCAAGGTTCAAGACTACGCGAGTGGATTGCAGGGGAGCTGTGCAGAGCGCCTGCGATCGATGATCGTCTTCGTCCACAAGTACATCGCCGAAGACCGATCCTCACGCGAGACGCTCCGCTTCCTGATCGCCGAGGGCAGCCGGTTTCCCGGCCTGGTCGACCGGCACTACGACGAATTCATTCGCCCGATGATCGAGCGCTTCGAGGAGCTGATCGCAGACGGCATCGCCGCGGGTGAGTTCCGGCCGTTTCCTGCCATGGCATTCACCGAACTGATGCTGAGTCCAGGCTTGTTCCTCAGCTTCTGGTCGCTGCTTTTCGGCAGTCGCCGGCCGATCGACGTCGAAGCATTCACCGAGGCGAGTATCGACTTGCTGATGCAAGGCATCGTGCAACCTGCCTTGCAACACGATCGCGGCTGACGGGGCGGTCGAGATCGTCGGACGCGGCTGGACGATACGCACATCAGATCACGCTATGATCCTGGCGCCGCGCTTGTTGCCGGTCCGAATGTCCCTACAATTGTCCCTCGCAACAGGCCGCATCAGCAAATCCTCAGTCATCGGGAAACATCATGGCCGATCTCCCCAACATCCCCCTGCCCGCCGGCATCCGCTCGCGTCACGTCGACGGCATCAACGGCTTGCGCATGCATGTGCTCGAGGCGGGCTTCGAGACCAAGGGGCGGCGCTGCATCCTGCTGCTGCACGGCTTTCCGGAGCTTGCCTTCTCCTGGCGCAAGGTGATGCCGGCGCTGGCGGACGCGGGTCATCACGTGATCGCGCCGGATCAGCGCGGCTATGGACGCACGACGGGATGGAGTGCGGAGTACGACGGCGATCTCGCCCCCTTCTCGCTCCTCAATCTCGTGCGCGATGCGCTCGCCCTGGTGTTTGCGTTCGGCTACAGGCAGGTCGATGTGGTCGGCCATGATTTCGGCAGCCCTGTCGCAGCCTGGTGCGCCTTGATCCGGCCCGACGTGTTTCGCTCGGTGACGATGATGAGCGCGCCGTTCGGCGGACCGCCGCCGCTGGCGTTCGGCACGGTCGACACGCCGGCAAAGCCTGCGGCGGAAGACCCCGTTCATCGCGAGCTTGCCGCGCTGCCGCGGCCGCGAAAGCACTATCAATGGTACTACTCGACGCGCGAGGCGAACGCGGACATGCAGCACGCGCCGCAGGGCGTGCACGATTTCCTGCGCGCCTACTATCATCACAAGAGTGCCGACTGGACCGACAACAAGCCGTATCCGCTCGAGTCGTGGTCGGCGGGTGAGCTTGCGAAGCTGCCGACCTACTACGTGATGGACCTGCGCGAGACCATGGCCGAGACGGTGGCGAAGGAGATGCCCTCGCGCGCGGCGATCGCTGCCAATCGCTGGCTGCCCGACAGCGACCTCGCCTATTACAGCGGCGAATATGGCCGCACTGGATTTCAGGGTGGGCTGCAATGGTATCGCTACGGCACATCGGGCACGCTCAACAGGGAGCTGCAATTGTTTGCCGGCCGCAGCATCGACGTGCCCTCCTGCTTCATCTCCGGCAAGCAGGACTGGGGCACCTATCAGCGCCCCGGCGTGTTCGAGGCGATGCAGAAAAGCGCGTGCACGAAGATGCTCGGCTGCCATCTCGTCGACGGCGCCGGCCATTGGGTGCAGCAGGAGCAGCCGGCCGAGGTCACCCGCTTGCTGCTGGACTTCCTCATCAGGGCCGGCACCGCCTGATTTGACCGGGGAACCACCGCGCCCTATATAGTTTAGAATTATTCTAAACTAGATGATGGGCCGGCCGTGAAGAACTTTGCCGATCTGACCGAGCGCGAGGTGCTGGCGGTTGCGATCTCCTCCGAGGAGGAAGACAGCCGCATTTACATGACCTTCGCCGAGGACCTGAAGGAGCGCTATCCCGACTCGGCGAAGCTGTTCGAGCAGATGGCCGAGGAGGAACGCGGCCATCGCCACATGCTGCTGGAAACGTACGAGCAGCGCTTCGGCCAGCATCTGCCGCCGATCCGCCGCGAGGACGTCAAGGGCTTCCTGCGCCGCCGCCCGATCTGGCTGACCAAGAACCTGCCGCTCGACACGATCCGGAAGGAAGTCGAGACCATGGAACTGGAGGCCGAGCGCTTCTATGCGAAGGCCGCCGAGCAGGCCGAGGATGTCAACGTGCGCCGGCTGCTCGGGGATCTCGCCGAAGCCGAGAAGGCTCATGAGCATACCGCCGCGAAACTCACTGACGAGATCCTGAAGCCCGACGTGCGCGCCGAGGAAGACCGCACGCGACGCCGGATGTTCGTGCTGCAATATGTGCAGCCGGGCCTCGCCGGCCTGATGGACGGCTCGGTCTCGACGCTGGCGCCGCTGTTCGCCGCCGCCTTCGCCACGCACCAGAACTGGCAGACGTTCCTGGTGGGCCTCGCCGCCTCGATCGGCGCCGGGATCAGCATGGGTTTTGCTGAGGCGCTGTCCGACGACGGCTCGCTCACCGGGCGCGGCTCGCCCTGGCTGCGCGGCATCACCTGCGGCGCGATGACCACGCTCGGCGGGCTCGGCCATACCGCGCCCTATCTCGTACCCGACAGCTGGGCCAACGCGTTCTGGATCGCCACCGCGATTGCATGCGTCGTCGTGTTCTTCGAATTGTGGGCGATCGCCTTCATCCGCTCGCGCTACATGGACACGCCGTTCCTCCAGGCCGTGTTCCAGATCGTCCTCGGCGGCGCCATCGTGCTGGCGGTGGGGATCGTGATCGGGGCGGCGTAGGAGCCACACTGTCCCACTGACATAGCAATCGCCATCAAACAGCCGTTGCCGCGTTCGGCCAAACTGCGCATCATCCTCCAACAACCAGAGCGGGAGAAGCGCCGTGGCGAGGTCGGAATGGAGTTTCAGGAGCGCGGTCGAGCTGTCGGCCGCGCTGACCGCAAAGAAGGTTTCCGCGGTCGAGCTCGCACGGGATGCGATCGGCCGCATCGAACGGCACGACGGCAAGATCAATGCGATCTGCGTACGCGATTTCGAGCGCGCGCTCGTCGCGGCGCGCGAGGCGGACGCGGCGCTGGCGCGCGGCGAGCGCAAGCCGCTGCTCGGCCTGCCCGTGACGATCAAGGAATCCTTCAACATCGCCGGCCTGCCGACGACCTGGGGGTTCGTTCCGCAGAAGGATTTCAAGCCTGTGGAAGACGCACTACCTGTCGCCCGTATCAAGCAGGCCGGCGGCGTGATCCTCGGCAAGACCAACGTGCCGGTAGGCCTCGGAGACTGGCAGAGCTACAACGACATCTACGGCACCACCAACAACCCCTATGATCTCGGCAGAACGCCGGGCGGATCCTCCGGAGGATCGTCCGCGGCCCTCGCCGCAGGCTATTGCGCGCTCGCCACCGGCTCCGACATCGGCGGCTCCCTGCGTGTGCCGGCATTTCATTGCGGCGTCTTCGCTCACAAGCCGACCCTCAATCTCTGCGCGGCACGTGGCGAGACCCCGCCGCCGTTCCCAGCCATTCCGCGCGACAACGACCTCGCCGTCATCGGACCGATGGCGCGCACCGCGGCGGATCTTTCCTTGCTGCTCGACGTCATGGCCGGACCGGATCCGCTGGACGCCGGCATCGCCTACAAGCTCGATCTGCCTGTTGCACGGCATCAGTCGCTACGGGAATTTCGCGTCCTAGTGATCGACAGCCACCCGCTGTTGCCGACCGACCGGGACGTGCGCGGCGCGATCGACAAGCTCGCATCCGACCTCACGAAGGCCGGCGTGACGGTCGCGCGCGAGAGCGCGCTGCTCCCGGACTTCACGGAGACGTCGCGGCTTTACATGCGCATGCTGCTGGGCTTCCTCGGCGCGTTCCTCCCGCCGGATGAGCTTGCGGATGCGCAGGCGCGGGCTAGCCAGCTTTTGCCCGAGGATCGCAACCTCGGCGCGGAGCGACTGCGCGGCATCACCTCAAGCCATCGCGCCTGGGTGCTCGACGCCGCTGCGCGCGCCGGGTTGCGCGCGCAATGGCGTGCGCTATTCAGGAGCTTTGACGCGGTGATCTGCCCGATCATGCCGACGCCGGCCTATCCGCATGATCATTCGCCGGAGCAAGCCTTGCGAACGATCAGCATCGACGGCAAGGACTATCCCTATTCCGACCAGCTCGCCTGGCCGGGCGTCGCTACGCTTCCGGGCCTACCGGCGACGGCCGTTCCGCTCGGCCTGTCGAAGGACGGCCTGCCCGTCGGCGTACAGGTCGTGGGCCCCTTCCTCGAGGACCGCACGCCGCTCAAGCTCGCCGAGTTGATCGAGCGCGAGTTCGGCGGGTTCGTGCCGCCACAGATGTTTGATGATTAGTTATCGCCTCGGTGCCCGCGAGGCGGTCGCGCCGCCTCATCAACGGGTGCCGCCAGGGGCAGCGCCGGAAACGCGCGGAGAAGGTTTGAGCCTGGGAGGGGTGCGGCTCTCTCCGGCGTTTCGGGAGCGATCTTAAAGCAATCGCTAACCAATAATCTCCTCCCAGCGGCGATGTGCAACCTGCACGACCCGCATTTACGCAACCGGCAATTGTTTCTCGGTAGAGATTGCAGGTCACAGCATGACGCCTCTCGCAGCCGAGGCGTCGCTATGGACGCGTTGCAAAGCTTGGAATGCCTTTGAACCGGCAATCGGTACCGCTCAATCCGGCAAGAGTGATTGCGTGACAGAAAACACTGCTGAGATAGGCGCGCTCCGCGCCCCCTACCAAGGCGTCGGTACAGACGAGGCGCTACCCAAGAGATGGCACATTCCGATTGCCGTGGCTGTCGGGTGCGGGATTGTCGGCCTTGGGCTCCGTTACCTCGTGCGGGAACACGCGACCGCCGACGCCGCTGAATACATTACCTGGTATACCTTTGCCCGGGATCACGGCATCGGCGGGCTTGCCGACGCTTTTACCAACTACACCCCGATTTACAGCTACTTCCTGCTGATCGCCGCCCAATTTGACCGGCTGGGCCAGCCGCTTTCCCTCGTGAAGATGATCTCGACCATCTTCGAGTTCGGTTGCGCGATCGTCGTGGCCCGGATGGTCTGGCGATTTACGAAGCTGCCGTTGCGCACGTCCCTTGCCTTCTGTGCGGTCTGGCTTGCACCGACGGTGTTGTTCAACGGCGCCATGTGGGGGCAAGCCGATTCGATCTGGGCCTTCTTCACGCTGGTTTCCGTGTCGATGTTCATGCGGGACCGAAATGGCACTCTGCCGTTCGCGATGGCTTTCTCGGTGAAGGCCCAGGGCGTATTCCTGGGACCCTTCGTGCTGGGCATGATTCTGCGCCGCAGGATCCAGCTGGCATGGCTCGCTGCAATTCCTGCAGTCTATGTGATCCTCGCCATTCCGGTGCTCATCGCCGGCAGGTCCTTGGTGTCTGTGCTCGGGATCTATCTCGACCAGGCTCACACCTTTCATCGTCTGTCCATGAATGCCGCGAACCTCTGGGTGTTCGCTGGAGGCACGCCGTATGCGATCGGAGTCGCCGCCGGCCTGGTGCTCGCGGCTGCGAGCGGGCTTGCCTTGTCGATCTTCATCGCGCGCGCCAAACGGGAGGGCCCGGAGTTCATTCTGCTCGTGGCGTGTGTATCGCTCATCCTCATGCCGTACTTGCTCCCGAAGATGCACGAGCGCTACTTCTACGGGTTCGAACTCGCGTGCATTGCCCTGGCCTGCCTCAATCTGCGCTATCTGCCGTTCGCGGTGATTGCCCAGGTCGACGGCGTGCTATCCTACCTCGCGTTCGAGAGCGGGATCGTCATGGGTCTGCTGCCGGCGGCGCTCTGCAACACCTTTCTGGTATTCTACCTCGTGCTTGATCTCCGGAGCGGCGAGCGTGGATTTCGCCTTCCGAGGCTTGCCTGGCTCGGCTTCGCCGCATCGACCGCGGGACTGTTCTCCTATCTGCTGTTCGTTGGCGCCGGCTTGAATGCGTCCCCCGCCTACATGCTCGCCGCGGGACTAGCCACGGCGATGACGCTGCTGCTCGTCAAGGAGTCGCGCTGCGCCTCGGCCGACGGCCCGGACCTGGCGCCTCGCTTGCGCTAGCTATCGAACACGATCACGCTGCGCAGCGTCTTGCCGGCCTTCATGTTGGCAAAGCCCTCGTTGATCTCGGACAGCTTCAGCTTGGCCGAGATCCAGTCTTCCAGATGCAGGCGGCCGCGCAGGTAGAAGTCGACAAGGCGCGGCATGTCCACGCGAAAGTGGTTCGAGCCCATCGACGAGCCCTGGATCTTGCGCTCGCGCAGGAAGTCGAAGCCGTGCAGCTCGATCTTCTGGCCGAATGGAATCATGCCGACGATCGTCGCGGTGCCGCCGGAGGCGAGCATGCCGAACGCCTGCTCCGCGGTTTCCTTGCGGCCGAGCACCTCGAAGGAATGATGTACGCCGCCATTGGTGAGATCGCGAACCTGCTTCACCACGTCGCCGTCAGCCGGGTTGATGATGTCGGTCGCGCCCAGCTTGGTCGCGAGCTGGAGCTTGGCCGGATTGGTGTCGATGGCGATGATGCGGCCGGCGCCGGCGATCTGCGCGCCATTGATCGCCGCCATGCCGACGCCGCCGCAGCCGATCACGGCCACGGTCTCGCCGGCCGTCACCTTCGCCGTGTTCACCACCGCGCCGTAGCCGGTGATGACGCCGCAGCCGATCAGCGCGGCGAGATCGAGCGGCATCTCCTTCCTGATTTTGACGATGGCGTTCTCGTGCACCAGCATCTGCTCGGCGAAAGAGGAGAGGTTGAGGAACTGGTGCAGCTTTTCCGGCTTCGACCACTGCATGCGGTTCGAGACACCAGGCAGCAGCTTCACGGTGGTGTCGGTGCAGAGCACGGTGCGGCCCGTGGTGCAATTGTCGCAGGTGCCGCAGAACACCGACAGGCAGGTGACGACGTGGTCGCCCGGCTTGACGTAAGTGACATCGGAGCCGACCTGCTCGACGACGCCGGCGGATTCGTGACCGAGCACCGCGGGCAGCGGATGCGGATAGAGCCCTTCCATGAAATGCAGATCGGAATGGCAGAGCCCGGCGACCGTGGTGCGGATCAGGACTTCGCGCGGGCCGGGCTTCGGCAGGCTGACATCTTCGATGACCAGCGGCTGGTTGACTTCATAGAGGACGGCGGCCTTCATCGAGCACTCCCTGTCGTTTTTCTTTGTTTGAACGCGCAGCCTACGCCGCCAGAACCAGTTCGCCAACCTCGCTCATGCTGCCTGCGCGATCGCCGAGCAGCAGCGCGGCGATCTTCGCCTGCGCGGCATTTTCCGTCAGCCGGAACGGATCGCTCGGCAGCACGCGATGGTCGACCACGAGGCGTGACAACAGCAGGCGGCGCGCATCGCCGCGCATGGCGTGGATGCGATGCGCCTCCCAGGCGAGCGCGACCGCGCTGGCGACATGATAGAGCAGGCTGGTGGCCCGGCGCGCATCCGCCTCGTTCTCGGACCTGGCCGCGACTTCGCGTGCGAAGTCGACGGCGCGATCGGCGAGGCCACGCAGACGGTCGCTCCAGGCCTGCGGCACGGAGGCGCTGTCGTCGAGCCGGGCGTGCAGATCGGCCGCGAGTGCCGATTCAGCGCCGTGACGGCCGACCGCGCGCCGCAGCGCATCGATGGCCACGATGTTGCCGGTGCCTTCCCAAACCGAGCCGAGATGCGCATCGCGCAGCAGGCGGGCGGTGGCGAATTCCTCGATATAGCCGATGCCGCCGCGCATCTCGAGCGCATCGCCGCAGACCTTTCGCGCATCGCGCGTGGCGCGGAATTTCAGCGTCGGGGTGAGGATGCGCAGCAGCGCCGCGGCATCCTGGCTGCCGGCTTCGGCGCGATCGAGCGCATCGGCGGTGAGAAAGCTCATCGAAAGCGCCTGCTCGACCGGCAGCATGATCTTCAGCATCTGGCGGCGCCCGAGCGGCAGGTCGATGATGCGGCTGCCGAACACAACACGGTTTGTCGCCACCGTCATCGCGTCATGATAGGCGCGGCGCATCAGCGCGGTGGACTTGACGCCGTTGGAGAGGCGCGACGAGTTCACCATCTCGGCCATCTGCACGAAGCCGCGGTCGAGCTTGCCGACCGCATAGGCGATCGCGCCTTCGAGCTTGATCTCACCAGAGGCCATCGAACGCGTGCCGAGCTTGTCCTTGAGGCGCACGATCCGATAGTTGTTCTGCGAGCCGTCGTCGAGAAAGCGCGGCATCACGAACAGGCCGACGCCGCGCGTGCCGGGGCCGGCGCCTTCGGGGCGCGCGAGCAGCATCACGACCTTGGCGTCCGCATTCGAGCAGAACCATTTTTCGCCGTAGAGACGCCAGTGGTCGCCCTCCTGCACCGCGCGCGTGGTCAGCGTGCCGACGTCGGAGCCGCCTTCCTTCTCGGTCATGAACTGGCCGCCCTGGGTCAGCTTGCTCATGTCGGTCGAGGTCAAGCCGTCGAGGTATTTCGCCTTCAGCGCCTCGCTGCCGAAATTCGCCAGCAGTTTTGCGCAGCCGTCGGTGACGTTGATCGGGCAGCCCATGCCGAATTCGGTCTGGTTGAACAGGAAGGTGAAGGCGTGCTTGGCCACGACGGGATATTTGTCCGGCCAGCCCATGATGCCCTTGCGGATCGAGAGCGCGTGGATGCCGAACTCGCCGAACGCGGCATTCTCCAGTTCGCGATAGGCCGGGTGATATTCGATCCACTGCACGTCGCGGCCGAACTTGTCGCGCTGGTGCAGCACCGGCGTGTGCCGGTCGGCGAGCCGCGCGCACTCGTCGAGATGGCCGCCGGCCAGTTCGCCGAGACGATCGAGATGCGGCTCGATGTGGCGGAACAACGTGTCCGGCAGATGAATGCGCAGGAGATCGGCCAGCGCCGGATCGGCGCGGTAGAAATTCATGCCTGACGTATCGGGCGCCAGCAGGCCGGATGGTGCGGCCGCGACATTTTGTGGCTGCGCTGTGACCGGCTTGTGCATGATCGTCCTCTTCGTTTCCATCCGACGGCAATTCTTTGCGCTTGCTGCTTTGGATGTTGTCGATCATGCTCCAGTCGCAGGCAGCGATAAAGCCGCAAATTATCAGGGCGGCATGATCGCCGTGGAGGAGCAATTCGCTCTGCGGAATTGTGATCGACCCGGCTGGTTGTTCGCACGGCCCATGCCTAGATCAGCGGCTCCCGTTTCCGAGAGATCACGCCATGGAACATCCGAAATACAAGATCGCCCTCATCGTCGGCGCCGGCGAAGGCCTCAGTGCCTCGCTGGCGCGGCTGCTCTCCGCCCAGGGTATCCGCATCGCGCTCGCCGCGCGAAAGATCGAAAAGCTCGGCGCGCTCTGCAGCGCGACCGGCGCAAAGGCCTATGCCTGCAACGCCACCGAGCCCGACGAGGTGGAGCGGCTGTTCGGCCTCGTCGAGCGCGAGATCGGAACGCCCGACCTCGTCGTCTACAATGCCAGCGGCCGCACGCGCGGGCCGTTCGTCGACCTCGTTCCGGCCGACGTCGCGCAGGCGATTGCGGTCAGCGCCTATGGCGGCTTCCTGGTGGCGCAGCAGGCTGCCAGGCGCATGCTGCCGAACAAGCACGGCGCGATCCTGTTCACCGGCGCCTCCGCCAGCGTCAAGGGCTATGCGCAGTCCGCGCCCTTCGCGATGGGCAAGTTCGCGCTGCGCGGCCTCGCGCAGAGCATGGCGCGCGAATTGTCGCCACAGGGCATCCATGTCGCGCATTTCGTCATCGACGGCGGCATCCGCAGCGCGGAGCGAACCGAACCGGCGGACAGGCCGGATTCGATGCTCGATCCCGACGCGATCGCGGAGAGCTATTGGAACGTGCTGCAGCAGCCGCGCAGCGCCTGGAGCTGGGAGTTGGAGCTGCGGCCCTGGGTGGAGAGGTTTTGAGATGAGATGCCGTAGGGTGGGTTAGCCGAAGGCGTAACCCACCTCTTCTGTCTCCGCGGACACTAAGGAGGTGGTTTACGCCGAGCAGACTGCGCTAGGCGCAGTCCGCTCAGCTAAACCACCCTACGAGCCAGCAAGAACAGGGAGGATCTATGACCACGGAAACCACCATCGACACCGGCACCAGCGAGCTCCTCTGCGTCATCCGTGATCGCGTCGCCGTGATCACGCTGAACCGGCCGGAGGCGCGCAATTCGCTGTCGGACTTACTGACGCCGGCTCTGCGCATGATGATTCGGACCTGCGGTGAGGATCGCAATGTCGGCGCGCTCTTGATCACCGGCGCAGGCGAAGCGTTCTGCGCCGGCGGCGACGTCAAGGGCATGGGCGCCCATCGCGACCCCAAGAAGCTGGAGATGTCGCTCGAAGATCGCATCGCCGATCTGCAGGAACGGCAGCGGCTGCTGACCGGCGCGCTGGCGTCGGTGCGCAAGCCGACCATCGCCGCCCTGCCCGGGCCCGCAGTCGGCGCCGGGCTTGCCATCGCGATGGCCTGCGATATCCGCATCGCCGCGCAATCGGCCTTCGTTGCGACGGGTTATGCCCGCATCGCACTCAGCGGCGACTACGGCATCGCTTGGCTCTTGACCCGGCTCGTCGGCACCGCGCGGGCGCGCGAGTTGATGTTCACCGGCGAACGCGTCGATGCCGCGCGTTGCGAAGCCATCGGCCTCGTCAACCGCGTGGTGCCTGACGACAAGCTGCAAACCGAGGCCTTCGCGCTGGCCAGATCGCTCGCCGAAGGTCCGCGCCTGGCGCTGCGCTACATGAAGGACAATCTCGACGAGGCCGTGCTGTTCGACTTCGAAACGGCGCGCGACCACGAGGCTGAACGGCTGATCCGCCTGACCACGACCGCCGACCACAAGGAGGCGGTGCAGGCCTTCATCGAGAAGCGCAAGGCGGTGTTCACGGGGAAGTAGCAGGATACGGCAATCTCTGACCGTCACCCTGAGGCGGCCGCGCCTTCGCGGCCCTCGAAGGGCGACAGCCCGGCTGTGGTTGCGAGTCGCGTTTCATGAGCATCGGGCCGATCATCCTTCGAGGCTCCCCATGGGACGCTTGCGTCCCAGGCATCGCACCTCGGGATGACGGGATACACGTCGCTCGACTCGGGTTACTTGGCAGGCGTCCGCGCAAAATCCACGAATGCCCGCAGCGCAGCCGGCAATTGGCGGCGGCTTGGATAGTAGAGGAAGAAGCCGGGATAGGCGGGGCACCAGTCGGTGAGAACCCGCACCAGCTTCCGCCTGGCGAGCAGTGTTTCCACCTGCTGTTCGAATACATAGGCCAAACCAGCCCCGTCGAGCGCGGCATCGACCATCAGGCCCTGGTCGTTCATGGTCAGCGGCCCGGTGACGTCGATGGCGAGCTCGATACCGCCACGCTCGAACTCCCAGTGATAGAGCGCGCCTGAGGTGAAGCGGTAGCGGATGCAGGGCAGGCCTTTGAGATCGCGCGGTGTGTTTGGCTGCTTATGCACCTTGAAGAAGGCGGGCGAGCCCACCACGGCAAAGCGGTGCCGCGGACCGATCGGCACGGCGATCATGTCGGCGGCAATGGTCTCGCCGAAGCGGACACCGGCATCGAAGCCGGCCGCGACCATATCGATCAGGGCGTCGTTGACGACGATCTCGACGCTGACGTCAGGGAACGACTTCAAGAAGCGGGTCACGATCGGCAGCAGTACCAACTGCGCCGACTGGCGCGCGGCGGTGAAGCGCAGCGTGCCGGCGGGCTTGCCGCGGAAATTGTTGAGATCCTCGAGCGCATCGTCGATGTCTCGGAAGGCCGGTGTGATGCGGGCGAACAGCCGTTCGCCGGCCTCGGTCAGCGCCACGCTGCGGGTGGTGCGGTTGACGAGGCGCAGGCCGAGCCGCTCCTCGATGTTGCGCAGGGCATGCGATAGCGCCGATGGCGTGACGCCGAGCTCGGTCGCCGCCGCGCGAAAGCTGCGGTGGCGAGCGATGGCGAGGAAGGTCGCGAGGTCGGACGGGTCGATTCTCATTGATGAATTTTTCTCAGTAGCACGTCGAATACATAGCGGATTATCTCAGTTATGACGAGCCACTACACCTTGCCCGTCGGCCTCGGCAGATCGCCGCGGCCTTAAATGGAAAGGGCAACATCATGCGTGTCTGGTTCATCACGGGGGCGTCTCGCGGATTTGGGGCGTTGATCGCCGAAGCAGCCCTCAAGGCAGGCGACGCGGTGGTCGCCACCGCGCGCGATACCTCCACCGTCACCGCTCGGCTCGGCAGTCACAAGCGGCTGCTCGCGACCCGGCTCGACGTCACCAGCGAGGCGGAAGCGCACGAGGCCGCGGGCCTGGCAGTCAAGCGCTTCGGCCGCATCGACATCCTCGTCAACAATGCCGGCTATGGCCTCTTGGGCGCGATCGAGGAAGCCAGCGACGCAGAGACGCGCAAGCTGTTCGGCACCAACGTGTTCGGACTCCTCAGCGTCACCCGCGCCGTGCTGCCGCATATGCGCCGACAGCGATTCGGCCACGTCATCAACATCTCGTCGGTCGGCGGCTACACCGGCTATCCCGGCTGGGGTGTCTATGGCGCGACCAAATTCGCCGTCGAGGGACTCAGCGAAGCATTGGCCAGCGAAGTCGCGCCACTCGGCATCAAGGTCACCGTGGTCGAGCCGGGTTTCTTCCGCACCGACTTCCTCGACGAGACCTCGCTGTCGCGCACCGCGCAGGTGATCGACGACTATCACGAGAGCGTCGGCAAGACCCGCGCGCACGCGGCTGACGTGAACCACGCCCAGCGCGGTGATCCGCGCAAGCTGGCGCAGTCCTTCTTGAAGCTGGCTGATGCCAAGAACCCGCCGCTGCGGCTGCCGCTCGGCAGCGACACGGTCGAGCGGATCGAGGCGAAGAACGCGTTCGTTGCGAAAGAGCTGGCGGAGTGGCTGGCGGTCGCGACTTCGACCGACTTTACCGACAACGATGCCGCATAAGGACAAAAAAATACCCGGCTCTGGCTTGGCCAGGCCGGGCTGCAGTGGTGTCAGGCCGTGGCTGAGGGGCTGACGGCCTGACGGGAAAGGGCGGCGAGGCGCCAGCTCGCGCAGGGAATGTCTCTCGGCGCGACGCTGATCTCCTTGTCGAAACGCACCAGCTTCCAGTCGTCGGGATGATTGACGAAGGAGAAGCCGGATTTGCGCGCGAGCGAGACCATGGCTTCGTTGGAGCGCAGCGTGTCGCCGAACACGTGCTCGGCTCGAAGCGCGGCCGCGCGACATTCGAGGTTCTTCAAGAGCGCGGAGGCAATGCCGTGGCCTTGCCAGCGGTCGCCAACCGAGAGGCCGAACTCGACTGTCGCGGTTTCGGCCTGGAGCGCATAGCGCATTTCGGCGACGATCGTTTCGAAGCCGTCGACCGTCATGGTCGCGACCACCGTGAAGCGCTCGCGCTCGCCGACTTCGAGGAAATCGTGCAGCAGCCCCTCGGGTAGCTCGCTGATCGCGCCGAAGAACCGGTTGTAGCGGGAGCGGCTCGAGAGCGAGCGGAAATAGTGCTGGAGTTCATCGATATCGCGCGGCTCGACGAAGCGAACGTTGAGCACCGTTCCGTCGCGGGTGCGCAGGCTATCCGAATGTTGCTTCAGGTCTTCGAGGCGAAGGATGCTCATGACACATGCCGTGCGGAAGAGGGACCGCCGGCGCCCCTGTGGTCAGGCAGCGCCGGCCTGGCGGCCAATCAGGCCCGCCAGAAGGGTTTGTCGGCCTCGTAGGCAACGTCCGTCCAGGACAGCCCGACGTCCTGAAGGTCTCGCGCCGTCCAGTTGGTCAGCTCGCGCCTGGTGCGGTAGCGCTCGTGCCAGACGTGAAGCGTCTCGCCGATCTGCTCGATCAGGCCAGGCACATGATGATTTGTCATCGAATTGTCAGTCAAAGTGGACATTTTCAGCTCCTGGAGCTAGGGTTGCTGCCAATATCTGCTTCCTTGTGCGTTGCGACAAACGACAATTTGTACCTTTTCGCATGAATTAACGTCATGTATCCTGCTGCCAGATGACTGCCAGATTGCCCTCCCTGAACGGCTTGCGGGCGTTCGAGGCCGCCGCGCGCCATCTCAGCTTCACGCTGGCAGCCAGCGAGCTGAACGTGACCCAGACTGCGATCAGCCATCAGATCCGCAGGCTGGAGGAAGAGCTCGGCATCCGCCTGTTCATCCGGCAGAACCGCGCACTGGCGCTGACGCCGGAGGCGCGCGACTACCTCCCAGGCGTCCGCGCCGCCTTCAACGACCTCCGGCTCGCCACCGATCGCCTGCTGCGCAAAGAGGACGACAAGGTGCTGACCGTGTCGACGCTGGCCTCGCTCGCGGCAAAATGGTTGTTGCCGCGGCTGACCGATTTCCAGGAGCAGCATCCCGGCATCGACGTGCGTATCACCACCTCGACCGGCCTGGTCGACTTCCAGCGCGACAATGTCGATGCCGCGATCCGCTATGGCCGCGGCCAGTGGCCGGGCGTGCGCGCCGACTGGCTGATGGCGGACGAGCTGTTTCCGGTGTGCAGTCCGTCACTGCTGCGCGCCGACAAGCCGCTGCGCCGGCCTGAGGATCTCCGCAACCATCCGCTGCTGCACACCTCGAACACCAACAGCGACGACTGGCGGCTGTGGCTGACCGCGGCGGGCCTGCCCGTCGATATCGCGAGACAGCCCGGCATCACCTTCGACATGATCTTCATGACCATCCAGGCCGCGATCGACGGCATCGGCGTGGCGATGGGACGGACCTCCTACGTGCAGGACGACATCGCCAAGGGCCGCCTCGTCGTCCCCTTCAAGATCGCGCTGCCGGCCGATGCCGGGTTCTACCTGGTCGCACCGGAAGGCCGCCGTGAGGCGCCGAAGCTTGCGGCCTTCCGGCAATGGATCGTCGCTGCAACGCAAAATAAAGGCTGAAAAATCAGCAGCTTCCTCCCCAAAACCGGTTGACTCGCCCCGCCCCGCGCGAGAAGGGGTATGACAGATTGTCGCAGCATCAATCTGTCGCCTTGCCGTGAAATGGATTCCGGCCCGGCCGCGTCTTTCGAAAGGGAGCAACGTCATGGCTGGAACAGCCGCCTCAACCAATCCGCCCGCAATCAAGTCGCGCGTCGGCGCGATCCTGCGCGCCACATCAGGCAATTTCCTCGAACAGTTCGACTTCTTCCTGTTCGGCTTCTATGCCACCGCGATCGGCAAGGCGTTCTTCCCCTCCACCGACGAGACCGCGTCGCTGCTCAACACCTTCGGCGTGTTCTGGCTCGGCGCCTTGATGCGACCCGTCGGCGCCATCGTGCTGGGTGCCTATATCGACCGCATCGGCCGCCGCCAGGGCCTGATCGTCACGCTCGGCATCATGGCCTTCGGCACGATCGTCATCGCGTTCTGCCCGAGCTACGCAACCATCGGCATCGCGGCGCCGATCATCGTGCTGATCGGCCGCCTGCTGCAAGGCTTCTCGGCCGGCGTCGAGCTCGGCGGCGTGTCGGTATATCTTGCGGAGATCGCGACGCCGGGCAATCGCGGCTTCTACACTTCGTTCCAGTCGTCGAGCCAGCAGGTCGCGATCTTCGTGGCCTCGATCCTCGGCTACATCCTCTCCGAGGTGATGCCCGCCGACACCGTGGCCGCCTGGGGCTGGCGCATCCCGTTCTTCGTGGGATGCCTGATCATTCCGCTGATCTTCCTCCTGCGGCGAACGCTGGAGGAGACGCCGGCCTTCCTCGCCATGAAGAAGCATCCGACCGCGAGCGAGGTGTTCGCCTCCGCACTCGCCAACTGGCGCATCGTCGTTCTCGGCATGATGATCGCGATCCTGACCACGACGACTTTCTACTTCGTCACCGTGTACACGCCGACCTTCGGCAAGACCGTGCTGAAGCTGTCGACGCATGACGCGCTGCTGGTCACGCTGCTCGTCGCGGTGGCCAACTTCATCTGGAATCCGGTCGGCGGCGCGCTCTCCGATCGCATTGGCCGCAAGCCGGTGCTGATCGCGATCGCCTGCCTGTCGCTGGTGACCGCCTATCCGGCATTGCACTGGCTGGTGGCGGCGCCGACCTTCGGCAAGCTGCTCGCGGTCGAGATGATGTTCTCGTTCTATTTCGGCGTCTACAGCGGCACCATGTTGGGTGCCCTCGTCGAGATCGTGCCGGCGCATGTGCGCACCACCTGCTTCTCGCTGGCGTTCGCGCTCGCCGCCGCCCTGTTCGGCACCTTCACGCCGTTCGCCTCGACCTGGCTGATCGAGCGGACCGGGGACAAGGCCTCGCCCGGCTACTGGCTGATGTTCGCCGCCCTGCTCGGCATCATCGCGGCCTCGACGGTGTATCGCGGCGGCAAGGCGGTGCCGGCATATGACGCGGTGCCGGAGCCGGTCGCGGGGCGTTGAACATCGTTTCGGGCGCGCACTCTCTTCACCTCTCCCCGCTTGCGGGGAGAGGTCGAATTCGATCGCAGATCGAATTCGGGTGAGGGGTACAGGTCTCTCGACGATCCCACGTGCGGAGAGAGGCCCCTCACCCCAGCCCTCTCCCCGTAAGAACGGGGCGAGGGGGCGCACTGATCGTGCCGCTTACAGCTCCACCACCACGTAGTCGCTCTCGATCCTGACCGGGATCGTCTCGGCGACATATGGCCCCTTCACCACGCTCGCGCCCGGCTCGACATGGGCCGGATAGGCCTTCACGCGGAAGCGGCGGGGGTCGCAGTAGGATTGGCCGGTGCGGATGTCGAATTCCCAGCCGTGCCAGGGGCAGCGGATGATCTCGCCGAGCTTCGTGTATTCGATCTCGCCGGGATTGTTCGATTGTGCGAGCCCGATCAGCGGCCCCTCGCACAGCGCCGCACCCTGATGCGGACAGCGGTTCATCAGGCCGAAATACTCGCCCTTGATGTTGAAGACCGCGATCGGCCGCCCGTCGATCTCCAGGAATTTTCGCGTGCCCGGCGGAAGCTCATCGACCGCGGCAATGACATGTCGGGCCATGCCTATGTCTTCCGCATGATCTGATCGGAAAACCGCTTCACACTTTTCCGGATCATGCGGTGATCCCGTAAAGCTTCTTGGCGTTGCCGAGATAGAACGCCTCGCGATTGGCCTCGCTGACGCCCGCCGGCAAGACACGCGACGGCTCATCGTAATCCCAATGCGGATAATCGGTCGCGAACAGGAGCCGGTCCCAGCCGATCCATTTGATGACGTCGAACAGATCCTCGCGCCGCTCCGGATCCTCCATCGGCTGCGTCGTCCACCACACCTGCTCGCGGATGTACTCCGACGGCGGCCGCTTCACATGCGGCACCTCGCTCCTCAGCCGCTGCCAGACCTTGTCCAGCCGCCACGCCAGCGACGGCGCCCAGCCGAAGCCGGCCTCGATCATCACCATTTTCAGTTTCGGGAAGCGCTCGAACACGCCTTCCAGCACGAGGCTCGCCAGCGCCGATTGCTGGCATTGCGAGTGGCCCACCATCTCCTCGATGTAATAGGACGGCCAGCCCGAGGGCGTGATCGGGTTGCCGCCGAAGCCGAAGGCATGGACGCCGACGGGAAGGCCGGCCTCTTCCGCGGCTTGGTAGATCGGCCAATAACGGCGCTGGCCGAGCGGCTCGACATTGCGGCTGAGCAACAGCACCTGCACGAAGTTCTTGTCGCCGGCGCGCTCGCGGATTTCGGCGGCGGCCGACAGCCCGTCCTCATTGCCAACGACGATGGACGCTTTCAGCCGCTTGTCCTTGGAGGTCCATTTGTCGATCTGCCAGTCGTTGATCGCCGAGCATAAGGCCGCCGAAAGCTCGTGATTGCGGATGCCCTGCCCGGTGTTGAGCGGATTGAGCACGCCGAGCTGCACGTTGTTGGGATCGAGCAGCTGCTTCTGCATGAAAGACAGCGAGGAGCCCTGCGGGCCGCCCTCCGGCGGATAGGCATCGCGGCGCGAGGCGTTGGGCTGCGCCTTCGGATAGGGCGGGCCTTCCATCATGCCCTGATAGGCATGGACACCATAGACTTCGAGGTGATGCTGCCAGCGTTTGGCGAGGTAGGGATAGAGCTCGGTACGGGTGGCGCGTGCCGGATGGATGTCGCAGTCCGCGATCGCGGTTTTGACGGTCAGCGGGGAAGCGGCTTCCTGGCTCTCGCGGAACTGGATATTCATCGCCTTGCCTCCTTTGGCAGCGGGCTTACGTCAGGCGGGGATAGGTTGCATACGGATTGTCGATCATGATCTTGCGCACGAGATCGGGGGACAGACCTTCGGGCAGCGCGTCCTGGCCGTCGAACTGCCAGTGCGGATAGTCGGTGGAGAATAGGACCAATTCGTCCGACTGCATATGATCAAACAGGCGAATTAATGTCTCGGCTTCCGGCGGCGCATCAAATGGCTGTAACGAGAAGCGGATGTTGCTGCGCACAATCTCCAGCGGCGCGCGATCGACCCATGGGGTCTCCATCCGCACCCCGCGCCAGAACTTGTGCAGGCGCCAGAGATAGGGTGCGATCCAGGAGACTCCGGACTCCAGCATCACCATTTTCAGGCGCGGATATTTGGCGAACACGCCCTCGACGATCAGGCTGGTGAGCTGGGTCTGGAAGGCCTGGGCCTGACCGACATAATCCTCGATGTGATAGGACCCCCACCCCACGGCGGTCGGCGGATTGTGATAGGCGGAACCGGCGTGGATTCCGACCGGCAGTTGCAGCCGTTCCGCGGCCTCATAGATCGGCCACAGCGCCCGCTTGCCGAGCGGCACGTCCCCCATCACCAGCATCAGAACCTGCACGAAGCGCTTGTCCGGCGCGCAGCGTTCGATCTCGGCGACCGCCTTCTCGACGCTTTGCGTGGGGATCACGATCGAGCCGCGCAGCCGCGCGTCGCGATCGAGCCATTCCTTCGCCAGCCAATCGTTCAGCGCGCGGCAAAAGGCGGCCTGCATGTCCTCGGAGAACACCATCTGCACGCCGTAGAGCGGGTTGCAGATGGCATGCTTGAGCTGGAAGGGATCGAGCACATGGCGCTGCATGTCCGCCAGGCTTTCGCCCGGCTTGCCGGTCTCCGGACGCCAATCGGGCCGCGCCGTGATCGGCGACCTCTCGGGATAGGATTGCGAGACGAGGTCGACCATGCCGCGCGTCGTCACCTGATCGCGCCAGTAATCGTTCAGATAAGGCAGCAGGCTGGTCAGATGCGGCACGGCCGGATGCACGTCGCAATCGATGCCGCCGGCGATCAGGGACGCCATCACGTCTCCCTTCTCACGTTTCCTCGTCACGTCTTGTTCTGCACCTGCCATTCAAGCAGGACTGCCCCGTGCCCGCAACTCGGCCAAGGCGGCCGGCATATGCTAGGAAGGCTGGGCTCGGTTGCGGGATGAGAGGTGCAGGAATGAAAGAGCTCGTCGGCATTGCGGAACAGGTCGCCGCCAGACTGATCGCGCGCAAGCAGACCATTGCGGTGGCCGAATCCTCGGCCGGAGGCCTGATCTCGGCCAGCCTGCTCGCGGTGCCCGGCGCCTCCGCCTATTACCTCGGCGGTGCCGTGGTCTACACCCGCGATGCAAGGCGCGTGCTGATGGACATTTCGGATGAGGGCATGAAGGGCTTTCGCTCCTCCTCGGAGCCCTATGCGCAATTGCTGGCCGAGCAGATGCGAACGCGCTTCAACAGCGACTGGGGCCTGTCCGAAACCGGCGCAGCCGGCCCCAGCGGCAACCGCTACGGCGATGCCGCCGGCCATAGCTGCATGGCGGTGGCGGGACCCGTGCCCGAAGTGATGACGCTGGAGACGGGTAGCAACGACCGGCTTGCGAACATGGAGGCGTTCGCGGCGGCGGCACTGAAGTTGCTGCTGAGGAAGCTGGAGGGGTGACGCTGGTGCCGCAAGTGAGTGAGTAGAGACCGCCTCACCACCAACACCACTGTCATCGCCCGGCTTGACCGGGCGATCCAGTACTCCGAGACGGCAGTGATCGAAACGAGACGCCGCGGCGTACTGGATTCCCCGCCTTCGCGGGGAATGACGGCAGAGAGTATGGCGACCTCACCGCCCCAAATGCCGCATGAAGATCCGCACCACATATCCCTGAAACCGCGGCGCTTCGTCGTAGAGGTCCGACGCAATGCGTTCGATGGTTTCGCGCAGCGACAAAAATTGTGCCTGGCGCGCGCTGCTCTCGGTGCCCTGCATGCCCGCGAGCTCGTCCATGGCAGCGTCGCTGATCTGGCACTGCACGACCTCGCCATCGTTCAGCATGGTGAAGCGAAAGGCCAGACGTTCGAGATCATGGCCAATGATCTTGTCGCGCGTGAGCGGCATCAAGTCGTCCCGGTCGAGCCCCCCGCCGAACAATGCTGAAAATCGCCCCGCTTGTCAGCAGCAAAGGAGAGCTTTCTCCCTACTGGAACGCGACTTCGGCGAAACTGCGAAGCTTTCGCGAATGCAGCCGCTCCGATTCCTGCTGCTTGAGCCGCTCCAGCGCCTTGAGGCCGATCTCGAGATGCTGGCCGACGCGGCGGCGGTAGAACTCGCTGGCCATGCCCGCAAGCTTGATCTCGCCGTGCAGGGGCTTGTCGGAGACGCAGAGCAGCGTGCCGTAGGGCACGCGAAAGCGGTAGCCATTGGCGGCGATGGCAGCCGATTCCATGTCGAGCGCGACCGCGCGCGACTGCGACAGGCGGCGGATCACCTCAGGCCCCGAGATTTCCCAATTGCGATTGTCGACGCTCGCGACGGTGCCCGTGCGCATCAGCCGTTTCAGCTCGAATCCCTCGAGCCCGGTGACGTCCTCGACCGCCTCCTCGAGCGCGACCTGCATCTCGGCCAGCGCGGGGATCGGCACCCAGGGCGGCAGCTCGCGGTCGAGCACATGGTCCTCGCGCACATAGCCGTGCGCCAGCACGTAATCGCCGAGCCGCTGCGTGTTGCGCAGGCCCGCGCAATGACCGAGCATTAGCCAGGCATGCGGGCGCAGCACGGCCACATGGTCGGTGACATTGCGCGCATTGGACGGACCGGTCCCGATGTTGATCAGGGTGATGCCGCGATAGCCGGGAGTGACCAGATGGAACGCCGGCATCTGCGGTGCGCGCGCGGGCGCGACGCCGGTCGTTGCGCCGCCGCTGCGCGTCATCACATTGCCGGGCGCGACGAAGGCATCGAGACCGGCCTCGCCGGACTGAAGCCGCTGCTGGCAGAGCTGCGCGAAGGCATCGACGTAGAACTGGTAGTTGGTGAAGATCACGAAGTTCTGGAAGTGCTCGGGATCGGTGCCGGTGTAGTGATAGAGCCGACGCAGCGAGTAGTCGACGCGGGCGGCCCGGAACAGCGACAGCGGCTCGGGCGCGCCGGGTTGGCGCTCGAAGGTGCCGTCGGCGATCGAATCGTCCATGGTGGCCAGATCAGGCACGTCGAACGCATCGCGCAGCGACCGCGTGACGGCAGAGTTCTCGCTTGTCGTGATCGCGGCCTCGATGTTGATGTCGCGGCGATAGGCGAAGTGGATGGGGATCGGTTCCGCGGACTCGCCGATCTCGACGGGCGCGCCGTGGTTCTGGATCAACAGGCCGATCTGCTCGGTCAGATAGGCGCGAAACAGATCCGGCCGCGTCACGCTGGTTTCATGGACGCCGGGGCCGGCGACGAAGCCATAGGCGAGACGCGAATCCAGCCGCGCATGCGTCGCGGTGGTGATGCGGACGAAGGGATAATGGGCCCGCACCCGCGTCGTGATCGCTTCGCCACCAACATAGGCCTCGAACCGGTCGCGCAGGAACTTCGTGTTGCGCTCGTAGATCTCTTCGAGGCGGGCAACGGCCGCAGCTGCGTCGGAGAAGGATACGGTGGCGATGGAGGGTGGGGATTGCATGATCGACCGCCGGGTTGCTGTTTGCGATCGCAGTATAGCAAACTGGCGGCCAAGTCGTCATTGCGAGCGCAGCGAGCAATCCAGAAATCTGTCCGCGGAGACAGCCTGGATTGCTTCGCTACGCTCGCAATGACGAGGACAGACGACGCGGCGCTGTCGCGCGTCACTTCTCGCGGAAGGCCCGCATCAGCTGGTCGTGCAGCGGCTTCATCAGATAGGATAGCATGGTGCGGTCGCCGGTCTGGACGAAGGCCTCCACGGGCATGCCCGGGATCATCTTGACGTCGCCGAGGCGGGCGATCTCTTCGGCCGGCATCGAGACGCGGATCGTGTAGTAGCTCTGGCCGGTGCGCTGGTCGGTGGTGACGTCCGGCGAGACGCGGCTGACGAGGCCGTTGAGCTCGGGCGTGGTGCGCTGGTTGAACGCGGAGAGGCGCAGCAACGTCTTCTGGCCGATCTGGAGCTTGTCGATGTCGACCGGATTGACCTTGGCCTCGACCTGGAGATCGTCGGCCTGCGGCACGATCAGCATCAGCGCATCGCCGGCCGTGACCACGCCGCCGACGGTGTGGACGTTCGATTGCAGCACCATGCCGTCCTGCGGCGCACGGATGTCGACGCGGCGCAGCTGGTCTTCGGCGGCAACCTTGCGCTCGATCAGCTCGCCGATCTTGTCGTTGGTCTCGCGCAGGTCCTTGGAGACCTCGCTGACCACGTCCTTGTCGATCTGGATGATCTGGAGCTCGGTCTCGGTGATCTTGCCCTTGGCCTGGGCGCGCGCGGCGATGTACTGGGCGCGCTCGCCGTTGAGGCGCGCCGAGTCGCGTTCGAGCTGGGTCAGACGCGAGATCTGCACCAGACGCTTGTCGTAGAGCTCGCGCACGCCGGTGAGCTCGTTCAGCACCAGCGCGATCTCCTGGTCCTTGGCCTTCTCCTGGGCACTGAGACCCGCGATCTCCTCGTTGAGCTGCGTGATGCGCTCGCGCAGCTGCGCCTTCTGCCCGGTGCGGCCGTTGACCCGAACGTCGAACAGCTTGGTTTCGGCCGAGAGCAGCGCCTTGACGTCGGGATCGTTGGCACGATCCAGCAGCGTTTGCGGAAACTCGATTCTGTCGAGACCGCGCTGCTCGGCTTGCAGCCGCGCCGCGCGCGCCTGCGCGGCATCGAGGTTCTTGGTGACGATGGCGAGGTTGGCCTTGGTGACGGTGTCGTCGAGCCGCACCACGATGTCGCCGGCCTTGACCACGTCGCCATCGCGGGCGCGCACCTCGCCGACCACGCCGCCGGTCGGGTGCTGCACCTTCTTGACGTTGGATTCGACCACGATCTGCCCCGGCGCGATCAGCGCACCCGAGATCAATACGGTCGACGCCCAGCCGCCGAGTCCGACGACCAGGACCAGCACGATCCCCAGTCCGAGCAACAGGTGGAACTTGATCGAATCGCCCACGGTCCTCTTCGCGGCTGGCTTGGTGCCGCCGATCGCCAGCGTGCTCATGGCTTTGTGCTCACGGCTTGGCCACTCCACCTTCGCTGACGATCTTGATCGGTGCCGGCGGCGTCGGGCGCGGCTGCAGCACCTGGGCGAGCACCTGCTCCTTGGGGCCGAACGCCTGCATGCGGCCGTCGCGCAGCACCAGGATCTGGTCGACGGCCTCGACGCCGATCGGGCGGTGCGCCACCACGACGACGATGGCGCCGCGCTCGCGCGCCGAGCGGATGGCGCGGGTCAGCGCCTCGTCGCCTTCGGTGTCGAGGTTGGAATTGGGCTCGTCGAGCACGATCAGGAACGGATTGCCGTAGAGCGCGCGCGCCAGCGCCACGCGCTGCGCCTGGCCTGCCGAGAGCGCGGCGCCCTGCTCGCCGACTTGCGTGTTGTAGCCCTCGCGCATCTTGATGATCATCTCGTGCACGCCGGCCTCTTTCGCCGCGGCGATGATGGCATCGGAGGTGGCTTCCGGATCGAACCGGCTGATGTTCTGGGCGATGGTGCCGCCGAACAATTCGACGTCCTGCGGCAGATAGCCGATGTGGCGGCCGAGCGTGTCGCTCGACCATTGGTCGAGCGCCGCGCCGTCGAGCCGCACCTTGCCGCGCACCGGCTGCCAGACCCCGACCAGCGCGCGAATCAATGACGACTTGCCGGAGCCGCTCGGCCCGATCACGCCGAGGCCGTTGCCGGCGGCGAGCGCGAAGGTGACGTCCTGCACTACGAGCCGCTGATCGCCGGGCGGCACCATGGCGATGCCTTCGACCGAGAGCCGGCTGGTGGGCGCCTGCAGCTGGGTCGGCATCGCCTGCGCCGGCATCTGCTCCAGGAGGCGGGTGAGGCGGTGCCAGCTCTGGCGTGCCGCCACGAAGGATTTCCAATGCGCGATGGCGAGATCGACCGGCGCGAGCGCGCGAGCGGAGAGGATCGAGCCGGCGATGATGATGCCGGCCGTCGCCTCCTGGTGGATGACGAGATAGGCACCGACCGCGAGCACGGCCGATTGCAACATCATGCGCAGCACCTTTGCGACCGCGCCGAGCCCGCCGGCGACGTCGCTGGCGCGCTGATTGCCTGCCAGGTATTTTTCGTTGGTCTCGCTCCAGCGCTGGTTCATGCGGCCGGCCATGCCCATCGACACCATGACTTCGGCGTTGCGGCGGCTGGCCTGGGCGAGATCGTTGCGCTGGGCGGCAAGCCCCATCGCCTCCTTCGCCGGCTGGCGGGACATGAATTCGGTGACCAGCGTCAGGCCGACCAGGATGATGGCGCCGACCAGTGCGGTGACGCCGATCAGCACGTGGAAGGCGAAGCAGATGGCGAGATAGAGCGGCAGCCAGGGCAGGTCGAAGAACGCGCTCGGGCCCATGCTGCCAAGGAAGGAGCGGACATTGTCGAGGTCGCGCAGCGGCTGAAGGCCCTCGTTGCGGTTGCCGACCAGCAGCGGCAGGCGCACGATGGTGTCGAACACGCGCTTGTTGAGGGCCTCATCCAGCGACGTTCCGATCCGCCCCAGGATGCGGTTGCGAATCATGTCGAGCAGGCCCTGCGCCATATAGAGGAAGCTGGCGAGGATGATGAGGCCGACCAGGGTGGGGATGCTGCGACTGGGCAGCACCCGGTCGTAGACCTCCAGCATGAAGATCGACCCGGTCAGATAGAGCAGGTTGATCATGCAGCTCATCAAGCCGACGCCGACGAACGCCGTGCGACAAGCGCGCAAGGCGTCACTGAGCTCTGAACGGCGGACGCCAGGGATGGCTGCCATCAGGATGGTCTCTTTCGGGTGAGAGGCAAAGCCTCTGATTTCAAAGGCGAAATCAGGAGTACTCGACCCGGATTAACATCGCGTTTTCCGCGCGTCCAACGCAGTCGACCTCATCCGGGCCCAATGAGCCACATCTACCCCGACCGGCCTCGCGCGCAAGTCCGGAATTTCACAGGCTTGCGGCTTTTTCTTGCAGGCTTTCAGGCTCTTCTCCGGAAAGCGAGACCTGCAAGTGGCAAAATTCGCGGGGTCTAGAACCTGCCCCCGCCACGCACCAGCCGTACCACCACGAGCAGGATGACGGCGCCGATCGCGGAATAGACGATCTCGGACACCAGCCCGGTGCCGAGGCGGATGCCGAGCTTTGGGAACAGGAAGCTCGCCACCAGGGCGCCGGCGATGCCGACCACGATGTCGCCGATGATGCCGAAGCCGGTCCCGCGCACGACCTTGCCGGCAAGCCAGCCGGCGACCAGGCCGACGAACAGGATGACGAGCAGGCCTTCGTTGGAAATGTGCATGGGTCCGGTCCCTCTGGCGTGAATGGCTCATGGAACGGGAACCGGGATGAACGGGGTCTGAATGTGTTCATCGAGGCCGCGTTGAGGAAGCGGCTACGGCGCGGCGACCGGCTCCGCCAGCACGCACCTCGCCGCACGGGCCGGTCCGATCGCCACATTCGCGGGCAATTGCTCCATACAGCGCGGCTCGGCGAACTTGCAGCGGGGAGCGAAGGAGCAATTGCGGGGTCTTTCGGCCAGCGAGGGCGGCGTGCCCGGGATCGTCTCCAGCCGCGCGCCGCGCTTGGCGCCGTGGATGGTCGAGGCGAGCAGGCCCTTGGCATAAGGATGCACGGGCGAGCGGACGATGTCGCGCAGGCTCCCCTGCTCCACGATCTGGCCGGCATACATCACCGCGACCCGGTCGCAGATTTCGATGGCGACGCCGATGTCGTGGGTGACGAAGATGACGGACATGCCGAACTCGCGCTGCAGTTCGCGCAGCAGCAACAGGATCTGGATCTGCACGGTGGCATCGAGCGCGGTGGTCGGCTCGTCGGCCAGCAGGATCTTGGGACGACAGGCGAGCGCCAGCGCGATCATCGCGCGCTGGCGCATGCCGCCGGACATCTCGTGCGGATAGGCATCCAGCCTTCGCTTGGCCGAGGGGATGCGTACGACCTCGAGCATTTCGAGCGCCCTCGCCCTGCCCTCCGCGTGAGACTTGCCTTCATGGCGCACCACGCTTTCGGCGATCTGCGCACCGATGGTGTAGACCGGGTCGAGCGCCAGCGCCGGCTCCTGGAAGATCATCGAGACGGTCTGCCCGCGGAAGGACGACAGCTCCTCGTCGTTCAAGGCGAGCACGTCGCGGCCCATGACGTTGACGGTGCCTGTGATCTGCGTGCGCTTCTTCGGCAACAGGCGCATCAGCGCACGCAAGGTCACACTCTTGCCCGAACCGGATTCGCCGAGCAGGCCCAGCACCTCGCCGTCACCGAGCGAGAGACTGAGATCATTCACGGCATAGACCGTACGCTCGCCGGTGAAGCGGATGTTGAGGCCTGATATCTCGACGAGTTTTGTCATGACGGCAGTTTGGGCATCCGGTCGTGGTAGTCGGTGACGCGCTGGAAGGCCGCGCCGATGGTGAGCAGGGTCGCTTCATCGAAGGAGCGGCCGATCAGCTGCATGCCGACCGGAAGGCCGGTTCTGGTAAAGCCGGACGGCACCGTGAGCGACGGCAGGCCCAGAAAATTCACCGGGCGGGTGAACAGCGTCAGCCGCTGCAACAGCGCCGGCGCGTTCGGCCCGCCGCCGACGTCGCTCTCCTCGATCGTCGGCGCCGGCACCGGGGACGCCGGTGCGATCACCGCATCGACGCCTGCGGTTGCGGCGTCGTGCGCGGCGAGCGCCGGCCCACGCCAGCGCATGGCCTCGAGATAGGTGATGGCGGGAACGGCGAGGCCGTTCTGAAGCCGCATCAGGACTTGCGGCCCATAATCCTGCGGACGCTCGATCATCCAGCGCTTGTGGAAGGCCGCCGCCTCCGCCGCGAGCACGAGCTGGCTCGCCGAGGACAATTGCCGCTGGTCCGGCAGCTCGACCTTCACGATGTCGGCGCCCTCGCGCTTGAGCACCGCGATGGTCTCATCGAGCACGCGCGCGACCTCGCTGTCGAGATCGTCGACATAGAAGGAGACCGGCACGCCGATCTTGAGGCCCTTCAGCGAACCCTTCGTCGCCGCGACGTAGTCCGACAGCGGCTCGTGACTGCAGGTCGAATCGGCGGGATCGGGGCCGGCCATCAACGCCAGCAACAGCGCGCAGTCCTCGGCGGTGCGGGCGAGCGGGCCGACCGTGTCGAGCGACTGCGACAGCGGCATCGCGCCTGCACGGCTGATGCGGCCCACCGTGGTCTTGAGGCCGGTGACGCCGCAGAAATGCGCGGGCATGCGGATCGAGCCGCCGGTGTCCGAGCCGAGCGCCGCATAGGTCAGGCGCGCGGCGACCGCGGAGCCAGACCCCGACGAGGAGCCGCCGGTGATGTGCGCGACGTTCCAGGGATTGCGCACCGGCCCGTAATGGGCGTTGTGCCCGGTCGGGCCATAGGCGAATTCGGCGAGGTGCAACGTGCCGAGCCGGACCTGGCCGGCGTCCTTCAGCCGCTGCAAGGCGGTGGAGGTGACGGTCGGAACGAAGTCGCGGCGGATCAGCGAGCCGCAGGTCGAGATCTTGCCGGCATCGTAATACATGTCCTTGTGCGCGAGCGGCACGCCATGCAGCGGACCACGGGCCTTGCCCTTGGCGAGCTCGGCGTCGGCAGCCTCGGCCGCCTTCAGCGCCGCCTCCGCCTCGATCGACATGAAGGCGTTGAGATGCGGCTGCCACTGCGCGATGCGGTGCAGCAGCGCGCGCGTCACCTCGTGCGACGACACCTGCTTCGTCGCGATCGCCCGTGCGACCGCGGTGAGCGTCATCAATGCAGGCTCGATGCTCATTTCGACACCTTCTGCTTCTGCGCTTGCGCGAGGACATAGCCGGCGGGCTCGAGATCGAACGGCAGCGTGCCGGCAATGGCCGCGAAGCCTTCGAAGGCAGGTCCGATGGCATTGGAGATGCGGGTTGCGATCTCGTCATCCACCGGAACGCCCGCGATTTGCGCGATCGGCTTGATCTCTTTCGGTGTCGGTCTCGTCATGCGATCATCTCCCTGGGCGCGCGGCTATGGCCTGAACCGGCTATCGCCATGTAGCACGCGACCTCGTGGCCCATCTTATCGAGCGCAGTCAGCTTTGGTGTCGCATTTGCGCAGAGCGGCTCCGCAAACGGACATCGGGTGTGGAATCGGCAGCCCGGGGGCGGATCGATCGGATTGGGCGGATCGCCCGTGATCGGCGGCGTCTCGGTGCGCTTGTCGGGATCCGATGACGGCATCGCCGCGAGAAGGGCCCGCGTGTAGGGGTGGGCGGGCTGGTCCCAGACCTGGTCGACCGGACCGAGTTCGACGACCTCACCGAGATACATCACCAGCACGCGATCGGAGATGTAGCGGACGACGTTGAGGTCGTGGCTGATGAACAGATAGGTCAGGCCGAATTCGCGCTTGAGATCGGCCAGGAGATTGAGCACCTGCGCCTCGACGGATTTGTCGAGCGCCGAGACGGCTTCGTCCAGGATCACCAGCCGCGGCGACAGCGCCAGCGCGCGGGCGATGTTGACGCGCTGGCGCTGGCCGCCGGAGATCTCGTGCGGATAGCGGTTGGCGAAATTCTCGGGCCGCAGACCGACCTTGCCGAGCAGCTCGCGCGCGAGCGTGCGCGCCGCACCGTCAGCCATGCCGTGGACCTTGGGCCCGAAGGCGATCGATTCCTCGATGGTGAGGCGCGGATTGAGCGAGGCGTAGGAATCCTGAAACACCATCTGCATGCCGCGGCGCAGCTCGCGCAGCGACAGCGATTGGCCGACACTCATGCCGTCATAGATGATGTCCCCGTCGTCGCGCGGCATCAGATGCATCAGCAGTCGCGCGGTGGTGGACTTGCCGCAGCCGGACTCGCCGACGATACCGACGGTCTCGCCCTTGGCGACGGAGAACGAGACGTTGTCGACGGCGCGCACGGTACGCTTGGCGGCGAACAGCCCGCCGCGAACCGGGAAGTGCTTGGTCAGGCCGTTGACCTGAAGCAGCGGCTGCGCGACTCCGCCGACGTCCTCTACCGGCTCCAGCATTTCAACGGATGTGGTGCTCTCGCTCATAGCCACCGTCCTTCACCTCTCCCCACCGGGGAGAGGTCGGCGCGCAGCGCCGGGTGAGGGGGCGCGGCAAACTCGGTGGAGCGTAACCCCTCACCCGGATTGCATCTTGCGATGCAATCCGACCTCTCCCTTCGGGAGAGGTGTGCGGAGCGCGCGGCGCTAGTTTGCATCTCCATCATCATCGTTAGTTCCTGATGTCCATGGCGCTGCGCAGGCCGTCCGAGAGCAGGTTGAAGCAGATCGAGACCGCGAAGATCATCGCGCCCGGCAACGCTGCGACCCAGGGATTGACGTAGATCGCCGTGCGCAGCGTGTTCAGCATCAGGCCCCATTCCGGCTCCGGCGGTTTCGTGCCGAGACCGAGGAAGGAGAGGCCGGCGGCGAGGATCATCGAGACCGAGATCAGGCTGGTGGCATAGACGAAGATCGCGCCGAGCACGTTGCCGAGAATGTGCACGCGCATGATCGTGAAGGCGCCGGCACCCGAGGCGCGCGCGGCCTCGACGAAATCCATGTTGCGCACGCCGGTGGTGACGCTTTCGGCGACGCGGGTGATCTGCGGCACGAACACGACGGTCAACGACACGATGGAGTTGAGGATGCCTGCGCCGAGCGCGCCGGAGATGGCGATCGCCAGCAGAACGGAGGGGAAGGCGTAGAACACGTCCACGGTGCGCATGATCGCGGTGTTGAGCTTGCCGCCGACGTAGCCGGCAATGAGACCGAGCGAGGTGCCGATGCAGAATGCAAGGATCACGGGCAAGATGCCGATGACCAGCGACAGCCGCCCGCCGTAGATCAGCCGCGCCAGCATGTCGCGGCCGAGCTCGTCGGTGCCGAGCGGATAGCCCGTCGTGCCGATGTGGCGGAGACGCCGGATCATCGAGCCCTTGTAGGGGTCTTCGAGACCCAGCCAGGGCGCCAGGATGGCGGACAGGAAGATCAGCAACAACACCAGCGCGCAGGCCATGCTGACCTTGTCGCGCATGATGCGGCGGCCGACGGTCGCCCAGTAGCCGCGCGCCTTGGTCGCGGGCGCGGCCTGGAGTGCGGCGTCGGCGGTGGCGGACAACGGAAGCTCGCTCATCCTCTAGCCCCGCTTGATGCGTGGGTCGATCGCGGCTTGGGCGATGTCGACCAGCAGATTGAGGAACACGAAGAACAGCGCCAGGATCAGGATCGTGCCTTGCAGCAGCGGCAGGTCGCGCTGGAAGATCGCGGAGTTGAGCAGGAAGCCCGAGCCCGGCCAGGAGAACACGGTCTCGATCAGGATCGAGCCGCCGAGCATGTAGCCGAGTTGAAGGCCCATCACGGCGAGCGCGGTCGGCGCAGCGTTCTTGATGACGTGACGGAAGACGCCGGTTTCGCGCAGGCCCTTGGCCCGCAACGCCTCGACGAAATCCTGCGAGAGGATGTCACCGGTGAGGGCACGCACCGTGCGCGTGACGATGCCCATGGGAATCACCGAGGTCGTGATCGCCGGGAGCACGAGATATTTCAGATGTGCCCAGTCCCAGGCCCAGGAATTGGAGCCGCTGGGACCGGCGCCGACCGCGGGCAGCCAGTTGAGCTGGACCGAGAAGATGATGACGAGCAACATGCCGAGCCAGTAATGCGGCACCGAGACGCCGGCGATGGCGAAGGACGTCGCGACCTTGTCGATCCAGGTCTCGCGGAAATAGCCGGCGATCAGGCCGAGCAGGACGCCCATGGTGAAGCCGATGATGGCCGCGGCAATCGCGAGCGTGACGGTATTGCCGACCGCACGCATGACCTCGGCCAGCACGGGGCGTCCGGTCGCAATGGAGTTGCCGAGATCGCCATGGAGGGCACGCAAGAGCCAGAGGCCGAACTGCACCGGCAGCGGGCGATCGAAACCATAGGCGGCGCGAAGCTGCGCCGCGAGCTCCTGCGACGCATCGGCCGGCAGCACCGCAACGAGCGGATCGCCCGGCGTGATGTGCACGAGCAGGAAGCACACCAGCGCCACGCTGATGACGATCGGAACGACATAGACGATGCGTCGGGCGATATAGGCGAGCACGTTAACTTCTTTCTTCCTTCTCCCCTTGTGGGAGAAAGTGGCGCGAAGCGCCGGATGAGGGGTATCTGGCCGCGAGTACAGTCGTTACGAACGCGAAAGGGGAATCCGCGGAGAGAGACCCCTCACCCGGCTTCGCTGTCGCGAAGCCACCCTCTCCCACAAGGGGAGAGGGTGCATCGAGTTCGTGGCTATCACGTCACTTGATCGACACCGGCGAGAAGTCGATGAACCAGCTCTTCGGCTGCACGACGCCTGTCACCTTCGGGCTCATCGCGCGCGGGCCGACGTCGTGGGCGACATAGAGGAAAGCCGCGTCGTCGACGGAGGCAGCGTGCAATTCGGCGAGCGCGGCGTCACGTGCGGCGGGATCGAAGGTCTGCCGCGCCTTCTTCACCAGCTCATCGAACTTGGGGTTGTTGATGAAGCCCCAATTGTTCGAGACCGGCGGCGCCATGCCCGATTGCAGGAAGCGCACCAGCGCGAAGAACGGGTCCATCGCCGCATAGGTGACGTTGGTCGCGTTCGAGCCGTTGGCCGAGGGGTCCTTGGCGCCGCGGCGCCAGTTGGTGAACAGCGTGTTCCACTCGATGACGTCGAGCTTCACGTCGAAATAGCATTCGGCGAGGGCCTGCTGGAGATATTCGTTCATCGCCAGCGGCTGCATCTGTCCCGAGCCCGAGGCCGAGGTCTGGGTCTTGACCGTCAGCTTCTTGTTGGGACCGAAGCCGGCCTCCTGCATCAGCTTTTGCGCCGCCGCCTTGTCGTACTTGATCTCGAAGGTCGGCTTGCCGCGCCAGGGATGGCCGGGCTCGAAGGTGCCGGTCGCGGGCACCATCAGGCCGGCGAGCAGGCCGTCCTTGAGGCCTTCGCGATCGATGCAGAGGTTCGCCGCCTTGCGCACGCGGATGTCGTTCCAGGGCGAGCCTTCGACGCGCGAGAACTGCCAGGGCCAGACATGCGGCTGCTCGTTGGCGTAGAGCTTGAAGCCGCGCTGCTTGAGCTCGGGCAGCGCGTCCGGCGCCGGCGCCTCGACCCAATCGACCTGCCCCGAGAGCAGCGCCGCGGTGCGCGCGTTCGCTTCCGGCATCGGCAAGAGCACCATCTTGTCGATCTTGGGCACGCGATCCTTGTTCCAGTAGTTGGCGTTCTTGACCAGCTCGAGCCGCTCGCGCGGCGTGAAGCTCGCCATCTTCCACGGGCCGGTGCCCGAAGCGTCCTTGGCAAACGCCGTCCAGGCGGCCTGCGACTTCGCCTTGGCGTCGGCGCCTTCGGCCTTGTCATAGAAGGCCTGCCACTTCGCAGGACTCGCCATGAACAGGTTGGTGAGGTTGATCGGCAGGAAGCTGTCGGGCTCCTTGGTGGTGAGCTCGACCGTCATGTCGTCGATCTTCTTGGCGGAGGCCAGCGTCGGCATGCGCGAGGCCGTGACGCCGACCTGGCTGGCGTCGAATTGCGGTGCGTCCTGCTTCAGCACCTTCTCGACGTTCCACACGACGGCATCGGCGTTGAACGGCGAGCCATCATGGAAGGTCACGCCGGGGCGCAGCTTGAACACCCACTTGGTCTTGTCGGCATCGTCGACCTTCCATTCGGTGGCAAGACCCGGGATCACCACGCTCGCCTTGTCGGCTGAGGACAGGTCCCAACCGGTCAGCGCGTCATACATGGTGAGGCCGGTGAATCGGTTGCCTTCAAAGCCCTGATCGGGCTGGCCCAGCGTGCGCGGAATATCGGCAGCGGTCATGCCGATGCGCAGCACGGTTTCGGCGCTGGCCAGACGTGGCCACGCCGCCGCGCTGCCGAGCGCCAAGAGCGCGATCAGCGCCGCGCGGGTCTTCTTGTTCTTCATAAGCATTGCCTCAATCCTTTTCCGGCTTTCGATGACTATTTTTGATGCAATCGTATGCAATGGCTATGCCAAAGAGAAACTTATTCTGCGATTTGTCCCTGCGACGACAAGTCCTTGTAGCCCGTGCGCGGGACATCGCATCGCTCTGCCTATTCTGGCATCAAGATTGCAGGTTTGGCTCCGAAATTTCCCTGGGAGCCTTAGGCCATGCGTATCCGATTATCGACCTGTCTCGCCGTGCTTGCGCTGGCGGCTTCCGCAATCTCGGCGGGCGCCGAGACGGTGGTGCGCTACGGCATCTCGATGGCGGATATCCCGCTGACCACCGGCCAACCCGATCGCGGCGCAGGCGCGTATCAATTCACGGCCTACACGATCTACGATCCGCTCGTGGCCTGGGAGATGGACGTCGCCGACCGGCCCGGCAAGCTGGTGCCGGGCCTCGCCACCGAATGGAAGGTGGATGACGCCGACAAGACGAAGTGGCGCTTCACCCTTCGCAAGGGCGTGAAGTTTCATGACGGCAGTGAATTCAACGCCGACGCGGTGATCTGGAACCTGGACAAGGTGCTCAACGACAAGGCGCCGCAGTTCGACAAGCGGCAGAGCGCGCAGGTGAAGACGCGCCTTCCTTCAGTCGCGAGCTACGCCAAGATCGACGACTCCACCGTGGAGATCACCACCAAGACGGTCGATTCCTTCTTCCCGTATCAGATGTTGTGGTTCCTGGTGTCGAGCCCGGCGCAATACGACAAGCTCGGCAAGGATTGGGACAAGTTCGCCAGCCAGCCCTCGGGCACCGGCCCCTTCAAGTTGACCAAACTGGTGCCGCGCGAGCTCGCCGAGCTGACCAAGAACCCGGACTACTGGAACAAGAAGCGGATTCCGAAGGCCGACAAGATCGTGCTCGTGCCGATGCCGGAAGCGCTCACGCGCACCAACGCGCTGCTCGCGGGGCAAGTGGACCTGATCGAGACGCCGGCGCCTGACGCGGTACCGCAGCTGAAAGCGGCCGGCATGAAGCTCGTCGACAACGTCACGCCGCATGTCTGGAATTATCATCTGAGCGTGCTGCCGGGCTCGCCCTGGACCGACATCCGCCTGCGCAAGGCACTGAACCTTGCGATCGACCGCGAGGCGGTGGTGGGCCTGATGAACGGTTTGGCCAAGCCGGCCAAGGGCCAGGTCGACCCGTCGAGCCCGTGGTTCGGCAAGCCCAGCTTCGAATTGAAGTATGATCTCGCCGCCGCGAAAAAACTGGTCGAGGAGGCCGGCTACTCCAAGTCGAAGCCGCTCAAGGCCACCTTCATCATTGCGCAAGGCGGCACCGGCCAGATGCTGTCGCTGCCGATGAACGAGTTCCTGCAGCAGAGCTTCAAGGAGATCGGCATCGACATCGACTTCAAGGTCGTCGAGCTCGAGACGCTCTATACGCATTGGCGCAAGGGCGCGGCCGACGAGATGAACGCCGGCATCACCGCCAACAACATCGCCTATGTCACCTCGGACCCGCTCTACGCCATCGTCCGCTTCTTCCATTCCGGGCAGATCGCACCTGTCGGCGTCAATTGGGGCGGCTACAAGAACCCCAAGGTCGACGCGCTGATCGACGAGGCCAAGCAGACTTTCGACAGCGCCAAGCAGGACGCATTACTGGCCCAGGCGCACGCGCTGATCGTGGACGATGCGACGCTGGTCTGGGTGGTCCACGACACCAACCCGCACGCGCTGTCGCCGAAGATCAAGCAGTTCGTCCAGGCGCAGCACTGGTTCCAGGATCTGACGACGATCGGGATGGAGTGAGGGCGACCTTAGCACTTGCCTTCAATAAGCGCGGTCGCCCAGGCATTCGCTTGGACAACCGCCCATAATCATTGCGCGCAAATGCCTCAACAGACTCGTCATTGCGAGCGTAGCGAAGCAATCCAGAATCTTTCCGCAGCGGCAGTCTGGATTGCTTCGCTACGCTCGCAATGACGGAGTGTGGGCAAACAGCGGAAGACCACACTTGCGCCGCTACTTCGTCAGCAGCGCATATGCCCCGGTCCAGCCCTCGGGCGGTGGATTGATCTGGAAATCCTCGATCCGCGCCTCGTAGAGCCTGAACAGCTTCTCCAGCGTGTCGGCGTCCTCGCTGCGGCGGCCGCGCTCGATCGCGTCCAGTGCGCCCCGCCAGTCGCGGCTGCGGTAGCAGCCGAGCATCTCGATGGTGACGTTGCGCAGGCGCTGGAACGCGCCGGAATGCATCACGTCTTCACGACCCGCAATGGCGTAGATGACTTCCGGCTCGGTCTTGCCCTTGACCATGATGAAGTCGAGCTCGAGAATCGCGAACTTGTCCTTGACCGCGAGCGCCGTCTTCGAACCGACGATGATCGGGAAGCCGTATTCCTTGGTCTGCCCTTCCAGGCGCGAGGCCAGGTTCACGCTGTCGCCGAGCACCGAATAGTTCTTCTTCAGGTCGGAGCCCATGTTGCCGACGACGCCGATGCCGGTGTTGAGACCGATGCCGACGTTGAGCGGGATGTAGACGTGGCCGCCTTCGGCCGCCTCCTGCTCGCGCTCCTTGTTGACCGCGTCGATCTGCTCCAGCATCTGGATCGCGGCTTCGCAGGCGTTGACCTCGTGCTCGGCATCGTCGAGCGGCGCGTTCCAGAACGCCATGATGGCGTCGCCCATGTACTTGTCGATATAGCCCTTGCGCTCGATGATCACGTCGGTCAGCGGCGTCAGGAAGCGGTTCATCAGCGCTATCAGCCCTTGCGGATCGTGCTTGTAGCTCTCCGAGATCGTCGTGAAGCCGCGCACGTCGGAGAACATGATCGTCATCTCGCGCTCCTCGCCGCCGAGCACCAGCTTTTCCGGGGACTGAGCCAGCTGCTCGACCAGCACCGGCGACATGTATTGCGCGAACATGCCGCGGATCTGCACCCGCTGGCGCTGCTCGCGAACGAAGCTGGCGAAGATCAGCGTCAGATAGATCGCCGTGGTCGAGAGCAGCGGATAGGTGAAGTCGATCAGGTAACGGTACTGCGCGTAGAAGAACCAGGATACGCCGACCAGGATGGCCGCGAAGGTGGCGCCCACGAGCACGAGGCGCACCGGTCCCAGATTCGGCGTGAAGATGATGACGAGCAGGCCGATGACGAGCGCGGCGATCAATTCGACGCCGAGCGCGTAGTTCGGCTGGGAGATCACCGCACCGCTCAACAGGCTCTCGAGTACCTGGGCATGGATCTCGACCCCGGGCATGGTCGAGGACACCGGCGTCGTCTTGATGTCGTTGAGCCCGACTGCGGAAGTGCCGACCAGCACCAGCTTTCCGGCGAGCTTGGCAGGCGGCACGGTGTTGTCGAGGACGTCGGCCGCCGAGACGTAGATCGAGGGGTCCTGGCGCGCATAATGCACCCAGAGCTGAGCGTTCTTGTCGGTCGGAATCTCGACGCCCTTGAGGCGTACGGCCCGCACGCCGGTCCTGTCGGTCCGGATCAGCACCGTCGGCGTGCCCGTGGCGACGCGCAGGATCTCGAGGCTGAGCGAGGGCATGATGTTGCCCTGGGCGCGCATCACCATCGGCACGCGGCGGATCAAGCCGTCGCGCTCGGTCTTGATGGTGAACAGGCCGCGGCCGGCCGCGGCCTTCTCGATGACGGGCACGTTGCGGAGCAGGCCGGGGAATTCGAACAGAAAGCGTTCGGCGCCCTCCTCGCCGACCGTCGCGATGCCGGTGAACGGCAGCGACTTGTCGAGCTCGGACGAGATCGCCCGCTGTCCGGTCTCGCCCAGCACCACGCGTGAGCGCTTGATCGCCTCGGAGAGGATCTGGTCGTTGGTCGGCAGCTCGCGCAGCTTGGCGCGGGTGGCATCGTCGAGAGAGCGCATCTGGCTCGCGACCAGATCCGGATTGAGCCGGTCAGGCTCAGAGAACACAACGTCGAAGCCGATCGCCACCACGCCGTTGCTGGTGAGGTTCTGGATCATATCGGCGATCCGCGTACGCGGCCACGGCCACTGGCCGAGCTTGGCGAGGCTCTTGTCGTCGATGTCGACGATGGTGACCGGTCGCGCCGTCTTGTGGCGCGGATCGATCAGCTGGAACATGTCGAAGGTGCGCAGCCGCAATTCCTGGATCGGCGGTGGATCCCATAGCCGGGCGCCGGCAAACAGAACCAGCAGCACGAGGCACATCAGCCGCGCAAGGCCGAACTTCCGCGCAAACCACCGCCGCAGGATCTTGAGACGTTTCATGGGATTTGGATATCACGCTTTGACGGCGAACGGCAGCGCGGATCGGGCGTGCAGGCGACCGGTCCCTCAATCAGGCATGGACGATGAAGTCGCTCGCCTGGACGTTTGCGACGCCCTTCAAGAGGACCGTGTCCGTCGCATTGATCGTGATCAGGGTATCGGCTCCTGAGGCCGCCACATGCTGGGCTATCCATGCCGCGTCGATATCGGTCGTCACAACCGCCGTCAGGTCGATGTGGTCCTGACCGTGCTCAAAATCGAGGATCACATCGTGGTTCGAATTGGCTGCGAACACGAACTGATCTTGATGGCCGGTCCCGAACAGCACATCCTTGCTCTGGGTACTGGCAAGAGTCACCGGACCTTGTTCGCTCAGGTTGAAGATCAGGTTGACCGTATCGCTCGCGCCGTTGCCGTCGGTCACTGTGATCGCGACCTTGTCTGTCGTTGCCGCGCTCTGGCCAGGATCGGTATATGTCAGCGTCTGGAGCGCCGAATTGACGGTGGCCAACGTGTCGGAGGTCGATGCGGGGTCCACGGAGGTGCCCGAATCGGCGGTCGCGGCGAGCGTGAAAGTTTCATCGACGGCAGAGTCGGCGTCGCTGACGGAAATGCCGTGGACGAAGACCTGGTCTCCTTCCTGCGTGACGCTGATCTGGTCGATGTTGATCACGGGCGCCGAGGTCGTGTCATTCGCGCCGGTCACATCCACGGTGAGCGTTGCCGTTCCGGTGGCTCCATGCGCGTCCTTGGTCTGGACGGTAAATGTATCCGCATAGGATCCTTCCGGCAGCGCGTTGATCGCCGTCGCGTCCGGAACGTAGCTGTAGCTGCCGTCGGGGTTGACGGTCAGCGAGCCGTACAGTCCTGCAACCGTCGTCACCGCATGGTGATCCGCGTTCAGAACCGCATAAGTCAGCGTCGCCGTCTCGCCGCTGTCGGCGTCGGCCCCGGACAATTGGCCGGTGAGATCGGAGAAGGTGTCGGCCGCGGCGGTGTCCGTGAGCGGACCGATGTGCAGATCGGCGAGCGTCGGCGCGTCGTTGGTGCCCGTGATCGTAACGGTGACGTCCTGGCAGACCTGGGCACCGTGATTGTCGGTGAAGGTGACGGTATAGACCTGGGTAATGGTCTGGCCCTGCGCCAGCGACTGCAGCACCGCATCGTTGTTGTCGAGGCTGAAGTGCCAGCCCAGGGTCGCATTGTTGCTGGTGTCGGTGCTTGATTCGAGCACCGACAGATCGATGGTGAAGGTGCCGATATGCGCATTGGCGCCAAATCCCGGCAGGGCGGAGCTGACCGATGACGACTTGAATGCCGCCTGTGCAGCATGGGTGTCGACCAGGTCGAGATCCTGTATTTCAAGCGTGCCGCCGATCGACAGCGTCGCACCATCCTCGGTCACTGCCCCGGCGGCATCGTCAGCACCACTGGTGATCGTCGGCGCGTCGTTGACGCCGTTGATCGTGACCGTGACGTCCTGCGAGACTTGCGCGCCGTGATCGTCGGTGAAGGTGACGGTATAGACCTGGGTGATGGTCTGGCCCTGCGCCAGCGACTGCAGCACCGCATTGCTGTTGTCGAGCGTGAAGTGCCAGCCCAGCGACGCCCCATTGTCGGTGTCGGTATTGAACTCCGCGACGTCCCCATCGATCGTGAAAGTGCCGAGCGGTATACTGCCGTCGAAACCGGGCAACTGCGCGTTGGACGTCGCCGATTTGAATACGGCTTCCGCGGTGTGCGTGTCGATCAGGTCAATGTCCTGGATCTCAAGCGTGCCGCCGATCGACAGCGTCGCGCTGTCCTCGGTCACGGCTCCGGCGGCATTCGCGGCGCTGCTGATGATCGTCGGCGCGTCGTTGGCACCGTTGATCGTAACCGTGACCTCCTGCGTGACCGTCGCGTTGTGATTGTCCTTGAAGGTGACGGTGTAGACCTGGGTGATGGACTGGCCCTGCGCCAGCGATTGCAGCACCGCGTTGTTGTTGTCGAGCGTGAAGTGCCAGCCCAGCGTAGCGCCGTTGTTGGTGTCCGTGTTGGATTCCAGCACCGAAGGATCGATCGTGAAGGTGCCGATATTCGTGTTGGCGCCGAACCCCGGCAGAGAAGAGCTGACGGACGACGAGGTGAACACCGCATCCACCGTATGGACGTCGATCAGGTCCAGATCCTGGATCGCGAGCGTGCCGCCGATCGAGAGTGTCAGACCCGCGTCCTCGGTGACACAGCCCTTCGCCGCGTCTTCATCGCTGGTGATGGTCGGGGCATCGTTGGTCCCCGTGATGGTGATCGTGACGTCCTTGGTGACCGTCCCACCGTGATGGTCGTCGACCGTAACGGTGTAGACCTGCGTGATGGTCTGGCCCATGGCCAGCGACTGGAGCACCGGATCGTCATTGTCGAGCGTAAACGTCCAGCCGACCGACCCTCGCGAACTGGCGCCGGGACTTTCAATGACCGACGCCAGCGCGAATGTGCCGATATGCGAGGTACCGTTGTTGAATCCGGGCAGATGCGCGTTCGACGTCGTCGACTTCAGGACGAAGCTCGCACTGTGCGTGTCCGTGAGATCGGGATCGTTGAAGGCAATGGTGCCGTTCGCCGTCAGGGTTGCCGACGTATCCTCAGTCACCCCGCCGGTCGTGTCCGTGTCGTCTTCGACGATCGTCGGCACGTCGTTGGTGCCCTCGACATTGACGTCCGCGCCGTCGATGGACACCGTGAGCGGCGTGCTGACGATGCCGCCGTGCCCGTCATCGACCTGCACCACGTAGTTGAGGATCAGCTTCTCGTCCTCGGCAAGGAAGTCGAAGAGATGGTCCGGAACGCTGTAGGTCCAGGTGGCGGTTCCGTTGTTGCCGTTACCAGCGCCCTGAACGACGGTCAGCGGCACCTTGACGGCAGAGATCGCCGCGAGCTGCTCTGGCGTCAACGTCGCGGTGATGTCGTTGCCTTCCGCATCGAGATATTTGAACGGCTGGGTGGACGAGAGCTCCGCGCTCACGATCGGCCGGTCCGTCAGATCGACGTCGGTGAAGGTGACCGTGCCCGTGATGATGTCCAGAGCATCGTTGCCGGTCCCGACCTGCTCGATGACGGTGCCGCCCGACGTCGCGACTGTGGGCTTGTCGTTCGTCCCCGTGATCGTGATGGTGATCGGGACGAATCTGGACTCGGGGCTCACCGAGAAATTGGTGTCGACGCGGACCATGTAGGTCAGCGTCACGGTTTCGCCGGCCGCGAGGAAGTCGAAGACTTTGTCGGGGATCGTGTAGGTCCAGACCGCCGAGCCGTTGTTCTCGTTGGCGGGATCGGCAACGACGCCGATCTGGATCTGCGTCGCCGCGATGCTCTGCTTCTGAAGCGCGGTGAGCGAGCCGGTGACGTCCTGCTGGCCCGCGTTCTTGTAGACATAGTTCGGCGCCTCGGCGAGGCTCACGCTCACCGTCGGCCGGTCGCCGAGGTTTTGATCGACGAATCTGATCAGGCCCGAAATCGTATCAGCCTGCGTGTCGCCGGTGGTGTCCGCGCGTTCGGTCAGCCCGAACGCCGTCTTCACATTGCCGCCGAGGTCGAAGCTTTGCACGATCGGCTGGCCGGGAATACGGCCGACGGAGGTCGGGGAATTGCCGGGCCCCTCGGATGCCGGCGGGTTGAGGTTCACGAAGGTCGGGGTGGCAGAGTAACCCGACGCCGTCTTGAAGATCAGACCTTCGCCGAACGGCGTGATGGTGTCGGTGAAGTTCGTGGTCAGCTTGGTATTGGTGTTGTTGTCGGTGAACTTCAGCGTGAACACGTCCGTGATCAGCTTCTGCACTTCCGGCGACATCAGCGCATTGGTGATCGAGACGTTGCCGCCGCTGATCTGGATCATCTGGCCGGCCTGGTTGACCGTCGCGATCGGCAGCAGCGTGATCTTGTCGAACAGGATGTAGGAGCCGGTCGTGCCGTTCGGCTCGACCAGCACCTGGAAGCTCGCCTGCGGCTGCGGATCGCCGCCACCGGCGGGAATGACGAAGTTGATCTGGGTCAGCACCGCCGTGCCGCGAATGCCCATGGTCGCGACCGGCGTGTCGACCTTCATGTCGCCGTGCTTGGCGGTCTCGCCGGCGACGAAGGTGATGGTGCCCGCAATCAGGCTGAGCAGCGAGGAGTTGCTCGACCCATTGGGGTCGTAGACCATCTCGTTCAGCACCATCCGCGCATTGGAGGACAGGCCGAACACGGTGCCGTCGATGAAGGTGATGCCGAGCGTCGAATCGGAGCCGGTCGAGACCACGTCGCCCTTCTCGACATTGTCGCCGTTGTTCAGGATGACGGACACGCCATTGCGGATCGCGGTCGCGCTGCCGGAGAGTTTCGTGACGTGACCGATGACCTGGGCCGCTGCGGCGCCGGGTGCAGCCTGCGCAACCTGGACGTGGCCGGTGAGGGCGTTGACGATGTCGCCGGTGAGGTGGGCGCCGTCGGGCGAGGCGATGGCGGCGCGCTTGTCCCCCCTGAAATAATCGTGAACCACGAACTCATGACCTTCGTGGGACAGCACGAGATCGAGGCCGGCGCGCTTGAACTCGCCGTTGAAGATCAGGTTGGGGTCGGGAACAACGAACGCCCCATCAGGCACATGGCCGTGCCCCTTGGCGATGAAGGGCTTGGCCATCAAGGAATCGGCGGGAGCATAGGCGGACGAGCCGGAACCCTGGCCGTCCAAGGAAATCGCGGCGTCGAATTTGCCAGCGTAATTCAACCGGGCACCGTGAAAAGGGTTAAAATTTAAGTAAGTATCGCCTGCCTAAGCTTGCTTAGCATTACCAAGTCCTTAGCGAAACCATCTATTGCTTGTGTGATTTCGGGTCACTTGGCCGCAAGAGCCTCCGCGGGGCGGCGCCTTCCCAGAGAAGGTGAAGACATATTTGAAGCATTTTGAAGTCGAAATCAGCTTAGATGCCTGCATTTCCCGCCATCCCAAGTAATCGATCGTACAATTGATACAACAGATACTTGCGTCATCTTCCCTTCGTGATGCCCCGCAGCATCCTGCGGCAAACACGGAGCTAAATCTGTGACCTAACTAACAGAACCCGTGAAATAGCGGATTGTTAGCCATGGGGCGCAGAATCGGCCGCATCGCAACCTCTGCCTGCAAATGGCTCCATTTCGCGGCAGCGAGACCGCTCTAGCCTGCGAATCGTAAAATTTTACGCAATTTGGCCAGGCCTGTTTCAGCCTGCCCTCCGGTTTCAGGACCCCTGCCGAGCGCGTTAAGCAGACCCAAACGGCCGATCTCGCACTATCTCCACGAAAGCAACAAAGCCCGGCACGTCGGATCGAGGGGGATCTCGCGAAGCCTGGGAAGGGGATGTCAGATGGAGACCGCTGCTCGCTCGCGCGCCTGGCGCGCAATCCTTATCTTGTGCGGCTTGATCCTGCTCGGATCGGCCGCCGAGCTTCGTGCCGGCACGCTGCTGTCGCCCGGCGCCGGCATCCTCGTGCGCAAATCCGCCGAACCTTTCGGCGTGTTCGCCTTTGCCATCTCGTCCGGCGGCCTCCAGCAGAAATGGTCCGCGCTGAAAGACAAGCTCGACGACGACATGGTGCAGCTCGCGCTGTGCGACGGCGACCGGGACAATTGCGCATCCCCTGCGGCCCTGCAGCTGCTTGCCATCGTCGACCAGGCCCGTGCCCGCGAGGGCCGCGCACGCCTCGGCGAGACCAACCGCGCCATCAATCTCGCCATCCACGCCGCCAATGACGGCACCGACGACGTCTGGAGCCCGCCGCTTGCGACCTTCGCGCGCGGCGCCGGCGATTGCGAGGACTACGCCATCGCCAAGCTCGCCGCGCTGCGGCTGGCGGGAATTGCCGCGGAAGACCTCCGCATCGTCGTGGTGCGCGACACCCGCGCCGGCGAGGAGCACGCGATTGCCGCTGCACGGCTCGATGGCCAATGGCTGATGCTCGACAATCGCCGCATGGCGATGGTCAAGGATGACGCGACCCGGAGCTACCAGCCGCTGTTCGTGCTCTACCGGTCGGCGGTGATGAAGTATGTCGACGAACCAGTACAGGTCCCGATGGCGGTCGCCGAGGCGCACTGATCACGCTGTGGCCTTAGGGTTCGGATAGAGCGCAAGCGAGATCCTGGATTCTTGCCGCCAGCACCGGCGCACTGCTCTATCGCGGCTACGGATCTGCTCCCTCCAGAAACCCATTCCACCGCGCGATGCGGGACGCTAGCATTGCCCCGGCTTTGCGGGGGCGACTGGGATGCGATTCATCGTGCTGTCCGTGCTTGCGCTGCTGGCATTGCCGGCGGCGCCCGCGTCCGCGCAATCCGATCGCACGATCGCCGACAGGCTGCCGCTGTTTGCCAAGAACAACTGCCAGAGGATTCGCGACCCCGCCAACCAATTATTCTGCGGTGACGCCGGGCTTGCCGCCGCCGCCGAGAAGCTGAGCGTGGCGGTCGAGGCGCGGCTCGCCCGCCTGCCCGATCGCCTGCCTGGGATCGAGGAGAATGCGATCTGGATCCGTCAGCGCAATCTCAGCTGCGGCATCGTCGGGCAGACCGCGATACGCGCCGACGATTTCGACCGGGTCAGGGCGTGCCTGCTCAAGGTCACCGAAGAGCGCGCCGCGATCGTGCGCGATCCGGATTTCGACTGCCTCGCCGCAAACACCGCAGCGGGCGCGCTGATCTGCGCGGACCCATCGCTGGCGGTCGCCGAAACCGAGCTCAACGGCCAGGTGCTCGGCCTGATCGGCAAGCTTGACCCGACCGCGGCGCGCTTTGCCTTTGCCGAATACGGGAGGTGGACGCGAGAGCGCGACCGCAAATGCAATCTGGTCGGCAAGGAGAACGTGCCGCTGCAAGAGCTGGAATCCGCAGAGGACTGTCTCGCCGACCAATTGAAGCGCAAGGCCGATGAAATCCGCGCGGCCAAAGGCGACCCCAAGAAGGTGTTCGGCCGGCAGGTCGCGGCCCGCTCGCCCGACACCGACGCAGTCGACTTCTGCGCCGCGCGAATCCACGCCGCCAATTCCTGCGGCAACTTCCTGCGGATCAATCGCGTCTACGCGCTCGACAGCCAGGTCACCGAGCAGGAGGCGCAGGTCACGGGCGAGATCGAGATGGCCGTGCTGGCGCCATTCACCATGTGCAGCAAGGTCGCCTCCGCCTGCACCGGCACCTGCTGGGACGCGAGGACGGGCCGTCCGCAGCCGGGAGCCGGCAACAAGGAGCGCTCCGCAGAAGCCTTCAACGTCACGCGCCGCCTGAGGATCCAGCGGACTTTCGCCTTCTTGAAGGCCGCCGACGGCTGGCGCTGCCGGGAGGACGAGCTGGCCCCGGTGAATTCAGGGACGGCGGACGGAGGATCGTAGGTTCTCTGCACGCGCAACACTGTTCGTCAGGATAAGGCCCCCCTCACCCGGCTTCGCTCATGCGAAGCGCCCCTCTCCCGCAAGGGGAGAGGGTGCACCGTTCGTGCCGTGAGAGCCGCCCTTCGTCAAAACATCAGATTGTCCTTCACCAGCACCCAGCGGCCGCCCTTGACTTGCTGCACCTGGGTGATGGTGTTGGCGAGGTGATCGGTCTTGGAGAACTTGGTCGGCGGCGAGTTGAAGATGTCGAGGAACTTCTCGCCCGACTCGAGGGAATCGAGCATCTTCTGGCCCGTGAGCTCCTTGCCCGCCTTGTTCGCGTAGAACGCAAACGTCATCACCGCATTGTAGCCGATGATCGCCTGCGTGTTGGCGTCGGTGCCAAACATCTTCTTGTAGTTGACGAGCCAATCCTTCACCTTGCCCTTGGCGGTGTCCTCATAAGGAATCTCGAAGCCGCTGGCGGCATAGAGACCCTCGACGGTTTCCTTGCCCAGCGCCGGAACCTCCATCACGTTGGTGGGCGTGGCACCGAGGAAGGTGACGTCCCAGCCGAGCTTCTTGGCTTCGGACATCGCCCCGATGGTTTCGCGGAGCACGGTGCCGAGCACGACGAGGTCGCAGCCATCTGACTTCATCTTGGCGATCTGCGCGCTGAAATCGGAGGCGCCACGCTTGTAGCTCGTGACCGACGCCGGCTGCGTCTTCATGGCGGTCAGCTGCTGATTGAAGCCGTCGAGCACGTTCTTCCCGTACTCGTCGTCCTGATGCATGATGCACGGCTTCTTGAAGCCCTTCCACTCCATCATGTATTTCAGCGCGGCCCGCGTGCTCTCGACGTATGGCAGCAGGTTGTTGAACTTCAATCGTTCCTGCGGCTTGGCTGGATCGAACTTGAAGGTGAACTCGGCCGCCGTCAGCGGGAAGAGCTGCAGGACGCCGGCGTCGAAGAGGATGTCCTGCGCGGCGAGCACTGTCGGCGATCCCATCGGTCCGACCATTGCGAAGATCTTGTCGCGCTCGATCAGCTTTTGCGAAGCCAACACGGCCTTTTTCGGGTCATAGCCGCTGTCCTCGACGACCAGCCGAATCTTGCGACCGTTGATCCCACCGGACGCATTGATCTCCTCAGCCGCCATCTTCATGCCGTTTGCGACCGGGACGCCCCAGCCCTTGATCGGACCCGACAGGTCCTGATGGGTGCCGATGACGATCTCGGTCGCCGAGATGCCTTCGTTGGTGACCTTGGTTTGCGCTGCGGCCGGCAAACAGGTGAGGGCCACAGCGCCCACCGCAAGGCCGAACGTCCTGAACGATTTCGACATTGACGTCTCCTCTCCTCAAGGCCCGTGTTGTACGAAGGGCGGGGCCATGGCTCCTTCGCTTTCTCGAGTTTGCAGGCGCCTCACGCCACCGCGCGCTCGCGATACATCGCCTCGATCTCGGCGGCGTAGCGCTTGTTCACGAAGCCGCGCTTCAGCTTCATGGTCGGCGTCAGCTCCTCGTCCTCGGGACTGAGCTGCCGCTCGATCAGGTAGAATCTCTTGATGGTCTCGACGCGGGCGAAATTGGCATTGACCGCTTCGATCTCGCGCCAGATCAGGTGCTGGATCTCCGTCGCCCGGCACAGGCTGGCATAATTGGTGAACGGAATGTCGTGGTCCTGGGCGAACTTCTCCACGTTCTCCTGGTCGATCATCACGAGGCAGGTGAGGTACGGCCGCTTGTCGCCGATCACCACGGCATCCGAGATGTAGGGCGAGAACTTGAGCTGGTTCTCGATCTCGGAAGGCGTGATGTTCTTGCCGCCGGAGGTGATGATGATGTCCTTCATCCGGTCGGTGATCCGGACGAAGCCCTCGTTGTCGATGGTGCCGACGTCGCCGGTATGCAGCCAGCCGCGAGCATCGATGGTCTCGGCGGTCTTCTCGGGCTGATTCAGGTAGCCCATGAACAGGAAGTCGCCCTTGATCAGGATCTCCCCCTCGGGCGACAGCGCGACCTCGCCCCAGGGTACCGCGGTGCCGACCGAGCCGAGCTTGATTCTTTCCGCCGGCATCATGGTGGCGACGCCGCAATTCTCGGTCTGGCCGTAGACCTCGTGCATGTCGATGCCGAGCGCCAGATACCAGCGGATCAGCTCCGGTGCGATCGGCGCCGCGCCAGTGAAGGCGATGCGGCAGCGGTCGAGCCCGATCATGCGGCGAATGTTGCGGAATGCGACCTGGTAGGCAATGCGATTGGCGATGCGTAGCGACAGCGGCGGTGCCCTGCCCTCGACCCTGCACTCGACCATACGGTAGCCGATGGCGATGGCGCGGCGATAGACCCATTGCTGGAGCGGCGTCGCGTCCTTCAGCGCGATGGTGATGGCGGAATGGAATTTTTCCCAGACCCGCGGCACCGCCAGGAAGATGGTGGGCTGCACCTCCCGCAAATTGTCCGGCACCGTCTCCGTACTCTCGGCAAAATTCATCACCGAGCCCAGCGCGACCGAGATGTAATAACCCCCGATGCGCTCGGCGACGTGGCAGAGCGGCAGGAAGATCAGGCGGTCTTCGTCCTCTCTTGCCGGGATGAAGTCGTTGGCGTGCCGCATCTGGTGTGTGACGCTGCGGTTGGCGTGCATCGCCCCCTTGGGCGGGCCCGTCGTGCCGGACGTATAGACGAGGATCGCGAGATCGTCGGCGCCGCGGCAGTCGATCATCTCCTGCCACAGCGCTTCGCGGCCGACCATGTGGTTGCGGCCGAGCGCGCGAAGCTCGTCGAGCGACATCACCATGTCGTCGCAGAAGCCGCTGAGGCCCTCCATGTCGAACACGATGATCTTCTGCAAGGACGGACAACGTGCGCGGCAGGTGAGAATCTTGTCGAGCTGCTCCTCGTCCTCGGCGAAGATCACCTTGGTGCGGGAATCGTTGACGAGATACTCGACCTGGGACGAGGAATCGGTCGGATAGATTCCGGAGGAGACGCCGCCGGCGCACAGGATGCCCATATCGGCATGGACCCATTCCGGGACGGCATTCGCGACGATGGAGGCGACGTCGCCGGGCATGAAGCCGATCGCGCGAAGCGCGTAGGCGATCTCCTTCGATATCTCCAGCCATTCGCGCCAGCTCGTCGGCTGCCAGATGCCGAACTTCTTCTCGCGGATCGCCGGCCTGTCGCCCCGCGTCTCGGCGGCGCGCAAAAAGCTCTTCGCGATCGTATCAGCGACCGTCAGCACCGCCGGTCGGGCCATGCGTCTCTCCTCCTTGTCGCCTGCCTCCGCTGCCTGCCTTGCCGGCGGTCTTTGTTGCGGATGGCAAGCTCATCCTACTGCCAGCTCGTTCTCACCGCCATGTCTTCTTCTTTTTCCAGCGCCGCTCGCCCCGCGCGCCCGCTTCCTTGGCGCCAAGGTAGAACTCCTGGATGTCCTGGGAATGCATCAAGCGGTCGCAGCTGTCGTTCATCACGATCCGGCCGATCTCGAGCACATAGCCGTAATGCGCCGTTTCCAGCGCCACCTTGGCGTTCTGCTCGACCAAAAGGATGGACATCCCCTGCTCCTCGTTGACGCGGCGGATGATGGTGAAGATCTCCTTCACCAGCAGCGGCGACAGGCCGAGTGAAGGCTCGTCGAGCAGCAGCAGCGTCGGCCGGTTCATCAGGGCGCGCCCGATCGCGAGCATCTGCTGCTCGCCGCCGGAGAGCTGGCCGGCCGGCTGATTGATCCGCTCCTTCAGCCGCGGGAAATAGCCGTAGACGCGCTCCAGATCCTCCGCGACGCCGTCCCGGTCCTTGCGCGGATAGGCGCCCATCATCAGGTTCTCGCGCACCGTGAGGAACGGGAACACCTCGCGCCCCTCCGGCACGTGGCTAAGGCCGAGCCGCACGATCCTGTCGGCTTCCATGCGCTGGATCGGCTTGCCCATGAACTCGATGGTGCCTTTCTGCGGATCGAGGATGCCCGAGATGGTCTTCAGCACCGTGGTCTTGCCGGCTCCGTTCGCCCCGAGCAGCGTGACGATGCGACCGCGCGGCACCTCCAGCGAGATGCCCCGAATCGCCATGATCGGCCCGTAATAGCTCTCGATGTTCGAAAGCTTCAGGATGGTCTCTGGCGTCGCGGTCGCATCCATCGCTTCAAGCTCCCAGATACGCGGCGACGACGTCGGGATGCTGCTGCACTTCGGCGGGCGAGCCCATCGCCAGCACCCGGCCGTAGTTCAGCGCGATGACGCGATCGGAGACGCGATTGACCAGCGACATGTCGTGTTCGACCATCAGTACGGTGATGCCGAGCTCGCTCTTCATGTCGCGGATCCAGAACGACATGTCGCCGGTCTCTTCGACATTGAGGCCGGAGGACGGCTCGTCGAGCAGGATCAGCTTCGGCTCCGTGCACAGCGCGCGGGCGAGCTCGATCACCTTCCGCACACCGTAGGGCAGTCCGGAGATGAGCTTGTCGCGATAGGGCTCGAGATCGAGGAATTCGATGACCTGCTCGACCCGGCGACGGTGCACCTTCTCGTTGGCCCGTACGCTCGGCAGAAACAGCAACTCCTGCCAGAGCTGCGTGGTGGAATGGCGGTGGCGGCCGACCAGCAGGTTGGAGAGCACGGTCGCGTTCTCGAACAGCTCGATGTTCTGGAAGGTGCGGGCGATGCCGAGCTTGGCGATGTCGTAGGGCGGCTGCTCCGTGATGTCCTGGTCCTCGAAGAAGATGCGGCCCGAGGTCGGCCGGTAGATCCGCGAGATCAGGTTGAAGATCGAGCTCTTGCCGGCGCCGTTGGGGCCGATGATCGAGAGGATCTCACCTTTCTCGACCGCGAACGAGACTGCATCGACGGCCTTGAGACCGCCGAAATGCAGCGACAGGTTCTCGGCGCGGAAATAGCTCATCGATTGCGCTCCGACTTCACGTAGATCTTCTGCCGCTTGAAGGTGGCGCGCTTGTAGAGCGGGAACAGCTGGAAGAAGAGCTTGATCTTCAACCAGCGGCCATAGAGGCCGAGCGGCTCGAACAGCACGAACAAGACGATGATGATGCCGTAGATCGCGCCCTTCAGCCCGTTGAGCGAGGCGAAGGCAGCGACGGTCGATTGAATATTGCCGGCCGTCGCCGAGCCCGCCCCGAACGCTGCGGCAATGCCGGCGATGATGCCGGGCATGTCGTCCTTCAGATAGGTCAGGAAAGGATCGATCATCACGATGAAGATCGCACCCAGCACCGCCCCGTGCAGGCTGAAGGTGCCGCCGATCAGGATCACGATGATGAACTCGATCGAGAGCTGGAGCGTGAACATCTCCGGCGAGATGAAGGAGAGCTTGTGGGCGAACAGCACGCCGGCAAAGCCGGTGATCGCGGCCGAGATCGCGAACGACTTCACCTTGTATAGCGCGACATTGACACCCATGCTGCGCGCCGCCGTCTCGGAGTCGCGGATCGCGACGAAGGCCCGGCCGGTCGGCGAGCGCAGCAGGTTGAGCGTGCCGACGATGGTCAGCACCAGCACGGCCAGACAGAGGTAATAGAAGGTCGGGCTGTCGCGCGGCACCGCGACGCCGAGCAGCGACAGCGTCTTGACCCGCATGCCCTCGTTGCCGTGGGTCACGCTCTCCCAGCGCGCCAGTATCTCCTCGACGATCAGGGCAAAGGAGATGGTGGCGATGACGAGATAGATGCCGGTCAGGCGCAGCGCGGGAAAGCCGACCATCGCGCCGATGATGCCGGTCAGGAGGCCGGCGGCGAGGAAGTAGACCGGGAACGGCACGTTGTACTTCTGCAAATAGGCCGCGGTATAGGCTCCGATTGCGAGGAACGCGGCGTGCCCGAGCGAAGCCTGGCCGGTGAACCCGGTCAGGATCAAGAGCGCCACGCCGACGGTTGCATAGATGCAGACGAAGACGAGTTGGCTCATCAAGTAGCTGGACAGCACATGAGGTGCGATCAGCAGCAGGGCGAGCAGGACGCCGTAGGTGACGATGTAGCCCGAATGCGGAAACAGCCTGATGTCGTCTTCATAATCGGTCTTGAACATGAAGCGCATGGCGTTCAGACCTTCTTGCGGACGTGGTGGCCGAACAGGCCTTCGGGCTTCAGGAGCAGCACCGTCAGCAGCACGACATAGGGCGCGACGTCCTTCCAGCCCTCCGGCAGGTAGAAGCCGGCCATGCTCTCGATCACCCCGATCAGGACGCCGCCGACCACGGCACCGGGGATCGAGCCGAAGCCGCCGAGCACGGCGGCGGGAAATGCCTTCAGGCCGAGCACGAGGCCGACATTGGAGTGGATGAAGGTGATCGGAGCCAGCAGTACGCCGGCGCAGGTCGCGACCGCCGCGCTGATCGCCCAGACGACCGACACCACGCGCTTGACCGGAATGCCCATATAATAGGCCGCCAGCATGTTCTCGGAACTGGCGCGCATCGCAGTGCCGAGCATGGTCTTGTTGAAGAACAGCCAGAGCAGCGCGCACAGGATCATCGTCGCCGCGATGACCGACAGCTTGTCGTAGGCGAGTACCAGCGAGCCCATGCGCAGCACGCCCTGACTGAACGGCGTCTCGATCTTCAGGTCGTCGGTGCCCCAGATCATGCCCGCGACGGAGCGCAGGAAGTAGCCGAGGCCGATCGTCGCCATGATGATCGAAAACTGCGGATAGCCGAGGATCGGCCGCACCACCACGCGCTCCGCCAGCATGCCGAACAGCGCCATCGCGGCCACCGCACCGGCGAAGCCGATCCAGTAGTTCAGGCCCATCATGCCGATGAAGGTGAAGGCGAAGAAGCCGCCCAGCATCATCAGATCGCCCTGGGCGAAATTGACGACCTCGGTAGCCTTGTACACGAGCACGAAGCCGAGCGCGATCAGGCCGTAAACGCAGCCGAGCGCAACACCGCTGACCAGCTGCTGAACAAAATCCAGCATCGACGCGCGTCCTCCCGATGCAGCCGCCGGTTCTTCATGACCGCCTTGCCGCATCTTGTGTCCAGTCGCTACGCAGTCGTTTCGCTGCGTTAGCGCCATTTGTCCCGGCGCCAATTCAGCCTGAACCGTCAGGCGCTGTCAACAAACGGTGACTTGCCTTGGTCCAGCCCGGGTGACGGAATTTGCCGCAGCACGATTCACGGTGCCGAAACGAACTTCGGGTCATGGTCGCGGGCGATCAAAACCGGATGGTGTGGCCGTCATGAAGCCGGACAGCTCGGCGCTGGAAGTCCGAGGGTTAACGAAGCGTTTTGACCGTCTGGCGGTCGACAGCCTCGATCTCACCATTCGTGCCGGCGAATTCTATGCGCTGGTCGGTCCCAACGGCGCCGGCAAGACCACCAGCTTGCGCATGGTTGCGGGCCTCCTGCGCCCGGATGCCGGCGCCGTCTCGATCTTCGGCATCGATGCGTTGCAGAGTCCCGCCGCCGCCAAGCAGGTGATGGCGTGGGTCTCCGACGAGCCCATGATCTACGACAAGCTGACCCCGCTCGAATACCTCGAATTCGTCGCCGGCCTCTGGGGCATCGCCCCCTCGGCCTCGGAACCGGTCGCGCAAGAGCTGCTCGACTCGCTCGGGCTCGAGCCGCACCGGAACGAGCGCTGCGAGGGCTTTTCGAAGGGCATGCGCCAGAAGGTCGCTCTTGCAGGGGCGCTGGTGCACGATCCCCGCCTCATCATTCTCGATGAGCCGCTGACGGGGCTCGATGCCGTCTCCGCACGCCACGTCAAGGGCCTGCTGAGCGAGCGCGTTCGCGCCGGTTGCACCGTCATCATGACCACGCATATTCTCGAGGTCGCAGAGCGCATGGCGGACCGCATCGGCGTGATCGCGTCCGGGCGCCTGGTTGCCGAAGGCACGCTGGCCGAGCTGCGTCAGCAGAACGGCCATGACGATACCAGCCTCGAAGATCTCTTCATCGCGCTGGTGACGCTTCAGGCCGCAGCATGAGTTCGGCAACCGCGCTCTCCTGGTTTGCCCGCCACGAGCTGCGGCTCGCCTGGCGCGAATGGCTCGCCATGATGACGGGCGGCAGGCGCAGGCGTACGCGCGCTGCGGTGATCGGCCTGCTCTGCTTCGCCGCGCTGCTGCATCTGCCGGCGTGGGCGGTGATCGGCCGTTTCGCCGACACGCAGCTGCCGCTCGACCAATCCTCGCTGATCGTGATTTCGGCGACGATTTTCTTCGCCTGGACCTTGATGCTGTCGCAGGCGATCGAATCGGTGACGCGGGTATTCTATGCCCGCGCCGATCTCGACCTGATCATGTCCTCGCCGGCAACGCTGGCCAACCTGTTCTCTGTCCGCATCGCCGCGATCGCGCTGACCGTCACCGTTCTCGCGCTGCTGTTCTCGACGCCTTTCATCGACGTGCTGGTGATCGGCGGTGGCGCGCGCTGGCTTGCCGCCTTCGGCGTCGTCATCGCGATGGGCCTGTCGGCTGCGGCGGTCGCGATCGCCGTCACCATTCTCCTGTTCCGGCTGATCGGCCCGGCGCGAACGCGCCTGATTGCGCAGATCCTCGCCGCGATCATCGGCGCGGGCTTCGTGATCGCGCTTCAAGTCGCTGCGATCATGTCCTACGGCACGCTGTCGCGCTTCACCATCCTGACCTCGGGGAGCCTTGCCGCCTACGCGCCCGACGTCGACAGCATCTGGTGGTGGCCGGCGCGGGCGACCATGGGCGACACCGAAGCGCTGCTGCTACTCCTTGCCCTGGCGCTCGTCCTGCTCGGCAGCGTCATGGCGATCTTCTCGCACCGTTTCGCCGACACCGCGATCGATGCCGCGGCGTACGGCAGGTCCGGCCGCGTCCGCGCGAGGGAGCGCCCGTTCCGCGGCGGATCGCGCCAACAGGCGCTGCGGCGCAAGGAATTCATGCTCCTGTGGCGGGATCCGTGGCTGATCTCGCAGACATTGATGCAGTTGCTCTATCTGGTGCCGCCGGCGCTCCTGCTCTGGCGTAACTTTGCCGACAGTTCCACCGCCCTGACGCTGATCACCCCCGTCATCGTGATGGCGGCCGGACAGCTTGCCGGCGGGCTCGCCTGGCTGACGATCTCCGGCGAGGACGCCCCCGATCTCGTCGCCACCGCACCGCTGACGCCGTCGAGCATCATCCGCGCCAAGATCGAAGTGGTGCTGATCGCAACCGCCGTGATCTTTGGTCCGCTGGTCGCAGCCGTGGCCTTCGCTTCGCCATTCCAGGCAGCAATCAGCGCCGGCGCGATCGTCGTCAGCGCGGCCTCGGCCACTGCGATCCAGCTCTGGTTCCGGGTGCAGGCCCGGCGCAGCCAATTCCGCCGCCGCCAGACGTCCTCGCGGCTTGCGACCTTTGCCGAGGCCTTTTCCTCGATCGGCTGGGCGGCCACCGCAGCACTCCTGCTCGCATTGCCCATCGCCGGCCTCGTCAGCGGCCTGATCACAGCCGGCCTTGTTGCCGTAACCTGGAAGTTCAGCCCGCGGCGGGAATAAGGGCGCGCAAGAGGTGCGACACTGACGCGCTGTTGATCGCAGCCCATTGGCGACGCGCGGCATAGCACGCTAGACTTTCCCCGAAGTCATCGGGGACGGATGCATGTGGCGACTGGTTTCGGCGGCTCTGGCGCTGTTCGGCGTATCCTTCGCTCCTGCCCTTGCCCAGCAGCTCCCTCAACGCAGCGAATGTCTGGCGATGGCGAACGCGGCGCCCCGCGCGCTGCCGGTCGCGTTCCGGCAGGCCGCCGGTGCCGCCGAGGTCGAGATCACCTATGCCGGCCACTCGACCTATTTCATCGACACGCCCGGCGGCCTGCGCATTGCCACCGACTATAGCGGCGCCTATCAGGTCGGCCGGCTACCCGACGTCGTCACCATGAACCGGGCCCACAGCACCCACTACACCCTGTTCCCGGACAAGCGCATTCCCCATGTGCTGCATGGCTGGAGCGAGGACGGCAAGCCGGCCATCGTGTCGGGCCGCATCGGCGACACCTTCATCCGCAACGTCACGACCGACACCCGGCGCTATTTCGGCGACGATGCCGGCACAGACATGATCCGCGACGGCAATTCGATCTTCATCTTCGAGGTCGCCGGCCTCTGCATCGGTCATCTCGGCCACCTCCACCACAAGCTCGACGACAGTCATTTCGCCCAGATCGGGCGGCTGGACATCGTGATGGTGCCGATCGACGGCACCTACACCATGTCGCTGGACGGCGTCTCCGAGATCACCAAGCGGCTGCGCGCTTCGGTGGTGTTGCCTATGCACCGCTTCGCCACCCCGCTCGACGACTTCATGCGCCGGATCGGCCAGCAATTCGAGATCGACCGGCGCATGGAGCGCTCGTTCCGGATGTCGCGGGATGCGCTGCCGCCGAAGCCGACGGTGATCATCCTCGACGGGGTCTGAGGCGCAATTTTCTCCAAGTCGGCTGTTGGCCTTTGGTGCTGATCTCTCCCCCGACAGGAGATCGACATGACCGACTTTGCAAGATTGCTGCACGCGGACGGACCGCATCCCGAGCATGCAGCAGCGCTGCAGCTTTACGGCCGCTTCGTCGGCGATTGGGATGCCGAGATCACTGCCCATGGACCTGACGGGGCCGAGCACACCGCCCCCGGCGAGGTCCATTTCGGCTGGGTGCTCGAGGGCCGCGCCGTGCAGGACGTCTGGATCATACCCCGGCCGGCGGGCGCGCCGGCCTTTCCGATCGCCGGCAATTGGTACGGAACGACGCTGCGTGTCTATGACCCAACCATCGCCGCATGGCGGATTTCCTGGTTCGACCCCGGCCGCAGCGTGTTCCGCCAGCAGATCGGCCGTCCACGAGGCGAGGACATCGTTCAGGAAGGCACGACCGAAGCCGGCGAGCTGACGCGCTGGAGCTTTACGGAGATCACCGGCGATTCCTTCCATTGGCTCGGGGAGATCAAACCTGCCGCGGCAGCGGACTGGCGGCTGATAGTCGATGTGAGAGCAAAGCGGCGCAAGGGCTGACACCGCCGCTGTGCTCGCTATGACGGGTGCGGTTGCATGGCGCGCGCTGCTGCGCGGCAAGATGAGGTGCTAGGCTCCAGGTACAAAAATAGCGAGGGAGCGAACGCCAATGGCCGCAAGCGGTCTGCCTGCCAACACGAGCGGACTATTCGTCGAGCCGCGCGAGGACTGGCTCGCGCAGCACCAGGAGGAGATCATCGATCCGGCGCGGCCGATCGTCGATCCCCATCACCATCTCTGGAATCGCGGGCACCGCTATCTGATCGAGGAGATGGCAGCGGACATCGCCTCCGGCCACAACGTCATCGCCACGGTCTATGTCGATTGCCGCTCGATGTATCGCGCGCACGGACCTGAGGCATTCCGGCCCGTCGGCGAGGTCGAGTTCGCCAACGGCGTCGCGGCGATGAGCGCGAGCGGCGCCTACGGCAAAGCGGCGATCTGCGCCGGTATCGTCAGCCACGCCAATCTTCTGCTGGGAGACGCCGCCAAGCCGGTGCTGGAAGCGGAGATCGCGGCCGGTAATGGCCGCTTCCGCGGCATCAGGCATTCCTCGGCCTGGGACGAAGACCCCGTCGTTGCCGGCATGTATGCGAACAGGCCGCAGGGGCTGTTGCAGGACGAGACCTTCCGCAAAGGCTTCGCCTGCCTGGCGCCGCTGAACCTCAGCTTCGATGCCTGGCTGCTCCATCCGCAGATCGGCGAGCTGACCGAGCTGGCGCGCGCCTTTCCCGACACCAGGATCGTGCTCGACCATTGCGGCGGCCCGGCCGGCGTCGGCCGCTTTGCAGGACGGCGCGAGGAGGTATTCGCGCAATGGCGCGCCTCGATCCAGGAGATCGCGACATGCGAGAACGTGGTGGTCAAGCTCGGCGGCCTTGCCATGTGCCTGCTCGGCTACGACTTCCATCTGCGCGAGAGGCCGCCGTCATCCGAGGAACTCGCCGCGGCCTGGCGGCCATATGTCGAGACCTGCATCGAGGCGTTCGGCGCAAAGCGCGCGATGTTCGAGAGCAACTTCCCTCCGGACAAGGGCCAGTGCAGCTACCAGGTGATCTTCAACACCTTCAAGCGCATCGCATCGCCCCTGAGCGAGGCCGAGAAGACGGCGCTGTTCTCGCAGACCGCCATCGATGTCTATCGGCTCGAGCTGCCGTCATGACGAGAAGAGGGGCCGGGATTTTGATCCCGACCCCTCTTCGTCGTGGCCGCTGGGAAGCGTCCTTGAGATATTGTTGCCGCCTTAGCCGGCACCCATGAGCGAGGCCGGACGGCGCTCGCCGCTGGAGGCAAAGATCTTCTTCAGTTTATTGACGACACGGATCAGGAAGCCAATCATCACCGGATTGGTCTTGCGGCAGAAGGCAATCTTCTTGACGTGACCTTCGACATGCCATTTGGCATGCGCGCCGTCGCGGAAGAAGATGACGTCGCCTGGGCCGTAGCGCTTGGGCGGCATGCCGTCGCTTTCGAGCACGATCGATCCTTCCATGATCATGATCGTCTCGTCGATGTCGTAGTACCAGTTGAAGCGTCCTTCGGTGCAATGCCAGATGATCGTCTGGGCGGTGCCATCGGCGCTGGTCGACAGGACGCGCGAGCGGGATACCGGATTGCCCTCGATGATCCAGGACGGCTCGATCGGCCGCAACTCGAGGTCCACATTGCAACTGCCGATTTCAATCAATGCGCGCGACATCTGCTTCCTCAGGAGAAATATAAAATGAATGGCCGGGTCTCGGCCCGGATTGTTTCGAAAGACGGCGGGGACGCTAGTAGCCGTTTTCTAATTCTTTCTTACACGATCCTCGACCATCAGCCCCCAGTTGAAAGGCGAAACGGTTAACGTCACGATTCGCCTGAGAATCCCGACAGATGAACTGATCTTTCCCTGGGTGCGACAAAGTGCGCGACCGAAAGATCGCGGCCAATCGGCAGTGACGGCTCCGGCGGCGCGTTCGTCCTGCTGCCGTAACAAGATGTGCTTGACGTCTCATCTGAGGGCCGCGCGGAAGCGACGCGCGACGACGAGGGTGAGGTCCATGAGGCTCGTCAAGAGATCCGCGGCGCGTGCGCCCTGCCCGGAGGCGGATGATCCTGTTACCGCGCTTTACGAGGCGGTGACTGCTTCCGACGCCATCGTGCGGGCCACCAACGGCAGCCCGTTCACGACTCTGTTCAACCGCTTCAACATCGACGACCATCGAATGCTGCGCAACGCCGGCAGGCGTCCCGAAGCACGGCCTGCAAGAGGCGTCACTTCGCCCATTCGCCCTTGCGGAAGACGGGCACCTTGCTGCCGTCGGCCAAGATGCCGTCGATGTCGGTCTCGGCCGAGCCGATCATCCAGTCGATGTGGATCAGGCTCTGATTGCCGCCTTGCGCCGCGATCTGCTGCGGCGTGAGCTGAGCGCCGTTGACGAAGCATTTCGAATAGCACTGGCCGAGCGCAATGTGAGACGCAGCGTTCTCGTCGAAGAGCGTGTTGTAGAACAACAGCCCGCTCTGCGAGATCGGCGAGGAATGCGGCACCAGCGCCACTTCGCCGAGGCGCCGCGCGCCCTCGTCGGTGTCGAGCACCTTGTTCAGCACTTCGGCGCCGCGCGAGGCCTTTGCGTCGACGATCTTGCCGTCCTCGAAACGCACGGCGATGTTGTCGATCAGCGTGCCCTGGTAGGACAGCGGCTTCGAGCTCACGACGTGGCCGTAGACGCGGCGGCAATGCGGCGTGGTGAAGACCTCTTCGGTCGGGATGTTGGCGTTGCAGCTGATGCCGTTCTTGGAGACCGAGGCGCCGCCTTCCCATTCGTGGCCGTCGGCAAGTCCGATGGTCAGGTCGGTGCCGGGACCTGAATATTGCAGCGCGCGAAAGCGCTGGCCGTTGAGCCAGTTGGTGCGCTCGCGCAGCACCGCATTGTGGCTCGCCCAATTGTCCATCGCGTCCTCGCGATCGACGCGGGACGCCGCGAAGATCGCATCCGCAAGCTTGCCGACCGCGACGTCCTCGGAATCGTCAGGGAACACCAGCTTCGCCCAGGACGGGCTCGGATAGGCGATGATGTTCCAGTTGGTGTCGAAATTGACGATCTTCTCCAGCGCGGGCTGATAGGCCATCGAATTCGCCTTGCTCGCGCGCGCCACCTTGGAGGGATCCTCGCCCGACAGCAGCATCGGGTTGTCGCCGACGATGGCGAGCCGTGCGGTGTTGTTCGAGAACGCCTTGGCCATGCCCTCGTAGAGCCAGCCGGCGGCGCGATCGAAACTGCTGTCATGGCCGTGGCGGTAGCGCGCCAGCGTCATCTCCTCGTCCGAGAGGATCGGCGTCACGATGCCGGCACCGGCCTTGTAGGCATGCACGGCGATTCGCCGCACCAGCGGTAGCGCGATCGCGGGCGCCGTCAGAAGCAGATCCTGTCCCGGCCGCAAGCCCAGGCCCACCTTCACCGCCACCTCGGCCAGGCGGTCGAGCTTCGCGGGATCGATGGGAGTTGAGGTATCGCGTTTGTCAGTCATGCCGGGCCCTCTGCCGAAAGTCGCTCATTCAATTTAAGTCTAGCATCGCGAGACACAAGTGTGCGAGCGTCTTGCGACACATGAAAGATACGCGGTTTCACGCATTTTGGTTTTCAACGCGTTGCCGATTTCAGCACACGATCGACCATGGCGGGCGCGAGACCGAGGTAATTTTTCGGTGAGGTCAGCGCCTCGATCGTGGCGCGGTCGATGCGGCTCGATATCCGTGAATCCGCCGACAGCGCATCAGCAAGGCTGATTGCCTTCTCGTTAGCCTCACGGCAGGCGTCGTAGACGACGTCATGCGCCTCCTGCCGCCCGATCTGCGGCGCGAGCCCCATCATGACCGCCTCCGCCACGATCAGGCCGCGGCTGATGGCGAGATTGTCGTTCATCTTCGCCTCGTCCACGATGAGGCCGGCGAGCGCAAACTTCGCCTGGCGCAGCGCACCGGCGGTCAGCACGAAGCTTTCGGGGATCGCCATCCATTCGGCGTGCCAGGGCCCCGTTGCACGCTCGAAATCCTGCACCATGGCGTCGAGCATCAGACCGGCGTGCTGGCGCACCGCTTTTGACGCAGCAAGCATCAGTTCGGAGGAGATCGGGTTGCGCTTCTGCGGCATGGTCGAGGAGGCGCCGCGCCCCTTGACGAAGGGCTCGTAGACCTCGGCGAACTCGGTCGAGGCCATGATCATGATGTCGAGCGCGATCTTGCCGAGCGAGCCGGTGACGAGGGCGAGGAAGTTCACCGCCTCCGCAAAGCCGTCGCGCGCGACGTGCCAGGTCGAGGCGGGAACGCCGAGCTTCAGCTCGGCGCAGAGCGCCTCCTGCACCTCGAACCCCTTGTCGCCAAGCGAGGCCAGCGTGCCGGCAGCGCCGGCGAACTGGCCGACCAGAACGCGCGGCTTCAGCTGCGCCAGCCGCTCGGCGTGGCGATCGAACATGGCGAGCCAGATCGCGGTCTTGTAGCCGAAGGTCACCGGCAGCGCTTGCTGGAGATGGGTTCGGCCCGCCATCGCCGTGTCGCGATGGCGCTTCGACAGATCGGCGAGGATCTTGCGCAGCTCGGCGATGTCGCGTTCGACGATCTCGATCGCGGCGCGGAGTTGCAGCACCACGGCGGTGTCCATGATGTCCTGCGTGGTGGCGCCCCAATGCACGTAGCGACCGGCCTCGCCGCATTGTTTCACCATCTGATGCACCAAAGGCAGGATCGGATAGCCGACGACATCGGTCTCCTGCCGCAGCAGATCGAAATCGAGCGCGGCGACGTCGGTCCGCGCCGCGATCGCTGCGGCCGCCTCTTGCGGGATCACGCCGCACTTCGCCTCAGCCTTCGCCAGCGCCACCTCGACCTCGGCATAGCGCGCGACCGTCGCGACGTCGGAGAACACCTCGCGCATCTCAGGCGTGCCGAAGGCGTCGCGAAACAGCATGGAGTCGAGCACGGTGGTGGAGGCGGGGAAAGCAGGCATGGGGCGTTTCTTCGTGGTTGGTGTTTTGCGTGAGCGGCAGCTTACGCGGGTTGCTGGGCAGGGCAATCCGACATCCAGGGTTCATCACACGTTCGATGCCGTAGGATCGTCTCGCCAAGCCCCCGCTTCTTCCGGCGCTCAGCTCCGTCATCCGAGCCGGGAGGCGCGTGAGGCGAAGCAGAGCGCCGAGCCTCGAAGCATCAGCGGCCGGGAGGTGGCTGTTCGAGCCTCCTCTGCGCCCCGGCGCTTCGAGACGAGGGATCGGCGCGAGCCGGATCCAACGGCAAACATTCCAGCTGCGGTTGTATTCCCCTCTGAAAACGACATGCCTGTCATCACGCGATCGCGATGAACCAAGTGCCCCCTTCGGCAGACACACGGTTTTCGACCCAAATTTCCTTTTGTCATTTTGCTTGACCATTTTCGTAATGAGGCCTGGTTTTCGACGTGCAGTTTCTGTTCCGGGACCACCTTCTGGATACCGACCGGCGCGAGCTGAGCCGCGAGCAGGTTCCCATTGCCGTGGAGCCGCAGGTTTTCGATCTCGTCGTCCATCTCATGCAAAATCGCGACCGGGTGGTCAGCAAGGACGAGCTGATCGACAAGATCTGGCACGGGCGCAGCGTCTCCGAATCCACCCTGACCAGCCGCATCAACGCGGCACGCAAGGCGATCGGCGACAATGGCGCCAGCCAGGCGCTGATCCGCACGATCACCCGCAAGGGTTTTCGTTTCGTCGGCGATGTTCAGATGCAACTCGGCGCAAGCGCACCTGAGCCGGTCCGTATCGCCCAGCCTCAGGCAGCCTTCGCGCTGCCGGATCGGCCAGCGATCGCCGTGCTGCCCTTCACCAACATGAGCGGCGAGGCCGAGCAGGATTATTTCTCCGACGGCATCAGCGAGGACATCATCACTGCGCTGTCAAAGCTGCGGTGGTTCTTCGTCGTCGCGCGCAACTCCTCCTTCGTCTACAAGGGCCGGGCCGTGCACATCCACGAGGTCGCGCGGGAACTCGGGGTGCGCTACGTGGTCGAAGGCAGCGTGCGGCGCAGCGGCGAGCGGGTGCGCATCTCGGCCCAGCTCAACGACGTTTCGACGGGCAGCCATCTCTGGGCCGAGCGCTACGACCGCGACCTCGCCGACATCTTTGCCGTACAGGACGAGATCACCGAGGCGATCGTCGCCGCGATCGAGCCGCAGCTCTATGCCGCCGAGAGCTTTCGAGCCCAGCAGAAGCCGCCGGGCAGCCTGGATGCATGGGATCTCGTGATGCGCGCGATGTCGCATTACTGGCGCATCAACCGCGAGGACAATGCCGCCGCGCAAGGCCTGCTGAAAGAGGCCGTCGCGGTCGATTCCGCCTATGGCAAGGCGCTGGGCCTGCTCGCGACCAGCCATATCTTCGGCGCGCATATGGGCTGGGCCGACATGGCCGCGACCCTGCCGGTCGCCGAACGTGCGGCGCTCGCAGCAGTGGAGGCCGATCGCGAGGATGCCTGGGCCCATCACGGCCTCGCTTATACCTATCTGTTCCGCCGCCGCTTCGACGACGCGCTGGCCGAATTCGAGCTGGCCTTGAGGCTGAATCCGAATTTCGCGATGGCGCATGCCTTCCACGGCGTTACGCTGTGCTACGCCGGGCGATGGCAGGACGGCGATGCCGCCGCCCGCCATGCGCTGCGGCTGAGCCCGCGTGACCCGCTTGCAGCGATTTATTGCGGGGTTGCGGCCTATGCCCGTTTCGTCGGCCGCGACTACGAGGGGGCGGTACAGATGGCTCGGGAATCAATGCGACAGCGCGGAGATTTCGTCGGCGCGCACCGCGTGCTGGCGGCAGCCGCCGGCATGTTGGGTGCTCCGACGCTTGCGGCTTCCGCCCTGGAAGGCCTGCGTCGCGTCCAGCCCGACGTCTCGCTTGCCTGGATCACGCGGGAGCTGCCGATGCTGCGCGAAGAGGATTGCGTGCATTATCTCGAAGGCTTGCGGCGCGCGGGGGTCACCTGACGCCTGCCGCGATGATGGCGGCGTACCTTGCAGCCGCGATCCTTCGTTGACCGCTAGTCGTCATCAGGCCCGAACGGCCTGATCTGGGGGAAGCCGCCGCGCGGCCGGCCCGCGTAATCGCGCGCATCGGAATCTTCGCGAATGTTGCGCGCGACGTCGTCCCAGTCGGTGCGGTCGCGCATGCCGCGCGGCTCGCGGAGGTCCTGGTGGCGGCGCTCGCGACGCTCCGCTCGGCGCCGTTCGGTCGCGGCCCGCTTGACGTCGTAATCCCTCGCCTTGGCAAACGCATTGTCGGGAGAGGAAGGCTCCGTCGAGGCCTGCTGTTCGACCGGTTTTGCAGCGCGTGGAGGAGACGCCGGTGCCGGCTTGGGCGGCTCGACCGCAGCGGCTTGCGAGGGCTGAGGCGCCGGCGGTTCAGCATTCGCCGGCGCGGTTTGCGTGTCCGGCCTGGCGGCTTCAGGCTTTGCTTCGGCCCGCGCCGGCGCAGCGATCATCGCGCCAAAGGCTTGCGAGCCGGTGAGATAGTTGACGCGCTCGGACGGCGCGTTCGTGGAAGCCGGTGTGGCAGCCTCCGCCCGCTGCGCCATCTTGCTGGTGTCCGGGCCCTGCTTGGGCGCGACCGGGTTCATGATGTTGCCGGCAACGATACCGCCGCCAAGACCAATGGCGATGGCCGCGATGATGGTCCCGGCACCGACAAAATAGGCTGTCGAGGCGCGCATTCATCCACTCCCTCTTTGGAGCGGGCAACGCGTGGGGATTGCCAGATGTTCCTGATAGCCGCGGCTCCTCCAGGAGGAACCGCGCGGGATCAGATTTGCTGCGCGACCTTCTCGAGCCCGATGAGACGAGCGAGCTTGCGCACTTCTTCCTTCTGATCGTCACGAAGCTGGAACAACAGCGGCATGGCGGCCGACTTCAGTTGCTGCACCTCGTCGCAATTCGGATCGATCTGCGCGCTGGGCGGCGCGTTCGGGTTCGACAGCTTGTTCGCCTGGATCTTGCGGGCGACGTTGCGCAGCGCGGTCTCGACCGAGGGCCAGTAATATTCCTGCGAGGACGACAGTTTCAGGCGATCCCGGATTCCCGCGATCTGCATGTCGGACAAAAGCGAATAGGCCTTCTGCGGCTTGGCCACGACCTTCGGCTTGGCCGGAACCTCGACGGCTGGAACCTCCGTCGCGGCGGGCGCCTCGTGGGTGCTTGCTTTCGGCATCGGGAAATCAGCGGGCGTGGCCGCGGCGAAGGCCTGACGCAGCGGTTCGGTCAGTACGGGCGCCTGGGAAAGCTTGTCGGCTGCCACCTGGACCGGTTCGTATGCGGCCGAGGCCAGCGCCAGCGTCGGAACCAGGCGGTCGGCCTTGGCGGCGCGGTTGGTTGCGAGCGGCTTGGGCGGCGGTGCCTGGGCGATCATCTCGGCGCTGACGCTGGGCACGCTGTCGCGTCCGAGGATGGCGGTCGTCGCGGCACCGAGAACGAGGAAACAGGTCAGCACGACGATGGTGATGGCTTTGGACAAACGTCCCTCCGCGTCCGGCTTCAAGTCCACGTGATCACTGCTCGGAAACTGGGCGATAATTAAGGCTTAACCGTGCCAATGCGGCGGCAATCGCGCGGACTGCGGCGACATCGCCGGAAAAGCCCAAGGAAATCAGGCAGCTGCCGCAAGGTCGTAAGCATCCTGGATGTCGGCCACGATCTCCGAGGCCTCCCAGACCGCGCGCGGCTCGACCGATTGCAGCGTCACCGTCCAGTTGCCGCCCCGGCGGGTCCGCGGAACGCTGACGACGTCGAAACGGACGTTGCGGCACAGCGGATGGCGGGCCAGGGCATGGGCGACGCGGACGCGAATCTCGTCCATCGTCGCAGCCGTCTTGCTGTTGAGAAAATCGAAATCCATCGCCTGTCCCTCTCGGTCCCCGTTGGCGGCATCGAGGAGGATTCTTGGCGGGCGATGGTTAATCTGCCGTTAAATCAGGGGACTTTGAGGTATGCGAGGATGAGCCGGGATCGATGCGATCGCACCATCTCTCTCCCTCTCGTTGCGGGATAGACGTAAAATCCTACCGCCCACCCGCCGCGCGGTATTCCGCGGCGGTCCGCGCGACGAGATCGTCGACCGCGAGCACATCGGTGACGCCTGACGTCGCGTGCCCGCCGCTCCAGATGTCGCGCCAGCGCTTGGGCCGGCTCTCGCGTGCCGTCACGTCGATGTCCTTGGCGATGTCGATCGCGCCACGCGCCGGCAGATCGTCGGGATCAAGCCCGGCGGCGACGATCGACGGCCTCAGCATGCTGGTCTGCAAGCCCGTGAACGCGGTGGTGAGCATGACGTCGTCTGCGCTGCTCTCGACCAGCATGCGCTTGTAGCGGTCATCCGCCATGCTCTCCCGCGTCGCAATGAACTTCGTGCCCATATAGGCGAGATCGCAGCCAAGCACCTCCGCCGCCCGCAGCGCGTAGCCGTCACTGATGCCGCCCGCCAAGACGATGATGCCGTCGTAAAATGCGCGCACCGCGCGGACGAAGGCGAAGGGGTTGAGCCAGCCCGTCTGTCCGCCCGCGCCCGCCGTGAGCAGCACCAGCCCGTCCGCGCCTGCTTCCGCCGCACGCTCGGCGTGGCGGATCGAGGCGACATCCGCCAGCACCAACGCGCCGGCATCATGGAGCGGACTCAGCACCTGCGCCGGCGATCCCACCGAGGTGATGACGATCTCGGGCCTGTGCCGCAGCAGCACGGTGAGATCCTCCGCGAGCCGTGCATTGGAGCGGTGCACGATCAGGTTCGGGCAGAGCGGCGCTGCCTTGCGGCCGGTTTGATCTTCGTGCTGCCGCAGTCGCGTCCCGATCGCGGTGAGCCATTCATCGAGTTGTTCCGCGCCACGGCAATTCGCGGTGGGAAAGCTGCCGATCACCCCGTTGCGGCAGGACGCGACCATGAGCTCGACGCCCGACACCAGGAACATCGGCGCGGCGATCAGCGGCAGCGCGAGACGATCGTGGAAGCGTTGCAGTCGATCCGATGGCATGCATGCCTCCCTGCGCGGGCTTTGTCGTTTCCTCCCGCATTCCCTGTGCTAGCGTCATCAGCAACATTGGCACGCCAGAAGCCGGTGACAAAGCAACGAGGAAACATATGTCTGATCCGCTCCACGCATCGCCCCCAGCTTGTGCGCAGACGCTACGGGCGTTGTCGCGCTATCCCGACCGCACCGCTTTCGCCTGGCCCGGCGGATCGCTGAGCTATAGCGGCACCATCGACCTGATCGGACGCATCCAGGGCGTGTTCATGCGGCTTGGATTGCAGCCCGGTGCGCGCGTCGCTTTCCTCACGGCGAACCGCGCCGACACCTGGTGCGCCGGCGTCGCCGCACAATTGGCGCGGCTCTGCATTACCTGGCTGCATCCGCTCGGATCGCTGGAGGACCAGCTGTTCCAGCTCGAGGACTCCGACGCGGAGATGCTGGTGGTCGACGCCGCCGCCTTCCACGACCGCGGCGGCGAGCTCGCTGCGAGGGCGACCCGGCTGAAGGCGGTCTTCACCGCGGGCCCCGCCGGCTACGGCGTCGATCTGCTGGCCGCGCTCGAAGATGCAGGACATGCGAGCCCGCTGTGCCTTGCCGGCCCCGACGATCTCGCCACGCTGAACTACACCGGCGGCACCACCGGCAAATCCAAGGGCGCGCTGCGCTATCATCGCGAGAACAGCGGGGCTGCCGGCGCTATCCTCGCCGACTTCGAGATTCCGGAGGCTGCGCGCTATCTCACCGTCGCGCCGATCAGTCATGTCGCCGGGACGAAGGTGCTGCCGACCCTGATGCGCGGCGGCACCGTGCACATGCTGAAGGGCTTCGATCCCGAGGCGGTGCTGTCGACGATCGCGCGCGAACGCATCAACTTCACGCTGTTCGTTCCGACCATGATCTATGTGCTGCTCGATCAGCCTGCGCTGAGCAAAACCGACCTCTCCTCGCTCGAGCTCGTGCTCTACGGCGCCTCCGCGATGTCGCCGAGCCGGCTGCTCGAGGGCATCGAACGCATCGGACCGGTGTTCTCGCAGCTCTACGGCCAGACCGAATGCTATCCCGTCTCGGTGTTGCGCAAGGCGGATCACGATCCCAAGAACCCTGAGCTGTTCCTGTCCTGCGGCTTCCCGATCGCGGCCTGCGAGGTCAAGATTCTCGACGACAACGACCAGGAGGTGAAGACGGGCGAGGCCGGCGAGATCTGCGTGCGCGCGCCGCACGTGATGGCGGAATACTGGAAGCGGCCGGACATCACTGCCGAAACACTGAAGAACGGCTGGGTCCACACCGGCGACATCGCGCGCAGGGACGAGCGCGGCTACATGTTCATCCTCGACCGCAAGAAGGACATGATCGTCACCGGCGGCTTCAATATTTTCCCCCGCGAGATCGAGGACGTGCTGTCGCAACACGCGGACGTCGCGATGGTCGCAGTCGTCGGCATTCCCGACGAGAAATGGGGCGAAGCCGTCACCGCCATCGTCGTGCCGCGCGAGGGCGCAAGGCCGGATCCGGACGAGCTGATCAACCTTGTCAAGACGAGAAAGGGCTCGGCGCATGCGCCGAAACAGATCCAGTTCGTCAAGCAATTGCCGATGACCGGCGTCGGCAAGGTCGACAAAAAGGTGCTGCGCGCGGGCTTCTGGAGTGGCCGGGACCGTATGGTGGGATGATCACTCCGGGATTCTACGGAGGGCGCTGTGGCCCGGACACCACAACACGCAACGGAGTGGGTGCCGACGAGGTTCACGCAATTGCCGGCGAATCAGGGAATCACCTAGACCGCTGATGGGGCTGGGAAGCGGAGTGAGAGATGAGAGTCGCTTCCCTGGAAAGTGCAATCGCCGCGATTGCGTTGATCACGGCAATCATCGTGGTGCTGTGGGAGATCAAGATCTTCTACGGAATGTGAACTGGCAGGATGCCAAGCATCCCTTCCGCGGCGGCGGAAGCCTGCCGTTCAATCGGCTCCAGGAGCGACGCTTGCGTCACGCTCACCGTTTCTCGATCACCAGGCTCTGCACCGCGCGGCCGAAATAACCCTGCCGGTCGGCCAGCCTCGACATCGCAAGGCCGACGCCGTCGGGCCCGATCCACGACTCGCCATCGAGCAAGATCCACTCGCCGACGGGTTGGCGTGAAAAATTCACGGTGAGATCGGCATTGATGTAGGTCCAGGCGCGGAAGTCGAGTGAGGAGGCGGTGCCGTTGGAGAAGTCGGCGGCGACCACGGCGCGCATCGCCTGCGAGATGGCCTCCCCTTCGATCAGCGGATGGTCGACGCGAAACCAGATCGCACCGGCACCTGCCTGACCGAAGCGGCCGCGCGCCGCACGCATCGAGACCGACCGCACGAACGGACTGGTGGCGGCATGGCCGTCCTCAATCAGCGAATCCTCGGGCAAGGGCAGCGCGAGCGGCAGCTCCTTGACGTCATCCGGCAGCGTCTGTGCCTGCGCCTTGATCTTGAGCACGGTGGCGCCGACGACCTGCACGCCGTCGGCGAGCAGCTTGATCTCGCAGAGCTGGATCTTGCGGCCCTCGCGCAAGACTTCGGTCGCGATCGTGAGCGGCGCGACAGGCACCGGACGCATCAGATCGATCGTGACCCGCGCGATGTCCATCGGGACAGGCGTCGGAATGCGTTCGGCCGCCCATGTCACCAGCGAAGCCGGCGCCGAGCCGTGCTGCATGCGCCTGTCCCAGGGGCCGGCGGCATCCGGGCTGGTGATGACGCTGTTGCCGTCGACGCGGTAGATGGCGGTCATCATTCCAATCAATCTCAGTTGACGTTCCCCAGACGCGGCGCAGAGCGTAGCATTGCGCCGTTGATCCGGAGGCCATGCGTGGCGGCGATGGGTCCCGGTTCTGCGGAGCAATGCTGCGCATTGCACCGCGTCCAGGACACGAGAACTACAGCGGCGGATCGATCGCTTCGTCGTACTCCTTCTTGAAGCGCGCGATCATGTCGGCGGCGGGCACGATGCCGTCGATGCTGCCGATCCCCTGGCCGGAGCCCCAGATTTCCTTCCAGGCCTTCGGCTTGGCACGCTCGCCGGAGGCGTCGGTGCCGAAGTTCATCTTGGAGGGATCCGAGGTCGGCAGGTTGTCGGGGTCCATGCCTGCGGCGAGGATCGAAGGCTTCAGGTAGTTGCCGTGCACGCCGGTGAAGAGGTTGGAGTAGACGATGTCGTCGGCGCTCGAGCTCGCGATCATCTCCTTGTACCGCTCGACCGCGTTGGCCTCCTTGGTGGCGATGAAGGCCGAGCCGATATAGGCGAAGTCGGCGCCGAGGATGCGCGCGGCGCGGATGGCCTTGCCGTTGGCGATCGCCCCCGACAATGCGATCGGACCGTCGAACCATTTTCGCGTCTCCGCCACGAAAGCCAGCGGCGAGATGGTGCCGGCATGGCCGCCGGCGCCGGCTGCGACCAGGATCAGGCCGTCGGCGCCCTTCTCGATCGCCTTGTGCGCGAATTTCTGGTTGATCACATCGTGGAAGACGATGCCGCCCCAGCCGTGCACCGCCTGGTTCAGCTCCTCGCGTGCGCCGAGCGAGGAGATGATCATCGGCACCTTGTACTTGGCGCAAAGCTGCATGTCGTGATCGAGCCGGTTGTTCGACTTGTGCACGATCTGATTGACTGCGAACGGCGCCGACGGCCTGTCGGGATGGGCGCGGTCATAGGCCGCGAGCTCTTCGGTGATCCGCGCCAGCCATTCGTCGAGCAGCTCCGGCGGCCGCGCATTCAGCGCCGGAAACGAGCCGACCACACCCGCCTTGCACTGCGCGATCACGAGATCGGGCACCGAGATGATGAAAAGCGGCGAGCCGATCACCGGGATCGACAGACGCCCCTTGAACAAGGCAGGCATGGACATTGCGAAACGATCCTCTGTTTAGCGGTCAAATCGAAGGTTGGCCGTCATACCAACAAGGCAATCTTTCCACTGTCAAGTATTGCGTTTTGACGCCGGCATGGATGAACCACCGCAATTCCAAGCAGCGGAATTCCTTTCTCCGTCATTCCGCGGCGCGCCTCTTGGCGCGAACCCGGAATCCATTTCGCTATTCGCGCTGCGGGCCGATGGATTCCGGGCTCGCGCTTCGCGCGCCCCGGAATGACAGCAACCTTTACCCCATCAAATCCGGGTTGATCAGCCGCTCGAACGAGAACATCTCGTCCCACGTCTCCTGCGTCAGCAGCTTGCGCTCGAGGACGACGATCTGGTGCAGCGACTTGCCGGTCCTGTAACCTTCGCGTGCGATCTCGGCGCATTGCTTGTAGCCGAGCAGCGGCTTCAGCACCGTGACGATACCAAGCGAATTCAGCACCATGTTGCGGGTGTGCTCCTCGTTGGCGGTGATGCCGACGACGCAATTCTCGCGCAGGCTGTTGACCGCGCGCTCCATGGTGCGGATCGAGAAGAACAGCGCGAACGAGATCACCGGCTCCATCACGTTGAGCTGGAGCTGGCCGGCACTTGCAGCGAGCGTCACCGTGGTATCGAGCCCGATGACCAGGAAGCTGGTCTGGTTGACCACCTCGGGAATGACGGGATTGACCTTGCCGGGCATGATCGAGGAGCCCGGTTGAAGCTGCGGCAGGTTGATCTCGTTGAAGCCGGCGCGCGGGCCGGAAGCGAGCAGGCGGATGTCGTTGCAGATCTTGGTGAGCTTGCTCGCGGTGCGCTTCAAGACGCCCGAAAGCTGCACATAGGCGCCGGTGTCCGAGGTCGCCTCGACGAGATCGCCGGCGAGGATGAAGTCGACGCCGGTCAGCGCGCTCAGGTGCCGCACGGCAAGCTTGGGATAGCCGACCGCCGCGGTGACGGAGGTGCCGATTGCGGTGGCACCGAGATTGATCTCGCGCAGCAGCGCGCGCGCTTCCGAAATGCGCTCGACCTCCTCGCCGATCGTGGTGCCCCAGCCACGGAATTCGGCGCCGAGCGACATCGGCACCGCGTCCTGAAGATGCGTGCGTCCCATCTTCAGCACGCGGTCGAACTCGCGCCCCTTGGTGAAGAAGGCCTCCTGGAGCTGGCGCAGCGCCGTCATGTAGCTCTCGAGCCGCAGGATCAGCGCCAGCCGAAAGGCGGTCGGATAGGTGTCGTTGGTCGACTGGCCGTAATTGACGTGATCGTTGGGGCTGACGTGCTGGTAGTCGCCCTTGCTGAAGCCAAGCGCTTCCAGCGCGAGGTTCGCGATCACCTCGTTGGCGTTCATGTTGGTGGAGGTGCCGGCACCGCCCTGGATGAAGTCGGTGACGAATTGATCCATCATGTCACCGGCGATGACGCGGTCGCAGCCGAGGATGATGGCGTCCGCGACCTTGGCGTCGATCGCGCCGAGATCGCGATTGGCCATGGCCGCAGCCTTCTTGACGTAGCCAAGCGCCTTCACGAAGTAGGGCTCCTGGTTCATCGGAATGCCGGTGATGTGGAAGTTCTCCTTCCCGCGGATGGTCTGGACGCCGTAATAGATGTCGTCGGCGATCTCACGCTGTCCGAGGAAGTCCTGCTCCGTCCGGCTCATGGGCGCTCCTTGCTGCTTCCGCGCTGGGCCATCACGTCAGTTCTGGCATAGCGCGCTGGTCACGAAGGTATCGGTGCGGCAGTCGTCCGGTTTGCGTTGCCTGCCCGGAATGAGAACCTTGGCCGAGCATTTCTCGGCGGAGTCGGCATTCAGGCTCTTGCCTTCCTTGTAACCCTTGCTCTGGCAGAGCAGGTCGGCGGCCTGCTTGCAGTCGGGCGCGCCGTTCGACGAGACCGGGCAGGCCACCCGCCCCGACACCACGGTCGAGGGTTTGGCCAGCCGCGACAGATCGTTCATGGTCTCGCTCGGGCTTTTGATCGGCGGCAGGATCGAGGGCAGCTTGTCGAACAGCTTGCCCATTTCGTTGATCAGCCCGGGATTTTCCGCAGGCGCCGGTGACGCAGATGGAGCGGGCGGCGGCGCCGCCTGCACGCCCGGCTGCTGGAGGCCGAGCGCTGGCGGGGCGGATTGCGTCCACCCGGTCCCGCCGCCACCGAGCAGAAGCAGCAGCGCTGCTGAGGTCAGCGTCCCGAACCGCACGGCCGGATTGCCGGATCGAACCATCATGACGGCAACCGTAGCCGAAGCCGAAGCGGCGGCAAAGCCGCTGAGGCGTTGTCGAGTGAACATGATCCCCGCGCAACGCCTGCCTTTGTCGCGCGGGAAGGCCGCTTCGCGCTGGCGCGGCCGTTTGATCCGATCGTGGTCTAGATCAGCTTGATGGCGATGACGAAGCCGAGCACCAGCACGATGGCACCGAGCGCGACCCACAGACCGAGATGCCGCTCGATCCGGACCCGGATCCAGTCGCCATAGCGATTGAGCAGGATCGCCACGACGAAAAAGCGTCCGCCGCGCGCCACGATCGAGCACAGGATGAACAGGATGATGTTGTAGCCGGCGAAGCCCGAAGTGATGGTGACGAGCTTGTAGGGGATCGGCGTCAGGCCCTTGAGCAGGATGATCACCGCGCCCCATTCCGCATAGGAGGCGCGGAAGGCGTCGACCTTGTCGGCAAGCCCGTAGACCTGGATCAGCCATTGGCCGAGCGAATCGAACAGCAGCGCGCCGATGGCGTAGCCGACGACGCCGCCGAGCACCGAGGTCGCGGTGCAGACCGCGGCATAGAGCCAGGCGCGCTCCGGACGCGCCAGTGACATCGGAATCAGCATGACATCCGGCGGGACCGGAAAGAAGGAGCTTTCGGCGAAAGACACCACGCCCATGATCCAGAGCGCGTAGGGCTTGTGGGCGGCGTCGATGCACCAGTCGTAGATATGTTTCAGCATGGCGCCGCGATGAAGCACCATGGGACGGATTTGTCCATGCCGAGATTGAGGCGAATTATGACGTTTCTAGTGGCGCTTGCGCGCGGCACGGCTCTCAAGCGCGACAATTGGCCGCCTGGCCGCAACGCGGGGTGACGCGACTTTGGGCAGTTTCATCGGCGATTTCGGCAGCTTCTCGGCGATGCCGAGCATGTCTTCCCGCCGCGCCATCTCGCGCCAGACGTCCTCGGGACGGACTCCGGCCGAAGCCCACAGCACGGTGAGATTGTAGAGCAGGTCGGCGCTTTCCCGGACCACGGCCTCGCTATCGCCGTTGACCGCATCGATCACGACTTCGATGGCCTCTTCGGCGAGTTTCTTCGCCATCTTGGACGGGCCACGCTGAAACAGCCGCGCCGTGCGCGATGTTGCCGGATCAAGATCCCTGGCCGCGAGCACAGCCAGATATAGCCGCTCAAGCGAATCACTCATGGTAGTCAAAACTACTCTAAAGAAATGGTGGTCGTGTTAACGCAGGACAAGAAAAGCAGAAAACAGGCCGGCGCGGCAAGCGCGACGGCCTGTCCCGGTTAACCCCGGCTACCAGAGTTAATAGCAGTTCTGGTAATATCCCTGGCCGCAGTACTCTGACGGAGCCGTGCCGCCATAGCGCTGATACTGGTAGTTCGGGCCCGGACCGTAATAGGGGCCGTAGGCCGGGCCACTGTAATAGGCAGGACCGCCGTAATAGCCATAGCCCGGGCCGTAGTCGTATGCGTTACGGCTGGCGGCGATGGCGAGACCGGTGCCGATGGCGGCGAAAGCCGCAGCGGCGGCCGCTCCACCTCCACCGCCATGCCAGTGGCGACCGCCCGCATATGACGCGGTCGGGGCAATCGTGGTCAGCGCCAGCACCGCAGCGGTGGCAAGAACGGCCTTTCGGCCCGCAAACTTGGAAAATCGCTCGAACATGTCTTGGCCCTCCTTTGGGACCTGAAATCGACGCCTGCGGACAGGCTCATGCCTCTCAAACCCGCATAACCTAAGTTAGGTTCCCCAACCCCAACGCAAGCTGAACGGGGTTGCGTAACGATGCCGCAACGCCGCTCATCGGCCGTTCATGTTGACACGGAAAGACTGAACGCCGGCCGGCGCTCAAGGCGTCACGAAACCACAACAATGCGGGACCGGCGCAACTGATGTCGGAATTCAGGACGATCGCGCTTCGTTGCCTGCTGGCCCTCTCGATCTCGCTTGCAACACTGACTGCTCGCGATGTCGGCGCGGTAGAGACCGCGGTGCCTTCCATCACGATTCACCTCACTTTCGACCGACCGGTGGACGCGAGCGTGGCACCGTTCTTCCTGGCCGCAAAGGACGGCAGGTTCGGCGCCGAGCATCTCAGCGTGTCCTTCAATACCGCGGCCGGATCGCCCGAGGCGCTCGCACGCGTCGCCAAGGGCGACAGCGAGCTCGCGCTCGTCGACATCAACGAGCTGATCCGCTTTCGCGACAAGGAGGACGCGGCGCCGGTCAAGGCGGTGTTCGTGCTGTTCAACCGCGCGCCCTACGCGATCGTCGCGCGGAGGAGCCGCGGCATCCACCTGCTGCCCGATCTCGACGGCAAGACGGTCGGCGTTGCCGACGGCGATCTGTCGATGCGGCTATGGCCGGCGCTGGCGCAGCAGAACGGCATCAAGGCATCGCGAGTCAAATTCCACAAGATCGGTGCGGCAGTGCGCGAGCCGATCCTCTCGGCGGGCCAGGTCGATGCGGTCGCGGGCTTCAGCTATCTCTCGGCCGTGAACCTGCGCGACCGCGGGGTGCCCGGTGGCGATCTCGTCGTGTTGCGCTATGCGGACTACGGATGCGAAGCCTATGGCTTTGCCATGGTGGTGAACCCCGCCTTCGCCGCATCGAAGCCGGATGCCGTGAAGGGCTTCATCCGCGCCTTGATCGCGGGCATTGCCGAGACCGTCAGGGAGCCGGGACGTGCGGCGGAGGAGGCGGCGAACCGCATGGACAACGGCGACCGCAACCTGGAGCTGGAGCGCCTGCGCGCCGTGCTCGCCGACAACATCCTGACCGACGAGGTCAGGCGCAACGGCATCGGCGGCGTCGAGCCGGCACGGCTGGAGCGCTCGATCGATCAGATCGCGCAGGACTTCAAGTTCCGCCGGCGGCTCACCGCGGGTGATATCTTCGACGACCGTTTCCTGCCACCGGTTACCGGACGGCTGATCAACTGAGCAAAACTGACAGCTTCCGCTATATCTCCCGCACGATCCCTGCTTAAGATGCGGGCTCCGTTACTCGCCCGAGTTCGTCGCCCGCATGTCCATCCTCCGTCTCTACACCCGCGTTCTCGAGCTGCTCGGCAAGGAGGCGCGGCTGGGCTGGCTGCTCGCGGTCGCCAATCTCCTGCTCGCGGGCTCGCAATTCGCCGAGCCTGTGCTGTTCGGCCGTATCGTCGACGTGCTCTCGGGCAAGACGGTCGCGGGGTCAAGCTCGGCCTGGCCGTTCCTGGCCGCCTGGGTCGCGTTCGGGCTGTTCACCATCGCGTGCAGCGCGCTCGTGGCTCTGCAGGCCGACCGGCTCGCGCACCGCCAGCGTCAGGCGGTGCTGACGAGCTATTTCGAGCACATCCTGCAACTGCCGTTGACCTTTCATTCCGGGACGCATTCCGGCCGGCTGATGAAGGTGATGCTCAACGGCACGGACGCGCTGTGGCGGCTCTGGCTCGGCTTCTTCCGCGAGCATTTTGCCGCGATCCTCTCGGTCCTGGTGCTGCTGCCGCTGTCGCTCTATCTGAACTGGCGGCTCGCAATTCTGCTGTTCGTGCTCTGCATCGTCTTCACGGCGCTGACCACCTTCGTGGTGCGCAGGACCTTCGGCATGCAGATGGCGGTCGAGGAGCACTACAGCGAGCTCTCCGCGCGCGCTTCGGATGCGCTCGGCAACGTCGCGCTGGTGCAGAGCTTCGTCCGCGTCGAATCCGAGGTGAAAGGGCTGCGCTCGGTCGCCGACGAGCTGCTGGCCGCGCAGATGCCGGTGCTATCGTGGTGGGCCCTGGTCACGGTGATCACACGCGCCTCCACGACCATCACGGTGCTCGCGATCTTCACCTTCGGCATTGCCCTGCACGACCAGGGGCTCACCTCGGTCGGCGAGATCGTGATGTTCGTGAGCTTCGCGACGATGCTGATCCAGAAGCTGGAGCAGGTCGTGAGCTTCATCAACAACGTTTTCATGGAAGCCCCGCGCCTGCGCGAGTTCTTTGGCGTGCTCGACGCCGTGCCCGCGGTGCACGACCGGCCAGACGCGATCGATGCCGGCAGGCTGTCGGGCCTCGTCGAGTTCAACGACGTCACCTTCTCCTATGACGGCAAGCGTCCGGCGATCGAGGACCTCTCCTTCACCGCCCTGCCCGGCCAGACCATTGCGATGGTCGGCCCGACCGGCGCCGGCAAGTCGACCGCGATTGCACTGTTGCATCGCGCCTTCGATCCGCAATCCGGCGTCATCAAGATCGACGGCATGGACGTGCGCGGCCTCACGCTGACCTCGCTGCGCCGAAACATCGGCGTGGTGTTCCAGGAAGCGCTGCTGTTCAATCGCTCGATCGCGGATAATTTGCGCGTCGGCAAGCCGGACGCGACCGAGGCCGAGATGCGCAAGGCGGCGGAGCGGGCTCAGGCGCTGGAATTCATCGAACGCAGCGGCGGCTTCGAGACGAATGCCGGCGAGCGCGGCCGCATGCTCTCCGGTGGCGAGCGCCAGCGCCTGTCCATCGCCCGTGCGCTGCTGAAGGATCCGCCGATCCTGATCCTGGACGAAGCCACCAGCGCGCTCGACGCCGTCACCGAGGCCAAGTTGAATGCCGCTCTCGACGAAGTGATGAAGGGCCGCACCACCTTCGTGATCGCCCATCGCCTTTCAACCATCCGCAACGCCACGCGGATCCTGGTGTTCGAGAACGGTCGGGTGATCGAAAGTGGAACTTTCGATGAACTCGTGGCCAAAGGCGGCCACTTCGCCGAGCTCGCCAGGGCCCAATTCATGGTTCAGGAGAACGCACGGGCCAGCGTGACGGCGGCCGAGACTGCCGCGACGGCTGCCAAATCCCCCTGACAAGTCCCCACGGCACCGTCGAAATTCGGCCTATTTCATTGCGGAATACCGCGGCGATCCCCCTATTCTCGACGCACCAGCCGGTATAGGTTTGCGACGCCGCAAGCGGCGGCGCTGGATCTCAGAACCGACCATCAGATCACGAGAGCCGACCGTATCAGGCGGATCTCCAAGGACCGGAATCGGATAGTGCACGCCTTTCGCCCGCTGCTGCCTGGCAAATCCCTGTTCAACCTGCTCGCTGCGGCGTTCGCATGCGCCGTGCTGCTCGCGCCGCGCGCGGCGAGCGCCGAGGCGCTGCTGCTGATCGAGGCCGACAGCGGCAAGGTGCTGCAGGCCGATAACGCGACCATTCCCTGGTACCCGGCCTCCGTCACCAAGATCATGACCGCCTACGTCACGCTGAAGGCGGTCAAGGAGGGCCGGCTCACGCTCGACACGCTGCTCACGGTGTCGCCGACGGCTGCTTCGCAATCGCCCTCGAAGATGGGTTTTCGCCCGGGAACACAGCTTACCGTCGACAACGCGCTGAAGATGATGATGGTGAAGTCGGCGAACGACGTGGCCGTGGTGCTCGCCGAAGGCGTCGGCGGCTCCATCGACGGCTTCTCCGCGATGATGAACGACACCGCGAAGAAGCTCGGCATGACGCAGACGAGCTACGTGAATCCGAACGGCCTGCCCGCCGAGGGCCAGATCACGTCGGCGCGCGACCTCGGCATTCTGGCGCGCTCGTTCCTGCGCGACCTGCCGGAATACGAATACTTCGTGCACGTCCCGGCGATCCGCTTCGGCAAGCGCGTCACCGGCAATTTCAACAAGCTGATCGGCCGCTATCCCGGCGCCGACGGGTTCAAGACCGGGTTCATCTGCGCCTCCGGATACAATCTCGTTGCCTCGGCCACGCGCAACGGCCGCCGGCTGATCGCGGTGGTGCTCGGCGCAAGTTCCGGCACGGCGCGCGCGGTGAAGGCGGCGCAGCTGCTTGAGCGCGGCTTCGCTCAAGACAATCTCACCTGGCTGCGTCCCTCGCTGGGTACCGTCGACAACCTCGTGCCGGTCGACGCCTCGCCGCCGAACCTGCGCGACGAGATGTGCGGCCCCCACCGCAAGCGGCCGGCCAGTGACGACGATGGTGCACTGATCGCGACCAACGGCGGCGCCACGTCCGGATCGGCGTCGGCCACCGGCGGCGAGGCCCAGATCACGTTCTTCACCGCCGGCCTGCAGCCGCCGATGATGAAGGCTTCCGAGCTGATGGCCTCGGCACCGGCCGCGACCGAGCCCGTGCTGGTCTATACCGGCCCGACCCGCACCGGCACCGCCCTGATCGCCGCGGTTGCCGCCGATGCCGACCAGCAGACCACGGCGAAGCCACGTGGCAAGAAGTCGCGCGTCGCCAGCAAGCCCGACGCGGCCAGCAAGCCCAAGGATGCAAACAAGGACGCCGGCAAGGACACCAAGACGGCGGCAGTGAAGCCGGATGCCAAGTCCGAGACGAAGTCCGAAGCCAAGCCGGAGGCCAAGAGCGGTGCCAAGGCGGCAGCCAAGCCAGCCGGGACCAAGCACGATGTGGCAGCGAAACCCGCCGACAAGCCTGCAGCAAGCGGCGATCAGGCGGCCAAGCCCGCCAAGCCCAAGGCCGCGACCAAGCCCGCCGCTGCCGCGAAGCCGGCGAACAACAGTTAACGTTTCTCGGATCAAAGCGCGGCCCGCGCCTCGCACCCGCGGCAGCGCGTTTTGCGATGATTCCAGTAGCTCCGCCCCGACCTTTGCCCTAAGCCACGACGGCTTGCCACCCGTTCCGGCAGGTTGGATACTGGCGGCAATGAGGCAAGCCCGAGACACAACGGGCTCAGTATGATGAGGGGAGCTACCATGGAGCGCATCTGGCTCAAGCAATATCCGCCCGGCGTGCCCGCCGATATCGAGCCGACGCAATACGCATCGCTGGTCGACCTGCTGGAGGAGAGCTTCGCCAAGTTCGCCGACCGCAAGGCGTTCATCTGCATGGACAAGTCGATCAGCTATCGCGACCTCGATCAGATGTCTGTCGCGCTTGCCGCCTACCTGCAGGGCCGCGGTCTCCAGCGCGGCGCCCGCGTGGCGATCATGATGCCGAACGTACTGCAATACCCGGTTGCGACCGCTGCCGTGCTGCGGGCCGGATACGCGGTGGTCAACGTCAATCCGCTCTATACGCCGCGCGAACTCGAGCACCAGCTCAAGGATTCCGGCGCCGAAGCCATCATCGTGCTGGAGAATTTCGCCCACACGGTCGAGCAGGTGATCGCGAGGACGCAGGTGAAGCACGTCATCGTCGCCAGCATGGGCGACCTGCTCGGCTTCAAGGGGGTCATCGTCAATCTCGTCGTGCGCCGGGTCAAGAAGATGGTACCGGCCTGGTCGCTGCCGGGGGCAGTCGCGTTCAACGATGCACTCTCGGCCGGCCGCGGCATGACGTTCAGCAAGCCGAAACTATCGCCGGGCGACGTCGCCTTCCTGCAATACACCGGCGGCACCACCGGCCTCTCCAAGGGCGCCACGCTGCTCCACCGCAACATCGTCGCCAACGTGCTCCAGAACGACGCCTGGCTCCAGCCGGCGCTCGCCGCGCCGCCGCATGTCGACCAGCTCATGGTCGTGTGCGCGCTGCCGCTCTATCACATCTTCGCGCTGACCGCCTGCTACCTGCTCGCGGTGCGCGCGGGCGGCTGCAATCTCCTGATCCCCAACCCGCGCGACATTCCCGGCTTCATCAAGGAGCTGGCGAAATACCAGGTCAACAGCTTCCCGGCCGTGAACACGCTCTACAACGGGCTGATGCACCATCCCGATTTCAAGAAGCTCGACTTCTCCAAGCTGAAGATCTCCAACGGCGGCGGCATGGCCGTGCAGCGCCCCGTCGCCGACCAGTGGAAGGCGATCACCGGCTGCTTCATCGCCGAAGGCTACGGCCTGTCGGAGACCTCGCCGACGCTGACCTGCAATCCCGCGACCGCGACCGAGTTCTCCGGCTCGATCGGCATCCCCGTGCCATCGACGTATATCTCGATCCGCGACGACGACGGCAACGAGGTGCCGCTCGGCCAGCCCGGCGAGATCTGCGCCAAGGGCCCGCAGGTGATGTCGGGCTACTGGAACAGGCCGGAAGAGACCGCGAAGGTGATGACCGCTGACGGCTATTTCCGCACCGGCGACATCGGCATCATGGACGAGAAGGGCTACACCAAGATCGTCGACCGCAAGAAGGACATGATCCTGGTCTCCGGCTTCAACGTCTATCCCAACGAGGTCGAGGAAGTGATCGCGAGCCATCCGGGTGTGCTCGAATGCGCCGTGATCGGCATCCCCGATTCCAAGTCGGGCGAGGCGGTGAAGGCCTTCGTGGTCAAGAAGGATCCGAACCTCACGGCCGATGCGGTCATCACGTTCTGTCACGAGCAACTCACCGGCTACAAAGTGCCAAAGCACATCGAATTCCGCACCGAACTGCCGAAGACCAATGTCGGCAAGATCCTGCGCCGGCAGCTCCGCGACGAGACGAAGGCCGAGGCCGCGTAAGCACGCCTTGATTCATGGCCGAGGTCGGTGACATCAGTCCGGCCGGAATTCTCGCCTTCTGGCGCGAGGCCGGCCGCGAGCGCTGGTATACGCGCGACGACGCCTTCGATGCAGAGATCAGGCGCCGCTTTCTCCCTGTGTGGCAGAAGGCGACCGCCGGCGAGTTCACGTCATGGGAGGCAAGCGATGACGGCGCGATCGCGCTCGTCATCGTGCTCGACCAGTTCCCCCGCAACATGTTTCGCGGCACCCCGCAGGCTTTCGCCAGCGACGCGCAGGCGCGCGAGGTCGCCCGTCGCGCCATCGCGCGGGGTGTCGACCGCAGGGTCGATCCCGTCCTGCTCGAATTTCTCTACATGCCCTTCATGCATTCCGAGCATTTGGCCGACCAGTTGCATTGCATTGCGCTATTCCAGGGCACCGACAATGCCGAAAGCCTGGAATACGCCCATCTGCACGCCGACATCATCCGCCGGTTCGGCCGCTTTCCGCACCGTAACCAGTTCCTCGGCCGCGAGACCACGGCGGAAGAGCAGGCCTTCCTCGACAGCGGCGGCTTCGCGGGCTGATGACATGACAGTTAAGCGTCGGAAGCCTGCCGCTTCCCCGCCGGCAATATTGTGCAGGCCCGCAGCTCGGTCTAAAAAGCAGGACCGATATTCAGGGAGACTGATGATGGCGATCCAGATTGGCGACAAGCTGCCCGAGGCGAAATTCCGCGTGATGACGGCGGAAGGCCCGCAGGTGAAGACCACCGACGATGTCTTCAAGGGCAAGAAGGTGGCGCTGTTCGCGGTGCCCGGCGCCTATACCGGCACCTGCCACAAGATGCATCTGCCGAGCATCTTCCTCAACGCCTATGCCATGAAGGACAAGGGCGTCGACACCATCGCCATCGTCTCCGTCAACGATGCCTTCGTCATGAACGCCTGGAAGCGCGACACCGACCAGCGCGACGAGGCGGTCTTCCTCGCCGACGGCAATGCCGACTTCACCAAGGCGATCGGCATGGAGCTGGACGCCTCCGCCAACGGCCTTGGCATCCGCTCCAAGCGCTATTCGATGCTGGTCGAGGACGGCGTGGTCAAGAAGCTGAACCTCGAGGCGATGCCCGGCAAGGTCGAGGTCTCCGGCGGCGATACGCTGCTGGGACAGCTGTAAGGCACGACGCCATCGCACCATTTGCACAACTGTCATCGCCCGCGAAGGCGGGCGATCCAGTACGCAGAGGCTTCTCGCTCAATCACAACCGTCTCTGGAATACTGGATCGCCCGGCCAAGCCGGGCGATGACAGTTGAGAATGAGGCGGCACCGGCGACTTCGGCCCGCCTACTCCGCCACCCGCTGCTGCAACCTCGCCTTCACGATCCCGTCCCGCGCCAATTGATCGGCGCGCTCGTTCTCGGGATGGCCGGCGTGGCCCTTGACCCAGTGCCAGCGAACCTCGTGCTGCTTCAGCGCGGCATCCAGGCGCTGCCATAGCTCGACATTCTTCACCGGCTTCTTGTCGGCGGTGCGCCAGCCGTTGCGCTTCCAGCCGAAGATCCAGCCCGTGATGCCCTGCCGGACATACTGGCTGTCGGTGTAGAGATCGACCGTGCACGGCTTCTTCAGCGCCTCCAGCGCCGAGATCGCCGCCATCAGCTCCATCTGGTTGTTGGTGGTATGGCGCTCGCCGCCGTTCAGCTCCTTTTCCTTGTCGCCGAACTTCAGGATCGCGCCCCAGCCGCCCGGCCCCGGATTTCCCGAGCAGGCACCGTCGGTATAGATCGTGACAACGGGAAGCTCGCTCACGCCACCAGCCCCGACGGCATCAACCCATAATCGCGCACGCTCGTCACGCTCTGGTGGAAGCGCAGCTTGCGGGCATATTCCAGGGGATCCTTCGGCTTGACCAGCGCGCCCGGCGGCACGTTGAGCCAGTCGACCAGCCGCGTCAGCAGGAAGCGGATCGCAGCGCCGCGCGCCAGCAGCGGCAGCGCGGCCTCCTCGGCTTCGCTCAGCTTGCGCACGCGGCCGTAAGCATTGAGGAAGGCACGCGCCTTGGTGACGTTGAGGGAATGATCCGGCTCGAAGCACCAGGCGTTGAGGCAGATCGCGACGTCATAGGCCAGCATGTCGTTGCAGGCGAAGGTGAAGTCGATGATCCCGGAGAGTTTGTCGCCGAGGAAGAAGACGTTGTCGTTGAAGAGGTCGGCGTGGATCACGCCCTGCGGCAGATTGGTGGGCCAGACCCCGCTGGAGAGATAATCGAGTTCGGCGGCAAGAAAACCGCGCAGGCCCGGCTGCACCTCGTCGGCGCGGTTTGACGCCGCATCGAACAACGGCCGCCAGCCCGCGACCGAGAGCGCATTGGCGCGCTTGATCGCAAAATTCGCGCCGGCCAGATGCATCCTGGCCAGCCCCTCGCCGACCCCGGCGCAATGGGTCACGTTCGGCTTGCGCGGCCAGATGCCTTCGAGAAAGGTGATGATCGCGGCGGGCCGGCCTGCCAGCTCGCGCAATGCTTCGCCATCCCGTCCCTTCACCGGCAGCGGGCAGTTGACGCCATGCTCGGCCAGATGCGCCATCAGCGCGAGGAAGAACGGCAGATCGTTCTTCGCCACGCGCTTCTCGTAGAGCGTGAGGATGAACGAGCCCTTGCCGGTGTGCAGCAGGAAGTTGGTGTTCTCGACGCCCTCGGCGATGCCCTTGTAGGAGAGCAATTCGCCAAGATCGTATTGTTTCAGGAAATCCGCTAGCTCGTCGGCGGCGACGTCGGTGTAGACCGCCATAAAGGTCTACTCGGCGGCAGCTTCGGGGCGCACCTGACGCGGCAGCGGGAAGAACTCGTTCTCCTCCGCGGCCGAGACCGTCTCCACGTGCAGCGTGTAGCGCTCGGCGAAGGCATCCATGATCTCCTCGACGATCACTTCCGGCGCGGACGCGCCTGCCGTGATGCCGAGGCTGGTGATGTTGCCGAACCTGGTCCAGTCGATGTCGGTGGCGCGTTGCGCGAGCACCGCGATCTTGCAGCCCTCGCGCTCGGCAACCTCGCGCAGTCGCTGCGAGTTCGACGAGTTCGGAGCGCCGACCACGATCAGGGCGTCCACCACCGGCGCCACCTTCTTCACCGCGAGCTGGCGGTTGGTGGTGGCGTAGCAGATGTCTTCCTTGTGCGGGCCGTTGATGTTCGGGAAGCGCTCCTTGAGCAGCGCCACGATCTCCGCGGTGTCGTCGATCGACAGCGTGGTCTGGGTCACGAAGGCGAGGTTGTTGGGGTCCTTCGGCGTGATGGTCTTGGCGTCCTCGGCGGTCTCGATCAGGGTCACGGCGCCGGGCGGAAGCTGACCAAGCGTGCCGACCACCTCGGGATGATGGGAGTGGCCGATCAGGAAGATCTCGCGGCCGCGCTTGAAATGAATCGCAGCCTCGCGATGCACCTTGGTGACCAGCGGGCAGGTCGCGTCCAGCGAGAACAGATTGCGGGACTGGGCATCGGCCGGAACCGACTTCGGCACGCCGTGGGCCGAGAACACCACCGGGGCAGTGGTATTTTCCGGGATTTCGGCAAGCTCCTCGACGAAAATGGCGCCCTTCTTCTTCAACCCGTCGACGACGTATTTGTTGTGCACAATCTCGTGGCGAACATAGACGGGGGCGCCGTACTTATCGAGCGCCCGCTCCACGGTGTCGATCGCCCGGACCACCCCGGCGCAGAAGCCACGGGGAGAACAAAGCACGATCTTGAGGTCTGGTTTGGCTGACATTGAGCGATCTCGGGACCGAATCACCCGTTTCGCCTTCTGGCGGGGGCGGTCGATGGATGGGAAAGGGCTTAATACGGTCGGCTTGAACCTTACACCGGTTCAAAGGGAATTGGGCCCCCTTTCGGGCGGTGTCAAGGCACTATCCATAGCAGAACCATTGCATGGCTGCCCCCTCCGGGATTATATAGCGCGAATTCCCTGTCATCGCTGATGACCACCGGTTTCGCCTCCAGAGGGGTGGGCGAAGCACAAAGGAGATTTGCCATGAGCAACGCACCTCTGATGCCCAAGGCGACCGCCGTCTGGCTGCTCGACAACACCGCGCTGACCTTCGACCAGGTCGCCGATTTCACCAAGATGCATCCCCTCGAGGTGCGCGCGATCGCCGATGGCGACGCGGCCCAGGGCATCAAGGGCATGGATCCCCTCTCCAACGGCCAGCTGACGCGCGAGGAGATCGAAAAGGGTGAGAAGAACCCGGATTACCGGCTCCGCCTCCAGGAGAGCAAGGTGGTGCTGCCGCCCCAGCCCAAGCGCAAGGGACCGCGCTACACCCCGGTCTCGCGCCGCCACGAGCGCCCGAGCGCCATCCTCTGGCTGCTGCGCAACCATCCGGAACTCAAGGACGCCCAGATCATGCGCCTGGTGGGCACCACCAAGAGCACGATCGCGAGCGTGCGCGACCGGACCCATTGGAACACCTCGTCCCTGACCCCGATCGACCCCGTCACCCTCGGCCTGTGCTCGCAGATCGAACTCGATTTCGAGGTGCAGCGCGCGGCCAAGGAAAAGCCGATCGACGCAGCCTACGGTGGCGCCACCCTGCTGCCGGCCTCCGAGACCACGCGCAAGGACGAGTACGAGCCGGCGGAGAAGTCCGGCGACGATCTCAACGTCGACGCCGTGTTCGCCAAGCTGAAGACGCTCGGCGGCAAGAAGCACGAAGGCGAGGAGGAGTAAGGCTCCGCTCTTCGTCTGCATCCGAATGCAATAAAGCGCGGCGGGAAAACCCGCCGCGTTTCGTTTGTGCGCCCCAGCCCCCGCTGTCGTGCAGCGCTCTCCTGATACCCCTCAGAACTTGTACGTCACACCGACGCCGACCAGCCACGGATCGATATGCGCGGTGCCGGTGACCGGCAGGCCGGCGACGGTCGCCGAGTAGTTCGGACGCAGCCAGAGCTTCTTGACGTCGACGTTGAGACCCCAGTGCCGGTCGATCATGTAGTCGAAGCCGAACTGGACGGCGCCGCCCCAGGCGTTGCTGACGTGCAGGTTGGTGGTGGTGGCGACGATCGCGGGCGGGCCGACGATCGCTGCCGGCGTATTCGCAGCGGAGTTGTTGAAGAACACGGTGTAGTTCACGCCCGCGCCGATATAGGGCTTGAACGCGCCGAAATTGTCGAAGTGATATTGCAGCGTCAGCGTCGGCGGCAGCAGGGTGGTCTTGCCGATCGGGAGGTTCGCGAGCGAGCCGGTGCCGCTGATTGAGTGCCTGGTCACGCCGAGGATCAGCTCGGCCGCGATGTTCTTGGTGAAGAAATAGCTGATATCGAGCTCGGGGACCACCTGATCGCTGATCGAGAGGCCGGAATTCGGCGACGACAGCGAAGGCACGCCCGCGACATTGACGGTGCTCCCGCCCCCATCCGGCAGCACGCCGAGCACCCGCAGACGCACCATCCAGGGATTGAACGCCTCCACCGGCGGCGGCGGCGCCTTCTTGTAGACCGGCAAATCGGCCGCCTGCGCCGAGGCAAAAGTGCCCACGAGCATCGCGCCAATCGTGGCGAGCCGCGCCAGGTTTCTCGTCGTTCTCTGCATTTCAATCCCCTTCAGCCATCTCTCGCGCATCGTTGCGCGACATCAGCGTCAGAGCAGAAAGGGGATGGCGAAGGATTTGATGCCGATCAAATCAGGACAAACGCGCCACGATTTGGGTGCGACGTTGCAGATGTGTCACGGAAAACGCGAATGCGAGGCGCGTGGCGCGGCATCATAGTGCCGAGCCTCACAACATCACGGCCGCTCAGGATGGTTCAGCATGTACTCGCCGAGATCACGCTGACGGCGGTCGGCACGCGCGGTAGCAGCATTGCGCTGGACGTCGCGGTCCTTGCGGCAGGCCACGTATTCCGGCGAGCCCTGCGCATAGCCCCGGCTCTGGCAGACCGCATCATCGTCGTCGCCGCCGACCGCCACCGGCGTCTGGTAACGCGCGGAACAGGCGGAGAGAGCGATGGCGAGAGCTAAAGCGATCAGCAGGCGCGGCGCGGCGGAAAGCGGCATCAGGGGTCCCTTGTTGGCCGGCACTGTTTAGCGCGGAATGGGGAGAATGTAAGTCCCTGGACGCCGCTCCCGCCCGGTGTCATTCCCCGCGAAAGCGGGGAATCCAGTACGCTGCGGCCTCTCGGCTCTAACCTCACCGTCTCTGGAATACTGGATCGCCCGCCTTCGCGGGCGATGACAGTAGCAATTGGTGGGGCGGCTTCACGCCTCGCGGGCAAATGGCGTTAGCGTCACACCCTCCCCTTCAGCGCCTCTCCGATCTCGTCGAGCGCCTTGGGATCCTCGATCGTCGCCGGCATGGTCCAGGACTCGCCGTCGGCGATCTTCTTGATGGTGCCGCGCAGGATCTTTCCGGAGCGCGTCTTGGGCAGGCGGCCGACGGTGATTGCGAGCTTGAAGGCGGCGACCGGGCCGAGCTTGTCGCGAACCAGTGCGATGATCTCCTTCTCGATCGCGGCGGGCGCGCGCGTCACGCCCGCTTTCAACACCAGGAAGCCGCAGGGCACCTCGCCCTTGATCGCGTCCTTGACGCCGAGCACGGCGCATTCGGCGACGTCCGGATGCGAGGCCAAAATCTCCTCCATGCCGCCGGTCGAGAGCCGATGGCCGGCGACATTGATGATGTCGTCGGTGCGGCCCATGACGAAGACATAGCCGTCCTCGTCCTTGTAGCCGGCGTCAGAGGTCTTGTAGTAGCCGGGGAATTCGCTGAGGTAAGCCTCCTTGAAGCGCTCGTCCTGATGCCACAGCGTCGGCAAGCAGCCAGGCGGCATCGGCAGCTTGATGACGATCGAGCCCATGGTGTTGGGGCCGACCGGCTTTGCCGCTTCATCGACCACGTCGACCTGGTAGCCCGGCATCGGCACCGTCGGCGAGCCGTGCTTCACCGGCAGCATGCCGAGCCCGACCGGATTGCCGGCAATGCACCAGCCGGTCTCGGTCTGCCACCAATGATCGATCACCGGCACCTTCAGCTGCTGCTCCGCCCACTCCACCGTCGGCGGATCAGCGCGTTCGCCGGCGAGGAACAACGTGCGGAACTTCGACAGATCATACTGCCGGATGAACTTGCCTTCCGGATCATCCTTCCGGATGGCGCGGAACGCCGTCGGCGCGGTGAACAACGCCACCGCCTTGTGCTCGGAGATCACACGCCAGAATGCGCCGGCATCGGGCGTGCCGACCGGCTTGCCCTCGTACATGATCGTGGTCGCGCCATGAATGAGCGGGCCGTAGACGATGTAGCTGTGGCCGACCACCCAGCCGATATCGGAGGCGCACCACCACACCTCGCCCGGCTTGACGCCGTAGAGGTTGAACATCGACCATTTCACCGCGACGAGGTGCCCGCCATTGTCGCGCACGACGCCCTTGGGAATCCCCGTGGTGCCCGAGGTGTAGAGAATGTAGAGCGGATCGGTCGCGGCGACAGGAACGCAAGGAGCTTTCTTGCCGTCGTTCAGCGCCTTGCGGCGCAGGCTCGCCCAGTCGTAATCGCGACTTGGCGTCATCTCGCAGGTGAGCTGGGGACGCTGCAACACGATGCAGGCCTTCGGCTTGCTGCCGGCAAGCCTGATCGCCTCGTCGAGCAGCGGCTTGTACTGCACGATTCGGCCGGGCTCGATGCCGCAGCTTGCGGACAGGATCAGCTTCGGCTGCGCGTCGTCGATGCGCGTGGCGAGCTCCTTCGCGGCAAAGCCGCCGAACACCACGGAGTGGACCGCGCCGAGCCGCGCACAGGCGAGCATCGCGACCACCGCCTCCGGCACCATCGGCATATAGAGAATGACACGGTCGCCCTTGGTGACACCGAAGTCCTGCATGACGGCGGCGAGCGCCTGGACCTCGCTCAGCAGTTCGGCATAGGTGAGTTTGGTGACCGAATTGGTCAGCGGCGAATCGTGGATCAGCGCGACCTGGTCGGCGCGGCCGCGTTCGACATGGCGGTCGAGCGCGTTGTAGCAGGTGTTGACGACGCCGCCGGCAAACCAGCGGCCATAGGTTCCTTGCGAGGGATCGAAGATCTTCGTCGCAGGCTCGATCCAGTCGATCTCCTTCGCCGCTTCGACCCAGAAGCCTTCGGGATCGGCCAGCGAGCGCGCGTGGACCTCATGATAACGGCTTTTCCCGTCGACGTTTCCTTCGACGTTTCCCTGGACGTTCATCCCGCGCTCCCGTGCCTTTGTTCGCCTGCCGCCGACCCTTGTGGCAGGACAGGCGCCCCGCCATGACCAGGATCAATTGCCGGCCTTGTTGTGGGCCTATTTTCGCGGGAACGGGCCGCGGTTCAAGCTCAAAAGGACGGGCTTTTCGGGGAAGACACAGCAGACGCCGCGGGGCGGTACATTCCCTCGCCACGCTCGCGGGGTGTAGGGCCGCGAAAGGACTGTGGCAGTGGAGCCCCCGCAAGCCGCTGGGCTATCGCATGCGAGTTCTCGGCGGGGACTGAGCGAGCGCCTCGTCCTTCGAGACGACCGCTTCGCGGTCTCCTCAGGATGAAGCTGAGTGGCATTGGGGCCCGCTGAAACTGCTAGCGCACACTCAGTCCTCATTCCTGAGGGCCCGCCAAAGGCGGGCGTCTCGAAGGATGGCCGCAGGGAAAGGTCCTCAAGTGCGATAGCCCTGCCGCGAGCGGGGAGAGACGACGAATGCGGAACGCTTCTCAGCTCTCCATCGCGTTCAGCTTCTGCAGCCGCTGCTGCATGATCTTCTTCAGATCATAGTCGGGGCGGCCGAAGCTGGCGTTGCGAGTGGCCAGGAATTCGCGCTGGGTCCTGCGCAAATCGCCGGCGGAGCGCTTGTTCGCCAGCCTCAGCACGCGCTCGTAGGCCTCGGCGATCTGGCGGTCGAGCACGCCGAGCTGCGGATCGGCGCAGATCACCTTCTCGACCTCGCGTTTCGCCGTCGCGCAATCGAAGGACGGGCCGTTGCCGGAAACCGCATTCAGCGGACGCAGCGGCTCGGCACCGAACTTCGCGATCTCGGCGATCATGGCGCGGCGGCCGTTGGCGGCATTCTCGTTGCCCGGATCGAGCTTCAGCGCCGTCTCGTAGTCCGCCAGCGCCTTCTTGCGCTCGCTCATTTTCTTGTAGAGCACGGCGCGGTTGTTGTAGGTCTTCGCAAAGTTCGGATCGAGCTCGAGCGCGGCATCATAGTCGCTCAGCGCAGCCCCGAGCTCGCCCTTGAACTGGTAGGAATCGCCGCGGTTGGTCAGGAAGTTGGCGCGCCGCTCACGCCGGATCGCCTCGTCGTAATCGGCGATGGCCTTGTCGTACTCGCCCATCGCGGCATAGGCGAGGCCGCGATTGTCGTAATATTCCGGCTGCTTGGGGTCGAGCCTGATGGCCTCGGTGTTGTCGGCGACGGACTTGTCGTGCTGGCCGAGCTTCTTCCAGGCCGCGCCGCGGTTGGTGTAGGTGCGCGGCCGGTTGGGGTCGAGCCGCAACGCCTCGTCGAAATTCCTGATCGCTTTTTCGTTGTCGCCGCCGAGATAGTAGGCAACGCCGCGGTCGGACCAGGCTTGCGCATCGTCCGGCTTCAGCTTGATGGCCTGGTCGTAATCGGCGAGCGCGCGATCGAGCCGGCGCTGATTGGTGTAGACCACGCCGCGCGACTCGTAAGCCTCCGCATCCTGCGGATCGAGCTCGATCGCCTTGGTCAAATCGGCCGCGGCGCGGTTGAGATTGCCGCCGGCCTCGCGCAGGAGGTCGCCGCGCAGGCGCCAGGCTTTTGCGTTCTTGCCGTCGAGCGCGATGGCGCGGTCCAGATCGCGCAGCGCCTGTGACTGGCCTCCAAGGGTTCTCGCATTGGCCTCGGCGCGGACGACGAGGGCCGCGCTCCGGTCGGAGGCTGGATTTTCGGGCTTGTCGATGATGGCGCTGCACGCCGGGATCAATTCGGCCGGGGCAGCCTTGCTGCCCAGCACGCATTCGGCGCTCGCCGAGGCTGGGGAAGCGAGAACAAGGCACATTGCCGCGCCGAGGAAGAAGGCGCGAAGCGGGATTTTGGCAGGCGAAAGCGCTTGCGCGGAGGCTGGGGTGCCGCACATGGCATAGGGCTCCGTGACGTCGGGTTCTCTCCATTGTCGCACCTGGCCTCGGACGGGTTCAATTCGGCGCCGTCCAGCCCATGCCCGGACTTGCCTCTGGCGAAGGCCCGTCAGTATCCGTCGCCCCCGTTCAGCCTTTTCAAGCGGTCCTGCATCGCCTTCTTGAGGTCATAGCCCGCCCGACCGAAATCGGCGTTGCGGCGCGCGATGAATTCATCCTGCTCGCGCTGGAGCGCTTTGGCCTCGCCCGCATTGCGCGCCTGGCGGATGGCACGGGCATTGGAGGCAAAGACCTCGCGATCGAGATCGGCGAGCTCGCGATTGCCGCAGATCGCCCTTTCCACCGCGCGACGCGCTCGCGCGCAACTGAAGCTGGGCTTGCCGGCGACCGCCATCTGCGCGCCGATTCGCTCGAGCTCGCGCGCCATCGCCTTGTGATTGGCCTTGGCCTTTTCCTGGTTCGGATCGATTCTGAGGGCTGCGCCGAAATCCTGCACCGCCCTGGGCTTGTCGCCCTTCTTCAGCCAGAGCTCGCCGCGCGCGTTGAAGATATCCGCAAGGCCCGGATCGAGCTCAAGAGCACGGCTATCGTCGGCGATGGCACGGTCAACCTGGTCGTGCCGCGCATGGAGCGCGCCGCGCGCGATCAGCGCCTTAATCAGATCCTCCTTCGCCGTCTTCTCATTGTCGATCACGGCAGCGCAGGCAGTGGCAGCCTTGTCCATGTCATCGGCCGCGGTCGCCGCGAGACAGAGCGCGAGATCGACCTGCGTCACGGCGACCGGCTCGCCGCCGGTCGCCGCATCGGCCGGGGCGAGCGAAGTTGCGTAGAGCAGCAGCCCGGCGCCGAACAGGTGAATGAGAAGACGCATGCTCGTTGCCGTTGGAAGGTCTTGTCTCAGGGGTTTCTTTTGAGGTCTTGCCTTGGGACCGTACTATCCATCATACGGCGGGATTGCTGCCAGCTCGTGGCGCCGCTCAGATCGGCTTCGGGGGATCAACGTGTCGACATTCGAATGGATCATCGCGCTTCTGCTCGGCGCCGTTGGCTTATCGGCGTTGGCGCGGCGGATCAAGGTCCCCTACCCGACCTTTCTCGCCGTCGGCGGCGCTCTGATCGCCTTCGTGCCGTCGAGTCCGTCCTGGACGCTGGAGCCGGACCTGGCGCTGGCCCTTTTCGTCGCGCCGGTCCTGCTCGATGCGGCCTTCGACACCTCGCTGCGCGATCTCCGCAACAACTGGGTTCCCGTCTCGACCCTCGTCGTCGCCGCAGTCGGCCTGACCACGGCCGCCGTGGCCTATGTCGCGCACCGGCTGATGCCCGACATGCCCTGGGCCGCCGCGATCGCGCTCGGCGCGATCGTGGCGCCGCCGGATGCGGCCGCTGCCGTCGCGATCCTGAGCCAGGTGAAGCTGCCCCACCGCATGGTGAAGGTGCTGGAGGGCGAGAGCCTGCTCAACGACGCCAGCGCGCTTCTGATCTATCGCATCGCGGTCGGCGCAGTCGCCACCCAGCATCTGACATGGAGCCAGGTCGCGCCGACCATGGCGCTGGCCCTGGTCGGCAGCGTCATCGCCGGCCTGGTCGCGGCCCGCATCATCCTGCCGATCATGGAGCGCGTGACGGAGGCCCCGAGCGCCATCATCGTGCAGTTCGCCACCACCTTCATGATCTGGATCGCCGCCGAGCACCTCGGCCTCTCCGGCATCCTCACCATCGTGGTCTATGCCATAGCGATCGCACGCACGGCGCCGGCACGCATGCCGGCGCGGCTGCGGGTGCCGTCCTATGCGGTCTGGGAGACGATGGTGTTCGTGCTCAACGTGCTCGCCTTCATGCTGATCGGCATGCAGATGCGGCCGATCTGGACGCGGCTGGACGCGGACGTGCGCTGGGAATATTGCGTGGCCGCCGGCTGGATCCTGCTCACCGTGGTGCTGGTGCGGCTGTTCTGGGTGACGTTCTACCGCGCCACGTTGCGCGCGCTGGTCGCGCGCGGGATCTACCATCCGAAGGATCCGAAACAGGTCGCCTCGGCGAGGGGCGGACTCATCATCTCCTGGTGCGGCATGCGCGGCCTCGTCACGCTCGCCGCTGCCTTTGCCCTGCCGGAGAACTTTCCCTATCGCGACTTCATCGTCTTCATCGCGTTTGCGGTGGTGCTGGGCTCGCTGGTGATCCAGGGCCTGACGCTGCGGCCGCTGATCCTCGCCTTCAACCTCGAGGACGATGATCCGGTCGGCGTCGAGGTCGCCCGCGGGCGGGCCGTTGCCTATCGCGCCGCGCTCGACGCCATCGAGAGCGATCCGTCGGAGGAGGCGGAAATCCTGCGGCTGGAATACCGCGCCATCCTGATGCAGGCCGAGACCGATCCGAACGGCGGCATTGCCAATGGCGAATTGCCCGCCGATCCGCTGCGCCGCCGTGCGATCGAGGCCGCGCGCAGATCGATCTTCGATCTCCGCGCCACCGAGGTGATCGGCGACGACGCATTCCACCGGCTCGAGGAAGAGCTCGATCGCGCGGAATTGAGCGCGGGGGGATGAGCCGACAGCCCGCGCAAGCGCGCAGAAGCGCCCGGCCGATCCGAGGCGACGATCGGGCTTGAACCAAACCGCCCTTCCCCAGACTCACCCCTCATGACCACTCTGACCGACGACCGTCGTGTCCGCGCGCGTGATGCGTCGCCTGCACGATATTTTTATCTGAACATGTCCCTGGCCTGCGCGGCCACTGCGTTTCTCGGCTTCGCACCGACCTATTGGATGCCGCTCGCCCGCGGCGCGCTATCAGCGAGCCCCGTGATTCATTTTCACGGATTCTTGTTCTTCACCTGGACACTCTACTTCGTAATCCAGACCTGGCTCGCGGCCTCCGGCCGCGTGATCAATCATCGCGCGCTCGGGATCGCCGGCGTCTCGCTCGCCACCGCGATGACGATCTTCGGCTTCCTCGCCTCGGTCACCTCGATGAAGCACGCTGCCGCGCTGGGGCAAACCGACGCCGGCATCAGCTTCTCGATCGTGCCGATGAGCGGCATCGCGTTCTTCGCCGTCGTGTTCGCGTTGGCGATCATGAACACGCGCAGGCCCGAGATTCACAGGCGCCTGATGCTGCTCGCGGCGGTCTCGATCCTCGATGCCCCGATCGCGCGCTGGTTCCTGACGTTCCTCGCCCCATCAGGACCGCCCGGCCCGCCGCCGGTGCCCGTGACGATTGCGCCGGCTGTCGTCGCTTCCCTCCTGCTCGTCGTCGCCATGGTGCGCGACTGGCGCACCGAAGGCCGCGTGCATCCGGTCTACATCTACGGCACGCTCGCGCTGCTGGCAGTGAAGGTGCTGAACTGGCCGATCAGCGAGACGGCGGCATGGCATGCGTTCGCCGGAGGCATCCTGGCGCTGGCGCAGTAGCTCGGTGTCGTCCCGGACAAGCGAAGCGCAGATCCGGGACGACGACGGAGCATGAGGCGAAGCCTAGGCCCCCGCCTTGCACGTGATTCCGCCGTCGACCACGAGCTCGATGCCCGTCACATATTTCGACTCGTCCGACGCCAGGAACAGCGCTGCATTCGCCACGTCCCAGGCGTCACCCATGTGGCCCATCGGCACCTGCGCATCGCGCTTGCGCCACATCTCGTCGACGTCGCCGCTGGCGTAGCTGGCGGCAAGACCGGCGGAATGCGCAACCATGGGCGTCTTCATCAGGCCCGGCAGGATCGCGTTCACCCGCACATGATGGGGCGCGAACTCGACCGCCGTGGTGCGCGTCATCATGTTCATCGCCGCCTTCGAGGTGCCATAGGTGACGTAGGAGATCCCCATGTGGCGGATCGAGGCGATCGAGGAGATGTTGATGATCGAGCCGCCGCCCTGCCTCACCATGACGGGGATGACGTGCTTCATGGTGAGATAGGCGCTCTTGAGGTTGACGCTGAAGACGCGGTCCCAGCTTTCCTCGCTCACCTCGACCACGCTGCCCATCTCGGCGATGCCGACATTGTTGTCGAGCACGTCGATGCGGCCATAGGTCTTCAGGCACGCCGCGACCATCGCCTCGATCTCGGCAGGCCGCGAGACGTCGGCCGTGAACGCCGTTGCCTTGCCGCCCTCGTCGGTGATGATCTTCGCGGTCTCTTCCGCTGCAGCACCGTTGCGATCGACGCAGAACACCTGCGCACCCTCGCGCGCGAACGTCACCGCGGTCGCCTTGCCGTTGCCCCAGCCCGGCCCGATCGAGCCGGCACCCACCACCATCGCAACCTTGCCCTTGAGCCGATCCATCGCGTGTCTCCCGTTTTTTTTTGTAGCCCGGATGAGCGCAGCGACATCCGGGGCCGCCGTTCCCGGATGTCGCTTCGCTCATCCGGGCTACGGATCGTTGCAGATCTTCATCGTCGTGACGTTAGCACCAATGGGGTGTCCGACAATCTCGGACAACGTCTGGCACGCCCCGTCATGGCATAGCCGCCATTCACCGGCAGCGCCCGAGTTACCAAGCACGACCTCGTGCATCGCCGGACGCTGCGGCCGCCATTGAAACCAGCCATCAACGAGCCGCGCCTCGGGCGGCGGCTCCATGCCGGGGCCCGTGCCTTTGACGCGGGCCTGCACCAGTTCGAGGCCGGCGGGCGTGATGCGCCAGTCTTCCTGCCATTCGACCTTCGCGATCGAATGCGTCCAGGACAGCGTGAAGGCGGACAGCGCCAGCGCCTTCACGCCTGATGCCATTGCGAAGCAGAGGCTCACACCGCCTCGACCGCTCTCGGCGGCCGCTGCCGCCATTGCCACAGCGCCAGCGCCGCAGCGAGCACGAAGCCGGCGGTATCGCTGAACGGGAATTCGCCGAGCAGGCAGAACGCGGCGCCGAGCGCGACCAGGCGTTCGATCAGCGTCATTCGCGTGAACAGGAAGCCGATCGCGACCATGCCGAACAGGCCGATCGCCACCAGCGCCTTCAAGCCCGCCAGCGCCACCGCGCCGTAGAAGCCGAGCTTGGCCGCCATGGGATCGCCAGCCTGGAGCATCAAGGCCGGCGAATAGACGAAGATGAAGGGGATGACATAGCCGGCGAGCGCGATGCGCATCGCCTCCCAGCCGATCTTGTCCGGATTCTCCTTGGCGATCGGCGCCGCCGCGAGCGCGGCGAGCGCCACCGGCGGGGACAGGTCGGCCATGATGCCGTAGTAGAACGCGAACATGTGGCTTGCGATCAGGGGCACGCCGAGTTTCGCGAGCGCCGGCGCGGCGAGCGCGGCGGTGATGATGTAGGTCGGGATGGTCGGGATGCCGGTGCCGAGCAGGATCGACAGCAGCATGGTCATGACCAGCGCCAGGAACAGGCTCTTCTCGCCGAGCCCGATCACCCAGCCGCCGAAGATGGTGCCGACGCCGGTCTGCGACATCATGCCGATGATGACGCCCACGATGGCGCAGGCCATGCCGACGGTGATGGCGGATTTCGCGCTCTCGGCCAGCGCATCGCGGCAGGCGCGCAAGGCCGCAAAGCCGCCGCGGACGAAAGCCGTGATCACGATCAGGCCGACCACGACGCTTGCGACCGGCACGATCTGCAAGCCGTCGCGCGACAGCGCGGCGACCACGAGCGCGAGCCCGATCCAGAAGATGTAGCGAATCGCCGTCGCGGAGACGCCGGCCGTGATGGCGGTGCCAAGGATCAGCGTCACGGTCAGCGCAAGGCCCATGCTGCCGGCATAGAGCGGCGTGAAGCCCTCGAACAGCATGTAGACGAGGGCGGCGAGCGGCAGCACGAGATACCAGCGCGTCACCAGCGCCTTCCAGGCGCTCGGGATCTCCGAGCGCTTCATGCCGACGAGGCCGTGCTTGCCGGCTTCCAGATGCACCATCCAGAAGGCCGACGCGAAATACAGGATCGCAGGAATCGCCGCCGCCTTGACGATCTCCGAGTACTGAACGCCCAGCGTCTCGGCCATGATGAAGGCAACCGCGCCCATCACCGGCGGCATGATCTGGCCGCCCATCGACGCCGTCGCCTCCACGCCCGCCGCGAACGCGCGGCGGTAGCCGAACCTGATCATCAGCGGAATCGTGAACTGGCCGACGGTGACGACGTTGGCGACGCCCGAGCCTGAAATCGTGCCCATCATGCCCGAGGCGAACACCGCGACCTTGGCAGGTCCGCCACGCGTGCGGCCGAACAGGCCGAGCGAGACGTCGGTGAAGAGCTGGATCATGCCGGCGCGCTCCAGGAACGAGCCGAACAGGATGAACAGGAAGATGTAGGTCGCCGAGACGTAGATCGGCACGCCGTAGAAGCCTTCGGTCCCGAACGACAGATGCGTGATGATCTGGTCGAAATCATAGCCGCGATGGTTGAGCGGCGACGGCAGGTACTGCCCGAAGAACCAGTAGAGGAGGCACGCGCCGCACATCAGCGGCAGCGCCGCGCCCATCAGGCGCCGCGTGCCCTCGAAGATCAGCACCGCGAGCAACGTGCCGACCACGAGGTCGAGCCGGGTCGGATCGCCGTCGCGGGCGATCAGGTCAGCGTAGAAAATCCATTGGTAAAGGCCGCAGAAAAAGCCGGCAGCGCCGATCGCCCAGCCGAGCGCGCGGCCGGCATTGCTCCTGGCGGTGAAGTTCGCGATCAGGCCGAAGGTGAGCAGAACGAGGAAGCCGACATGGACGCCGCGCACCACTTGGCTCGGCAGATAGTTGAAGGCGGCGACATAGAGCTGGAAGGTCGCAAAGGAGATTCCGATCCAGTAGGCGAGCAGTCCCCACCAGCCCGGGCCGAAGCCTTCCGGAAACCCGTGCTCGAAATTGTCGAACTCGACCTTGATGGGGGCCTGGGTGGCCTCTGCCTGCGACATCGATATTTCCCCGTGCCCTGAAATCGTCATGCCCGGGCAGAAGCGCGTCTTCGCGCAGACGACCCGGGCATTTGCGTGTTCTCCGTCGTTTCGGGGCGATGCGAAGCATCGAGCCCGGAATGTCAGCGGAGAATTACTTGATCAGTCCCTTTTCCTTGTAATAGCGGATCGCGCCGGGATGCAGCGGAACCGGGCTGCCATTGGCCGCGGTCTCGAGCTTGATCTCCTTGCCGGCCGCATGCGCGTTGACGAGCTCGGGGAGCGACTCATAGACCAGCTTGGTCATCTGATAGGCGAGGTCGTCCGACACGGCGGAGCTCGTGACGAGATAGTTGATCACGGCCGCGGTGGGCACGTCCTTGTCCTGACCGGTATAGGTGTTGGCCGGAATGATCGCGGAGACGAAGGGCGGCCCGATCTTGTCCACGGTCTCCTTGGGAACCGACACCACGGTGATCGGGCTCGAGGTCGAGAGATCCTTCAGCGAGGCGACGCCGAGCCCGGCCGATTGCAGCGTGGCGTTGAGCTGCCGGTTCTTCATGAGGTCGACGGATTCGGCGAAGGGCAGATATTCGACCTTGCCGAGATCCTTGTAGCTCATGCCGGCGGCGGCGAGGATCGCACGCGAGTTCAGTTCGGTCCCCGATTTCGGCGCCCCGACCGACAGGCTCTTGCCCTTGAGGTCGGCGAGCGTCTTGATGCCGCTGTCCGCGGTCGCGACGATCTGGATGTAGTTCGGATAGATCGCGCCGATGGTCCGGAGCTTGTCGAGCTTGGTCTTGAAGCCGGCCTCCTCTTCGCCCTCCCAGGCGGCTTTCAGCGAATCGCCCAGCGTGAACGCCAGTTCGCCGCGCCCCTGCTGCAGCAGGATGAGATTCTCGACCGAGGCCTTGGTGGCCTGCACCTGAGTCTTCACGTTCGGAATCTTGTCGCCGTAGATCTTTCCGATCGCGACCCCGAGCGGATAGTACACGCCGGAGGTGCCGCCGGTCAGCACGTTGATGAAGGATTGCGCCTGTGCGCAAGGCGCCGACGCCGCCAGAGCAAGAGCCGCGGCCACGCCGAATATCGTCCGTTTCATGGTTGTTGTTCTCCCCAAACCGGCCGCGAAATTGGCCGGATGAGGGGTGCGGGTCAACCCATCCAAAAGACAAAACAGGACTGCGGCGAACGACCGATCCGGCTCGATCTTGGGAACCGGCGGGTGCGGCGAGGTGGCGCAGCGCGAGGTTCAATCGCACGCGCCGCGGGCTCCGTCACCTCTCCCGCTCGCTCGCGGGAGAGGTCGCGCCGAAGGCGCGGGTGAGGGCTTTCTCCTCTAGGGGATTGTCCCGATGCCGAGACACCCTCTCCCCGACCCTCCCCCGCAGGCGGGGGAGGGAGTGCACCGCCCGTGGGCGATCGAGCGCGTCCTCACTGGAACGTCATGTCCAGGCACTTCGAGATGTCGGAGCCGAGGCCGGAGGAGATGGTGATGCAGCCGCGGATCTTCTGCGCGCCGACGTCGGCGGCCCAGACCGAATAGCCGCCGGGACCGAAGAACGAATTGGTGTTCGGCGGCTCGGTCTCGGTCGCGTCGAAATCATATTTGCCGTCCGTCTCGAAGATCCGCGGCTTCTTGGTGCAGCCGCCGTCGGTCTGGACGTTGATGACCTCCTTGTTGTCGCGGGTCAGCGCCAGCGAAACCTGGCAGCGGAAATATTCCGAGGTCTTGGTGTTGAAGAGATAGGTATAGGACTTGCAGGTCGCCGTGTTCAGCTTGCCCGGGGCGAGGCCGCGGCTGCACGAAATGCGCTGGTTGTGGCTGAGTTGGTAATCATCGGCCCGGGCGGCCGGGGCCAGCGCCGTCAACGACAATGCAGCAGCCCAACAAAGCTTGATCACATGGCGCATCCGAATCATCCCTACCAGTAATTTTGTCGAGTTGCGTTCTAGACGGAAAGCGGAACATAGTCGCGAGGGGACGAAGGGAAAATCACAAGCTGCTGGGCAAGACGTGATGCGCGCTGCGGCGCTTTCGCGAGTTGACCCGGACACATTGTTCGTGATTTGTTCAAGTTCGGAATGTCCCGACCGTGGGAGGATGGGATGACGGCATTTTCAATCAAGACATTTGCAATCGCAGCCGTGCTCGGCGCGTGCGCAGGGCCCGCATTGGCGCAAACCGGAGCGACGCCCTGGGAGCTCAAGCCCGACATGGGCTATGCCTATGACAGGGACGGCAAGACCTTTTCCTACAAGATGGGCACCAGCAATGCCGGCGAACTCCTGAAGGGCGCCAAGAAGGTGCCGAAGGGCACGCTGTTCTTCATCGGGCAGAACGGCCAGCTCTACATGCGGAGCGGCCCCTATCTGGAGGGCGACGGCAAGTTCAAGTTCGGGCCGGATCAGTAACGGCTTGAGCACGCGGCCGACCGCGCTGCCTCGCACGCGGTGACAGCGTCCGCGAAGGCGGACTATCCAGCATCCCGGAGGCCGTTGCGACTGAAGGGTACGGCGGGGAGAAGGGTTAAAATGCCCCCGCGAGCTCCCGCGCGCCGGCTTTGCTGCTGTTCACATCCATCCGCTCGTCGGTCACGGCGAGCAGCTTGGCCACCGTATTATGGCGGATCGCGACCGGGTTGCGCTCATAGCCGCCGCGCTGGAAGAAATTCGAGGTCGGCACCCGCTCGCGCATTGCCTGCGGCATCGTCACCATGTCGAGACCGGTGCCGTCGCCGGTAAGGTTCATCATCTCGAGCTCGGCCGCGGAAAGCGGTCGGGTGTGGCCCTTGGCGCGTGCGAACAGCACGGAGGTCAGCAGCTTGTGGGTCTGCAGCATCGGGCCGATGTCGATGTCGAGCACCATCGCATGCATGGCCCAGCCCTGCGGGGTGTTGCCGATCTTCTCGTGCTCCGACCAGGTGTCGGGCACCGACTTCGCATGCGCCACCATTTTCTTCAGGACCGCGAGCTTGTGCTCGAGCGCATGCCGCGCCGGCCCTGATGTCCGCGCCACCTTCTCCGAAAGCGCGCGGATCAGTTCATGGCCCTGCTCGGCCAGCAGTTCGACGCTGTTGGTGGTCAGGAGTTGATTGTAACCCATCGCGGTCGAGATCGCGCGCTTGCCGCCGTGCTCGATGCCCGCCTGCACGTCGTAACTTCCGGTGCCGCCGGTCTCGAACGAATAGACCCGCACCGCCTGCTCGCGTGTCAAGCCGTTGGCCAACGCGTAGCGCGCATAGGCGCGCTTGAACTCGAGTTCGCTGGTCGGGCGCTGCGGCGTGAACTGGTAGAGCTCCTGCGCCGCGCGCAGGAAATCGGCGACCACCGGAATGGGCTTTCGGGGCGGCCGCTCCGGCGTTTCCTCCGGCTCCGGGTTCACCGGGCGCTTCGGCCCGCTATAGAGCGGCGGTATCTGCTGACCGCTGCGCCGCTTGGCGTTGCGGGCTTTCCGCTTCTCGGAGATCTGGCTCCAATAGGCGCCGGCCTCGGCGTCGAAGGCAGCGCGCGCGGCCTGATATTCCGCGAGCTTGCGGCGATATTCGAGCACGGCGGGCGAGGCCCCGCCTTGCGCGAAAAACTGCGAGAGCAGCTGGGCGTTGACATTGCGAACGGCCGGCGGCAGCGCGTCGGCCTCGGAGCCGCGCGCAGCAGCGGGTGAGATCAGGACCAGCGCGAATGGAACCAGCGCCAGCTTGTTTCGAATCGATTGATGCATGCTGCCCTCTTAGCAGGCACCCGGTAACCGTCACGTTAACGCGCCGTTTACCATGGTCACTTCCAGGCAAACACCGGCTGTTCCAAATCGGTGACGCGGGTATGCCGCCCCGCCAACACTTCGCGGAACTGGTAGATCAGCGCCGCCGTCGGTGCGTGGATCAGGCTCATTTGATGATGGAAGCGGACCACGCGGCGGCTGCTTTCGGGGATCGCGACGAAATCGAAAGCGTCCTCGCGCTCGATCGTGGCGAGCGCGATGCGATGCACGGAAGCAACCTCGTCCGGGTTCGGCCTGACCGCGGCGCTATCGGAGGCCCAGACCACGACCGGCGTGATCAGATAACCGGAGCGCGTCGGATAATCGTCGAGCGTGCCGAGCACATCCGCATTCGTGAGGCGAAGGCCGAGCTCCTCGTCGAGCTCACGCAGCGCCGCTTCGACCGGCGTCTCGCCGGGATCGCAGCGGCCGCCGGGCAGCGCCCATTGACCGCGATGGGCGCGCAGATGCGACGCACGCAACGTGAGCAGCAGCGCAGTGTCGTCGCCCTCGCTCGCGGTCAGCGCGACCGCGACCGCGGCGCGCTTCAGCGTCGCTTGCGTATCATCCTCCCGCAGACGGATGAAGGCTGCGCAGGCATCAGCGATATTCCGCCGCGTGGCATCGTCGAACGGTCTCATGATGCTTGACTACACCACGTCCGGCCCCGATGAAATGCGCTCGCAAGGCCCACGCAGGAACGGACGACGACATGACCAAGGCCGCCGCAAGGCTCAAATCAGACGGCTGGACCATCCTGGAGACCACGGGCTTCCTCCACCTCGTCGGTCCCTTGTGGGAGCGCAAGATCGACGGCCATTACGAATTCGCACTCGCCACCGAGGACAAGCACCACAATCGCCGTGGCATGGTCCAGGGCGGCGTCATGATGACCTTCGCCGACCGCACCTGCGGCATGACGGCCCGCTATGTCTCCGGCAAGGAATATCTGGCGACGGTGCAGCTCGACACCCACTTCGTCGAGGCCGGCCAGATCGGCGACATCCTGATCTCGCGCCCGCGCGTGGTGCGCTCGACACGCAGCCTGATTTTCATGAGCACCGAAGTCAGCGTGGACGATCGTTGCGTCGTGATGGCGAATGGCGTGTTCAAGATCTTGAAGGGACCGGCGTAGGCGAAGCGGCCAGGCTGCCACCGCCGCGCATCACCGGCTCCGCTTTGATTCCCCGCGAACGCAGCTCTGGATTGCTTCGCCGCGCTCGCAATGACGGAACCGGATGACTATGCTGCGCCCCATCGCAGCGTTGAGGACCCGCCCATGCAATATCGCCAACTCGGCCGCAGCGGCCTGAAGGTATCGCCGATCTGCCTGGGCACCATGATGTTCGGTGGGCCGACCGATGAAGCCGCTTCGAAGCGGATCATCGACAAGGCACACGGCGCCGGCATCAACTTCATCGATACCGCCGATGCCTACTCGAAAGGCGCATCCGAAGAGGTGGTCGGACGCGCCATTGCCGGCAACCGCCAGGCCTGGGTGCTCGCGACGAAGCTCGCCAACCCAATGGGTAACGACCCGAACCGTGGCGGCCTGTCACGACGCTGGGTCTTGCAGGCCGCCGACGAAAGCCTGACGCGGCTCGGCACCGATCACATCGACATCTACTACCTGCACAAGGAAGACCACGCGACACCGCTGGAGGAGACGGTGCGCGCGATGGGCGACCTGATCCGCGCAGGCAAGGTGCGCTATTTCGGCGTCTCGAACTACCGCGCCTGGCGCGTCGCCGAGATCTGCAACATCTGCGACCGGCTCGGCATCGACCGGCCGGCGGTGAGCCAGCCCTATTACAATGCCATGAACCGCATGCCGGAGGTCGAGCACTTCCCGGCCTGTTCCTATTACGGTCTCGGCATCGTGCCCTATAGCCCCTTGGCGCGCGGCGTGCTCACCGGCAAGTACCAGCCAGATGCAGCCCCCGACAAGGAGACGCGCGCGGGCCGCAACGACACCCGCATGATGCAAACCGAATGGCGGCCGGAATCGCTTCGCCTCGCGCAGGAGATCAAGACGCACGCCCAGAAGAAGGGCATCACCGCCGGCCAGTTCGCGGTCGCCTGGGTGCTGAACTCCGCCTTCGTCTCGTCGGTGATCGCCGGTCCCCGCACCGAGGAGCAATGGGACGGCTACATCGGCGCGCTCGACTATCGTTTCACCGCGGACGACGAGGCGCTGGTCGACCGGCTGGTGACTCCAGGCCATCCCTCGACGCCCGGCTACAACGATCCGGCCTATCCGATCGAAGGCCGCCGCGCGCGGACGATCGTCTTCTAGAGTCGCGAGTCCGATGACAAGCAAAATGGTGCAGCCAATGCCGACCTTGCATTGCATATGGCGCGCCCAATGATGCGCGTCACCACTCCTTGACAACTTGAACAATTACTCGCGATGGTTGCGCGGAGATTAGTACCATTTCATCCAGGTCAACTACATGATTGCTCCACAAGCAGAGCCTATTGTTCAAGCGCCACTCTACGCACCCTATTCTGAGGTTGCCTACGCCATTCGTCTACTCAATGGCGAGCCCGTTCAACGAGTGCGCGATATGATCAGCGCAATTGCCGACCAAACGGGGACACCACAAAATCCCGTTGATTGGTCAGATCCCGACACCTGGATCGGAGAGCGTCTTTCGGGCGACTTGCAAAACCTGGCGCGCAAAATATGGGAAGGGAGCGACAAGGAGCTGAATCCTCGCTACCTGAGGGGGTGCTATCTTTTCATTAACAGAATGAGGCTCTTGGATCGAGTTGGTGGCGTTTATCAGCTCGGAGATAGGGGCCAGAAGTTCTTAGAGAAGGATGAGTCCACTCTTCGTGAACTTGACGCGGCAGAAGGTATCCCCAAACTACTTTCCCTTGTTGCCGAGCGCTCTCCCTGTAAGAGAGGAGACATTCTTCCAGCTTGGTCTGATTATCTAAAAGCCGTTTCACTATTCACGACGCCAAAGACTTTTGCTGACACCCTGCGGCGCAGGCTGATTGCGATGGCCGAACGCAGCTTGATCACTCGTGAAGGAAATTATTACACGATCACTGAAACGGGATTGCACTGGTTAAAGGGCTTTTCCCAACCAATCGAAGCTAGCATAGCCACCACGGCGCCTTCTTCGAAGCGCACCACAGTTGCGGAAGCTGCTCATGCGCACAATGAAGAGCAGTTGATCGCGTTTCGAGCCCGTTTGATGCAGTTGGAGCCGACTCAATTTGAGCACTTCGTCAAAGAACTGCTTGATGCAATGGACTATGAAGACGTTCGCGTCACAAAGGTCAGCGGCGACAAGGGCGTTGATGTAGTTGCTCGTGTTCAGTTTGGTATAACTGAAATAACCGAGGTGGTGCAGGTCAAGCGCACTGAGAATACAATTACTCGCCCCAAGGTTGATGAATTGCGTGGAGCGCTCCCATACTTCAAAGCCATTCGCGGCACAATTATCAGCCTTGGCAGCTTCGCGAGAGGTGCGCAGGAGGGGGCGCTATTCATTGGAGCCGCACCAATAACTCTAATTGACGGTAAACGCCTTCTTGATCTGTGTATAAAGCACCAAGTTGGTATTCGACGCAGCCCTGTTGAAATCTACGAGATCGACGAGGCCTTCTTCGCAGAAAAGTTCACTCAGGAAGACGTCGAAGAGGAGAGCCCGATCGACGGCAACATTGACGATACATAGGCGCATCAAATGCCGCTTGAAGACCGCTACGGCCTGCCGCTCTCCACCACCTCGCACGAGGCGGCGGCCGCCTATCGCGAAGGCGTCGACCTCATGCTCGCGGGCTGGACCGGCACGGCAGAGACGCTGGAGCACGCGATTGCGGCTGACCCCGATTTCGCGCTGGCCCATATCGCCCGCGCCCGCGTGCACGGCTTTTACCAACAGGGCGATCTCGCCCGAAGCAAGGCGGCGCTGGCGCGCGAGCTGGCGGCAAAGCGCGGCAACGAGCGCGAGCGCTCGCATGTCGAGACGCTGGCGCTCGCGATCGAGGGCCGGCTGCCCGAGGCGATCGCATCGACGCTGAAGCACATCGACGCATGGCCGCGTGACGCCGTGGTGCTGTCGCTGCCGCTCGGCGCGTTCGGCCTGTTCGCCTTCTCCGGCATGGCCGACCACGATCGCGCCCGGCACGAGCTCTGCGAGCGCGTCGCACAGCATTATGGCGAGGACTGGTGGTTCCTCACCATGTCCGGCTGGGCGATGACGGAGAACGGCGACATCGTGCGCGGCCGCGCCGTCACCGAGCGCGGCTTCAATCTTCGCCGGGCGAATGCCCATGCCGCGCACGCAGTGCTGCATGCGATGTTCGAGGACGGCTCGATCGATGAGGCCGACCGGCTCGTCGACGAATGGATCCCCACTTACGACCGCGCCGGAATCCTGCACAGCCATATCCGCTGGCACCAGGCGCTCGGCGCGCTCGAACATGGCGATGCGGCACGGGCGCTGTCGATCTATGCCGACGTGATCCAGCCCTCCGCCACGCAGGCGCCGCCGCTCAACCTCGTCACCGACAGCGCCTCGCTGCTCTGGCGCCTGTCGGCCTACGGCCATGCCGTGCCAAGGGCACTGTGGCTGGACGCCGATGCCGCCGCGCAAAAGCTGTTCCCGAGGTCGAGCCTGTCCTTTGCCGACGTCCACATGGCGCTGTTCGCGGCTGCCACGCAGAACCGCGAGGCGCTCGCCGCGCGCCTTGCGGCGATCGAGCAGCGGCTCGCCGACGGCAAACTGCCGGCCGGCCCCGTGGTGCCGGCAATCTGCCGCGCACTCCTGGCTTTCGCGGATGAGGATTACGGGACTTGCGTCCAGGTGCTCGCGCCGGTGCTGGCCGAGGTCGTCCGCATCGGCGGCAGCCACGCCCAGCGCGAGCTGATCGAGGACACCTATATCGTCGCGCTCATGCGCAGCGGCGATCTGCCTCGCGCCCGCGCCGTGCTGGACGCCCGCTTGCATCGCCGGCCCTCCCTGCGCGATACGCGCTGGCAGGCGGCGATGGCTTGAGGCAGGATGCAAAAAAACCGACCGGAGGACGCCCATGACCGAGATCGTTGCGCTTGATGCGCTGGCTGCACGTGTCGCATCCGGACAGTCGCTGGCCGTCCCCGTGGACCGCTCCGGCGTCGCGATGGCCGCGACCGCCGCGATCATCGCTGCGGGCATCGACAATCTTCATCTGGTCTGCGTTCCCATCAGCGGCATGCAGGCCGATCTCCTGATCGGCGCCGGCGCAGTCAAGACGCTCGAAACCAGTGCCGTCTCGCTCGGTGAGGCCGGTGGCGCGCCGCGCTTCGGTGCTGCGGTGCGGGCCGGCTCCTTGACGCTGCGCGACGCCACCTGTCCCGCCATTCATGCCGGCCTGGTGGCGGCGCAGCACGGTGTGCCCTTCATGCCGATCGCCGGCATCATCGGCAGTGACCTGCTCGAGGTGCGGCCCGACTGGAAGGTGATCGACAGCCCGGTCGGCGAGCCGCGCAAAGTCGTCGTCGTGCCGGCGATCAAACCCGACGTCGCACTGTTTCACGCGCCGGAGGCCGACCGTGCCGGCAATGTCAGAATCGGCCGCTTCCGCGAGCTCGCCACCATGGCCTATGCCGCCAGGCGCACGCTGGTCACCGTTGAACGCATCGTCGACCGCAATTTGCTGGAGACGGAAGATTCCGCCGCCGGCGTCCTGCCCTCGCTCTACGTCGACGCCATCGCGGTCGCCGAGCGCGGCGCCTGGCCGCTCGCACTGTGGGACGAATATCCCGCGGACGAGGCCGAGATCGCACGATACACGGCGATGGCGCGCAGCGAAGAGGGCTTTCGCGCCTATCTCTCCACGTTCCTCTCGCACCGCAAGCAGGTGGCGTAAATGCAGTCCGAGCACGAGCGCCGCGAGATCCTCATTGCCACCATCGCCGATCTGCTCGACGGAATCCGCCACGTCGCGGTCGGCGCGTCGTCGCCGATTCCCGCCGCCGGCGCGATGCTGCTACGCGCGCGGAACGCGCGCGACGGCAAGCCGCCGGTGCACATCTCGATCCTGGGCTCGCAGCGGCACAATTTCTTCACGAATGGCGGCATCGAACTGTTCGACTGCGCAGCGCAAGGCCGGGTCGACGCGTTCTTTCTCGGCGGCGGCCAGATCGACGGCGAAGGCAACATCAACCTCGTCGGCACCGGCGATTATCCGAGAAACGACGTGCGCTGGCCGGGCTCGTTCGGCTCGGCCTATCTCTATCACCTGATCCCGCGCGTGATCCTCTTTCGCGAGGAGCATTCGCCGCGTGTGTTCGTGCCGAAGGTCGATTTCGTCAGCGCCCGGGCAATCACGCCGGAAGTGCCCCGCCGCGGCGGCCCCCACGCGCTTCTGACCAACATGGCGCTGTTCGATTTCGATCGCGAGGCGGGCGGCTTCGCCTTACGCTCGGTGCATCCGCCCTTTACCCCGGCCGACATCAAGAAGAATACCGGCTTCGACTATGCCGAGCCGGAGGTCGTCCGTGAGACGCCGCGGCCCGACGACGCAACCCTGGCTTTGCTGCGCGGACAGATTCTCGACGAACTCGCCGAGACTTATCCGGCCTTTGCGCGGAGCATGACGCAGGCGGCGTGATCGCGCCGCGTCCGCCACGAAAAAAACACCGGCGTGGCGGCAAGTACTGGCCGGACGGGTTGGGCGATCGGGCGAATTGCCGTCGGGGTGACGCAGTGGTATTCCAGGCGGGTCTTGCAGAGCGAACGGGATCGCAACGAATTTGCGGTTCGATGGTTGCCGGACGGAACCTTTCCGCCGCCACGGCCCTCCGGCATACGAGCCCGACAATGCGCCTCTGCCGACCAGTCCTCGCCGCCTTGAGCATGGCCTTGGCAAGTCCTTGTTTTGCCGAGACTTCCAAGCCCATCCCGGTCAACAATCCGCCGGCACAGCAGAACGCCTTCATCGATCTCCTGGCGCTGATGTCCGGTCACTGCAAGACATTCAAGGTCGCAGGCCGCCCCTTCGCGTGCAAAACGGTGGCCTATGCCCACGGCGACAAGGGCCGGGTCAATTTCGCAGTTGCGGTGGATGACCCCTCCGATGACAGCCATGTGGTGTCGTTCTCCGGGGAGAACGGCAAGCGCGCCGACGACAATTCCTACGAGTTGCCGATCGACCGCATGCTGCTCAATTCCAAGGACCGCCCCCGGGTCGACGGCCTGCCGGTGCCGGCCGAGCAGACCTCCACCGGCGTCTGCCGCCAGACCGGCAATTTCGCCGCCAGGAAGGTGAACGACGTCACCTGCTCGGCAACCGACAACCAGGGCCGGAAATACGAGCTCTTGTTCGTCTCCGACGGAACGCCGGTCAGCGTGCGCCGCATCCGCCAATCGGCACCGTCGATCCAGGACCCGTTCAAGTAACTCCCCCCATCACGCGAATGCCTTTTCCAGCGTCGCGAAGATCACGGCGAGCGACTTGTCGTGCCGCGTCACCGGCGGCACAGGGCGGTCGATCTTCATCAGCTGATAGACCGCCATCTGCGCCGCGCGCACCGAATATTCGACGGTGAACACGACGTCGTCGGGGATCTCGACGAACTGGCTGACGAAGGCGAGGTTCACCGAATTGCTCGGCACGGGCAGCGGCCGGTCGGTGATGCTCCGCGGCATGAACATGCTGGTGATGTAGGGCATTCGGCAGGGAATGCAGATCGCATCCTCGAACATTGCGGGATCGAAGTTCAGGTGACCGCAGAGCTCCTTCAGGATTTCGGCGCCGCCGCAATCGGACATCGGCTTGCCGACGAAGTTGCCGACGCGATCGGGATGCAGCGCATAGCCCCAGAACACCTGCACGTTCTTCGGCTGTCCGGCGAAATGCGGCTGGTGGTAGAGCACGACCGACATCAGCCAGTTGGAATCCTTGAAAGTGACGAGCCCGCCGGTGCCGGCCCTGTTGCCGGAGAAGGCTTCCATCCGCTCGAAGAACCGTGGATCGCGGCAGGTCACCGTGAAGGACAGCCAGTATGATTCCGGGATCGAATGGTTGAATGCGGACGGATTGCCGAATTCGGGACGTCCCTTCGCGATCGCCTCCCACAGCGCCCAGCCCTGGCTGTCCGCCTTGGTCAGGCGGGGCGGCGGCTCGGTCATGGTGCCCAGGCTGGAGGCGTCCGTCATCGAGCCGTTCTGGAAGAAGACGAGATCGCCGTCGTCGAGGCGGACGTTGGCGGTGCGGCTGTCGCGGTCGAGCGTGAGCTGGCGCACGCGCAAGCGCGCGCCTTCGGCCTCGAAGGCAATGTCGGTGACGCGGGTGCCGCGCACGAATTGCACGCCCTGCCGCTTCAGCCAGTCGGCAAGCGGCCGCACGATCGCGTCATACTGATTGTAGACCGTGCGCTTGACGCCGGCGAGGGTTTCGATGCGCGGGAATTCGTTCATGAAGCGGTGCAGATAGCGCTTCAGCTCGACCGCGCTGTGCCAGGGCTGGAAGGCGAAAGTGGTCTGCCACATGTACCAGAAATTGGACTCGAAGAATTTCGGCGACAGCCAGTCGGTGATGCGGCTGTTGCCGAGGGTCTCCTCCGAGGCCTCGGTGAGCCGCAGCAGCTCGAGCCGGTCGCGTGCGGAGAAGCCCATGTGGGAGACGTCGATCTTGAAGCGGTTGCGGTCGACCAGCCGCGCCCTGGAGTGCGCCGGATTCTCCACGTTGAACGCGACGGTCTCGTCCCGCACGCTCAGGCCCGGACGCTCAAGCGAAGGAATGCTCGAGAGCAGATCCCAGGTGCATTCGTAATGGTCGGTGGTGAGCATGCGTCCGCCGCGCAGCGAATAGGCGCCGTTCGCGAGCTGCGCGCCGTCGAGGCTGCCCCCGACCAACGGCTGCGCCTCGTAGATCACGATGTCGGGGCCCGGCAGCTGCGCATCGCGGACGAGAAACGCTGCGCCCGCAAGCGATCCAATGCCGCCGCCGATGAAATACGCCTTCATGACCTGCCTCGATTTTTCATTCCAATGTCGCGGCGACATTGCATCCGGCGGATGCGGTCGAGGTTGCGCTGGATCAAGGGCGAGGCGAGGCGAAATCACGTCGACGTTATCGCCACCGGCTTCTTGGCGTAGACCTGCTCGATCTCGGCGGCGAAGCGGCGCTCGAGCGCGGGGCGCTTGTTCTTCAGCGTCGGCGTGAGCAGGCCGCCGGCAATGGTCCACGGATCCAGCGTCCACCATACCGCGCGCGGTGTCGCGTAGGACGGATAGGCCTTCACGGCGGCCGCTATTCTGGCCAGCAGCACCGCTCGTTCCGCCGCGGCGCCTTGCTTGCCGCTTGCCGCGAGCTTTTCCTTCTCCTGCACCCAGGCTCTTGCATTCAGCACGACCAACGCGGCAAGGAACGGACGCTGTTCGCCGATCACCAACGCCTGCTCGAACAAGGGATCGGCGAGGATTGCGGTTTCCAGATCCACCGGCGCGATCTTCTCGCCGGTTGAAGTGACGAGGATATCCTTGATGCGACCGGTGATGGTGATGCGCCTATTCTCGATTCGGGCCTGATCGCCGGTGTGCAGCCAGCCGTCGGCCTCCTTGACCCTGCGTGTCTCCTCCGGCTTGTGCCAGTAGCCGAGCATCACGCTCGGCCCGCGAACGAGCAGTTCGTCGAGCTCGCCCAGCCTGACCTCCAGACCGTCCAGGACGCGGCCGACGGAGGACGGATTGTTGTCGTCGGGCGTATTGACGGAAACGACCGGCGAGGTCTCGGTCATGCCGTAGCCTTGAAGGATGTCGAGCCCGAGCGCGAGAAACAGGCGGATGACCGGCTCGGCAATCGGAGCGCCGCCGGAAACCGCAACGCGCAGACGCCCGCCGAACTGGGCCAGCACCTTGTCGGCGACGAAACGCTTCAGGAGCGGCCAGGCGAGCCGGTCGAACAGCGCCGGCGAGCCGCGACGCTGCCGCGCATCGAAGCGTCGGCCGCCGACGGCAAGCGCAAGATCGAACAGCGCGCGTTCTGCGCCTCCGGCCGCCGCGCGACGTTGCATGATCAGAGCATAGATGCGTTCATAGATGCGCGGCACCGAGACAAGCACCGTCGGCCGCACCGTTTTCAGGTCTTCCGCGAGCTGCGGCACCGAGCGCGCATAGGCGACGCAGGCGCCGACCGCGATCGGATAGTAATAGCCGCCGGTACGCTCGAAGGTGTGGGAGAGCGGCAGGAACGACAGGAATACGTCGTTCGGCACGGCCGCGATGCGCCGTGCGACCGCCTTCACATTGGCGACGATGTTCTCATGCGACAGCATCACGCCCTTGGGCCGGCCGGTCGTGCCCGAGGTGTAGACGATGGCGGCAAGATCGCCCGGCGCGACCGCGATGTCAGCTAACGGCGCGGCTGCGTCCGGCGCGGCCGCGAGCCAGCGATCGAGCGCGACGATACGGGCGTCGGCGGCAGTGAGCCCCGCCGCATCCGCGCAGACGATGCGCTTGAGATGATCGAGCGGCTGGCCGGTGGCGGTGATCGCCTGCCAGCGCGACAGCGTATCCACGAACAGCAGACGCGCGCCGGAATCGGCGAGGATGTAGGCGATGCTGTCCGGATTGTCGACGGCATGCATCGGCACCGGCACGAGGCCGCGCGACAGCGCCGCCTGATCCATCGCGACATGCGGAATGCCGTTCGGCATCAGGATGGCGACACGCTCGCCCGGCGCGAAATCCTCCGCCGCCAGCGCGCGCCGCCAACGCTCGAACTCCGCGTCGATCTCCTGCCAGGACTTGCCGATCCAGCATCCCGCCGCCGCGTCGAAATGACGATAGGCCTCGGCCGCCGGCGTCGCATCCACTCGCCAGCGCAGGAGCTGCGGCAGCGTGGTCACGTCGGCGAGCCCGCGCGGTTGACTGATCGGCTGTGACATGGCGTCCTTTCGAAACCTTCGATTCCAATGAAGTTGGGGGAGACTAGGCCGACCGGCCCTGGACGCGTTGATCTTCAGCAAGCCGGCCACGCTTCAAAGGCGCGATCCTCGCCGCGCTCTCCGGGCGCCACGGCTTCCTCCATTCCCATCGTGAACAGAATCGCGATGACGCTGCCGAACCTCGACGGCACATTCGCGAATCGTCGCCAACAATGCGACGCGATCGCGGCAATCGCGGCAAGGTGATGACCGACGTCCCGATCGCGGCCGAGAGCTACGACAATGCTTTCTGCGACCCGATTCGTCCCGAACCGGAACCGCTGCGTCGTTTCGACGCCCGCACTAGCCGGAACGCGCAAGATGCTCATGTGTTGTCCCATACATTCAACTGGAGTGATGACATGAAGTATCTCTTTGTCGCGATGGTCGCCGGTGCTGCGGCGCTGGCCGGCGGGTCGACGGCGAATGCAGCCAACAGGGACAGCGGCAAGCAGCGCGCGCAGGAAAGCCAGTCGACCGACATCAGCGCCCACCGCAGGAACTGGCACCACCGCCATCATCATTGGCGGCATCATCACGGCTATTATCGGCCCCACTATCGAAGTTACGGCTACTATCCGCGGCACCATGGCTACTATGGCGGCGGGCCGTACGGATATTACGGTGGCGGTCCCGGCGTAACGTTCAGCTTCGGCGGCGGTCGCTGGTAAAGCCAGACGCTGATGAGACGAGAGGCCCGCAGGGATGCGGGCCTCTTCTTTGTCAGCTCTGCAGGATCATCTCCGCCGTCTCGAGCCCGCTCGCCAGCGCCGCTTCCACCGTTCCCATGTCGCGGCCGCGATAGAGCGCTTCGCCGGAAAACAGCACCAAGCCGTCGGCGCACGCGAGAATCGCCTGCGCCTCGCGCGTTCGCGGCGTCGCCCAGGAATAGGCGCCGCCGGCAAAGGGATCGTGCGCCCAGTTGATCGCAGCCGACGCCACGAGATCGCGCGCAATGTCCTGGCGTGAGCGTTTGAAGATGGCGGCGAGCGAATCGAGCCCAGCATCGATCAGTGTTTGCGAATCGAGCGCCTCCAGTTCCGCCGTGCGCGGGCCGCCGAGCCAGCCCGTGAGCAGCGGATGCTGGCCCGGATACTGCGTCCACCACACCGGAATCGTCTCGTCAGACAACAGGAAGGTCATGTCCGCGAGATCCTCCTTGCGCTCGCGCCACCATGGCCGCGCGAAGCGAAACAGGATCTTGATGACGTTGCCGAATCCGATGTCGTCGGCGGCGGCCAGCTTCGTGCGCACGCTTGCCGGCAGCGCGATCTCGCGCAGCAGCGGCAGCGGCACGGTGAGGATCACGCGATCGCAGGCCTTCACGTCGCCGCCGGCGCAGCGAACGATCACCGCGCCGCCCTCCTCCGCGATGGCCGACACGGCGCAGCCGAGGCGGATATTGACGCCGTGCCTGCGGCAGTCAGCCGCCAGCGCGTCGATCAGCGCACCGTATCCGCCATCGATGCGAGCCTGCGGAGCGTGCCCGCCATCCATCCATTCCGCGCGCAGCGCCAGCGTGGACGCGCGCTCGGGATCGGCCGCGTCATAACCCTCGACCATCCGTTCGATCGAACGGCGCATCGGCGCATACTCAGCTCCGGAAAAATGCCGGCGCAGGAAGTCGGCGACCGTGAGGTCGTCCTTCAAGTCCCGCAGCACGGCCTGGAGCTGCGCCTCATGGCGATCGTGGCGATGGTGACGGGAAAGCGTCGTCCCGTCAAAGCTCCACTGCTCGCCTTCTATCTCCCGGAGCGACAGCCCGGCCTCGCGCAGGAGTGCGCGCGTGACCGGCGCCTCGCCATGGACGAATTCAGCGCCGCCATCGGCGGGATAGCCGAACTCCGCGGGCGGCAGCGGATGAATGCGGCCACCGCAGCGCAGTCGCGCTTCCAGGATCGTCACCTTCCTCCCGGCGCGTGCCAGCTCGCGCGCCGCCATCAGGCCGGCCGCGCCGGCGCCGACGATGACGATGTGCTCGGATATATCGGACATGGCCGCGACTTACCGGCTCGCGGCTTGGGGCTCGTTCTTGATCAGATATCGCAGCAGCAGGACGCCAGCGCCGAGCTCTCGCGTGCTCTCCAGCGTCATCGCGACGATCGGCGCGCGCTTGTCGCTGTCCGCCTCCGTGGAGTCGAACACGAAGGGTGCGCCCTTTGCGCCGTCGATTGCGGGGCTGAGGATCAGGTTGAACTCGTCGATGAGACCGGCGCGCAGGAACGCGCCATTGGCGACGCCGCCACCCTCGACCAGCAGACGCTTCACGCCGAGCTCGCGGGCGAGAATGTCCAGGGTCAGCCCCAGGTCGATCTCGGATTTGCCGGCGAAGATGTAGGACACGCCCTCGCCGCGCAGCCCGGCGAGATGCGAATCCGGGACGTTCTCGGTCAGCACGACGACGATCGGGTCGCCGCCGATGTCCGAGCGCCCCCAGCCGATCTTGCCGTGGGCATCGAGCACGACGCCATAGGTCTTCGCATCGCGCCGCGCAAACCAGTTCTCGCGCGGGAATGTCGCGTCCGTCGCTGAATAGGGTTTGCCCCTGGCGAACTCCGACCCGGTGACGCGACCGATCACCCAGGCATCGCCGCCGAGCTCCTCATGGATCTTCTCGAACCAGTCCGTGCCGGCACCCTTGGGGCGCCAGCGGCTGGGATGCGTGCGGCCGTCGAGGCTGGAGTGCATCAGACAGATGACATGCGGTTTCATGAAATCCTCCGGGCAGCGCTCAGGCCGCGGATCCATCGCCAGCTGCCGCATTGTCCTTGGCGCGATCGTTCAAGATCGCCGCCAGCGGGTTGAGCTTCGGCGGTGCGACGAGCTGGAGCGTGTTGGTGTCGCGATGATTGAACGGCGCCCCGCGCACGAACAACTCGGTCTGGATCAGGTGGGTCCAGCTGCGGTCGTCGTTGAAGGTGATGTCGCAGCGGTAGGCATCGGTGCGGAAGGCCTGTTCCAGGAAGTCGGTCGAGCAGATCCCGTAAGCGGTGTCGCCGCGTTTGGCGGTGACCGTGATTGTCCTGTCATCGGGCCCGGCCTTGCCCGAGGCCAGCAGCACCTGGCCGCGCGGGATCGCCAGCGTCTGCATGATCAGCCCGGTCGCGGGCTCCCACAGCCAGTAGCCGACCTGGTCGTGGAAGGTGATGCCTTCCTCGGGCGTGTTGATGTGGATGTGATAGCGCAGCCCGTACAGCAGCTGCGGCCCGTTGGCCTGCGGGTCGATCGGATCCATGCGGATGCGCTCGATGAAGGTCCGCCGCTCCGGCCCTTCCGCCTTTGGATTGATGTCGATGCCCTTGTCCGCCTGCCACAGCCCGGCGAGACGGCGGAGCGGGCCGAGATTGGCAAGGCCGTCGGGCGAGACGTCCTCGGGCTCGGTGAAGATGTCGGCGGGAATGGGGAGCATGGAGGCCTCGCGGGATTGCAGAGGCCAGCAATATCACAGACAGGCGTGGCGTGAATTCACCTCATGCCCCGACAAGCGCCGGAGGCATTCGAGCCATGCGATGCTGCGCGTTGCACCCCGTCCCTGCTCTCCAAGCGGCAACGAACCGGGGGCGAAATCGTTGACGCGCGAGCGCGACGGCGAACCGCTCTCAAGCCGCTTCCGACGCCTTCGCCCGCTGCTCCAGCATGCCGATCGTCGCGACCAGATTGTCGCGTCGGGCGCGCAGGTTGAGCGCGAGAAGTGGATAGGTCGGCTGGTTCACGTCGAACACGCCGGCTCGAGCTTCCTCTTCGAGGATGTCGGTGTTCAAGAGCCGCACGCGCCACCACAAATCGGCGATCAACGCATCGAGCCGGAGTTCTCCGGCACCAGAACGGGACATTTCCTGCATCGCTTGCCTCAATCTGAAACGGCCTCCTCCGCCGAGGCCTGGCTTTGGTCCTGACTGAGCAAGCCGAGTGCCAGGCGCGGGCCGGCGCGCGGCCACGCGCTCCGGAACCGATAATCGAGCGTTTCGCAGTGATCCGGCGCCTGTTCCCGGTCGTTCTCACCCCAGAGGTCGCTTGTCGAGGCGCTATGATCGCTGCTATCCGGGCTAGAGATGTGCCAATCTGGGCTGAGGCCGGTTTGCCCCGACGGGGTGAGGCGCGGCTGTCGATTGGTGCGAGCAAAGGGCCGAAGGCAAAGGTGGATTGGGCTGATTTGATCGGACGCGTCGCCGCTCATGGTGACCGGGCCGCTTTCAAGCGGCTATTTGAGCATTTCGCGCCCCGCATCAAAGGGCTGATGCAGAGAGCCGGGTGCAGCTCCGACGAGGCGGAAGAGATCGCCCAGAACGCCATGATCGCTGTGTGGCGGAAGGCCAATCAGTTCGATCCTGCGACGGCGGGCGCCGCGGCCTGGATATTCACGATCGCCCGCAATCTGCGGATCGATCTGTTCCGCCGCAGGGCGCGGGCAGACCGTCTGCAAACCGATTCCGAGCTGCCCGATACACCGGATCCAGCCGAGCCGGCCGATGCCGTCATTTCGCGCGTGCAAGATGCCGCACGGATCGCGTCGGCCATCAAGCAACTCTCGACAGAGCAATCCATGGTGGTGAGGCTGTCGTTCATCGAGGAAAGGGCGCATCCGGAAATCGCGAGCCAGCTCGGTATTCCGCTCGGAACGGTCAAGTCTCGGATCAGGCTGGCGATGAACCGGTTGAGAGACATATTGGACGAAGAATCATGACGATCAGCCACCATCCGCCTGAAGATCTTCTGGCCGATTTCGCGGCCGGCAAGCTGGAAGAGGCCCACCAGCTGGTCGTGGGAGTGCATGTGGCAGGATGCGCCCGGTGCGCCCGTTTCGTGCAAGCCATCGAGCAGCTCGCCGGCGCAGCGCTGGAGGAAGTCGAGCCGGCACCGATCGCGCCAGATGCGTTCGATCGCGTCATGTCGCGAATTGGCGCTTCTCGGGATCACGCACCGGCGCCACCCCTCGCTTCCGCCGCCGACACTGACCTGCCGCCGGCACTGCGAAGATATCGCATCGGCAAGCGCCGACGCATCGCGCCGGGTCTGAGCATGCGGCCGATCGAGCTGTCCAGCCCGGGCAAGGCGCGCGCCTTTCTGCTTCGGTCCGCGCCGGGCTCGCGCATGCTTGAACACACTCACACCGGCACCGAACTGACCCTCGTGCTCGAGGGCAGCTTCAGTCACGAGGGCGGGCGCTTCGGTCCCGGCGATTTCGATTACGGCGATGACGAGGTCGACCATCGTCCTATCGTCGGCAACGAGGGCCCATGCGTCTGCCTGGTCGCGATGACCGGCGACCTGCGCATGAACGGTCTTCTCGGACGAGTGATCGGGCCGTTCGTGCGGCTTTGATTCTCGACAGTCCTTCTCCCGCGGGTGATCCGGACCCGCGCCCGAAGCGTTTCGAAACAGACGCAAGGGAGACAGGACATGGCCGATTCAAGCCTGGCGGGTCAGGTGCCGAGCGAAAGGCTGCCTGAACTGCTGGCACGCGTTTCCGCTGGCGAGACGCGTGCTTTCGTAGAGCTCCACACATTGACGCGAGGTCGGCTGCGCAGGATAGCGCTCGCCGTTGGATCATCGCCTCACGACGTCGACGACATCCTTCAGGAATCGTTTCTGAAGATCTGGCGCAAGGCTGACCGGTTCGATCCGGGACGCGCCCCGGCGATGGCCTGGATGTCCGCGATCGTCCGGAATACGGCAATCGATCATCAGCGGACCAGAAGGCAGCCAACTTACGAATTGAACGAAGCGCTTCTGGTTCCGGCGGGGGCCGGCCCGTCGCCAAACGAGGATTTCGACTACGCCAGCGCAGAACCGATTGCGCGCGGAGCGTTGGCTCGTTTGCCGGAAGATCGCCGCAGGCTGGTGGCTCTGGCTTATATCGAAGGCGAGAGCCGCGCCAGCCTGTCACGACGCTTCGGCGTGCCGGTCGGCACCATCAAGACCTGGCTTCACCGAGCCATTCTGGCGGTGCGCAAGGATTGCCTTGCGGCATCGGCCGCGGCCTGAATCCGGAGAACGCGCGCATGGCCGCAGAGATCATTGCGTTTCCCGAGCCCGATCGCGGAGACCGGCTCGTCTCTTCGATCGCACGGCTCGAAGCGATTTTAAGGGACATCGAACGTGTCGCAGCCGACGATCCCGGAGCCGGCCTCGATCTTCTCCTTGCCGCCATGGAGCGCATGAGCGATCAACTGGTCGATCTCGCATGCCTCCTGCTCGACGAAGATACCAAGCTGCAGGCCCAAAGCGCATTCATTTCCTTGGCCGACAAGATCGCGGAAACCAGGGAGACGTTCGACCTGCTCGTAACACCAAGGCAGCCCTGATCAGGCCCGACAGTGCGCGTGGCCCAGGTCATTCAGCCCTGTCGCGCTGATTTGGCGGGGATTGCTCAGTGCGCCAGCCTCTGAGCAACGAGGAATCCAATCCAGGCGCTGACACCGGCGAGAAGCGATCCCCAGCAAACGTCCGCAAGTGTCAGCCCGGTCGACCAGTTCCGCAGGGTCGCCTGGTTGGTGAGATCGTAGGTCGCATAGGTGAAGCAGCCGAGCATCAAGCCGGACGTGAAGGCACGCAATGCGCTCCCGTCCTGCTGCGCCGGCAGCACGGCGAACCAGATCAAACCGATGGGATAAAGCAAGTAGAAAGCCGCCGCAGCCGCCAGATTCGGCTCGGCCCGCAGCATGTCGCCGATCACCGGCCGGTAAAGCCTTTCGACCATGATATTGAGCCAGACCATGTCGATTGCAACGAAGGTCACGGCCACCGAAAGGTAGATGAAGAGAAGGTTCATATCCGCGTTCCCCGTGCGATCTAGTCCGGCCTGTTCGTCGAGCGGACGATCAAACAACGAGCGACGAGCCACCCCGGATCACATCCGCGCATTCACGCCCGTTTGTTTGCGGCCAGTCGACAGCCGTAGCGCCGCAACGCCCGGCTCGTCACTGTGCCCGTTTCGGCGGCCATGGGAAGAACGCATTGGTTCGTGCCTGATACGCCCGGTACCGGTCGCCGCGCGATTGCAGCATCTGCTCCTCCAGCGGGGGTATCCCCGTCACATGCACGAGTATCCAGTACATGATCGCCGGCGCCGCCAGGCTGGCCCAACCCCATGCATATCCGGGCGACAGCGCGATGATGGGATAAGCCCACCACCCCAGCCATTCGAAGAAATAGTTCGGGTGGCGCGACCACCGCCAAAGGCCGACATCGCAGACCTGTCCGGCGCTGGATGGGCTCAGCTTGAACCGGCGCAACTGGCGGTCCGCCAATGCCTCGCCTGCGACGGCTGCCAGAATGATGGCGGCTCCTGCGTAGTCCTGCAGTCGCAGTCCGGGCTCGGGAGCGTGCGCCGCGAGGAAGACGGCGAACGGCAGCGGCAACGAGACCAGCGCCTGCGATTGCAGGAAAAGGAACATCCGGCGAGGGGCCGCAGCCCCCCATTGACGCGCATAGTTCGCATAGCGTGGATCGTCGATGCCTGCCGCGGCCCGGCGCGCAATGTGCGTGCCTAGTCGCACCGACCAAAGCAGCACGAGCCCTCCGACGAGCACCTGGCGTTCCGGCGCGCTGGCGTCCAGAGGCCACAGGGCGGCGCCGGCGCCAACGAGGCCGGTCGCGTAGGACCAGATTGCATCAACCCATCCGGAATTCCCCGTGCGCTGCTGAACGACCCAAGCCAGCCCCATCAGGAGACAAAAGGCCAGCGCAATGCCGCCTAATGCCTGAACATGCACCAAAATCATGCCATCACCAGAATTGACCTCTCCGCGATACGTTCGCTGCAGAAGCTGGTTTCGCCTTCGACGGGGGGCTGGCCGGTGATCAGCAAGGTGATCCGCGGCGGGCCGTCGAACGTTTCCTTGTACAACGAGCGTTTCAAGTACCGCATTGGCGGTCTCAAGTGGGGGCGACAGAGCATGCGTTTCGCCGTGATCGGGACGGGAATTGCCGGCAATGCCGCCGCGTGGCTCCTGTCGAAACGCCATGCTGTGACGGTGTACGAGCGCGAGCTGCGCCCAGGCGGACATAGCCATACCGTTCGTGTCGACTACGATGGCGAGGCTATAGACGTCGACGTCGGCTTCATCGTGTTCAACGAGGCGAACTATCCGCAACTGACGGCGCTGTTCGCGCGGCTGGGCGTGAGGACCGTCGAAACTTGCATGAGCTTCGCCATGTCCGCCGATCACGGTCGGTTCGAATGGCGGGGTGGCGGCGAGACCTTCCTTCAAACTGTTCGCGGCCTGTTCGCACAGCCGAGCAATCTCGGATCGCCCTCCTATTTTCGCATGCTGGCCGAGGTGCTGCGCTTCAACAGGCAGAGCGCGGCGGACTTGCGCGCCGGCCGGCTGCACAACCTGACGCTGGGCGAGTATCTGCGCAAGGAATCATTCGGCCCGCGCCTGTTCTCCGATTATCTCGGACCGATGGGGGCGGCGATCTGGTCGTCCTCGTCGGACGACATTATGTCCTTTCCGGCGGAAAACTTCGTCGCCTTCTTCGACAACCATCGGCTCCTGCACCTGGACCGGCCGCGCTGGCGTACCGTGGAGGGTGGCAGCCGGCGCTATGTCGAGAAGCTCACCGCTATGTTCAAGGACAACATTCGGCTAGGTTGTGCAGTGACGTCGATCCATCGATCGGAGCATGGCGTGACGGTCCGCGACACTCAAGGCGGTGTGGAGACTTACGATGCCGTGGTCATGGCCTGCCACAGCGATCAGGCCTTGGCGGCGCTGCCGGACGCCGACGCCCAGGAGCGATCCATTCTCGGCGCGATCAGGTATGCCCCCAACACCGTCTATCTGCACCGCGATCGCAATCTCATGCCCAGGCGCCGCCAGGCATGGGCATCCTGGAACTTCCTGCAATGGCCGCGACAAACGCCCGCGCAGAACGACGTGGCCGTGACCTATTGGATGAACCGCCTGCAGGGCATAGACGACAGCAAGCCATTGTTCGTCAGTCTCAACCCGCCTTTCGAGCCGGCGGAACATCTGACGTTTGGAAAATTCAGCTTCGCCCATCCGCAATACGATCTGGCAGCGTTCGCGGCGCAGCAACGGCTCCCCGCAATTCAAGGCCGCCGCCGGACGTGGTTCTGCGGCGCCTGGACCGGCTATGGCTTTCACGAGGACGGCTTGCAGGCCGGCATCTCCGTTGCCGAGGCACTTGGCGGCGAGGTTCCATGGCGTCAGGCCGACCCGCTGCTGGTCCAGGCCGCTGAGTAGCATGATGGTCCGAACGAAATCGACGAGAGCGGAGAATGCGATAGCGCCCGCCGCACTCTACTGGGGAAAAGTGTTGCACGCGCGCTGGCGGCCCGTGCAACACAGGTTCAGCTACCGGGTGATGAGCCTGCTGATCGATCTCGACCGGTTGAACGAGGCAGATCGCCAGTCCCGGCTGTTTGGCGTCAATCGAGCAGCACTGTTCAGCTTCCACGAGAGCGATCACGGCGAAGACAGGAGCATGTGCCTCAGCCAGCACGTTCGCGGGCTGGCAGCGGAGCACGGCATCGATCTCTCCGGAGGCCGTATTCTGCTTCTCTGTTATCCCCGGCTTCTGGGCTACGTGTTCAACCCGCTATCGGTCTATTTCTGCTACGGCGCGTCCGGCGATCTCGCCCTGTTGATCTACGAGGTCCGCAACACATTCGGGGAGATGCATTCCTACGTCCTGCCCGTGCAAGACGCGCGACCGGGCTGCACAATACGACAGACCCGGGCGAAGGAGTTTTACGTTTCACCTTTCATGGAGATGGAGACGCATTACCGCTTCAGCATTTCTCCACCGGAGCAAGATGTGAGGGTCAGGATCGTGCAGACGAGCGAGCAGGGCGCGATGTTTGCGGCAGCGTTCCGCGGACGACGCCGCCCTCTGACCAGCCACTCGCTACTGGCGGCGCTGTTCGGTCTGCCCTTCCTGACTTTCAAGGTGATCGCAGCCATCCACTGGGAAGCGTTGCGGCTTTGGCTGAAAGGTGCTCCGTATGTGCCACGTTTGAAACAACGCGAGACTTGAACCATGGACCTCGCAGCCACGCATCAGGCCGTCCAATTCGATGGAGTCCCATTCCTTGCGCGACTGACTCTGCGCCTTGCATCGCAGATCCGGTACGGCACCGTTCATGTACGCCTTCCCGACCAGAGAATCGTCACGTTGCGCGGCCCGCTTCCGGGTCCGGCGGCCACCATCGAGCTGAACAATTACAGGTTCGCGCGCAGCCTCGTCATAGGCGGCGACATTGGCATGGCCGAGGCTTACATTCGAGGCGATTGGTCCACGCCCGATCTCACCCAGCTTCTCTACGTGTTCTGTCTCAACGAAGAGCTGGTCGACAGCGCCTTTGCGGGGAACATGCTGGTCCGGCTCTGCCGGCGGGTGCTTCATCGCCTGCGCCGGAACACGAAACAGGGGTCGAGGCACAACATCCATTCGCACTATGATCTCGGAAACGAGTTCTTCGCTGCCTGGCTCGATTCGAGCATGACCTACTCGTCGGCCCTGTTCCCGGCCGAGACAGCCGACCTGCCCGCCGCTCAACATCACAAATACGAGCAACTGGCGAAGGCCATCGAATTGCGGCCCGGTCAGAGCGTGCTCGAGATCGGATGCGGTTGGGGCGGCTTCGCCGAATTTGCCGCGAAGACTTACGGTGCGAGCGTGGTGGCGCTGACCATCAGCAAGGAGCAGCACGAATTTGCCCGTCGACGAATCCACGAAGCCGGCCTTTCCGAAAAAGTCGAGGTCCGGTTGCAGGATTATCGCGACCAGGAAGGCCATTTCGACCGCATCGCCTCCATCGAGATGATCGAGGCCGTCGGCGAGCAATTCTGGCCAGCATACTTCCATCAGTTGAACCGGCGACTCAAGCCCGGCGGGCTGGCAGGCATCCAGGCCATCACGGTCCGCGACGAGCTCTTCGACAGCTATCGGCAGCGCGTGGACTTCATCCAGAGATACATCTTTCCGGGAGGGATGCTCCCTTCGACGAACATCCTGCGCTCGCTCGGCGATCGCTTCGAGGTGCCTGTCATCCGAGAGCGTGTGTTCGGGCAGGACTATGCAAAGACGATCGCACTCTGGCGAGAGAACTTCAGCCAGGCATGGGCAGACCTGACCTCGCTCGGGTTCGACGAGCCCTTCCGCCGGCTGTGGGAATACTATCTGTGCTACTGCGAGGCAGGGTTCAGGGCCGGAAAGATCGACGTCCGACAGCTGGTTTTTGCACGCCAAAGCTGACGCAGCTCAGGGCGCAACGGCCCTGTGCGCTCGAACTACCCGGCGCCCGAAGGAATCGGACGCACGGGCTATTTTTCGAAGCGAGGTCGCGCCGGCAGGGGTCGCTCGATATTCCCGGACAAGGCATCCGCCTGCAGCAGACGGGCTCCCGGCCAATCCCCGCTGCGAATGAGACGTTCGACGACGTCGCGCAGGATATCGCCAACCTTGCGGACCAGGCGGCCTGGATTGGTCTTGGTGGCCACATAGCTGCGCAATTTGATCGAGGGCTCGATCGCCAGAATCTGCGCACGTTCCGTCGGTTCTTCCGTTGCGAGCGCCACGCGCGGGAGGATGGTGTGACCACGGCCTTCGCGCGCAAGGGCTTTGAGCTGCCCCACGGAATTGATCTGCGCCCCGAATTTCAGCGCGAGATGATGAGCCTTTGCGGTCTTGCTCAGCAATGGGCGCACCGGGTGCTCGCCGTCGGTCGTGTAGATGAGCCAGCGGGGGAGTTCCTCAAGTGGAATGCTTTGGCGCCCGGCCGACTCTTCGCCGACTTTCCCGAACAACACCAGCTCATCCTCGGCAAGCCCGGTCAGCGACAGGCCGTCGGCCTGGTCATCGCCATAGAGGATGCCGGTATCGATCTTGCCCGACCGGAGCCAGCCGCGCAGGTCACCCGTCAGGCCTTCGAACACATGCACCTGCGCGCCGGGAAACTGGCCCTCCAGGGCCTGCAGCAGCGGCAGCGTCAGCACGGACGCCATGCTTACGGGGATACCGATGGTGAGTTCCCCCGCCACGTCGGCAGCTTCTCGAACCTCCCGGCGGGCCAGTTCGAATTGGGCACGGATCTGCCGGGCATGATCCAGCAGAACCTCGCCACAGGGTGTCAAGGTCACGCCGCGGGCGTGGCGGAAAAGGAGCTGGACCCCGAGATCGGCCTCCAGGGCCGCAATCTGGCTCGAAAGCGCCGACTGGGCAATGTTGCAACGTGCAGCGGCTTTTGTGATGCATCCATGAGTCGCAACATTCTGAAAATGCACGAGTTGTTTGAGATTCATGGGTGCGCCATTGCAGCCGGGATCGATCCACGAGCGATCTTAAAATCAGATCGCAGTCAGCGCAATTTACTGTTTGATGAATTTTAAGGCAGGCCCGAAGATTGCCTCGCCGGTTAGCAGATTGTTCCGGAGGGAAAATGACGAGCAGAAATGGCAATGGCCGGTGGAGCCGTCGCGAAGTCGCCAAAGGGTTGCTGGCCGCACCCTTTGTACTGTCCACCGCGGCCAAAGCACAGTCGTCCGCGAAGTACGAATTCGGCGTTGCCGGCATCGACCCCATCTACAGTGCGCCCTACATCGCGTTCAAAAAGGGGTACTTCAAGGAAGCCGGCATCGATGTGGGCTACCTGAATTCCCAGAGCGGGCCTCGCACCAAGCAGATCCTCACGGCGGGGCAGGTGCTGGTGGGATGCAGCGGCGTCAATGACGCACTCGCCACCACCGTTGCCGGCAAGCCCACCACGGTTGTCTTCGGGCTTGATCGCAGAATTACCTACGCAAACATCCTGATCCGCAAGGAAGACGCCGGCAAGTTCAAGTCGGTCGCCGACCTCAGTGGTCAGCGACTGGCCGTGACTCAACTCCAATCGGCCACTTGGCTGATGGCCGTCTTCATCACCGAGAAGGGCGGCGCCAAGGACGTCGATATCCGCGGCCTCGGCGACTTTGCGACCATGCTCGGTGCGCTGAAATCGAAGCAGGTGGCGGCGACGATCGCGACCTCAGCCATGCTCGAACAGATGAAGGGCGAGGACTGGGCGGTGCCGCTGTTCAGCATCGGCGACGATGCCAGCTGGAAATCGACCTTCGGTGGCGATGTCCCGGGCATCGGCTGCTATGTCCTGCAGGAGCAGATCGACAAGAATCCGGCAGCGATCCAGGCGGCGGTCACCGCCCTTGTGAAGGCGCAGAACCTCATCAACTCGAGTTCGCCCGAGCAACTCACCGAGTTGCTGCACGAAGACTATATGAACTCGCTGCCGAAGGAGACCGTGAAGAGCGGCCTGACCTTCTACAAGCAGAACGTCTTCTCGCCGGACAACATCATTTCCGAGGACAGCTACGCGCTTCTCTCCAACATCATCAAGGACCGCCAGTTCACGCCCGATCAGATGGCGAAGATTCCGTACAAGGCGGCGATCAACATGGATTTCGTTCGCAAGGCGCGCGCGGCATGAGCGCGATGATCGAGCTTCGACACATCGGCAAGTCGTTCGAGAGCAAGAGCGGCGAGATCGTGAAGGCCGTAGGCGACGTCTCCCTGACCGTCGAGAAGGGGGAGTTCGTCTGCATCGTCGGACCGTCCGGTTGCGGCAAGAGCACGATCCTCAACATGATCGCCGGCTTCATGCCGCCGACCGCCGGCGAGGTGTATGTCGACGGCGCGCGCGTCGATCGCGACGTGCCGGCGTCGCTGGGATACATCTTCCAGAAGGACACCGTGCTGCCCTGGTACACGGTGCGGCAGAATGTCGGTCTCGGCCTCAAATTCGCCGGCGCGGCCAGGCAGGATACCGACAAGAAGATCGACCGGCTGCTGCGGCTCGCGCATCTCAGCAATTTTGCGGAGGCTTATCCGCATCAGCTTTCCGGCGGCATGCGCCGCCGGGTCGCGCTTTGCATGAGTCTCGCGGTGGATCCGAAGATCCTGCTGCTCGACGAACCGTTCGGCGCCCTCGATACGCATACCAAGACGCATCTGCACAGTGAACTGCTCGAGATCTGGCGCGAGCTCGGCCAAACCGTGGTCATGATCACGCATGATCTCGACGAGGCGGTCACGCTCGCCAGCCGCGTCATCGTTCTGTCGGCGCCACCCAGCCACATCCTGCTCGAAGAAGTCATCGACATTCCCTATCCGCGCGACGTCTTCGAGTTGCGGCAATCGAGCCAGTTCACCTCTCATATCCAGCGCGTCTGGAAGGTGCTCGGCAACCAGTTCAGGGCGGCAGCATGAGCAGCGAACAGGTGCAGATCGCCGGTCCGGAGGTTTCTGCGGGCCGCGCATCCGGGATGCAGCCGCGACGTCGTTCGGCAGGCGGCTTGCGGATCACGCTCACGCAAGTTCTGATCCTGGCCGTGGCGCTCGGAGTCTGGGAAGCGCTGACGCGCATCACCTGGTTTCAGCAGAATACGATCTTCGATCCGTTCTTTATCAGCCGGCCCTCGCTGATCGGCGCGCGCATCTGGCAGTGGATGCAGCCGGGCAAGAACGCCATCTGGCCCCATCTGGCGTCGACACTCTATGCCACCGGCCTGGGTCTGCTGGTCGGCACTGCGTCCGGCTTCGCCGTCGGCGTGATGCTCGCCCAGAGCCGGTTCTGGGCAAAGGTGCTCAACCCCTTCATCGTCTCGATGAACTCGATGCCGCGCATCGCCTTCGTGCCGCTGATCACGATGCTGTTCGGCCTGGGTCTCGCCTCGAAGGTCGTGACCGCCTGGTTCATGGTGTTCTTCCTCGTCTTCTTCAACACCTACAAGGGCGCGAACAGCGTCGAGCAGGAACTGGTGAATTTCTGCCGGACGCTCGGCGGCCGGCGTTCGCAGATCCTCTGGCGCGTGCGCATTCCGACGGCGGCGGCATGGACCTTCGCATCGCTGCCCAATGCCATCAGCTTCGCACTGATCGGCGTGGTGCTTGCCGAGTTCGTGGGATCGACGACCGGCGTCGGCTATCTTCTGACGACGGCTCTGGCGACGCTCAATGCGACGGACATGTTCGCCTCGATCGTCATCCTGAGTCTGGTCGGCGTGGGTCTGGTATATCTGATCAGCGCGATCGAGCGACGACTGCTGCATTGGTCGTCCGAATTCCGCAACGATTGAGGCGCGCATGCCGAGCAGCAGCTTCGTCAAGACGGCTTGCCCGCACGACTGCCCGAGCGCCTGCGCGCTGGAAGTCGAACGCTTGTCATCGAACCGAATCGGACGCGTTCGCGGCAGCGCCGAGAACAGCTATACGTCGGGCGTCTGCTGCACCAAGGTGTCGCGCTATGCCGAACGCGTGCATCATCCCGACCGGCTCGCGCAGCCGATGCGGCGCGTGGGCACCAAGGGATCGGGTGAGTTTGCGCCGATCAGCTGGGACGATGCGCTCGACGAGATTGCGGACCGGTTCACCCGCGCGACACAGAGCCATGGATCCGAAGCCGTCTGGCCCTATCATTCGGGTGGCAATATGGGTGTCATCCAGCGCTGGGGTCTCGACCGGCTGCGGCACGCCTTCCGCTATTCGCGTCAGCAGACCACCATCTGCGTGACGCCGGCAGAGTCGGGCTGGAAGGCCGGCATCGGCGAATTGCGCGGCTGCGACCCGCGCGAGATGGTCGAGGCCGATCTGATCCTGATGTGGGGCGGCAATCCCGTCTCCACCCAGGTCAATGCGATGACTCACATCGCGCGGGCGCGCAAACGCGGTGCGAAGCTGATCGTCGTGGACGTCTATCGGACGCCGACCATCGCTGCGGCGGATATCGCCGTCATTGTCCGCCCCGGCACTGATGCTGCCCTCGCGCTCGGCATGATGCATGTCCTCTTGAAAGAGGGATTCGCGGACGAGGCCTATCTCGCGCGCCTGACGGATTTCGACGACGACGTGCGGCGTCACATCGAGAGCTGGCCACCGGAGCGGGCGGCGCAGGTGACCGGCGTCGACGTCGCGCAGATCGTCGACATCGCACGGCTTTACGGACGGACCAAGCGCAGCTTCCTGCGTCTCGGCTTCGGCTTCACCCGCTCGCGCAACGGCGCCGCCAGCATGCACGCCGTTTCCTGCCTGCCGGCGATCACGGGCTCCTGGCAGCACAAGGGCGGCGGCGCTTTCTTTCTCGCGCTCGACAACTGGCGCCTCGATACGACCTTGGCGCATGGTCTCGACATGCGCGATCCCCACACCCGCATACTCGACCAGTCGCGCATCGGCGCAATCCTGACCGGCGACCCGGTCGCCCTCAAGGGCGGGCCGCCGGTCGCCGCGATGATCATGCAGAATGCGAACTCGGCCAATGTGGCCCCGGATAGTCGCAAGGTGGCTCAGGGGCTCGGCCGGGAAGACCTGTTCCTTTGCGTGCACGAGCAGTTCATGACGCCGACGGCTCGCTATGCCGACATCGTCCTGCCGGCGGCGATGTTTCTAGAGGCGGACGACATCTACTACGGCCTTGGGCACACCTACATTACCGCGGGCCCGCGAGTTCTCGACCGCTATCGGGAGAGCTGGACCAATCACGAAGTGGTCTGTGGCATCGCGCGGCGGCTGGGATCGGATAATCCGAGCTTTCGAATGAGCGCGTTCGAGCTGATCGACAAGACGCTCACTGCGTCGGGGCGGGGAACGGCGGCGGAGGCCTTCGAGACCGGCTGGGTGGAATGCGCCGAACCGTTCGACGACGCTCATTTCACCAATCGTTTCCCGACCGCGGACGGCAAATTCCATTTCAAGCCGGATTGGACCAAGATCGGTCCGAACGGTCATGGCATGCGACCGTTGCCGGACTTCATGGAAAACTATGAAGTTGCCGACAGCGAGCACCCGTTCCGCCTCGTTGCGCCGCCGGCGCGGACCTTCCTCAACACCACCTTCACGGAGATTGAGAGCTCGCGGAAACGCGAAGGCGCGCCTCACGTGATCATCCACCCCGAAGACGCCGCGCGCCAAGGCGTGGCCGATGCCGACATCGTGCAGCTCGGCAATCGCCGCGGTCGGCTCGAACTGCCGGCGAAAATCGACCAAAGCGGTCGCCCCGGGGTCGTGATTGTCGAAGGCATCTGGCCGAATACGGATTTCTCGGGAGGACTTGGCGTCAACCAGCTAATCGGCGACGATCCGGTGCCGCCAAACGGCGGCAGCGCCTTCCATGACACCGCCGTCTGGATGCGTCGGCTAAGTCAGGATGCGGTGATCGATAACGGGTAAAAGGCCGAACCGCGCACATCTGGGCCGAAGCAGAAGCGGGCGCCGCACACCGCCTGCGTTGCAGCGGTCGCAACCAGGCTGGGCTTGCAAGAGGATGGTGCGCCATTCAGAATAAAATTGCGAACTCATATGTTATTGAAATCGCGACATAATTTTTGATCTATCCAGACGCTGGTGCTCACGGATATTGCGGCCGGTTGGACGGAGCTCTCGGCATCCTGCTTGCCGCGCGGCAATGGGCGGCTCTGCACGATCGCCGCCGCGTTCACGGATATCGATCCGGTGGACGAACTCCGGCGGATTGCGCAGGGCAAAGCCGCCTTTCCACGGTGGACCTGCTGTCCTTGTGCGTTGCGCTGGATCGCTTCGCGTGGCAGCTTCGAGCCTCCGCCGACGTGTAAAGGCAATTCCGTCCAATCGCAAACAGAATCATGCGCAGCGCGACAGTCATTTGCACTCCCATTTGCTATGGCTTAAGCTGGCCTAGACGTCCATCGGGAAAGTCCGTCTCGTGCGCGTGGTGGCTCACGAGTCGCGAGTTTCGTCGGTGGATGACTGTCTGAAATGACAAACTTCTGCTGCCTCCCGGCAGAGCCCGCGGAGCCTCCCTTGGTCGGCTAGACGATCGATTTTGTGAAACCTGCATCCTGGGATCAGGCTGATTGATGGAACGGACGGTTTGTTGGCGGATTCCTCGTTTTGCGGTCGGCGAAACGAGGATTGTCTCATGGCAGGATGGCGGCGAGCGGTCGAATTGGCAATGAGCGACGAAGAGATTGCGACGTTGACGACGCTGTCGCGGTCGCGAACTGAGCTGGCGAGCCGGGTCTCGCGCGCGCAGATGTTGCTGGCGTATTTGGCAAATCCGTCGTTCTGCGCGGTGGGCCAAAGACTTGAGGTCCATCATCAGACGGTGCAGCGCTGTGTCGAGCGAGCATTGGCCGATGGCCCGCTGGCGGCCCTCGACGATCGCCCGCGGCCGGGCAAGGAACCGACCATCACGCCCGAGGCCAAAGCCTGGTTGGTGTCGCTGGCGTGCGACAAGGCCAAGGACCACGGCTATCCGCACGAGTTGTGGACGACGCGGCTTTTGGCGCGCCATGCGCGCGAAGACGGGCCGGCGGCGGGGCATGTGTGTTTGGCCAATTTGGTCCAGGGCACGATGTGCAAGATCCTCGGCCAAGAGAGCATCAAGCCGCACAAAGTGCGCTACTATCTTGAAAATCGCGACGCCGAGTTCGAGCAGAAGATGGCGGAGGTCCTGTGCGTCTATCGTGAAGTCGAAGTCCTGAAGAAAGCCGCTGCCAAGGGAAAGCGGCAGGGAAAGCCGGTGACGATCGTCTCCTGCGACGAGAAGCCGGGAATCCAGGCTATCGGAACGACGGCCCCGGATTTGCCGCCCAAGCTTGGCGTCCACGCCACCTTTGCGCGCGACCATGAATACAAACGCCATGGCACGCTCAGCCTGCTGGCTGGGATTGATCTGCTCACCGGCAAGGTTCACGCCCTCGTCAAGGATCGCCACCGCAGTCGAGAGTTCATCGAACTCCTCAGGCTTATCGATGCCGCCTATCCGCCGAACACGGCGATCAAGCTGATACTCGACAATCATTCTGCACACATATCGAGAGAAACAAGAGCCTGGCTCGCCACCCGACCAGCCGGGCGCTTCGAGTTCACCTTCACGCCCAAGCACGGCTCGTGGCTCAATCTCATCGAGGGGTTCTTCTCCAAGTTCGCCCGTTCAGTCCTGCGCCACATCCGGGTGGCGTCAAAACATGAGCTCGAGGAGCGCATCATGGCCGGCATCGACGACGTCAACCGCCATCCCGTCATCCACAGATGGTCCTACAAGCTCGCCGAGGCCGCCTGATATGATTCAAACCAAGAAAACGCTGAACTAGTATGAAAAAGATTTCGGCGTGCCCTAGCTGGCTCGCATTGACTGACGATCGTCAGAGCTTTGTCTTCTTGCCAGAGAGAGCCGAAATCGTTCGGAAGATATTTGAATTGGCTATTGGAGGTGTAGGTAGCTACGCAATAGCGAACCACCTTAATCGACAGAAAGTTACGCCATTCGGACCTTCTCTGACGTGGGATCACACGACCATCGACAGCATGCTGAGGAATCGGGCTACGTTTGGCGAGCACCAACCGAAAAGCTACGCAGGCGGAAGCAAGAAAGGCGTGCCCGTGGGCCGTCCCGTCGCGGGCTACTATCCAGCCGCGATCGACGAAGCGACGTTTAATGCAGCTCAAGCGGCACGACGTCAAAACCTCATCTCGGGGAGGGGGCGGAAAGGAAACAACATTGCGAATGTTTTTAGCGGCCTGGCGACTTGCGCGTACTGTCGTAGCGAGATCAAGTTTCACAGTAATGGCGATGCCAAGAGTCTTATATGTTCGAAAGTCATCAACGGCGAGGGTTGTATCCGTACAGCATGGTCATATCGTGATTTTGAAGTGACCGTTCTTCACTTCCTAGCTCACCCCGCGTTGTCGGAACGGATGAGTGACGAGCAAAAAAAAATCATATCGGATCTCGTGGAGCACGTAAAGAAGCTCTCGGGCGACCAAGTTTATGGCGCCAGATTTAGCATCGCGTTACTCCTCAAGAGGATCGTTTCCGAATTGAGAATTTCAAGTGCCGGCTCAGCGCCCACGCCGAGACTGTCCGACGCCCTAGTCCGGCGAAATGTTACGGGAAGGTTTTTCGAAATTCGACTCTGGGATGGCCCTTTGTATAGAGGGATCTCAATTGCCTAAGGCAAAGTGCTAGAGGACAATGGTTGGTGACCTCCAGCAAGGTTCTGGTTAGTCGTCCGTGAAGAACTCTGGCCTCAGACTGGAACGGTCTGAAGCCCGGCAGTTAGAGCCGAGAGGATTTGGCGCAGCAAAAGCCTGAGCCAGCGGATGAGGCGTCGGAAGTTGTAGCCTGCGGCAGCGAGGACGGCGTTGGCGGCGTCACCGCGGCGGTGGGCGAGATAGTTGCAGCCCATGCGGTGCTCGGCTTTGAGATGGCCGATGACGGGCTCGACGGCCGCCCTGCGGCGTAGTTCACGCTTGATCGCGGGCGTTACCCCTCGCTTCTGGCCGGAGAGGAACACCCTGAACTTGTAATCGGGCGGCGCGTTGTGGCCGCGATATCCCCTGTCGGCGGAGCTATGCCTGAATCTGGGTGACGGAGCCGATCAGGCGGCGTGGCTTTGCTGGG
>NZ_LSIC01000079.1 GCF_001556045.1 Bradyrhizobium sp. CCH5-F6
GATCGAGATGGAGCTAAAAGCCGCTTAACCCGTCCACTTTATCGGGGGAAGATCAGGCCTCCACGTCATCAAGGGCAAAGATATCCTCGCCGAAATCGCGACGTCCCGCACCCATGCGGTCTACAGCCACACGGCCATTGCGGTTCCGGACCTCGAGCATGCGGAAGTGCTCAAATACCTGACCGCCCCCGTCGAGCAGCGGATCGCAGCCTGATCGCCACCGGCGCATCAACTTTCATCGTGAGGCGCCGCCCCAGGCCGGCGCCCCCAGGGATGGCGCCATCTGCCGCGTTCCAGCTAGCGATACGCTCGTGCCGTTTTGTTTTGAACTTTCCGCCGGCTGGAGCGTCTTACTCTTGAAGCGTCCCTAAGCTTCACCCCCGACAGAGAACCCCGCTTCCCCCAGGCGGGGTTTTCGCCTTTTGGCGCTGCATCAGCTCGCCCCTGATTTCAAGCCCTTCTTTGCCGTTGACCCGGCGGTCCCTTGCCCGCACCTTTGCGATGGGCAGGGTTTCGAGGAGGCATGATGCCGAAAACCCTAGTGGAATTCAGAGCGCAGAACCTTCGTTTGCTTCAACGGCTTTGTCCCGACGACCCGCGATATATTGAATCCTGGCTGAAGCAATTCGATGAGCAGAACGGGATTGCACCCGAAGTTCATTTGAAGTCCCGCAAGAGGGGGGCCGCTCCACGCAAGCGGGCGTCCGCGTCGGACAGGACCAGATCATCTCGTCGTTCGGTTCACCCGGTTTCATGAGACGAGAGCCGTTCGCGCCAGGCCGGCGCGAAGCCGCGCGTTAAAACGAGAGTCCGGCGCTTCGGTTCTGCTTCAAGCAGAACCGCTGATCCTATGCGGCGCGGCGCTTCTTTCGCGGAGCCGCCGGTTTCGCTTTCGGCTTGTCGGAGCTCGCCTTCGAGACCCGCGCGACGGTTGCGAGAGATGCGGAGAGGATCTCGCGTTGAGCTTCGAGCCAATGTCTTTCGGCGTGGCCGTGCTCGGCACCGCCCTCGATCCAAAGCTGATAGGCACGCTCGCGGATCGCTTGTTCCAAATCTGACATCGCTGTCCCCTTCATTTCGAGCGGCATCCTGAGCGGGGTCGGTTAACAAGCTCTCAAGCGAGAGACCTTCCGTTACCGGAACTCCAGGCCCCGTCTGCCAGGCTGCATTCGCACATCGCGACACTCAAATAGCCAGCAACTGGGTCTGGACACCTCACGGAATGTCTCCCGCTTTCCGGTTGTCGCCGATCGAAACCGGCTTGTTGAGAAAATACTCGCGGTTGCCCGTCGCGGCCTCCGCGTACTGGTCGATGGCCACGATGATGGCCTGGACATGGGCATAGCACCACCCTTCCCGCGTTGCTCTTCTGCGAACGTCCTCGAGCGCGGTCAGGAAGGGCGACAGCTCTCTCTCGTCGTCGAACCAGCGCCTGCTCACCATCTCCTCCCGCCGAGCACCCTGCCCTTGTTGTGATGCGGCTCCGCGCTCCTCAGCGCGTCGCGCTGGGCGCAGAGCGTTTCAACCCTGGCTTCCATCCGTGACAGCAGCGCTTCGGCCGAAGCCGTCCCGATCCCCGCCCGCTGCAGCTGGAGGATCTCCTTCCTCTGCCTGCCAATCTGGATGCGCATCCGTTCGATCTCCCGCCTGACGAAATCCAGGTCCGGCATGTCCAGCCTCGTGATCTTGAATATGGCACCAGCAGAACAAAAGCGGAACGAAGAGTCGAGTCCGACGTTGGACGGAAAAGGAGATTGGTGATGGCCGACAACACCCAGAAGGACCCGAAGGACTGGGTTTCCGGGGACGATCCGATGACGGGAGCCCAGGAATCCTACCTCAAGACCCTCGCCGAGCAGGCGCATCAGGACCTGCCCAAAGAGAACTTGGGGCAGGAGCTGACCAAAGCCGAGGCCTCGGAGCTGATCGACGAGATGCGGCAAAAGGCCGGGCTGGAGCGGTGACCCGTATTCTTGCGGGAACGCCGAGCCATGTGTATGCAAACGAAATTGGGAATCGAGAATGCCTTATTTCGTTTGCGCCCGCGACGGAGCGGGCCAGATCATCCTGAAGCGCGACACAAGGGAAGCGGCCGAGAAGAAGGCCGCCGAGCTCCGCGACATGGGCTATTTCGAAGTCGAGATCGTCGCGAAGGATGTCGAGAAGGCGGCGTAAAGCTCGTCTGATCCGCCTTCGCGTGACTCACATCGGACCCAGCGCTTCACGCTTCCCTCATCACCCTAAAGGCGCTGAGAATGACGAAAGCGCCCAAACCATATGTCAGCGCATTCACGACCCAGGAAATGGCGATGCCGACGAAGGTAGATCCTCCGACCGCTCCCCAGAAAAAATAAGCTGCGGTGATGCCCGGCCACTCCAGCGAGAGGAACGCGAAGTCGGTCAGCGGCTCCGCGACGAGGAGCACCGAGGAGATGAACGCCCCGATCGCCAATGCAATGATGAGGCTCGCCTTCACGGAGTGCATCACAATCCCAGCAGGCCGGCGATGACGGGAATGAGGAAATAGGCGGCGATCCCGAGAAGGCCGCCCACGACAAAGCGCGCGGCACGGCCGTGAATCCTCATATCGAGCCACGCACAGATGGCCACCGCAGCCTGCCTCAGCCAGCCACCAACGAGGCATCTGACGAGGTCAAACAGGAGTTCTGCAACGAGTGCGGCCATGGCGTTTAGTCGGCATCGCCTCTGGCCGGGTTCAAGTGCCGAGGCGATGACCATGTCAGTTGGCTTCAGCGCGAGAGCGAGGATTTGGCCATCCGGTCGCCAGACGAACTAGGGTGGCAATTGCAGTGACAGTCCAGCACCGTCACCGTAACTGCTGCGGCAAGGTGGGTTGCTTGGAAAGTGAAGGTTTGTGATTATACCGAGGTTCGGCGCCTCCTCCCCGCTCCTCGGCGCCCAATAAAGCTCCTCAGGGGCTTTTGTTGGCCATGAGTGATCCGAGCAGACATCACTATATCCCGGCGTTTTATCTGCGGCAGTGGGCGACGAACGGCTTTCTATGCGAGATGCGGAAGATCCGGGGGAATATCGTCGTGCACTCGAAATCTCCCGACGGCACCGGCTGGAAGAAGGATTTGTACAAGGTCGAGGGTGTCGCGCCGGAGTTTACCCAGCACTTCGAACGCGTGTTCATGCACATGGTCGACTCTGGTGCCGCCAAGGCCATGCGAAGCTTCATTGGCGGGAATATAGACC
>NZ_LSIC01000008.1 GCF_001556045.1 Bradyrhizobium sp. CCH5-F6
GTCAAGCCGGGCGATGACACCGTGGGTGTGGGAACGTCCTCGCCGAACCCTCCGCAACTGTCTCACTTTGCGACGCTTTTTCCGTTCGCTTTAAGCTTCGGAACGACTCCAGAACGAATCGCGGCCGAATCGGTGACTCCCTGACGAGTCCCGTTCCGTTCTCGCAACATGTCGCGGGACTCGTGTTGGTTGTGCACTAGATGGAGGTTCGGGCCGCCGCACAAGCGGCGTTGGGAGGGCGGAATCCTTAAAGCTGGGGACGGCGCGGAGTCGAATCAGAATCGGGGAGGAGTCAAATGGATTCCCGCCTCGCGGACGCCGCCGAACCAAAAGTGCGAAAACAACCCCATGCACAGTAGGGAAGTCATTGAAATTGCTACTCTTTCTTACCCTCCCTGGAGGGGGAGGGT
>NZ_LSIC01000080.1 GCF_001556045.1 Bradyrhizobium sp. CCH5-F6
CCGCCGGCATCACGCATCGACGAGCTGTAGCGCGGGTCGGTCTGCTTCATGTAGATCGGCGAAGTATCACGATGGATGGTGCTGGGGCGGCTTTTGCCGGCCGGTGTCTCGATCAGGAAGCCGCAACCTTCGAAGAAGGCGGTGTCGCAGCCATAGGTCCGGTACTGCGTCGCGTTGGCGCTAGTCGCGGAGACCGCGGCAATCCCTACGCATGCAAGCAAGGCAACTTTCGTCAATGTGAGCTTCATGGATATTCTCCAGCCTCGGTTCGGCGAGACCGGAAGGGCCCGCACACACCTTCGACGGAGGCTGATCTGACTCGGTTCGAGGAGGCGGTTTCACGCACGCGTGAGCCGGGGGCGGTCGGGGAGCGATGTTACGTCGCAGCGAGGTCGCGCAACATGTAGGTCGCGCCTTTCCCGTAGGAGGCCAGCTTCACGTGCAGCGCCGCATCCGCCGTCACCGGATGGAAGCCGAGATGTTCCCACAAAGGCAGCGTGGTGTAGACCGAGACCAGAGCGAGGGTGGCGATGCCGGATGCGCGCGCCAGCTCCGCGATCCCGGTCACATAGGCGCGCGCAACGCCGCCCCGCCGATCCGGCAGCACGGCGACATCGTGCACGTAGAGACAGTCTGCATCTTCGGGGAGTCGTTCGAGGAAGCGATCGAGCGGCGGGATCTGATGCCGCTTCCAGGGATGCGCGAGTCCGTAGCCGGCGATCTCATCGCCGGCGACAAGCACGCGGCAGCCGTCGGGATAGAGCCGCATCTTCTCCGCGAACACCTCGGGGCGTTCAGGCAAAGCAGGATGGATGCGTGCCGCGATCGCGCTGATCGCAGGCAAGTCGGAGTCGTGTGCGGGACGCCAGTGCGGCTTGTTCATGTCTCTTCGTCGTTCCGTCTCGGTTGGTCGAGTTTATTCCGCTGCGTTGACGCGCGCAGCGAAAAATATCTTTTCTGCCATCTGAGGAATACGAGGCCGTGCACGGCGTCCTACCCATGCAAGCCAATTGCATGTCAAAAGGAGATATCATGACGTCCTCGATCCGCCTCGCGCTCGCGCTGGCAATGTCGCTCGCGATCGTTCCCGCCGCCTTCGCCGCACCGCCGACCAAGACGGCCAAGACCGACAAGGGCAACGTGCTCACCGACGCCAAGGGCATGACGCTCTACACGTTCGACAAGGATGCGGACGGCAAGTCGGCCTGCAACGGTCCATGCGCGACGAACTGGCCGGTGCTGAAGGCCGAGGCGGGCGACGCCGCCGGCGACGGCTACACCATCATCACGCGCGACGACGGCTCCCGGCAATGGGCCTACAAGGGCAAGCCGCTCTACACTTTCGCCAAGGACCAGAAGCCCGGCGACATCACCGGCGACGGCTTCCTGAACGGCGCCTGGCATCTGGCGATGCCGTAACGGCGCTTCGCAAGCACGGTGCGTCGGCTGTTGCATGCGACAGCCGGCGTGTTGCCGCGCCGCTATCTCGGATATTCGAGCTGCATGGAGACGAAGTCGGCCGTGCGCGGCCCGTAGCGCGCATCGATGGCCTGAAGCGTCTGGTCCAGCGCGCGCGCCGGCGGCAGGTCGACCGCCGCCGGCGGCGTCAGTTTTGCCGGCCAGTCGGCCGTGACCTCGTCGGGCAGGATGCGAAGACCGCTGCGGCTCGTCAGCGCCTCGGCCGTGGCCGCGAAGGTGAGGGCGCGCGAGCGATAGGTGCGCGACCATGCATCGGCGATCAGCGCAAGTGACACCTCGTCGATATCAGGCGTCAGCGCGATTCCGAGCTGCTCGCGATTCCAGAATGCGAGCGTGTTCGCGATCGCCGTCAGTGCGAAGGGGCGCGTGAAGCCGAATGCGTCGCTGCGGTGGCGCGCATCCCAGGCCGCAAGGCCGATGTCGCGGGCGACCGCCTCGGCCCTGGCCCGTCCGGCAATGGCTTCGATCAAGGTGAGGGCCATGGGCATCGACGCGGTGATGCCGGTCGTCGTCGCGACGCCTTGGTCGACGACCAGTCTGCGGTCCGCCGCATAGCGGATCGCCGGATGCTTCTGAAGGTCGCGCACGGAGTACCAATGCGTCGTGGCCCGTTTGCCGTCGAGCAGCCCGGTATTGGCGACGATTGTGGCGCCCACGCAAACGCCGATCACGATCGCGCCCTTGGCGGCCTGGCTCCTGATCCACTGCAGCACGACTGCATCGTCGTCGCGGCTCATCGCGGGCACGATGACGTAGTCGGCGCCGTCTGGATGCGCGGCATCGAACTCGGCGATGGTCGCATGCGGCTGCACCTTGAGTGCGGGATAGAGCGTGACGGGCCCTGGTTGCGTCGCGAGGGTGAGGACGTCTGCGACGTCCGCGCGCGCAAGGATGCCATAGGGCATCAGATAGTCGGTGGTCTCGCTCATGTCGTTGATGCCGACGATGGCGATCAGCGGGCGCTTTCGTTTCGGCGGTTTCAGCGCGGCCAGCGTCGCCTCGGTTTCGTCTCTGGAAATCGCAGGCGCGGGGCCCTTTGCCGGCGAGCCGGGCAGCAGGAGCAGCCAGGTTCCGCCGATCGCCGCCAGCGATGCCACGCAGCCGAGGACGCTCCACGCCAGAATGCGCCAGCTCATGATGATGTCACCTGCTCTTCGTCTCAGGCGACGGAAGCTATCCGCTCGCAACGCGTTCAGGAATGACGCAAATCCGGCAAAAACGGTCGCGCGTGGCGGTCGATCGCAATCTACCTCAGCCCTTCATACACCATCAGTCCGCGTGCGATCTGCAATTTGCGGATCGCGCGCGGCAGCAGCTTCTCCGGTTGATGCAGATAGCGCCAGGATGTGAGGGTGAGGGCGGAAAGCGCGCCGCATTCGTCGTTGAACGGGGCGAGCACGCCCGTCACGCTCACCGGCGTATGCGGGCGGGCGTTGAAGGGCAGCAGCAGCAGTTCGAGAAATGCCTTGCTGCCGTCCGCGCGCGCGGCGGTGACGCCGGCGATCGCGCCCAGCGTCTCGTCGGCGACGATCGTGGTGATCTCCTCGATCTCGCTGCGGCTCGCATCAGCGAACAGCGCCGCAAAGCTCCGGTCCTTGAGGTCGGTCCCTGCGAGCGCGCAGACGCGGGTTCCAGCAACCCGGAACGGGAAGCCGAGATGGGGCTCGCAGGACAGGACGAAGATGTCCCCGAGCAGGCCGCGAACGGCGGCCGGATCGATATCGGCCCTGTCAGGGGCGCGCTCCATACCGCGCTTCTTGTCCCAATACGCGAAGAACTCGCGGCTCGACGGATGTTTCATGTCTGAACGCTAACCCCCGGGCGCAACCCCGCGGGACAGACCTGTCCCGCTTCAATGCACCCGCGATCCCTTCTGTTGTTCTGCAGGAGGGGATTTGCAGCGTCCATGCCGCAGAGCCGTTTTCGGACTTCTTGGCCCGGCTTTGACTCGTTAACGTTAAATTCACCATGATCCTTGACGGACCGGTAACTCCCGTAACTCACGCGGGGGTGTGTTCCGCCGTTCCCAGCGGGTTGTCTGACTTGCCATCGGCTTGAAGGGCCTTTCGGAACTTATGTTCACTTTTAAGCTTACTACCTGCCACGATGACGTGGCAGGAGGATCGGGACGTGGACAATCCGGCATTGCTGATCCTCGTCGTCGAGGATGACTTTCTGATCCAGGAACTGGTCGGTAGCGCCCTGACGGAAGGCGGCTTTCAGACGGAGATTACGGCCTCGGGCGAGGAGGCCGTGAACCTGCTCCAGGGCGACGCAACGAAATATCGGGCGTTGCTGACCGACATTCACCTGAGCGGCAAGCTGGCGGGGTGGGACGTCGCCAGGCGTGCCAGGGAGATCAATCCGGAAATGCCCGTGGTTTACACGACGGGTGCTGGTGCCGATCAATGGCCGTCTCACGGCGTTCCGAATAGTGTGCTTTTGAACAAGCCGTTCGCACCTGCGCAGGTCGTTACCGCGATTTCTCAACTGCTCAACCAGGCACCGCCGCCGGAAGGGTGAAAGGTGGCTCTGTGCGGTCTGGCTTTAGGGGGCCGGCGCCTTCGGCAAAACAGCGTAGTAGCGGCGCCCATTGTATCGAGGATCGCTCCCGTCGCTGGCCTTGAACTTCACCGGGCGCCATTTGCTCTGCGGGTTGACCGGCTCGATTTCGTAGTGATCGGCTGGGAGCGGCGCTACGTCTTCGTAAACCACAAGCGGCCTCGGGTCTTTCAGATCGGCTTCGCGCCGCCTGAACCCGTAGACGTCGACCGATCTTCCAGCTTCTTCATTGCGGGCAACCTTCATGATCAGCTCAACGCGGTCACCGGCCGGCGGGATCACGGGATCTGGTTTCAGCAAGAAATAGAACGGCGTCCAAATGGCGTAGACAATCGCAGCGAGGAGCAGGGCCTCTCGCAAGCCGACGCCAGTGCTGGGGTCGAAAGGTAGCAGTTTCACTGCACGCATTCGCTCCGGCTGCAACAATCATAGGTTGATAATCAAATCTGACGTTTGAACAACGCGCGAACAGATCAGCCTGTTCCGCTCGGCTGCGCAGGGCCTCGGCATCGTCTTTTCGAACTCGCCTGCGGCGAGCGTCGTTAACGTTAAGTTAACGATGCGCTTTGTGCCGGCCGCGCGACTGCTATGGTGATCGCGGTCGCAAGCTTCGCCGCTTTTCTCCAGGTTCTCGGCGGGGCGTGTACACAGG
>NZ_LSIC01000081.1 GCF_001556045.1 Bradyrhizobium sp. CCH5-F6
GTGTCCAGGCTCTCGCTGGTCTCCGTCAAAAACTCCCGCAACAGATCATCCATGAAAACAGGCCTTCATACAGGGAGGGGCGCGCACGAGGCGTGATGCGCCATTCGGAATGAGGCCAGCTTCACCGCAAAGCGTTTAATATTGGTTGAGTATGTGGAAAAGAACGGAGCCAACAAAGAGATAAGGCGCTCCGGACAAGCCGAAGCGCCTCGTAAAGATTGGCTTAACGTCTGAGGGCGCCGTGCGCCGTTTACGAAGCGGTAATGATGATGGCTTCGCCTTCCGGCTTCAGCGTCACCGTAAGCCCGCAGGCCTGCGCGAGCAGCCGCGTATAATAAGGCTGGATCGCGTGCGCGTCCGCGGCAGGCCCGCGCTCGCCGCTCAGGAGCTCCGAGATGTTCTGCGGCAGGCGCGCATTGTGTCCGGTCGCGGTGATGCGGAAGCTCATCGTCTCGCCTTCGCCGAGCGGATCGATCGTCAACATGCCCCCGCGCGGGATCGTATGCTGGGCGACGACCAGCATGTTGAGCAGCAGCTTGACGCGGTTCTTCGGCAGCAGCAGCCGCGGCAGATTCCATGTGATCGAGCACTTGCCGTCCTCGATGTGGCCCTTCGCCATGGTCTGGGCATCGCCGAGATCGATCTGCGCGCCGGAGGAGCCGGCTGCGCCGAAGGCCAGGCGGCAGAACTGGAGACGGGCCGAAGCGGTCTTGGCGCTCTTGCGGATCAGGTCGAGCGCGAATTCGCGGTCTTCCGGCTTGGGATCGTCGTCGAGCACTTCGAGCCCGTTGACGATGGCGCCGACAGGGCTGATGAGATCGTGGCAGACCCGCGAGCACAGGAGCGCAGCGAGTTCGAGCATATCGGGAGCAGTGGCGGTCGCGGGCGACGAGGCGTCAGACATATAAAGGGGTCCTGGAGGGTTCCTGGAATTGCACGGCGCTGGACGCCGCGAATCACGCATGCTTGACGGATGCTCCGGGTTCTAACATTCGCCAGCCGGTGGCAGCTAGCTTGCGATAGGTTCGAAGCGGCCATAAAGACCCAATCGAATCAATCAAGGCGAATCAGCCGAGCGGGCGAGACGTGCTGACAATAGAGACTTGCCGATGAATGAGGCATGCAGGTGAGGATCATCGACGCCGAGGCCGCATCCGGATTGATGGAGCCGCTCACCGCGCTGGTGGTAAAGGCGGGCGTAGCCATCCTTGCCGTCAACCGCGCTGCCATGCGGATCGAGGGCAAGCAGGACGGCTCGCCGGTGACCGAAGCCGACCTCGCCGCGGACCGCATCATCGCCGACGGCCTGGCGCAGCTCGCGGGCGGCATTCCGACGCTGTCGGAAGAGCGGACCCAGCTCGCCTCCCCGCCATTTCAGGGCAGCTTCTTCCTGATCGATCCGCTGGACGGCACCAAGGAGTTCGTCGCCGGCCGCGACGAGTTCACCGTCAACCTCGCCCTGGTGACTGAAGGCGTGCCGCTGCTCGGAATCGTCAGCGCGCCCGCGCTCGGACTGCTCTGGCGCGGCATCGTCGGCCTGGGCGCCGAGCGCGTGGCGTTCTTGCGGGTGTGGATCGGCGCGGCCATCGGGGCGGCCGAGCCGATCCACACCCGCAAGCTGCCGGCGCGCGGGGAGCCCTGGATCGCGGCGGTGAGCCGTTCGCATGGCGATCCCAGGAGCGAGGCGTTCATCGACAACAGGCCCAATGCCGTCAGACGGACGGTCGGCTCGGCGGTGAAATTCGGCCGGATCGCGGAAGGCAGCGCCGACATCTATCCCCGCTTCGGGCCGACCTCGGAATGGGATGTCGGAGCCGGCTGTGCGGTGGTGACCGCGGCCGGGGGCAAGGTGACCGACGGCAGCGGCGGCGAGCTCCGATTCGGCCAGCGCAGCCACACTGGCTTCATCATCCCGGAGTTCATCGCCTGGGGCGATCCGCAGGCGGTAGATTGCTACTGACCGGGCTTGCTACTGGCCGAGCTTGTCCTGAAGGGCCGGCCAGCGCTTGCCCACCTCATAGAGGAAGCGCTCGGGATCGGCGACGAAAGCGTCACGATTGGCTTCCAGGCTGAACAAATAGAGCCGCTGCGCCACGATCGCGAAGAAATGGGGATTGCCGGCGATGGTGACGCCGCGGGCGATATCGGCCGGATCATAGCCGCCGAATTGCGGTCCGTAGATCTCTGGATGGGCCAGGAAGGAGGCGCGGTTGCCCTCGTTGCGGAAGCGCCAGACGGCCCCCCAGAGATTTGCCTCGAACTCCGCCGTCCCCTGCACGGCCGTCCCCGTGACGAAGTAAGCGACGGGGTCGAAGCCCTCGATGGCGACGCCGGTGAAGCGGTTGACGACGATCCGCTCGGTGGTGGCGGCCAGCGCCGGCATCCCCGGGCACATGATCCAGATGCCGGCCAACAGGCAGACGCGAAAGCCGATCAAGGCAATTCCGGGGCGCAAAGGGCTATCTTCCTGCCGTTGTGCCGTCATAGTTGCTGCGGATAACATCCGAGTCGAGGGGACATCCGGCGCAACCTAGAGCCGTGCCTGTTGGCGTCAGGTTAAGGAAGCGACCGGATTCGGTACCAGGGGTTCTTTATGACTTTCGCATCACGCCTTGCTGCGCTCGCGCTTGCCGCGATGGTCGGCTGGATCGTGCCGGCTTCCGCCCAGCAGGCGCCGCCGCCCGACCTGCCGCCGCCGCAGCGGACCCCGACGCCAAGCACCTACGGGCCGGACGAGCTCGTCACGGCCGGCCACCGCTTCTTCGGCAACGTCTCGCGCGGGCTCGCCTCGATCATCGAGAAGGCGGTCAGCCAATGGGGCCTGCCCAACGGCTACATCCTGGGTGAGGAAGGCTCCGGCGCCTTCGTCGCCGGCCTGCGCTACGGCGAAGGCACGCTCTACACCAAGAATGCCGGCGACCTCAGGGTCTACTGGCAGGGTCCCTCGCTCGGCTTCGACTGGGGCGGCGACGGCGCGCGGACCATGACGCTGGTCTACAATCTGCCGGCCACCAACGCGATCTACCAGCGCTTCGGCGGCATCGACGGCTCGGCCTACATCATCGGCGGCTTCGGCATGACGGCGCTCACCGCCAACAACATCGTGCTGGTGCCGATTCGCTCCGGCCTCGGCCTGCGGCTGGGTGCCAATATCGGCTACCTTAAATACACCCCGCGCGCGACCTGGAACCCGTTCTAGGGCTTCGCCTCCCGTATCCCTACGGATCAAGGTTAACGACAGGCCGGGGCTGGCTTTTTGCCGGCCCCGCATGCATTGTCGTTGGTAAATTTTTCCTTAGCTCTCGGAGTTCTCATGGTCGAACCGATCATGTACCTGGCGATCGGTTTCCTGCTCTCGATGCTGTGCGGGCTCGCGATCGTGCCGCTGGTGCATAACCGCGCCGTGCGCCTGACCACGCGCCGGCTCGAGGCCGCAACGCCGCTGTCGATGGCCGAGATCCAGGCCGACAAGGACCAGCTCCGCGCCGAATTCGCCATGTCGGCGCGGCGGCTCGAGATGAGCGTCGAGCAGCTCAAGAACAAGACGACGAGCCAGCTCGCCGAGCTCGGCAAGAAGAGCGACGCCATCAACCGCATGAAGATCGAGCTCGGCGAGAAGAACGCCACGATCTTCGCGCTGGAAGCGCGCGAGAAGGCCGTCAAGGAGCAGCTCCGCGCCACCGAAGAAGAGTTCGCCGCCAAGACCGCATCTTTGCGCGAGGCCGAGATCGCGCTGGCCGACAAGCAGGCCGAGCTCGCGAAGATCAACACCGAGCTCTCCGACCGCTCGATGATGGCGGAGAGCCGCCAGGTCGAGCTGATCGCCGTGCGCGCACAGATCGAGGAATTGAAGAACCGCGTCGGCGATGCCGAGAAGGAGTTTGCCGCCACGCAGGCGCGCCTCGCACAGGAGCGCACCGAATCCGAGACCGCCTCGCGCGAGCTCGCCGAGGCGCGCGGCCGCGTCGAGAATCTGAGCCAGCGCGTCACCGAGCTCGATCGCCAGCTCATAGTCCAGGTGAAAGAGGCCGAGATGCTGTCGGGCCGCATCGCCGACCTCGAAGGCCGGCTCGCCACGCAGGGCAAGCTGCTCGCCGAGCGCGACTATGAGAACAACCAGCTCCGCCAGGCCAACGAGAGCAATGAGCGCACCATCAAGGAGCTGCGCGTCGAGATCGCCGCCTTGAGCGGCGGCAGGTCGTCGGCTGCGATGGAATCGCTGCGCGCGGAAAAGGCCGCGCTGGAGGAGCAGCTCCGCACCGCGCGCGACGAGCGCGCCAAGCTCCAGCGCGACATCAACGCGATCCAGCAGCAGGCGGAGAGTTCCTGGGCCACCGAGCGCATGGAGAACGCGCTGCTGCGCGAGCGCATCAACGACATCGCGGCGGAAGTCGCAAAACTCGCGATGCAGCTCGAAGGCCCGAACTCGCCGATCGAGGCCCTGCTCGCGGCCGAGGCCGGCCAGCCTCCGAAGCCGGCGCCGCGCCCGGCCAACGACGCCGCGACCAACGGAGCTCCTGCGGCCCGCCTGCCCGAAGGCGGCGGAACGCTCGCCGAGCGCATCCGCGCGCTCCAGGCCCACGCCTCCCGCGCCCGCCAGCAGGGCGCTTAACCGGCCCAAAACCCGGCCTCCCCTGCGGATTGCGTGACCGGGCCCGGGTTTTCCGCTCCCGCGCCGCCTGAAAACTTGACACCTTCGGCCCGCACTTCTAAATCGCGGGCTCCACGTGCCGGCCGGCCGCAAGTTGCGGCCGTCTGCATGATGGTCCCGGGCGCATAGCTCAGCGGGAGAGCGTTCCCTTCACACGGGAGAGGTCCAAGGTTCGATCCCTTGTGCGCCCACCATCCGTCTTCCTGCCCCCTACCTGTTGCGGATAGTCATCGACGCCTTACGGCATCCGCGACCCATCTCAATCAAAAAATCGAAAACAACCCCATGCACAGTAGCCGACCCCAGTCGGATCAATGGGTTACGCCTTTTCCGAATCGGATCTTGCTCCGTCGGGCAAAACAAGGGCATGATGTCATCATCCGGGACATGGCCTCGGACGAGCAGACCGCCCCTGAAGTCGCAAGCGACAACTCGCATCTTCCAAATTGGATTGGAGCCATCGTGGCTCAACACAAAGTGTTCGGGACATGCTGCAAGGACATGAGCGAAGCGCTCACCTTGCCGGAGCAACGATTTCTGTTCGTGCGGGAAGACACTGGCGTGCTGTACCTGACCGTTGGTGGCGTCAAGACGGACCAGGGCATGGGCTGGTTCGATCAAGCGGTTCTTTTCTGTCCGTTTTGCGGAACGCAGATTCAAACGCGCGACGAGATCAAGAGCGCAACCGCCTAGCTGCAGGCGCATTGCAGCGGCGTCCGCACGGCAAGCCTCAAGCCGCCCGCGCCGGCCGCCAGGCCGCGTAGAGACCGACGAGGGTGCCGATGGCGATCAGCCCTGCCGCCAGCAGCAGCTGCAATTGCCCATCGTCGGTGGGGCCTACGGACGACACGATTCTGGTCACGATGACGAACAGAACGCCCACGGAGGCCGCGGCCCCCATGCAAAGATGGACGAGCTCTCGCGGCAGTTTCCCGCCGAGAAGTCCGAGTGCCGTGAAATACATCGCGCAGGCGTTGGGATGAACGAACAAGGCAATGCGTGCGTAGGGACCGTAGGCGTGAAGAAGGGACTCACACCGGCGCAGGGCCGCTTTCGAGGCAACCCGCTGCAAGAGCGGCCTGAAGAAACGAGCCTGTCCGTAACTCAGAACGGCGCCGACGATGATCGCCAGCCACGCCACGATAAAGACGGAAACATCCACGGACTTCGGACTGAGTGCCACCGACATCAGGATGAGAGCGGTCCCGGGAAAATAGCCGAAATACGGGAAGATCGATTCCAGGAGCACGCAGACGAACATGAAGACCAGAAACCATGACGAGCCGGTCGCACCCTGGACGATGGCGTTCAAGTCGAAGAGGTTCGTCCTGTACAGGACGAGATACATGCACATGGCCAGTCCAGCCAGCGCGTAGAACGGCAGCGCTCCGGACAGAAAACGTCTCATCCAACCATCGCGCTTTGTTTGGCGAGCACGGCGGAGACCATCGGTACCAACAGAAGACAACCGAAACGCCTCGCAGGTCGAAGTCCGGCTCGGCTGCCGGGGCTCTGCTTCCTTCGTGCTTCAGGTACCATGGTCTCCGTTCCGGACAGCTCTCGCGCGATGGACATCAGGTCGAAGCAACTTCGCGCCTCAGCTTCCTGTTGGCGCACGATATTTCCGGAGCACTGTTTCACTCTTCCGGATCAGCTTTAGGCGAATGAGATTGCTCCTGTCGAGTGCTCTTTGCTCATGCAATCCTCGCCGCCCATCTGATCGCCCTAGCTGATCGACAAAATCTCGATCTCCTGCGCCCCCGCCCCCACGACGTCGCCGACCGCCTTGCCCATCAGCGATCTCGCGACCGGCGAGACGAACGAGATCGAGCCGGCCTTCGGATCGGCTTCGTCCTCGCCGACGATGCGGTAGGTCTGCACGCGGCCATCAGCGCGGCTGAATGTCACCGTGCTGCCGAAGGCGACGACGTCGGTCGCGACAGGATCGGGCATGACCTGCGCGGTGCGCAGGCGTTCGGTGAGATAACGGACGTCGCGCAGAGGCACGGCCGACTGCCGCCGCTTCTCGTTGACGTCGTCGATCCGTTGCGCGGCTTCATAGGCCTCGCGCGCTTCGGCAAGCTGCGTCTGCAACGCCTTGTAGCCTGCCTCGGTCACGAGGTTTGGATGCGGCGAGATCGGGCGATCCGGCAACAGCGTCTCGGACGCGGTTTCGGCGCTTTCTTCCTTGGTGAAGGCGACGCTCAATTTCGAGATCCTGTTGAACTGTCCTGGCCGCTGGCAACGCTCCGGCCGCCAATGCCCGGACTATATCTCAAGTTCGACGAAGCGGCGCAGCTTGAAGACGATGTCCGGTAAAGCCTGGCGGAACCGGGTTGCATTCTGGAAGCTGGTCGAGAACGGGGCGAAGGTGATCATGGCGTTCCAGTTCCGATAGCCATAGACCGTGACCGTGACGCCGGAACTCGGGAAATCTTCCATCTTGCGCAGCTCGCCGAGCACGAGATCGGCGATCCCCTCCGCCGGCAGCAGGCGCTTGCCGTCTGGCGTGGTGGCGATTTTCTCAGGCGGCTCGACCGGCTTCGTGGCAGCCGGCGGGGCATCGGGCACGGTCTGGGTTATGGCGGCTGGCGGATCAGCAATGGGCGTCTCGACCGGCTCCGGTCCATCCACAGGCACAGTCGGCGGAACCTCGGCGAGCGGCGGCGGTGCAATAATGTCTGCGCGCTTGTTGCCTCCCAGGATGCTGCTGATCATGGCCACAAGGCCAGCATCCTTCACCTCATCACTCATCGCTCCCCCCGGGACATCGGACTAGTCTAGAGCCTTTCCCCTTCAGATGGAATCGGAACGCGGCTCTAGCTTGTTGTTTTGACGCGTCTTCTTGACGCGAACCGGTGTCCACTTCGCTCGAAAGCGCTCCGGCACGGCTCTCGCAGACCGCCACCCGGGGATCCCGGACCGCAAGCCGCCGCGCGATCCACTACCGCTTATCAAACGGGATATACTGCTGATACTGCTTTGGCACCGAGCTGCGGTAGCGTGCAGGCACAGTGCCGCTGTCGATCGAATGATCGATCTCCTGCTGCCGCGTCATCTTCTTCTTGGCCGGCTTCTTCGACGCACTCTTCCTGGAATCGGTGGGCTGGCTGGAGGTGTCGGTGGTCGCGGCCGGTGCCGTCGTCGCAGCGGGCGCAGCGGTTGTCGCGGGAGGCGTGGCAGTTCCGCCGGCGGTCGGTGCGCCCTGCGCCAGAGCAAGCGGCATATGCATCGTGAGCAACAGCGCTGCCGTCGCAGCCAGCAAGTATGATTTCTGCATCAGAACCTCCAAAATTGCCTGATCCGAATGAGGCCAACGCAGGCCTCCGGCATCGACGCGTGCAAGTCCGTCAACAATAGGTCCGATCCCACACCGGAACTGTGGCCAAGATCACATTCCGAACCATGGCCTGCGTCATGATGCGCCTCATCTCGAACGCTTGGCGCCATGCCGACACCAACACTGGCATGCCCCTGCATCGGACGAGCAGAGGTAAACGCCAATCCAAGGCCAAAGCTCGGCTGATACTTCCATCCACCCGCTCCCGAAGGAGACTGAAATGCGTCGCACCATCCTCACCCTTGCATCGTTCGCAACCTTGATCGCCGCGTCAGTGTCGGCGGTCCCGGCCCAGGCCGCAAACGACCGATACTGCCTGCAAGGCCGCAGCTGGGGCTATCCCGGCAACTGCCAGTTCGCGAGCTACCAGCAATGTGCCGCCAGCGCCTCCGGCACATCGGCCTATTGTGGCATCAACCCGCGCTACGCGTACTCGCAGCCCTATTATTACTGACGAGTTGGCGGCGCGCGCATACGCGCGCGCCGCCGCGCCCCCGGCGAAACAGACCTGCAACAAGAAGACCTGAGCGAAACCAGAGTTATCCATGTCGCCGGGTTGAGCCATCGGCAGACAGGCGCCGTCAAGGATACGGTCATAAAATGGACAACGCGAACAGGGGCGTCTAACGATCCGCCGGTTGGCGCGGAGAGTGAGAACCGATGTTTGCGGCGGTCGTAATTCTTGTTCTGGCGGTTGCTCTATTGGCACCGTCATGCACCGTTCTTTTTCTCTTCAATCGGATGACGTTTGGTCGCGCGCTCAAAGCGGCGTGGCGCGTATGGATCGCGCAAATAATTGCTTCGATCCTACTCGTTGTTCTTGCTGACCGTCTGGGGCTCTTAAATCCAGCCGGCTATACGCTTGCGATATGCGTTCTGGTTGGCTTTGCAGGCGCTTTCTTCCTTCGCTCGAAATCGAATAGCAGGGCTTCGGCCTCGGATCAAAAGCCACGGTAGGCCCTGACCCGAACCGACCGACGCCCGGTCTACCCCATCAGAGTCGCCACGGCGCGAGATCGAGCGACCTTCGGCTAAGGGGGCCAACGGGAAACGGTCGGCCATGGAGAGCCGTCCATCGCGCTCTTCATTGCCGCAGCCAGGAACCTTTTCAGGGCGGCGCGGTTGGCGTGCGATGGCGCGACCGGAGTTCGGCCGCCGCTCGTGAAGACCGCGTGGACGAGTGCCCTGAGCGGCTGTCCTCTGCAGTGTCGTCCTGCGCCCTTGCAGCTGACATCGGTGCACGCTCAGCGGACGACGGGACAGGGACAGCAAATGAGGCCTGTGGCGCGACAACCCTTCAAACCACGCACCACCGAAGAACTGATGGCGCTGCTCAGCGCAGTCGCGACGGCGATTCTGACCGTCATCATCATCTCGATGCTCTATTTCGGCCGGGATATATTCGTGCCCGTTGCGCTGGCTATTCTCCTCAGCTTCGTGCTGGCGCCGCTGGTCGGGATATTGCAGCGCATCCATGTCCCGCGGGGATTGGCGGTCGTGAGCGTGGTCGTCGTTGCGTTCATGCTGATCTTCACGATGGGAAGCCTTCTCGCCGCTCAACTGACGCAACTCGCCGGTGACCTGCCGCGGTATCAATCGACGATCAGCGAGAAGATCCAGGCGTTTCGGGACACCAAGGCCGGCAGGGGCACGCTGGAGCGCGCTTCCGACATGCTGAAGGATCTCAGCAAGGAGCTTGATAAACCGAAAGACGCCCCATCCACGCGTAGCCCCGGCATGATCGCGGGCTCGAATCCCTCCGCGCCACCGGTGCCGGTCGAAGTGCGCCAGCCCGATCCCGGCGCGTTGGAAAGTCTGCGAACCTTGATCTCTCCGCTCATTCATCCGCTCGCGACCACCGGCATCATCATCATCTTCGTCGTATTCATCCTGATTCAACGCGAGGATCTTCGTAACCGCTTCATAAGGCTGGCCGGCTCGTCGGACCTGCAGCGCACGACCGCTGCGCTGGACGATGCAGCGAGCCGCCTCAGCAAGCTGTTTCTGACCCAGCTCATCCTGAACGGCGCATTCGGCGTGGTGATCGGCACCGGCCTCTGGTTCATCGGAATTCCGAGCGCGATTCTCTGGGGCATCCTCGCGGCTGCGCTTCGCTTCGTCCCCTATGTCGGCGCCGTCATCGCGGCCGCATTCCCGCTGGCGCTGGCGGTGGCCATCGATCCCGGCTGGTCGATGCTGCTTTGGACCCTCGCTCTGTTTCTCGTCGTCGAACCGCTCGTGGGCCACGTCGTCGAGCCGATGGTTTACGGCCGCAGCACGGGGCTCTCCCCCGTCGCCGTGGTCGCGTCGGCGACGTTCTGGACAGCGCTCTGGGGACCGATCGGGCTCGTCCTCGCGACTCCCCTCACGATTTGCCTCGTGGTGCTCGGGCGGCATGTGGAGCGATTGGAATTTCTCGACGTGATGTTCGGAGACCGACCGGCGCTTTCTCCTCCGGAAATATTCTATCAGCGGATGCTGGCGGGCGATCCCACGGAAGCGGCCGAAAAGGCAGAAGAGTTCCTGAAGGAGCGATCGCTGGCTTCGTATTATGACGAGGTCGCCCTGAAGGGTTTGCAGCTGGCGCAAGCCGACGCAGAGCGCAATGCGCTCGACCAGGAACGTCTCACGAAGATTCGGGACGCCGTCAGCGAATTCGCCGCCGATCTTGCCGATCAGGAGGACCGGCCGCCGGCGCGGAGCAGCTCAACCACCGATGCCGAAGCATCGTCCGCGGTGGAAGGCGTTGCAGAGAATGCCGCCAATGAACACTTGCCTTACCTCGGTAAGGAAACTCTCCCGCCGGATTGGCAGGGTGAACACCCCGTCCTGTGCGTGGCCGGACGCACCCTGATCGACGAGGCGGCCGCGATCATGCTGGCTCAGCTCTCGACTGAGCACGGCCTCGCTGCGCGCGTCGAAGGGGCGGCGTCGCTGTCCACGACGAATGTGTTTCGCCTGGATACGACGGGCGTTGCGATCGTCTGCCTGGTCTATCTCGATGCCCACGCCGCGGCACACATGCGGTACTCCGTCCGGCGTCTGAGGCGGAAATTGCCGAAGGCAACCATCATCCTGGGTTGCTGGGTCAAGGACATGGAGCCGGCGGCCCTGGAATTGCTGCGGGAAGGCGCCAAAGCTGACCTCGTTGCGACGAGCATCGGCGAGGCCGTCAGGCTGTGCATCGAAGCGACGGGGGCAAGGGAACAGGGGCAAGAAGCAGAGAAAGATAAATCCACAACGGCTGCAGCGTGAGGGTGCCATCGATGTCGGCTCCGGGCGACGAGGGTCGTCGCTGGCCGGCGGAGCGGTTTTCGTCTTGTCCTCGAAAGCTGCGGCAAGTCCGCCTGCTACTGCGCGCCCGGGCGAGGTCGACCTCCGCGACCCAGCGCGAGAGCGCTGATCGACGAGACCGCTGACATACACCTCCGACGTCGTGACGTTGTGCCTGTCCAGCAGTACGCTGCCCTTCGCGCGGCTATATCGTCACCGGCCTCTCGCGTGTGGTGCAAAGTTGTCACAACCGGCCGAGAACCCGCGGCGCGGGCGAGATTCCGGATTGCCTCGTTCGCAGCGCATCATGACAATTTGTGTCGGAGTTTCGTTCCGATTCGCAGGATATCCAGACAAGCAGGCTGAGCACGTCGTGCACAAGGCAGCATCTATCGCATCCGGCCTCTTCATGCTCGTCGCTCCGGCAATCGCCGCCGACCTGCCGGTCAAGGCTCTCAGGACTCCCGAGCCGCTCAATCTTTGGCAGGTCGAGGTCGGCGCACGGTACTGGTACAGCATCGGCCGCACCGCTTACGACTTGCACACCAGCGGCTCGCGAACGTCCCCGGTCATCTCACGGCTCGATTATCACAACATGAGCACGCATTCCGGAGAGGTTTTCTTCCGGATCGACAGCCCCATGAAGTTCTTCGTAAAGGGCTACGGGGGCTATGGAGGCATCACCGGCGGCACCATGAACGACGAGGATTTTCCTCCGTTCTTCAATGGGCCGTACACGAAGACGGAGAGCCAGACCCGCGGTTTTCTTGGCTACGCCAGCCTCGATATCGGCTATTCCTTTTACGAGTCACGTCCCGTCAATGCGGAGCCGCGCCTTCGCCTGGGTGGCTTCGTCGGCTACCATTACCGCGGCGAGCTGGCCGATGCATGGGGATGCCGACAGACGGTGCCCGGCGGTCAGATCTGCGAAGGTGCCGGCGTCCTCGCCGGCAACGTCAAAGTCATCACCGAGCGCGACATCCTGCACTCCGTCCGCGCCGGCGCCGTTGCTGATCTCTGGTTTACGCCGGCGCTCAAGCTCACCGTCGATGCCGCCTACACCTATTCCGACGTGAGAGCTTTCGACACGCACTACTTCACCTTCGGCACCGAGCCCTCTCGCGGCTACGGCCATGGCTTTCAGCTCGAGACGGTCATGTCCTATGCTGTTACGCCCAACGCAAATGTCGGAATCGGCGCCCGGTACTGGCACACCGGAATCAACGACTTCACCGAGCCTGCGAGCGGAGCAGCGGGGCAGGCGCAGACCTATCAGGTCGACCGATACGGCACCTTCATCCAGAGCAGCTTCAAGTTCTGAGTGAGGCAGCTCGCGGCCCCGCGCCATCTTCGGCGGAAGGGACCGCTCGCTACTGCATCCCGACGGGGAAGGTTGCCGTCCCAGTTGGCGCGCTTTGATGGGTCGTGATTTAGAAAACCTCTACGCCGGAATCCTTGATCACCTTGCCCCAGCGCCCGTAGTCGGCCTTGATGATGTCCGTGAATCCCTCGGGCGTCGAGGTGGTGACGAGCAGTCCCTGAGCCTCCAGGCGGGTTCGAACATCGGCTTGAGCCCCGATGCGTACGACTTCCACATTCAGGCGCTGGATGATTTCGGCCGGGGTGCCTGCGGGCGCGACCAGGCCGAACCAGGAATCGACGACGAAGTCCGACACACCGGCTTCCGCTGCGGTGGGGACGTCGGGCAGCTGTGATGAGCGCTCGCGGCTGGTGACGAGAAGACCTTTGATCTTGCCGTCACGGATCTGCGGCGCCAGCACGGTCAGCGTGTCGAACGACAGATTGACGACGTTGCCCAGCAGTGCGTTGACCGCCGGGGCGCTGCCCTTGAACGGCACATGCAGCAGCTTCGTGCCGGTCTGGCGCTGGAAGAGCTCGCCGCTCAAGTGGCAGAGTGTGCCAGGACCGCAGGAAGAGTAGGTCAATCTGCCGGGATCCTTGTTCGCGGCAGCGACGAGGTCCCTGGCGTTCGACACCGGCGTGTCCGGGCTGACTGCCAGCACATAGGGGACCGTAGCCAGGTTCGACACCGGAACGAAGCTCCTGAAGGGATCGTACCTTATCTCCTTGTTGATGTGCGGCAGAATGGTGAGCTGGCCGGCGGGAGCGAGAGACAACGTGTAGCCATCGGGGTCCGCGGTGGCGACGGCTTCGGCCGCAATTGCAGTGCCTGCGCCTGCCTTGTTCTCGATGACCACGGGCTGCTTGAGCGCCTCGCTCAGCTTGTCCGCGTAAATCCGTGCGACGGTATCGGCGGCGCCGCCAGGAGGAAACGGCACGATCAATTTGATGGTACGGTTCGGCCAGGCGGTGGCGCTGGCCCCGCTCGTACTCATGAGCACCGATGCGGTCAGGACGGACGCGGCCAGCAAGGCAAGAGATCGAATGAAACGCACAGCAGGAATCCTCATTGACGTTCGACAAGCCCACACGCCCGCTTGCCTGGACGTCGCTTAGGAACTTGCCGCGGTAGACCATCCAATAAATGCTATGCGGCCGCCCTCTCGGCAATGGAACCACGTTGCAAATGCGCGCCGGTCGAAAGAGGATTGCTTCTGTCTGATGCGCGATGACGAGAAGATGCGCCTAAGGGCCTGCGTAGGCCGCTGAAGGATCACGGAGTTCGGGATCGAGAAGACAGCAGCGAAGGCTAGGGTCTAAGAGGCCGCCAATCCGCTCTCCTGCAGCCGGCTTGCGAACCAGCGCGACTGCGCCTCATCGAGGGCCGAGCTGACATAGACTTCCGACATCGTGACCGAATGTCGGTCCAGCACCAGCAGCAGGCCAATCCAAAACGGAAACCAGACATGCACGTCGGTGAGCGCTCTCAGCTTGTGCTGGTCGTGCTCCAGCGGCGTGTGATTGCTGGCCTTGCGGATCTCGATCGCGAGCAGGTTGTTCGGGATCTCGCGCTGATGCACGACGATATCGGGGTAGATCGACTTGCCGAGATGATCGTCGGTCGAGATGATGGTGCCGCGCGGCAGGTGCAGCGTGCGCTCGCCGAGCCGGTCGTAATTGCAATCGACCGACCAGCCCGAGAACTGCTTCTCCAGATGCACGGCGAAGCGGTGGGTGATCGCCCGCTCGCCGACGTCCTTCTCGAACAGGAAACCTTCGTGGGCGTAGAAGTCCCTGACAGCCGCGATCACCTTGTTCAGCTCGGTCTGCATCGTGCCTCCGGGCTCGCGGCGCTTTGTCTGGTGACGTCCTACATCTGGACTTCGATCAGCCGCGGCCCGGGTTCGGCGACGGCTTCGGCCAGCGCCTTGTTGAACTCGTCGGCATTGGTGACGGCGCGGCCGGGCACGCCCATACCCTTGGCCAGCGCCACGAAATCCAGCGTCGGGCGGTCGAGCCTGAGCATGTCGTTGGCGCGCTGGCCGGGCTCGCCGGCGCCGACATTGTCGAACTCGCCGCGCAGGATCTGGTAGATGCGGTTGGCGAACACGATGGTGACGATGTCGAGGTTCTCGCGCGCCTGCGTCCACAGCGACTGGATGGTGTACATCGCGCTGCCGTCACCGACCATCGTGATGACCTTACGGTCCGGGCAGGCGATCGCCGCGCCGATCGAGAGCGGCGTGGAAAAGCCGATCGAGCCGCCCATGTTCTGGAGCCAGTCGTGCGGGGCGGCGGCAGCCGTTGGCGGAAAGAAGGCGCGACCGGTGGTGAGAGACTCGTCGACCAGGATCGCATTCTCCGGGATCGCATAGGCGATCGACTGCGCGATCGAGGCGTGGGTCAGCGCACCGGTCGGCTTGACCAACTCCTGCAAAGCCTGCGGCTGGACGTCCTTGGTGCTGGCCTTGACGGCGCTGGCGAGCGCCTCGAGCGCCGCGACCGAGTTCTCGCCCCACGAGGTCATGCGATGCACGTCGCAGCCCTCGGGCCGGAGCACGCTCGGCTTGTTCGGATAGGCGAAGAACGCCACGGGATCGTCGGCCTCGACCAGCACGATGTGGCGGAACTTCGCCAGCATCGGCAGCGCCTGGTCGATGACATAGTGGATGCGGTCGATCGAGAAACGGCCGCGGCCCCGCGCCATCTTCGGGCGGAAGGTCGGACCCATCACCGTGCAGCCGGTCTTGCCGGCGATGCGCTCGGCCAGCGCCAGACCCTGCTCGCTCAGCGCGCTGCCGGTCATCAGCAAGAGCGTGCCTTCGCCGTCGCCATGAAGAATTTTGGCGGCCTGCTCGACCGCCTGCGGCGAATAGCTCGCGCGTTGCTGCTCGGCCGGAACCTCGGCGATGCCGTCGGCCTCGTTCCAGGCGGTGTCGGCGGGCAGGATCAGGGTCGCGATCTGCGGCGGCGCGCTTTTGGCGGCGGCGATCGCCGCGGCGCCGTCGGCGGCGACCGATTTGGCATCCGGCGAGGTGCGGACCCAGGACGACATCGGCCGGGCCAGGCCCTCGATGTCCGAGGTCAGCGGGGCGTTGTAGCCGATGTGGTAGACGGCGTGCTGGCCGACGATGTTGACGATGCCGGAATTGGCCTTCTTGGCATTGTGCAGGTTGGCAAGGCCGTTGGCGAGGCCGGGACCGAGATGGAGCAGGGTCGAGGCCGGCGTGCCCTTCATGCGGAAATAGCCGTCGGCGGCGCCCGTCACCACACCCTCGAACAGGCCGAGCACGCAGCGCATGCCGGGCACGCGGTCGAGCGCTGCGACAAAATGCATCTCGGAGGTGCCGGGATTGGTGAAGCAGACGTCCACCCCGCCCTTGACCATCGTCCGCACCAGGCTTTCCGCACCGTTCATCCCAAGGCTCCCACGACCGGCATTGTCCAGATAAAAGTCCGATCAATCATTGTTCGTGCGTTCCGTCAAAGCAAGACCCGCCATCGCTGCCCTGCCCCGCGCGGCAATGCGCCGGCTTGGCTAATGCTTTCCGGCAAATTGTGGTTGCCGATTTGGTAACACCAATCGTGAAGCATGGCCTCCCTCACGGGCCCGTGGCTTGCGAAATGCCCGCAAATATGGCCTGTGGCTTCCGTTGAATCGATTTTTTGCTGGGGGAGACAATGATCCGGTTTTTTGCCGCGCCGATTGCCGCCATCGCACTGCTGTCGGCCATGGCAGGCGGCGCGCTCGCGGAAGAGTTCGACACGCGCGACATCATGGGCGGCGGCCCGAACTTCTTCCGTTCCGGCGCCAATCCCGTCCCCCGCACCACCGTCATGTACAACGGTAACTACGCTCCCGGCACGATCGTCGTGAACACCAGCGAGCGGCGGCTGTATCTGGTGCTCCAGAACGGCCAGGCGCTGCGCTACGGCATCGGCGTCGGCCGCGACGGCTTCCGCTGGGGCGGGGTGCACAAGATCACCGCCAAGAAGGAATGGCCGGACTGGACGCCGCCGTCGCAGATGCTGGCCCGCAGGCCCGACCTGCCGCGCCACATGAAGGGCGGCGTCGACAACCCGCTCGGCGCCCGCGCGATGTATCTGGGCTCGACGCTGTACCGCATCCACGGCTCCAACGAGCCGGAGACGATCGGACAGGCGGTCTCCTCGGGCTGCTTCCGCATGACCAATGACGACGTCACCGACCTTTACAGCCGTGTGGCGGTCGGGACCACCGTGGTCGTGCTGAACAATTAGAGCCCGCGCGCGGCGGAACCCGCAGGGCGCGAGAATTTGCGGCCTTGTGCGCGCGGGGCGAATGCGGCAGCGTCGAGCAACGATGTCCGCATTGACTCCGTCCTCGCCCGCCCTTCGCCTCGCCCTGCTGGCGCTCGCCGCGCTCACATGCGTGCCTGACACCGCGGCCACGGCTGCCGCGGGCGAACTGCCCGCGATCTCCTCGCGCCAGCGCAACGAGAAGAAGAGCTTCTCCGACGGCGAGATCGTCGAGGGCTTTCTCAAGACCGCCTTCGGCGCCGAATACCACCTCGCCGGCCGCGTCGACCGCATCCGCAAGTTCGACGGGCCGGTGCGGGTGTTCGCCGAGAGCGACCGCGCCGATCGCAAGACGCAGCTTGCGAGAGTGGTGAGCGACATCGCCAGGCGCGTGCAGCATCTCGACATCGCCATGACCAATACCAACGAGGCGGCGAATGTGCGGGTCAAGCTCGTGCGCGACCGCGATCTCTACCGCACCATGACCAGCTTCTACGGCGCCGAGAAGGCGCGCGAGATCCGCACCTCGCTCGATCCGCAATGCCTGTCCGGCTTCCGCAAGAACGACAATTTCGAGATCGAGCATTCCGACGTCATCCTCACCGTCGACAACGGCGATTTCGTCTTCCTCGACTGCGCCTATGAGGAACTGCTGCAATCGCTCGGGCCGATCAACGACACCGCGAGCGTGCCCTGGACCATGTTCAACGACAACGTCTCGATGGGCTATTTCGACGTCTACGACCAGTACATCCTCAACCTGCTCTACGATCCCCGCATCAAGGCCGGCATGACGGTGGCGGAGGTCAAGGCGGTGCTGCCCGCCGTGCTCAAGGATGTGCGCGCCTGGGTGAAGCGGGTGAATGATCTGAGGGATTGAGCCCGGTCGTCATTGCGAGCGCAGCGAAGCAATCCAGAATCTCTCCGCGGTGGCAGACTGGATTGCTTCGCTGCGCTCGCAATGACGGAGCAAGCTGCACGGCCCTACTGCACGAGATCGGCGACGGTGGTCGCGGCCTTCAGGCCGGTGCCGGTGAGGACGGTGACCGTGGTCTCGCTCGCCTTGATCGCACCAGCGGCCGCGAGCTTGTCCAGCGCTGCGGCCGCGCTGGCGCTGGTCGGCTCGGCGAACAGGCCCTGGCGCGCAAGACGGCGCAGCGCACCGACGATCTCGTCCTCGGTGAGGGCAATGGTGCCGCCACCGCTCTCGCGCAGGGCGGCGATGATCTCGCGCAGGCGCAGCGGATTCTTGATGGCGGTGCCTTCGGCGACGGTCTTGTGCACCTCGCGCGCGACGGGCGTATCGACACCGGCCTGAAAGCTCGCATCGATCGGCGAGCAGTTTTGCGGCTGCGCCGCGAACAGGCGCGGCAGCTTCGCGATCTGGCCGGCTTTCAAAAGCTCCCGGAAGCCGAAGGCGCAGCCCAAGAGGCTGCTGCCGGCGCCGACGGGAACGATGACGTTGTCGGGCGCGCGGAAGCCGAGATCTTCCCAGATCTCGTAGGCGAGCGATTTGGTGCCTTCCAGGAAGAACGGCTGCCAATTGTGGCTGGCGTAGAAGGTCTCGTTCGACTGGCGGATGGCCTCGGCTTCCGACTCCTCGCGCGGCCCCTCCACGAGCTGCACCGTCGCGCCGTAAGCGCGCACCTGCGCGATCTTGGCCGGCGACGTGGACGCGGGAGCGAGGATCTTCACACGCATGCCGCCGGCGGCACCCAACCCTGCCATCGACGAGCCGCCATTGCCGGAGGAGTCCTCCAGAATGGCCGAGATGCCGATCTGCCGCAGGAAGGACAGCATCACCGCCGAGCCGCGATCCTTGAAGCTGCCGGTCGGATTGAACCATTCGAGCTTGAACAGCGGGCGCAGATCGCCCCAGTCCTGCTGCACCAGCGGCGTGCAGCCTTCGCCGAGCGTGATCGGCTTTGCGATCTCGACCGGCAATGCCGCCCGGTAGCGCCAGAGCGACCGCGTCCGACTATCAATGTCCTCGCGCGAGATGCCGGCCCCCGGCGTCACCAGCAGCGGCGTGCGCTCGTCCGAGCACCAGCGCGGCTGGTCGAGCGGGTAGAGCCGTCCGTTGCGGGGGTCGATGTAGCTGGCGGTGGGCATGGGGGTCTCCAAGACAAGGACGATCTATGACTGGGCCGGGATTCGACGCTGGCCGAACGGATGCACCGCCTTGAAAACACGAGAAACAGAAATATTTCAATGCCTTGATCCGGTCGCGCCGACAGGACGGGGATCTGGGTCCGCGCGAGGACCCGGCGCTGAAGGCGAACTCGGCAAGCCCGTTAATGACGGGAATGTGGTCGCAAACGGCCCTGCCCGCCTCCCACGATTAACTTGTCTGTCGTCGCCGGCCGCTACAATATGTTGGATTGAGCTTGCGCCACCGCTGTTCTTCGGCAGGTAACGCAAGCGAGTCAGGCCCGTCCGAGCGGCGGGCCGTTGGCTTTTTGGGAGCCTGGACATGAGCCGCGCGAACCGTACCGACCACATCCGCCTCACCTCCCATCCAGAGCCGGGGCGGAAGGCTGCCTTTCCGATCCATTGGGGCGCTGCCGATGCACGCGCCCGCGGCCCGATCATCGGCACGGTGTCGCGCGCCGGGGATCGCAACGTGATCGGCAGCCATGGCGGGTCCTACGCGATGTACCGCGCGCTCGCCGTCTCCGCCGGCGCGCTCGATCCGATCCGGCGCCCCGACCTCACCAACACATTTCCGGCGGCGACCATCGGGCCGTTCCCGCAATGGAGCGATCCCGCCAAAATCGTCGCGCTCGATCCCTGGGGGCATCTCGTCGCCGAGAACTTCCGCCAGGAGATCGCCGAAGGCGCCGACATCCGTCCGAGCATCGCAGTGACGCGGGCGCGGCTGGACCTGCCGGAGATCCGCGAGGCGCTGGCGGCGAAACGTCTGCGCGCCGATGGCGAGGTCGTGCATGCCAATGGCAGCGTGTCCGTGGTGAAGATCGCGATCGATCCGGTCTGGTACCTGCCGGGCCTTGCCGCGCGCTTCGGCACGGGCGAGACCGAACTGCGGCGGACGCTGTTCGAGCAGACCGCCGGCATGTTCCCCGAGCTCGTGACCCGGCCGGACATGAAGGTTTTTCTGCCGCCGATCGGCGGCACCACCGTCTATCTGTTCGGCGACGTCACCAAGCTGCCGGACCACCGCACGAAAATCACCTGCCGCGTGCACGACGAGTGCAACGGCTCCGACGTGTTCGGCTCCGACATCTGCACCTGCCGTCCCTACCTGATCCACGGCATCGAGGAATCCGCGCGCGGCGCGCAGGAGGGCGGGCTCGGGCTCGTCGTCTACAACCGGAAGGAGGGCCGCGCACTCGGCGAGGTCACGAAATTCCTGGTCTACAATGCCCGCAAGCGCCAGGAGGATGGCGACGCGGCCGCCGCCTATTTCGAGCGCACTGAATGCGTCGCTGGCGTCCAGGACGCACGCTTCCAGCAATTGATGCCGGATACGATCCACTGGCTGGGCCTCAAGCGCATCGACCGCTTCCTGTCGATGAGCGACATGAAATACGACGCGCTGACCTCGCAGGGCATCGACATCGTCGAGCGCGTGCCGATCCCGCCGGAGCTGATCCCGGCCGACGCCTATGTCGAGATCGCCGCGAAGAAGGCGGCCGGCTACTACTCGACCGACATCGCGCCCGAGAAGGATGTCAACGGCGTGGTCGGGCGTTCGCTGGAAAAATACTGATCGCGCGATGGCGGACCCATTGGAATTGCAAGCACGCTCGCTGCTCACCGCAAAGGCGGTGCGCGCGCGGGCGGGGCAGATGCTCGAGCTCGGCCTTGCCGGCAAGCTCTCGCATTTCACGATCGATCTCGGCCGCATGGATGGCGTTGCGGAGGCGGTGCTTGCGGTCACGCGCAAGGCCTACCCGACCCTGGACATCCCCTTCCATGCGCGCTGGCGGCACTTCGTGCTCGGCGGCGCCGACCGCTGGGCCAGACTTGCCGACGCTGCGTCCTGGCCGGATCGCGCCACGCGGGCGCGCGCGGAGTTCGACCTCGCCATCGTCAGCGTGCTGCTCGATGCCGGCGCGGGTGCCGCGTGGCGCTATCGCGACGCCGTGACGGGCCAAGGCATCGGCCGCTCCGAGGGGCTTGCCATCGCAAGCCTCGACATGTTCGCGGGCGGCCTGTTTTCTCGCGACGCGCGGAAGCCGTTCAGGGCCGACGCGGAAGTGCTCGCAGGGCTGCCGCTCGCCGCCCTCACCTCCGCATTTCAGGCGAGCGATGCCAATCCGCTGCTCGGCCTCGAAGGACGGACCGATCTGCTGCGAAGGCTTGGCAAGCTGGTGGCGGAGCGCGCAGACGTCTTCGGCTTGCACGACACGCCGCGACCGGGCGGACTGTTCGATCACATCGCGGCGCAGGCGGATGGCGGCGCCGTTGCCGCGCCCGCAATCCTGTCGGCGGTGCTGAACCAGCTCGGGCCGATCTGGCCGTCACGGCTCGAACTCGCTGGCATCCCGCTCGGCGATTGCTGGCGCCATCCGGCGATCAGGACCGATGATGGGACCGCGGGTCTCGTGCCGCTGCACAAGCTGTCGCAATGGCTGAGCTATTCGCTGATCGAGCCGCTGCAGCGCGCGGGCTTTGACGTCACCGACATCGACGGACTGACCGGGCTTGCCGAATACCGCAATGGTGGCCTGTTCGTCGATCACGAGGTGCTGCGTCTGCGCGACGCCGCCGACTACGAGCGCGCGCATGCGGTGGATTCGCTGCTCGTCGTGGAATGGCGCGCGCTGACCGTCGCGCTGCTCGACCGGCTGGCCGACCTGGTTCGCGCAAAGCTTGGCCGCACGCCAGAAACCTTGCCGCTCGCCAGCATTCTGGAAGGCGGCACCTGGGCCGCAGGCCGCGCCATTGCTTTTGCGCGCCGGTCCGATGGTTCGCCGCCGATCAAGGTGATCAGCGACGGCACGGTGTTTTGAACCCTCTCCCCTTGTGGGAGAGGGTGGCTCGCCGCGAAAGCGGCGAGACGGGTGAGGGGTTGCTTCCGCGAGAGCATCTCTCACTTGAGTTCGCGGAGACAACCCCTCATCCGGCGCTTCGCGCCACCTTCTCCCACAAGGGGAGAAG
>NZ_LSIC01000082.1 GCF_001556045.1 Bradyrhizobium sp. CCH5-F6
AAGGACGAGGCGCGCGCTCAGGCCCCGCCAAGAACTCATATGCGATACCCCTGCGTGCCGCGGGGGAGACCGCCCGTTCAGGGATGAGTTTTTGTCTGGCCGCCGTTGCAGCCCGAAATCAGGCTTCGAGGATGCGCGCGAGCAGCCAATAGCCGCCGAGCAGGCCGATCACCGCGGACACTGCATAGACCAGCCCCGCCGCCCTCACCGGTTCGGACCGATCCTGAGCACTCAGTCGATCGGCAAGCCGGAGGATCGGCAATGCGACTGCCACGATCGCGACTTGTCCGATCTCCACGCCGATGTTGAAGGCGGCGAGCGCCGGCACCGCTGCGTTCGTTGGCAGCCCGATCTCGCGGAGCACGCCCGCGAAGCCGAAACCGTGGATCAGTCCGAACAGAAAGGCCATGCGCCAGCGCCTGTCGACATCGCGCGAGAAGAAGTTCTCCACGGCGACGAAGACGATCGAGGCCCCGATCGCAGGCTCAACGATGCGGCTCGGGATGACGAGGACATCAAGCGCAGCCAGCGACAGGGTGATCGAGTGAGCAATTGTGAAGGCCGTCACGATCTTGACGACCGGGATGAGCCGCCTCGCCCACAGCATCACGGCAATCAGGAATGCGATGTGATCGTAGCCGAGGAAGATGTGCTCGATGCCGGTGAGGAGATAGCGCTGCATCGTCGACCACAGCGGCGGCGGCGCGGTCGAGAGCGTGACCGTCGTGTTGCCGGCGTCGAGCAAGGCCTGCGTCTCTGATCTGCCCTGCGCGATCAGCACGACCTGTCGCGCGGCCGGGTCTTTCTCGGTCAGCACGGTCGAGCGATAGATGAGGTCGCCGGGGGCACCGGCGCAGGCAAAGCTGTTGCGGTAGATGACGCCGTCGCCGTCCGGCAGGATCGCTGCATCTCCGGCCGAACAAGCCCTGGCACCGCCCGTTACAGCCAGGTGCGCGCTCATATAGACGAGGATGGCGGATCTGGCCGCTTCGACCGCGGCGGGATCGACTGCGTCCCGTTTCGCGTCATAGGTCTTCGTGCCGATCAGGCGATCGACATCGCTGCCCTTCAATCCGAGCTCGACACTCACCGTGCGATCGGGAGTCAGCGCGACGCGCGCCGTGACGAGGTTGACCTGGTGCGCCTCGGCCGGGACAGCGATGCCGAGCAGCGCCGCGAGCCACAGCAGAAGCGGCCACCTCACGAACCCGCTCCGTTGCTGTCACGCCAGCACATCTGCGACAACTGCCTTCAGGACATCCCTCACATCGGCCGGCCTCAGCCGCACCTGCAATCCGCGCTGACCGCCATTGAGGTAGACCAGATCATGCGCAAGGGCGCGCTGCTCGATCACGGTGCGCACCGGCTTGCGCTGGCCGAACGGGCTGATGCCGCCGACCTTGTAGCCGGTGACCCGCTCGGCCTCGGGCGGCTTCATCATCTGCGCCGACTTGCCGCCGGCCGCAGCGGCAAGCTTCTTCATCGAGACTTCCTGGTCGGACGGCACGACCACGCAGACCGGCTTGCCGTCGACCTGCGCCATCAGCGTCTTCAGGACCCGCGCCGGGTCCTCGCCGAGGGCGGCAGCCGCCTGTAGGCCGATGCTCTCGGCGTCGGGATCATAGTCGTAGGTGTGAACGGTGAAGGCGACACCGGCGGCTGTGAGCATGCGTGTAGCGGGCGTGACTTTGGACATGAGCCACGTTTACCACCGTCAGTGCGAGGAGCGAAGCGATGTGGCGCAAGCCCGCACCAGCCAATGGCTGTCGTCGCCCGGCTTGAACGGGCGATCCAGTACTCCGAGGCGGTCGCGATTGAAGCGATGGACCGGGGCTACTCCGCCGCGTCCCGCATCTCGGCGCGCTCGGCCCTGACTGCACAGAACTTGAACTCCGGGATCTTGCCGAACGGGTCGAGCGCCGGGTTGGTCAACAGGTTCGCCGCCGCTTCCGCGTAGCAGAACGGCATGAACACCATGTTCTCCGGTACGTCGCGGTCGGAGCGGACCTTGACCTCGACGGCACCACGCCGCGTCTCCAGCCGAATGAAATCGCCGGGCGCGAGCTTCTTCCTGCCCATGTCCTTGGGCGACATGAAAGCGACGGCTTCGGGCTCGATCTGGTCGAGCACCTGGGCGCGCCGGGTCATGGAGCCGGTGTGCCAATGCTCCAGCACGCGGCCGGTCGAGAGCACCATCGGGTATTCGTCGTCGGGAATCTCGTCCGGGGGGATGACCTTGGCCGGCACGATCTTGCCGCGCCCGCTCGCGGTCGGGAATCCCGTGGTGAAGATGATCTCGTTGCCCGGCTTGTTCGGATCGTCCGCCGGATAGGTGACGGCACCTTCGCGCACCAGCCGTTCCCAGCTGATGTTCTTGAGCGACGGCATCAGCTGCGCCATCTCGGTATAGACATCGCCGGGACCGCTATAATTCCACGGCAGGCCCATGCGCTTGCCGATCTCCTGGATGATCCAGAGATCCTGCCGCGCGTCGCCGGGCGGCTTGATCACCTGGCGCGCGAGCTGCACGCGGCGGTCGGTGTTGGTGAACGATCCCTCCTTCTCGGCGAAGGCCGAGGCCGGCAGGATGACGTCGGCGTGGAAGGCGGTCTCGGTGACGAAGAGATCCTGCACCACGAGATGATCGAGCATGGCCAGCGCCTGGCGGGCATGCTGGAGATCGGGATCGGACATCGCGGGGTTCTCGCCCTCGATATACATGCCCGTGATCTCGCCGGCGTGGATCGCATTCATGATCTCGACCACGGTGAGGCCGCGGACGGGATCGAGATCCTGCTGCCAGAGCTTTTCGAAAGCGCCGCGCAGGTCGTCGCGCCCAACCGGCTGGTAGTCCGGCAGGAACATCGGGATCAGGCCCGCGTCCGAGGCGCCCTGCACGTTGTTCTGGCCGCGCAGCGGATGTAGGCCGGTGCCGGGACGGCCGACCTGGCCGGTGATCAGCGCCAGTGCGATCAGGCAGCGCGCATTGTCCGTGCCATGGACGTGCTGGCTGATGCCCATGCCCCAGAAGATGATCGACGACTTCGCCCGCGCATAGGTGCGCGCCACCTCGCGGAGAGTTTGTGCCGGGATACCGCAGATCGGCTCCATCTTCTCCGGCGTGAACTCCTTGATCTTCTCCTTGAGGTCCTCGAAGCCCTCGGTATAGCCGGCGATGTACTGGTCGTCGGTGAGGCCTTCAGTGATGATCGTGTTGATCATCGCGTTCAGCATGGCGACGTCGGAGCCGGGCTTGAACTGCAGATGCCTGGTCGCATGGCGCGACAGCGTCTGCCGGCGCGGATCCATCACGAACAGCTTGGCGCCGTTCTGCTTGACCGCGTTCTTGATGAAGGTCGCGGCGACCGGATGGTTCACGGTCGGGTTGGCGCCGATCACGATGATGACCTCGGCATCCATCGCCGCTGCGAACGGCGCCGACACCGCGCCCGAACTCAGGCCCTCGAACAGCGCCGCGACAGAGGAGGCGTGGCACAGGCGGGTGCAGTGATCAACGTTGTTCGAGCCGAAGCCGGTGCGCACCAGCTTCTGGAACAGATAGGCCTCTTCGTTCGAGCCCTTGGCCGAGCCGAAGCCGGCCAGCGCCTTGACGCCCTTCTCGTCGCGGATCTTGACGAGGCCCTTGGCCGCGATGTCGAGCGCCTCTTCCCAGCTCGCTTCACGGAAATGGGTGAAGGGATTGGCGGGATCGACCTGGTCGTTGGCATCCTTCTTCGCGTTCGGCAGCCGCACCAGCGGCTTGGTCAGGCGATGCGGGTGGTGGATGTAGTCGAAGCCGAAACGGCCCTTGACGCAAAGACGATTATGATTGGCGGGGCCGTCGCGGCCCTCGGCGTAGATCACCTTCTCGTCCTTGACCTCGTAGGTGACCTGGCAGCCGACGCCACAGAACGGGCAGAGCGAATCCACCTTCCTGTCCGCGTAGGTCACGCGGGTCTGCTTGTCGTCGAGCATCACGGCCGGCATCAAGGCGCCGGTCGGGCAGGCCTGCACGCATTCGCCACAGGCGACACAGGTGGACTCGCCCATGGGATCGTCGAAGTCGAACACGATCTTGGCGCCATGGTTGCGATAGGCCATGCCGATGACGTCGTTCACCTGGACCTCGCGACAGGCGCGCACGCAGAGGCCGCACTGAATGCAGGCGTCGAGGTTGACGCGCATCGCCGGATGGCTGGCGTCGGTCGCCCAGCGCTCGGCGGTGGGGAAGCGGCTCTCGGTGACCCCCGTCGTCTCGGCCCAATGCCAGAACTTCGACTCCGGATCGTGCGAGGTCTCGCGCGCCGGCTGGTCGGCGACCAGCAGTTCCATCACCATCTTTTGCGCGGCAGTCGCGCGCGCGGACTCGGTTTTCACCTTCATGCCGACAGACGGCGCGCGCTTGCAGGACGCCGCGAGCACGCGCTCGCCTTCGATCTCGACCATGCAGGCGCGGCAATTGCCGTCGGGGCGATAGTCCGGTGCCGGCGAATAGCACAGATGCGGGATCTCGCGGCCCTGGCGCTTTGCCACCTGCCAGATCGTTTCGCCGGGATTGGCCTCGACCTGCTTGCCGTCGAGTTCGAACGTAATCTTGGTCATTCGGCCGCTTCCTTGAACTCGTCAGGGAAATATTTGATCACGGTGGCCAGCGGATTCGATGCCGCCTGTCCGAGCCCGCAGATCGAGGCATCGCGCATCGCCTGGCTCAATTCTTCCAGCAAGGCACGGTTCCAGACCGGCTTCTGCATCAGCAGCGCCGCCTTCTGGGTTCCGACGCGGCACGGCGTGCACTGGCCGCAGCTCTCGTCCTCGAAGAACTTCATCAGGTTCAGCGCCGCCGCGCGCACGCTGTCCTTTTGCGACAGGATCACGATCGCGGCCGATCCGATGAAGCAGCCGTATTTCTCGAGCGTGCCGAAATCGAGTGGAATGTCGTCCATCGACGCGGGCAGGATGCCGCCGGACGCGCCGCCCGGCAGGTAGGCATAGAACTGATGGCCATCGGCCATGCCGCCGCAATATTCTTCGATAAGCTCGCGCACGGTGATGCCCGCGGGCGCAAGCTTCATGCCCGGATTCTTGACGCGCCCGGAGACCGAGAAGCTGCGCAGGCCGTGGCGTTCATGACGGCCATTGCCCTTCCACCACTCGGCGCCCTTCTCGACGATGTCGCGTACCCACCACAGCGTCTCGATGTTGTTGATCAGCGTCGGCAGGCCGAACAGACCGACCTGGAACGGATAAGGCGGCTTGTGCCGGGGCAGGCCGCGCTTGCCCTCGATGCTCTCCAGCAGCGAGGATTCCTCGCCGCAGATATAAGCGCCGGCGCCGCGCCGCATGTGCAGCGTCGGGCCGCCCGGCGGAAGCTTTGCGATCTCGCGCTCCAGGATCTCGCGCGAGGCGGGATATTCGTCGCGCAGATAGATGTAGACGTCGCTCGCCTGCACCACATGCGCGCCGATCAGCATGCCCTCGATGAAGCGATGCGGATCGCTTTCGAGGTAGACGCGGTCCTTGAACGTGCCGGGCTCGCCCTCATCGCCATTGATCGCCATCAGCCGCGGGCCGGGCTCGCCGAGCACCGCGCGCCATTTGCGCCCGGTCGGGAAGCCGGCGCCGCCGAGCCCGCGCAGCGAGGCGTCGTCGAGCGCCTTCAGCAGATCGTCTTTCGACAATTCGCCCGATCGCACGCGGCCCAGCAGCTTGTAGCCGCCCCCGGCGACATAGGCGTCGTAGTCGACATATTCGGGCAGATGCGCGTGAGTGTCGCCGGCCGTGGCCGCCGCCATCACATTGGCGACGGTCGCATGATCGACGAAGTTGTGACCGACTTCCGCAGCAGGCGCGGTATCGCAGCGACCGACACATGGCGCACGCACGACGCGGATGCCCGGTCCAGCTTTGCTTTGCAGATCTTGCAGCAGCTTCTCGCCGCCGAGCATCGCGCAAGTGAGTGAATCGCAGACGCGGATCGTCAGCGGCGCGATGTCAGGCTCACCTTCCTTCACCACGTCGAAATGGGCGTAGAAGGTCGCGGTCTCGAACACCTCGGCGAAGGCAAGCTTCATCTCGTCGGCCAGCGCAGCGAGATGCGCGGCCGAGATCTGATGGTACTTGTCCTGGATCAGGTGCAGATATTCGATGAGCAGGTCGCGCCGCCGTGGGCGGTCGCCGAGCAGCAACTCGATTTCATGCGCAGCAGCCGGATCGACCTGGCGTCCCTTCGGGGTCGCCTTGGCGCGCCGGCGTCCCTCCCCGGGATGCTCGAAGGAGCGGACCTTGTGCACATCGTCATGGCTCATCGATTCGTCCCGATCTCGACTTTTAGAACGACTCCACTTGTAGCTTTTGGCATGCCAGATGCCAATAAATTTCTCGTGCGCTCGGAAGCAGTTACGCACAGCTCAGGGGTAACCTGGATCGCTGACGGGCGCGACTTTGCGTTCATCAGCGCGCCAACCCCCAGAGCGAAGCCTTTATTGATCTCCAGATCAATAAAGGCTTCCCATGCTGCGATAGCGAAAACCTATCGATGTCCAGTCCGCAGCATGGTAGCGCGAGGTCCATGCCCCGGATACGCGATCAGAAAATCTTGACCGCGCTCTCCAGCGTCTTCCAGACACCCCATGCGAGCGGAATGCCGACGAAGGCCCAGAACAGCGCCGCCCTGGCGTCGAGCCCGCCAAAGCCGATGCCGTAGGAGCCGTGCGGTCCCGAGGCGGCTGCGCTGGCGCTCGCGGCCTGGAGCTTGGCGACGTCGGCATCGCTCATGTGCCACTTCGAATCGACGGGCTTGATCAGGTAGTTGCAGATCAGGCCCGCGACCAGCATGGCGCAGAGGATGTACATGGTGGTGTTGTAGAGCTGGTCTCGGGGAACGCCGGCCGCGAGCTGGAACTCACGAATGTAGTTCACCACGACCGGGCCGATGATGCCGGCGGTCGACCATGCCGTCAGCAGGCGTCCGTGGATGGCACCGACGAACTGGGTGCCGAACATGTCCGCGAGATAGGCCGGCACGGTGGCGAAGCCGCCCCCATACATCGACAGGATGATGCCGAAGCCGAGCACGAAGAGCAGCTTCGAGCCCATCGCCGCGAAGGTCGGGGCCAGCGCGTAGAGCACGATCCCGAGGATGAAGAACGTGTAGTAGGTGTTCTTGCGTCCGATCTTGTCCGACAGCGAGGCCCAGAAGAACCGGCCGCCGATGTTGAACAGCGACAGCAGGCCGGCGAAGCCCGCGGCGATCGCCGCGATCTGCGCCTTCTGTCCGGCGTCGAGCTGGTTGAAGCCGACGTCGGGGAGGCCGATCAACTTGCCGGCGAAGATTTCCTGAAGCATCGGCGAGGCCATGCCGATCACGCCGATGCCGGCGGAGACGTTGAGGCAGAGCACCCACCAGATCAGCCAGAACTGCGGTGTCTTGTGCGCGTCATTCAGGTGGACGTTTTTCTTGGAGATCATCGCATTGGCCTTGACCGGCGCCGTCCAGCCCTCGGGCTGCCAGCCGGCCGGCGGAATGCGATAGCGGAACGCGCCGATCATCATGAACACGAAGTAGATGACGCCCATCGCGACGAACGTCTCCCAGACGCCGACCGAGCTCGGGCTCTTGAAGTAGTTCATCAGGAGATTCGCCAGCGGCGCGCCGATCATGGCACCGCCGCCAAAGCCCATGATGGCCATGCCGGTCGCCATGCCGCGGCGATCCGGGAACCATTTCACCAGCGTCGACACCGGCGAGATATAGCCGAGGCCAAGACCGACGCCGCCGATCACACCCGAGCCCAGCCACATCAGCCAGAGCTGGTGGGTGTAGATGCCGATCGCGCCGAGAAACAGGCCGCCGCACCAGCACAGAGCGGCGACGAAGCCGGCCTTGCGCGGACCGACCCGCTCGAGCCAGCCTCCCCAGATCGCGGCGGAGACGCCGAGCAGCACGAAGAACAGCGTGTACATCCAGCCCAGGCTGGCGACCTTCCAGTCGCAGCTCGTGGTGAACAGCTCCTGCCACAGCGACATGTCCGGACAGGCCTTCGGCGCCGTGATGCCGATCGCGCGCGACAGCGGCAGCCAGAACACCGAGAAGCCGTAGGCCATGCCGATGCACAGATGGATGCACAGCGCGGCGGGCGGCACCAGCCAGCGATTGAAGCCGGCCGTGGCGATCGTGCGTTCACGATCGAGGAAGCCGGAAGCACCAATCGGTGCAAGAACAGTATCGGCAGTCGTCATAAGCATTACCTCCCAAGCGCGGCCTTGCCGGCACGTCGGTTTGAGACCGGTCATGTGCGAGCTTGGTAGCCGCGCATGACAGGTCGGACTTCATGCCGAAGCGGAATCATCTGGTGCGCATCGCGTCACGTGCGCCGGGCAAGCTGCCGATCGCGGGTTGTCCCCTCGCAAAGCAGCGTTGCAGTGACGGCTATTGCGCCCTCATCCCCCCTCAACACCCTGTCCTGAGATGAGCAACGCGCGTGCCAGAAGTCGCATCGTGACGATTCAACGACTTCCCGCAACGCAACGCGCCGCGCCGGACAGAATGTCCTGGAAGCCTCGGACAAAATGTCCAATCAGGACGCTTCGGGCAGCCACACCGTGAATGTACTTCCGGAGCCGACGCGGCTTTCGGCCGTGATCTGTCCGCCCTGGCGCTCGATCAGCGTCTGGCTGATGGAGAGGCCCAGACCGGTGCCTTGCCGCCGCTTCGTGGTGTAGAAGGGATCGAATATCTTTTCGATTACCTCAGTGCTCATGCCGATGCCGGTGTCGGCGACCTCGATGGCGACGCCTCGATGCCCGTCGCGCTCGGCATCGAAGGAGCGGAGCGTCAGGGTTCCGCCGTCCGGCATGGCGTGTATCGCGTTGACGATGAGATTGACCAGAACTTGCTGCAGCTCGTTGCGGTTCATCAGCACGAGCCGGTTGGCGCGGTCGTCCCTGACCACGGCGATCTCGGTCTTGTTCAGAAGATGCTGCACCAGCGGCAGGCAGTCGGAGATGACGCTGGTCGGCGCATGGCGCTCGACATAGCCGGCATATTCCTCCGGCCTCGCGAACTGCAACAGCTTGGTCACGATCTGGCTGATGCGGTGAATCTGCTCGTCGAGCAGGCGAAACTCGACCTTGGCCTTGTCGGCATCGGCCCCGAACACGCTGCGGATGACGTCGAGATTGCCCTGCATCACCGCGATCGGATTGTTGATCTCGTGCGCAACGCCGGCGGTGATCTCGCCGATCGCAGCCAGCTTCTCGGACATGATGAGCTGCTTGGTAGTTGCCTCGAGCTTGAGATTGGCGTGCTCGAGGTCCCTCGTGCGCTCCCGCACGCGGACGTTCAGTTCCTCATTCCATTCCCGGAGCTGCCGGTCGCGTTCCTGGATCTGGTCGAGCAGGCTGTCGAGATGAACCGCGACGCGGCCGATCTCGTCACCCAGCACCGGCATCCTGGTGCGGGCGGAGAGGTTCCCGCGCTCCACCTCGGTGATCGTCGCCGTGACGCGCTCCAGCGGCATGAAGATGGAGCTCGCCCAGCGCAGGAAGATCGGCACGGTCGCGCCGGTGATGATGATGAACGCCGCGATGATGATCACCAATGTCTGGTATTTGGCTTCGCTGAAAGGCTTCTCCAGGAAGCCGACATAGAGCATGCCGACCCGTTTGCCATAACTGTCGACCAGCGGCTCGTAGGCGGAAATGTACCAGTCATTGACCACGAAGGCGCTGTCGAGCCATGTGCGCCCCTCGCCCAGCACGGCCGAGCGCACCGCCGCCGACACGCGCGTACCGAGCGCGCGCCGTCCCTCGAACAGGCGCACGTTGGTGGATATCCGCACGTCGTCCAGGAACAGCGTGGCGGTGCCCTGGCTGCCCTCCGGCAGGCTCGCCGCGCGATAGACGAGATCGTTGATCGTGTCGATGAATTCCAGATTCTGGTTGAGCAGCGTGCCGCCGACCAGCGCAGCGGCGCCACCGTCGGGCAGCATCGCCCGACTCGCCGCATGCACGACCATGCCGCGCGTCTCCGTGCTGCGGTCGGTCGGCACCGCGTTCGGGGTCGGCACGAGGTCCAATCGCGCGCGCTCGGCCAGGGCCAGCGAAATTGCGGCGAGCTCGTCATTGCCGAAGATGTCGATGCCCGTCGCAGGGACTTGGCCCGACAGCGCCGACACGATGATCGGCCAGTCGCTTCTCGGACGACGCTGCAACGGCGGCGATGAGGCAAGGACGTCGCCGCGACTGTTGGTCAGATACAGGAAATCGAGACCGATCTCCTTGCGGGTCTCCTCGAGCAGATCCCGCAGGGTGCCGCGCGCATCCGGCGCCAGCACTTCCTGGAAGCGGGCCGACAGGCTGAGCGCCCGGATCTGGACGCCGGTCTTGTCCAGGATGCGGGCGAGATATTGGTGGGCGATGGTGAGATCGCCGTTCACCTTGGAGATCAGGGTCGCGTCGAATTTCGCGTTCCAGCGATAGATCGCAACGCCGAGCAGGAGCGGCAGGATGACCAGCATCGGCAGCAACGCGATCGCGAGCAACCGGAAGCGGACGGAGCGTCCCCGCACGGGCTCGTCGCTGCGGCCGGCAGCATCAGACATCCCACAACGCGCATTTGCGGTCGATGGTCTTGCGCGAGATACCGAGGCGCCGAGCCGCCTCCTCGCGGTTGCCATTGACCTCCTTCAGCACGCCGAGAATGTGACGGCGCTCCAGCTCCGCGAGACTGTCGGCGGGCGCCGACTGACCGTCGTTGCGGGGACCGGCGAAATCGTCGGGGAAGGCACCGAGGATCAGCGTGCGCTCGATCAAGTTGCGAAGCTCGCGCACATTGCCCGGCCAGTCATAACTTGCGAGCGCCGCCCGCACCGAGGCGTCGATCGGCACCGGCGGCATGCCGAGCTGAACCGACAGCTTGCTCATGAAGATGGTGGCAAGCTCCTGCACGTCGTCGCCGCGATCCTTCAGGAGCGGCAGGCGGATCTGCATCACGTTGAGCCGGTAGAACAGATCGGCTCGGAAACGGCCCCTCTCGACCTCCTTCTGAAGCTCGGCGTTGGTTGCGAAGATGAAGCGCAGGTCGACCGGAACTTCACGCTCGGAGCCGACCGGACGGACGCGGCGGTCTTCGAGCACGCGGAGCAGCTTGCTCTGCATCGGCAGCGGCAGCTCCCCGATCTCGTCCAGGAACAGCGTGCCGCCATGCGCGTACAGGAACAAGCCTTCGCGCCCCGAATCGGCACCGGTGAAGGCGCCCTTGATGTGTCCGAACAGCTCGGCCTCGATCATGTCGGGCGGGATCGCCGCGCAATTCACGGGCACGAAGGGCTTGTCGGCGCGATCGGACAGCGAATGGATCGAGCGCGCTGCCACTTCCTTGCCGGTGCCGGATTCACCGGTGAGGAGAATCGAGGTCGGCAGGCGCGCGACGCGCGCGATGGTCTCACGTACGCGCAGCGTCGCTGCCGATTGTCCGATCAGATTGTCGCGCAGAAAGGTGCGGTCGGACGAGGCCCGCAGAGCGTAGCGCAGGACATAATTCTCGCGCTGGAGGCGGACACGGTCGAGGCATCGCGCCACCGCGTTGAGGATCTGGTTGGAGCGGAACGGCTTGAGCACGAAATCGGCCGCACCGGCGCGCAAGGCCTGGATCGCGGTGTCGAGGTCGGCATAGGCGGTGATCAGGATGGCATCGGCGAAAAAGCCGACGGCGCGCTGCTCGGCGAGCCAATCGACGCCGTTCTTGCCCGGCATGATGTTGTCGAGAATGACGACGTCATAGCGGTTGGAGTCGAGCTTGCGCGAGGCCTGGTCGGTATCGGCCGCCTCGTCCACCAGCTTGCAGCGCGGCGCGAGCGTGCGCACCAGGAAATTGCGCATGCCCGGCTCGTCATCGACGATCAGGATGGAAGCCTGCGCCAGCGCGCTGAACTCCGGCCCTGCAGCCGCCTTGCCGAGCTTGACGGCAGGCTCGCGGCCCACTGCAGGACTTGCGGCCCTCGATGTTGAGAAAGTCATCTCCGATGTCTTAGGTTTGAGATCATCCACCGCAGTAATCGGCGCCTTTCGCATTGCAGCGAAGCTCCGGCCGTTTCCCCCTGCGGGCGCAGCATAGTCAAACGTCGCCGCCGTGAACATTCGCCTTTCTACGGGGCGCCGCTCTTTTCGACCAGGAACACGATGCGCGCCTCGTTGCGCTCGGTGATCTCGACCTTGTCGCCGGTCTCGCGGATCAGGTTCGGAATGTCAATCACCGACAGGGGATCGGTGCAGTGAACCTCGAGCTGGTCGCCCGGCTGCAAAGGCTTGAGCGCCTTGCGCGTCTTCAGGGCGGGCAGCGGGCATTTCAGCCCGGTGAGATCGAGCATCGTTCTGGTCATGGCCGCAACATGGCGGGACCAATCGATCGCGTCAACGCAAAGGCGCCTAGAGCAGATCGGCGTAGGACAGGAAGCCGACGTCCTGCCCCGGCTCGACATTGGTGATGTCCTCGCCGAGCTCGACGAGGCCGTCAGTCTCGACCAGCGAGGACAGCAGCCCGGCCCCCTCGCGCGGGAACTTGATCGCCTCGAGCGCACCGTCCTGCGCGCGCCGCAGGGAAGCGCGCACATATTCGCGCCGCCCGGCCTTCTTCCTGTAGGCAAACGCCGCACGCAACGGGATGGGCGTCAGCGGCTCCGGCAGGCCACCCGCCAGCGCCAACACCGTCGGCCGCACCACATGGACGAACGTCACGAAGCTCGCGACGGGATTACCGGGCAATCCGATCAGCGGCGTGCCGCCGATGATGCCCATCGCCACGGGACGGCCGGGCTTGATCGCCATCCGCCACAGCACCAGCGAGCCGATGCTCTCGACCGCGGCCTTGACGTGATCCTCCTCTCCGGTCGAGACGCCGCCGGTGGTGAGGATCAGATCATGGTCGCCTGCAACCTGCTTCAGGCCGCTTGCAAGCGACGTCCGCTCGTCGCGCAGAACGCCGAGATCGCTGACCTCGCAGC